>CAMCTJ010000001.1 GCA_945878405.1 Bdellovibrio sp. ZAP7
TTATACTCAGCCCAACAAACCTTTTGCGGCAATCATTGATTATGAGATGAGATAGAAATAGCCCTCTGTCTGAACTTAGCCAGTTACCTTTCAAGCTTATTGGGAGACTGACACACTCTCTCTCGGAGCAGTCTCTAAAATTTCGACGATTGCACCCACCCATTCAGGTTCAGCATTGAGTGATGGAATTAAAGTCAATTCGAACACCTAATTATAGCAAATAAATCCCCTCCCTTTACAGCTAGTAAAAGGCGAGAGGCATGGCACCTAATGGCGCCGAACAGTAATTCTTTGATTCATCTTGGAATTGCTAAAGTCTGGTGGAGGTTACTCCATAGTAGGCGAACCACTTACCGTTGATGAAGAGTATGCAGCGGTTTGGAAGAGAACAAAGCTAGATACGGACGTGCTGGCGAGACTTCGATTTAGCCAAGGCTGGACTATGAATCGGTTGGTGGCTCATTTTGGATATAGCCGAACGGCTATCAAGAGTGAATTTAAGAAGCTTAGGATTTAGCAACTTTCAACTGAAAGTCTGGCTTGATCTTGGCAAACAATCGCACCAGTTTGCCAGTACTGAATCTGTCAATGCGGTGATTAAAAATCCGGCTCATATCTGATTTTGATCTGTTTTCGAGGATTTTGGGGTTGGTGGGCACCTATCTTCCAGCTGTAATTTCTCCACTCCAAAGTTTTTCTAAAAAAATCTTATACGGCATGATCAAAATGCCATCCTCTGTTTTCCTTTGATAGGTTTCGTTGCAGACAAGAATCCGACGTTTTACTTTGGGGTACTCAATTTTCAGTTCTCTTAATCCTTTAAGGTGGCCGGAGCGAATTTCAGAAGCTGCTTTGACTTCAACGGCAACTTCCATGGCACCCAAAATAAAGTCTACTTCGTTTTGGGTCGTTAAGGACCAATAGGATAATTCTAATTCAGGATTTTGATACTCCACATAACAGCGCAACTCATGAAAAATAAAACTCTCAAATGCTTTACCAAACAGTTCAGAGCCCTCCACAATTTTTCCCCGTTTAGCCAGATAATTGACTACCCCGACGTTATCAAAATAGAATTTAGGTGTTTGCCTGGTCCTTCGCTTAGCTCGTTTGATATAAGCGGGTAGCCAAGCCCCCTGGTAGGTTTCTACCAAGATCTCGAAATATTCTTTGATAGTGTGACCAGAAACACCAACATCACTTCCAAATCTCGAAAAATTTACCGGTTCGGTATCAGAGAGGGCTGCAACTGAAAGAAAGGAGCTAAATGCAGGGAGGTTTTTAACTGCAGCCTCAGCAGCGATTTCTTCTTTTAAATAATCGGCAACGTAAGATCTGATGAGTGAAAGCCACTCTTTTTCGTCGCACAGAAAGTGGTTAGGCAGATTGCCCTGATTTAAAAGTTTTTCTAAATTAAAATCGCTGCCCAACTCTTGTGCGGTCAGACCAAGAAGTACGTGTCTAACGGCTCTTCCCCCAAGCAAATTAGCGTGACCTCGTTTGAGTTTTCTTGCGCTAGACCCACTTAGTGCAAAAATTTGATTTTTGTTTTCAATGAGCCAATGAACTTCGTCCAAAAGAGCAGGGACCTTTTGTACTTCATCCACTACAGTCAGAGTTTTTGGGGGTTGGTTTCCAACTATCTCTCTAAAAAGTTTGGGGCTTTGTTGAAACCGAAAGTACTCATCAGATTTTAAAAGATCGATGACTAGAGCGTTGGGGTAGAGGTGCTTAAGGAGAGTCGACTTTCCCACCTGTCTAGGCCCCCAAATAAAAAAGCTTCGTTTAGGTGTTTTTTGTATTGGGGCCAGTCTTTTATACATAACCGAAGTAGTATCTCATATTTTCATGAAAATATGAAGTAGTGTTTCTTGTGGTTTAGGACGGATAAGCAGCATACAAGCCCATTTCTTATTGAGTTATAATGGCGATAAATAAAGTTATAGCGAATTAATGGGCCCTCATGGGGGTACCTTTCTCGTTTTAAAACGAGTTAGTTTCAGGAGGGAGTTGAGAAAAATCATCAAGCTGGTCGATAGCAAAATCCAGCTGAGGGGGTGCTGCCAAAGTAGAACTTCTGCCAACTAGTTTTAAACTGCATTATTTTGTGGGGAAAAGCATGACAAGCGGGCTTGAAAATTCCGGTTCGAATAGTTTGACAAATGGTGGGTGCTATAGGACTCGAACCTATGACCTCTGCCGTGTGAAGGCAGCGCTCTAACCAACTGAGCTAAGCACCCTTCTTTAATGGTGCGGCGGGGGGGACTCGAACCCCCACGCCTCGCGGCACATGCCCCTCAAACATGCGTGTCTACCAATTCCACCACCGCCGCACACTTAGGAAACTATCTTACTTCTTGGGTGCTTCTTCCTTCTTCGCTTCTGGTTCAGCTGCTTTTACAGGCTCCTTTTCAGGAGCAGGTGCTGAAGAAGCTGGCTCTTCTTTTATTACGCTACTGTTAAATTCCTTCATGCGTTCTCGAGTCAAGAAAAAGCTAGTAACCAGAAACAGACAAGCAGCCCCAGTTGTCATTTTGGTTAGGAAGTTTCCGGCTCCTCGACTTCCAAAAATACTTTGGCTACTTCCTGAAGCAGCTCCAAAACCGACTCCGCCATCGCTTTTTCCCGGTTGTAAAAGAATGACCAAAACTAAGAACAGGCAAATCACAAAATGAATAGCAATCAGTGCTGTCACGTCTAACTCCTTGATTTTAATCCGTTTTCTACTATCCCCGAAAAGCTCTTGGCGTCTAAGCTAGCCCCACCTACCAAAAATCCATCCACATCGGGCTCGCTCATCAGGAATGCAGAATTTTCTGGTTTAACACTGCCCCCATACAAAATTCGAGTTTTTTCTGAAAAGGCAGGTGAAAAATGGGTTTTCAGCCAGCTCCGAATGAACTGGTGGACCTCTTGGGCCTGAGCGGGAGTGGCATTTTCGCCTGTTCCAATTGCCCAGACCGGCTCATAGGCAATCACAATGGATTTTCCGGCCACTTCAGCATTTTTTAAAATCCCCAACTGCCTTTCAACAACTGCCATAGTTTGGCCAGCTTTTCGTTCTGGTAAAGTTTCCCCTACACAAAGGATAGGCAATAACCCCTCTTTTAGAGCGGCCTGCAACCTTCCCAAAACTCGATTATCGTCTTCGAGATAAAGGTGTCGTCTCTCCGAATGGCCTAAAATCACCCAAGGGCACCCAAGCTCTTTTAAAACCACAGGAGAAATTTCTCCCGTGAAAGCTCCTGAAGGCGCTTGCCCGCAGTTTTGAGCACCGATTTGAATCGGGGTTTTCTGAGTCGCCTCTCGAGCCGTCATGAGATGGGTTGCCGGCGGGGCAATCATCACCTCGTAATGAGTTCCTGCTTTTGCGGAAAGAACGTGAAGGCCTTCGAGCAAAGCCAACATAAAGGGCCGAACTTCCGATACCGCTTTATTCATTTTCCAGTTGGCGGCAAAGAGCGGAAGTCTCATCCATCCCCCTGAACTCGATATTCTAGCGCTTTTAAGCCGGCGAAATCACGCCCCTCTAAAAACTCCAAAGTGGCTCCCCCACCCGTACTGATGAAATCGAATTGATCCTCACAGCCAGATTGAGAAATCGCCGATGCAGAATCTCCGCCCCCAGCAAGCTTCAAGGCCTGGGTTCCGGCGATGATTTTTGAGAGCTCGAAAGTTCCTTTAGAAAATGCAGGCTCTTCAAATACTCCCATAGGGCCATTCCAGAAAATCGTTTTCATTTCCGAAAGTTCTTTTTGAAAAAGCTCCAACGTTTTAGGTCCCACATCCACCCCAAGGAGATTTTTTGGGATATCAACACCGTCGGTAATTACTTTGCCTTTCACATCCGAAATGGCAGAAGTAGCAACATGATCCACGGGTAAAAACACTTTTACTTTTCTCGCATCGGAAATTCTTAGAATTTTTGATGCAAGCTGCATTTGTTTTTCATCGCACAGACTACGACCGATTTCATGGCCTTGGGCTTTCAAGAATGCATACGCCATCGCTCCGCCCACAAATACTTTGTCTACTTTGGGTAAAAACTGCTCCAGTATTCCCATTTTGTCAGAAACTTTGGCGCCTCCCATAATCAAGGCAAAAGGACGTCCTGGGTTATCTCGAAGATCACTTAAATATTTGAGTTCCTTTTGAACTAAGAATCCAGCAGCTCGCTGAGCAACCATTTTGGGCAGACCAACAGTCGAGGCATGCGCTCGGTGCATGGTTCCGAAGGCATCATTGACATAAATGTCAGTGAGCTCCATAAGTTTCGCAACAAAGTCTGGAGAGTTTTCTTCTTCGCCCTCATGAAACCGAAGATTTTCCAAAAGAAGAACATCTCCATTTCTCATTCTTTGCGATAAGCTCTTTGCTCCATCTCCGATGCAGTCATCAGTAAGAACAACATCTTTCTGTAGGAGCTCAGAAAGTTTCGCGCCCACTGGCTCAAGACTGTATTTCAGATCTTTTTTTCCGTGAGGTCTTCCAAGATGGGAGGCCAAAATACATTTTCCATCAGAAGCTATCACGTGCCGGATAGTTTCCAGTGCCCCTTCAATTCTTTTGGAATCAGTAACCACCCAGTTTTTTCCATCGTGTTTGAGCGGAACGTTGAAATCCACGCGAACAAAGACACGTTTTCCTCGAAGTTCCAGATCTTGAATTTTTCTTACTTCTTTTTGCATTAAAAACTCTTTGCCATCCAAGCAGCCAAATCCAACATGCGACAGGAAAATCCAGTCTCATTGTCATACCAGCTCAGAACTTTCACCATGCTTCCATCGATGACCATGGTGGAAGCTAAATCGATGCTTGAAGACCACTGGGTTCCATTAAAATCCGAAGAAACCAACTCCTCTTCGACGGCATTTAAAATATTTTTGAGGGGTCCCGCCTGAGCCGCTTTCTTAAAAGCGTCATTCACTTCTTCAACGGTTACAGTTTTTCCTAGATCCGCCACAAAATCTACCAATGAAACATTGGGAGTGGGCACTCGCACTGCAGTTCCGGTGAGTTTCCCTTTGAGCTCGGGGATAACGAGAGTAACTGCCTTGGCAGCCCCGGTAGAAGTGGGAATCATATTTAATCCGGCAGCTCTCATCCGACGATAATCAGAGTGCACGAGATCCAAAACACGCTGGTCATTCGTATAAGAATGGATTGTCGTCATCAGGCCCCGTTGCACTTTAAAATTGTCATTCAAGACTTTCACCACTGGAGCCAAACAGTTCGTGGTGCAAGAAGCATTGGATACGATATTGTCTTGCGCAGGATTGTAAGTTTCGTGATTAATTCCCATCACAAAGGTTCGAATTTTATCGTTATCTTTGCAAGGGGCGGAGATGATTACTTTCTTAGCACCTGCTTTTAAATGTTTGGAGGAGCCAGCATAGTCAGTAAATACCCCGGTGCTTTCAAACACTAAGTCCACACCCAACTTTGCCCAAGGGAGTTCCGCCGGATCTCTCATGGCAAAGACTTGCACCGATTGCCCATTGAGTTGAAACCCTTCCTTTTCAGCTTTAACCGTCTTATCCCAGGTTCCATGAACGGAGTCGTATTTTAGCAAATGGGCTGCTTGATCCGTGGGGGTTAAGTCATTGATAGCCACTAATTCAAACTCTGGGCGATTCATCAGAAGTCGAGTTGTCACTCTTCCAATTCTTCCAAATCCGTTTATCGCAACTCGGGTTTTTTTCATGGCCATTCCTTTCAAAAAGGTTCTTATTATTAGGGATTTATATTGGCTTTTAAGTCACCCGACAATGGATTTCATCAGAATTGCCGAATCGGTGTTCCTGTGCCATATCTACGCCCATGAATGAGCTAGAAGATATCTTAGAGACTGCAACTGAAATAGCTGAGCGAGCTGCCGAACTGGCCTATTCCTATTTTCGAAAGCCCATCCTGATAGAAATGAAGGAAAACCAGACCCCGGTGACTGTAGCTGATAAGAAAACCGAGGAATTTATTCGAAAATCCCTCCTGGAAGCCTTTCCCGGTTTTGGAATTTTGGGAGAGGAACTGGGTGAAGAATCTACCCATAATCAGTATGTCTGGACGGTAGACCCCATAGATGGAACCAGAAGCTTCGTACGTGGCATCCCCTTATTTGGAACTCTCATTGGCCTATTAGATCGCGGAGAACCCATTGGTGGAATCATGGTTCTTCCTGCTTTGCAGGAAACCTACTGGGCGGGAGCGGACCTAGGGGCCTACTGTAACGGCCACCAAATTCACGTAAGCGACGCCCATGAATTAAAGACAGCTGTCATGGGAGTCGGGGATGTTTACGCCTTCCGTGAAGCCGGTAAAGAAAAATTATTTCGTTCTCTCAACGAAAAAACTGAAATTTGCAGGGGCTACACGGATTGCTTCGGTCACTCATTGGTCATGAGAGGGGCAATGGATGCGATGGTTGATCCTGTGATTTCCATTTGGGATATTGCTCCACTTGCCTGCCTCGTTGAAGAGGCCGGCGGAGAATATTTTGATTTTCACGGAGAGAGAACAATTCGTGGACAGACGTTTATTACCTGCGGGCCAGGCCTTAAAAAGGAAATTCTCTCGTTAACCTGATATGTGGCTCAGAGTTTTTTTTATCTTTTTTCTATTGGGGTTAACGCCTTCAGCTTTTTCATTTAATTTCTGTCGAAGCCCTTGGGTTGAGTTTTCCAGCGAACCGGGTCGATTGGGAGCTTTTCCAGAAACCCACGTCAGCTATTTTCGTTTTTCTTTCCAGTTGCCTCGGGACCAAAAAATTAAGTTGAGAATTAAGGGGCTAGTACCCAAAGGGCGCTATTCAACTTTAAACTTATACGATCAAGACACTCGCTCCAGCTTGGGCAGCATCCCCGACAGTCAATTTCAAATGGATAATCCCGAACTTCAAAGCCAACTGCACCCTGGAGAGCCGTTCACTGTTTGGTTAACCCCCGCTCAAGCGTTAAACCATACGTTTGAACTGTGGTATCGAATCTACTTACCTCAAGATGATATTCAAGGAGGAGTAAACCTTCCCACCATTGAGGCCTTTGACCCCGAAACTCATCTGCCAACCCATTGCCCACAGAAGCTTGAAGCCTTGCCAGCTCCCGAAGGATCTCTTTTCGAGTTTGCCAATCTTCCGCCTAAACCTACTGAAAAGGGAGACATCTTTTTTTATGCGAGCCGTGGTTTAGGCTTTTACAACAATGCAGACAATCAATACCTAGTTGCGCGTCTCGATTTTTCTCAGAAGAAATCTTTTGCACTCTTTCGCTTCAAATCGCCCAGTTTCGGACTTGAAAAACAGGGGCATCCTCAACCCCAAGTTCGTTATTTTTCCTTTTGTATGGGAAGTGCGAAAACGACCCGAACCTCAGGTTGCATTAGCGATGCGGAATTTAAAATCACTGACAATGAGACATTCTTATTGGTAGGTCCTGAAATAGAAGATGGAATAAATGTTCGGGACCTCTGTAAGGCGAATGGGATTAACTTTTTGCCGAAGGGTAAAAACTTTATTCCGCTCATCATTTATCGGAATGTCCTTGCGCGAGAGGACTTCCCTGGAAGAGTAGACACCCGATTTCTATGGCCCCCCGAAAATGAACAGCTCAGTAAAGAGGAAGCTTCTAGTTCCTACGCCCAACACAATTTCTTAGGAAGCTATTCCCCTGTCGGAAAACAATTAGATTTATACGAATCATTAACTTGGATCAAATCAAAGCATTGATCCTTACTGAATTAACTCAGCAGGTGTAATTATCTTTGAGATTTTGAGTTGGCTCTCGTAAGGAATTCCCTTTTGTTCCTCAGCTAACTGAGCAGCGATCACGTCTTTATCGGCTACCAAAGTAATGATCCATCCTTTTTCTGTATGCCGATCTTTCAGAGCTTTCTTGAGTTCTCTATTGCCCACTTTATCTAAAGTTTTTTCGTATTCCTCTTGAGTCAGAACAGGAACCCCGTAGAGTTCACTGTACACTCTCTGTCCCAATCTCTTTTGAGCAGATTCAAACTCAAAGGGATAGGAATTGACTGAACTTTCTTGTGCTAAGCTCAATTCGTCTTTTCGAAGTCCATTTCGCATGTAATCTTGCCAACTAGAAAGCGTCTTAAAGAGTGTTTTTGTTGTGAACTCAACTGACGGTGTTGAAACAATGGAAAAAATTCCTGGCTGATACGACAAACTTCCCATAGCTCCATAACTCGAATTGATTGCATAGGTCCACCCTAGTTCTCCCCGGATGGTCCTAAAGAGCCTACTTACGAGAGGTTCCCCACCAAATGAGAAATTACCTATTCCCAAAGCGTAACGCTCGGGATCTTGAGCCGTAATGCCTTTTTGGGCAAATGTGAGCACTCCCGTCGATGTCTTAGGCTTATGAACTACGATAAGAGTTAAGGTTTCGGGAACTTTGGGTTCAAAAATACGCCGTGTTTTCGGTGCTCCATCCGGAAACTTTTTCCACATCTCTTTTAATGCTGTTTTCCACTGCGATTCCTTAAAAGGTGAAGCGACCGCAAAGAGCATATTTTGTTTAAAGAAAACATTATTGTAGGCTCGCAAAATATCGGGCATTTGCAGTTTTCGAACGGAACTTAAAGTACCAATAGCGGGTTTTTCTATTGGAGTGCCTTTAAAGAGTTCTTGGCGTATCGCAAGCCCACCCAATCGGTTATTCGAATTCTTGATATGGGAAATCTGATTAATGATCTCAACTTTCAACGAGTTCAATTCTTTCTCATCAAATTTGGGCTGAAAGAGGGCTTCCTCCAGAAGCTTCATAAACTCAAAAGTATTCTCCTTGATTACCTCGCCAGAGAAAACAATTTGATCATGAAAGACTGATACCGAAAGGGTTGCTCCCAACCTTTCCAGCGTGCTCTGAAATTTTTGTCGATCATATTTCTTTGTTCCTCGGAGCATGAGTTCCGAGAAAATATTCGTCAGTCCCTGCTTTCCGACCGACTCCTCTGCGGAACCAGTTCGGATTACCACTTGAATATCTGAAACTAACGAAGAAGGATCTTCCTCATAAATGAGTTGGGGTTCCTCAGCTGAGACGGCAGGTGCTGCCGAAGCAAAATGATTAGGGGCAACCAAACATAACCACAGACAAATGAATACTCGACTCATGATACTTTTCCCTTTTTAGACGGCCTGACAATCACAATCGAACGATTTTCTTTTTTGAAATATTTTTTTGCGATTTTCTGAAGATCTCCAGAATCCAATTTCTTATAACCCTCAAGAACTTCAAGTCCTCGAAGATAGTTCCCAGAAATCATCAGATACTCGCCGAACAGATTAGCAAGCGCATTATTGTTTCCGATTGAACCGTAAACACTGAGGAGCTCTTGGTTAAGAGCGCGCTCAAAATCGGATTTGCTGATTTTGCTTTGATGAAGAAGTGCTACTTCTCTATCAATGATTCGGATAGCTTCCTCAGCACTGTGCTTTTCAGATAACGAGACACTGACTTCAAAGAGGTCTGGACGATTACTAATTCCCGCACTGGCTCCCACTGCAATGCCAGTATCCACCAAAGCTTTTCTAAGGCGAGATTCCATCCCATTAGAAAGGTGCGAAGAAATTAAAGATAAGGGAATGATTTCTGGATCGGTCACGGGAGGAATCCGATAGGCCATGAGTAGAATCTCGGAAGTAGCCTGCGCATGCTTTCCTTCCCATTTTCTCTCTTTGGTCTGGGGAGCTTCGTCCTTTAACGTTAATTTAGGAATTTCTTGGGGCTTCATGGAACCGTAATATTTATCAACCATCGGAAGAAGGTTCTCTTCTTTGGCATCCCCAACCACAATGATGGTGCAGTTATTGGGAGCGTAAAAGGTCTTATAAAAATACTGGGCATCTTCTAATGAAAACCCTTTGATTTCTTCCTCTGTTCCCAAAACAGTGAAACGGAATGGACTTTCAGTGTAAACAAGTCTCATGAGCTCATCCCAAGCAAGGCGATTGGGATTATCCATGGCCCGTCGGAACTCTCCCACCACGGCACCTTTTTCCTTTTCAAGTAACTCGCCGTCTAAGATGAGATTCGCCATTCGGTCGGATTCCAGCTCCATAATTTTTTCGAGTTGATAGGCAGGAACGCTCTCGAAGTAGTTGGTGCGATAATAGTAAGTAGTGGCATTCTGTTTGTCGCTTCCGAGACGCGAGGTCAACTCATCAAACTTTCCATCAGGATATTTTTTGGTTCCTCGAAACATCATGTGTTCGAAAAGATGAGCAAGACCTGTTCGGTTCAGTTTCTGGTCCATTTTTTCATTCAGAGAACCCACATCGAACCAAACTTGGTAAGTGAGAACGGGAGCCTGATGGCGAGAAACCAAGAGAACCTTTAGACCATTTTGAAATTTAAACTCTTTTACGGTTTCTCCATTAAAGAGTTTTTTTTCCGCTACTTTTTCATAGTTAGCTGCCCAGGAAGAACAGGACAGTACGAGGCCAAGAAGGACCCCTTTTAACGAAGTTTTGAGTTTCATAGATCACCTTGAGATTCAGTTGGCTCCGTAGAAGTTGGAGCTTCTTTGGGAGCTGGTACTTCTTTAACCGGTTGCTTAGCAGGAACGACCGATTTTCTTTCCTCAGGAGTTGCGGGAATCGGAGCTGGAGGAGCACTTCCCCAACCTAATGCAACTGTCAGCGCGTAACGCCGGCTGCCTTGTTTCGTATTTTCCCCAGTTTCTTCACCGTATGTAGCAGCATCCAATCGGATACCGTACAGATTCATGCCAAATCCGGCTGTGAGGTACCCCTGATGAAGTCCCCCACGAACACTGAATCTACCGATGGGAAGCTCAACACCCAAATTAACTTTCTTTAAGAAGGAACCTGTTCGAGCACCAAGATCAGGATTTGTTTCCCCTCCAATTGAAATATTGGAAATATCGGCTAGTACATGGACATTGTCCACAAACGCAAAGCCATCAAATGCAGTGTACCATCCCAAATTCATCGTTCGATTCAGCCGGGGAACAGCCCCATATTTGTGTGAGATAGAAAATTCAGAAGCTAGAAGATTACTGAAAACGAGAGATGCCCTACTTAATATACCGAACGGAAGGTTCTTCATTTCATAAGTAGCTCCTAAATCTAAATCGACTCCCATTCCACTTCCGCCGATTGTTTTAGGATCGAAATCAATTTTGCCGTTAGCGAGATACTCAGCCGCAGTAAAAAACTTTCTGCCCCCTGAACGGAAAAGACCTTTTAAATTTGCACCAACGTGAAGGTCCGGATCTCCTAAAGATTGTGCATAACCAATAACAACTCCCGAATCACTGATAAGTGTAATATCCGCAATCTCAGTCGATGCCGGCAAGCTTACAATTTCAGAGCTAGATGTTGAAATATTAAAATTGATTTTGGTATCAGCCAGCAGCAATCCTACTGCTAGATTTTTGGAGACAAAGTAAGGTAAAAGCCCAGCATTTCCATATAGTGGCTTGCCTTTATACTTGTCCAAACGATTAATGGCTGTTTGAAGGCTGCTTCCACTCAAACTCGTAAAATCTTTAAATCCGGAAATAGCATCCGCAGACACATGCCCATTCACCCTGAGCATCGTCTCCGCTCCCGTTCTTCTTAAGCTCAGCCCCGCAGGATTCGAAAAAAGTGCGTACTCATCATCGGAGAGTCCGAAAAAGGCACCGCCCATTCCAAGAGAACGAATGCTTTTAGATAAATCGTAGTACTCCTTAACGCCAAACGAAGGAGCCGCCAAAACAAGGGCAAACAAAATAACAAAGAAAGATTTTTTCATGGGTTTCTCGCTGTTCTTGGTAAAGCTACTAATAAGGTGAGAGTAAATTTACCACACGCTCAACTAATGTAAAAAGGTGAGAAAACTAATTTTTTACTTCGCGACGCGCCAATTTCTCTTTTGGCTTAGTCGTAAGGAATTTCCCACCACTAAAAGAGAGCTGAAAGTCATCGCCATACTTGCAAAGGCAGGACTTAAGCGAAATCCCCAAATCGGGTAGAAAAGACCCGCGGCAAGAGGGATTCCAATGATATTGTAAGAAAAGGCCCAAAAAAGATTCTGATGGATAATACGCATCATCACTTCACTGAGTTGGAAAACCTGCTCAAAAACACGTAAATCACCGTTCACTAGGGTGATACTTGCACTTTGTTTGGCAATATCGGTTCCCGTACCCATTGCCACGCCCACATCGGACTGAGTTAAAGCTGGCGCATCGTTAATTCCATCTCCCAGAAAAGCAACTTTCTCCCCTCTGGCCTGCAGTTCGCTGACTAGCCTGGCCTTATCAGCCGGGGAACAATGTCCTTGATAGTTGGGTATTTCAAGTTGTGCGGCTATGAGTTGCGTGTTCTTCTGATGGTCTCCAGAAGCTAGAAAAAGATTTAATCCCTTTTGCTTTAATTCTTTGATAGCCGCCTTTGCCGACGGTTTAAGAGGATCTTGAATGCCAAAGACCGCTTCTAAGGTCCCTTCAACCGCTAGGAGTAAAACGGTCTCTCCCCGGTTTCTCATCTGGCTTAGCTCGCTCTGAAACCTTACGAGGTCAATCGCTTCAGTTGTAAGAAACTCTTCGTTACCAATCAGGATTTTTTTTCCCTCGGTCTTTCCGGTGATTCCTCTTCCCAGAACACTTTGAAAATCTAATACTTTTAAAAATGTCTGAATGCTTTCCTGCTTTGCTTTTTCCAAAACTGCTTTAGCTAGGGGATGTTCACTCACCGATTCCAGGCTTGCCGCGAACGTCAGAAACTGAGATTTTTTTCTTTCGTCGGTCATTAAGAAAGTAACGACTTTCGGCTTTCCCTCCGTAAGGGTGCCCGTTTTATCAAAAACCACCGTTGTCACCTTTTCCAAAAGTTGGATAGCTTCCAACTTTTGAAACAAAATACCTTGTTTCGCAGCAACGCTAGTTCCCACCAAGATGGCAATGGGAGTCGCAAGCCCCAGGGCACAGGGACAAGCAATCATCAAAACCGATACCGATTGGATTATCGCTGTGATGAGTTTGGGCTCGTCCCCCCAAACAAACCAAACAAGTGCCGTTAGAACCGCAAAAACAAAGACCCACGGAGTAAAAATAGCCGAGACGAGATCGGCTGTTTTTTGAATGGGAACTTTCTGCATTTGAGCGGATGACACCGATTCGATAATTTGCGAAAGAACCGTTTGAGACCCCGTTTTTTCTACCTTAAAGATGAATGTTCCAAGACCATTCAGTGTCCCTCCGATTACCCTATCCCCAGTTTTTTTCTCCACAGGTAAGGACTCTCCCGTCACTAGAGATTCATCTACCCCACTCTGTCCCTCAGTGATTGTTCCATCCAAGGGGATCTGACTTCCCGGTCGAACTCTGACGTAATCTCCTACGCGAACCAAAGAGACCAGAACTTCCCTATCAGTTCCTTGAGGGGTAACAACCCAAGCCGTTTTGGGAGAAAGCGATAGCAGGGCATCCAAAGATTTCAGTGTTTTTTTGGAGGCTTGAAGTTCCAAAACTTGTCCGAGAAGAACAAAACAAACCAAAGTTGCTGCTCCCTCAAAATACTCCCCAGAAAGAGTAAGACTCAATCCAAACGCACTGATGAGTCCCACTCCAATTAAGGAAAACATGTTGAGATTTCTGTTTTTAAAAGAAATCCAAGCGCGTTTCAAAATGGGCCAACCACAACCAAAAATACTGATTCCAGTTGCTACGGAAAGAAGGATCTTGTGCTGTCCTCCCGTATGGTTTCCTGCCATGGAAAACCACCAAACAGGAACCGCACAAAAGAGAGAGCCTAAAAATCTAACAAAATAATCTCTCAATTCAGAAGCAGTGTCTTCAGCGGGCTTCGGGGCACAGTGATGACAGGACTCTTGGTTCATCCTGTTAACTTATCAGGGGATCAAAAAAAAGAAACCCAGAGCTTCACCAAGAAGTGAAGTCTGGGTCTCTTTGCCCTTACTGATGTCCTTACTGATAATCGATAAAAATTATCCTCCCAAATACTGTTGGAAGGTGTTCATGGGAATCCCCAAAGTAGGAACTTGTCCCATGTACTGCTGTAAAAGTTGCATCGGAATAGCAGAACCCGTTTGTGGAGCCATTTGAAGAGCGGCTTTACCACCTTGAGCAAGAAGGAAAGCTTGGAAATTAGGATCTTGCATGGGAGCTCCGGGTAACTGAGCCTGAACGTTGCCGCCAATCTGATTGATGAGACCCCCTAAAGTCTCTGCAAGCCATTGCTGGGCTTCTGGTAAATTCGCGTAAAGCACTTTGCCATTTTTACTTTTGATAGTGCTAAAAGTTGCGATCAAATTCTTAAGATCATTTTTACAAGAATCTGTCTTGGGTTGTGGAACTGGCATTTGAGGCACTTGAGGGGCTCCACAAACGGGAGCACCCGGATAAATTCCTTGTGTAGGTTGCGCAACTGGAAAACCTGCCATCACAGGAGCTCCAGCAACCGGTGCCCCAGCCAGAGGGGCTCCACCAATGAAGCCTCCGCCCGGATTTCCAGGAATAGCGCCTCCAGCACCGCCACACGGCGTTTGAGGAGCTGCTAGATATTGTTGGGCTGCCAAAACCATCACAGGCGTATAGTCAGATGCGCAACTTGCTTTCGCACGGTTCGCGTGATCATACAGATTGTCTAAGACGCTTTGTTCGACCTCATTACCACCCGTAGGCTGGGGAGGCTTACTATTGGATCCACTGCAAGCAGTGAAGAACAGAAAAATTCCCGGTGCTAAAAATGCTAAAATGCGAATCATCATTGGGGGCTCTCCTTATCGATTTCTAACACCTAGAAGGTGCAACCCCTTTGCCAGTTGGGAATACACTGGAATCTGGAATAAACCCACATGATATCAAATACTTGGAAAAGACATGGTGAGCCAACCAAAAATTAAACACTTTCTTTCTTTTTAACAGGGCTAATAAAAACTTTAAAAGTCATTTAAAATTAAAGAACTTAGGGTGCTCACCCCATAGGCAGTTGTTGGGTGTATTCTCTAACTGATGCTAAATAACCAAAATTAATAGGCTTCTTTAATTAAGGAGTGAAAGTATGCGAGCTTTGATTACGGGTATTACCGGCCAAGATGGTTCTTATTTGGCAGAACTCCTTTTAGAAAAAGGCTACGAAGTTTTTGGCGTTGTGAGGCGTTCATCCACGAACAATTTTGAACGAATTGCGCATATCCAAAATAAAATCACGCTTCTTGAAGCAGATCTCTTAGATCAAGTTTCTCTTTCACAAGCTCTGGAGGAGGCAAAGCCAACGGAAGTCTACAATTTGGCAGCCCAATCTTTTGTTCCCACATCCTGGAAACAACCCGTGCTTACAGCAGAATTCACTGCAGTCGGGGTTTCGAGAATCCTAGAAGCTGTTCGTGCTGTTTGCCCTGAGGCTAAGGTCTACCAAGCTTCTTCTTCTGAGATGTTTGGGAAGGTCATTGAAATACCCCAGACAGAAAAAACGCCGTTTTATCCCAGAAGTCCCTACGGAGTCGCTAAGGTTTATGGCCATCACATTACAGTTAATTATCGTGAGAGCTACGGCCTTTTTGCGGTCTCTGGAATTTTATTTAACCATGAGTCCCCAAGACGTGGGCTTGAGTTCGTAACAAGAAAAATTTCTGATGGCGTTGCTCAAATTAAACTAGGTCTTGCTAAGGATTTGCGTCTAGGAAATTTAGAAGCTAAACGAGACTGGGGTTTTGCCGGAGATTACGTCAAAGCCATGTGGCTCATGCTGCAACAACCGGAACCATCTGATTATGTCGTAGCTACTGGAAAAGCTCATACTGTTCGAGATTTTGCAAAATTGGCCTTTGAGGTAGTTGGTTTAAATTACGAAGACTGGGTAAAACTCGATCCAGCCTTTCTGAGACCAGCAGAAGTCGACAGTCTTTTGGGAGATCCTTCAAGAGCTGAAAAAGGTTTAAAGTGGAAGCGGGAAGTAAGCTTTGAAAAGATGGTCCAACTGATGGTTGAGTCGGATATGGACCGGTACATTAAAATGGGGGCTGGAAATTCTCTGAAATCGACTGGCACGACGCCTCGTCGAGCAAAACTATCTATTGTGACTGAGCTATAAGCCTTACTTTCAAAAGTTCTCGGACTACTTTAAAAAAAGTATTCAGTCTCTTTCTGATACCAAAATTCCAATGAGAATGCCCGTAGCGTCTTCGAGCTAGTCGGACTTCAATTCTTTTCTTTGAAAAACCGACTTTCTTCGCGGTCCAAAGAATAAAGGCATCAAAGGGAATACCGCTCGGTGGGTTTTTTATTTTTTCCAACAAATCACGAGAAAAAACTTTGGGCTGAGCATTCAAATCAAAGGCCCAAAAACCCCAAATAACCCCAACCGAGAATTCAAAAATTCGACTGATGATCCAATCGCATAAATCTCTGTTTTTTCGGATCCCCTGAACGATCGTCTGAAGGGAAGGTTGCTTACAATTAAGAAAAGCTCGCATGGCATCGCTTGGGTCGCACTGCAAATCGGCATGAGTAAATCCCACCCAAGGTGCCCGAGTAGTCTTTAGCCCTTCATAAATTCCACCACCATAGCCTTGATTCAAATTAAGGGTCTCAACACGAAACCACTGGCCCCATTCTGTTTTTTTAAGCTCTTTGAGGATTTCCTGAGTTTGATCTCGACTCCCGTTGTCTACTAAAACCAATTGAAAGTTTTGAGGAGTTAATCCCACTTCAAGCGCACTTTGCGCAGACTTTTCGATCAGCAGCTCGAGTGACTCTGCTTCATTAAAACACGGCACGACTAATTCAAATAAAAGTGTCACAATCATCATTATGTGCGGCTTTGCAGGCTTCCTCAATCCCCAAGCTGATAAATCCTTCGAATGGTATCAAAGCCGTTTGTCTGGGATGACTAACGCCATTCGGCATCGAGGTCCTGATGATGATTCTTCTTGGATAGATGAAAAGCAGGGAATTGCCTTCGGTTTTAGACGTCTTTCTATCTTGGATTTATCGGAACAAGGGAGACAGCCCATGCAATCCGCATGCGGTCGATACTCACTCCTTTTTAATGGTGAAATCTATAATCACCAAGACCTCAAACAGGAAGTTATCGATTCTTCCCGTTTTCCCTTTGCCTTTCGTGGACATTCAGACACAGAAACCCTATTAGCTGGTTTTACCGTTTGGGGAATCACGGAAACCCTGAAGAAAGCCAATGGAATGTTTGCTATGGCTATTTGGGACAGAGAACTGAAAACCTTGTTCCTAGCCAGAGATCGTGTTGGAGAAAAACCCCTCTACTACGGTTGGGTAGCGGGATCATTCGTTTTCGGTTCTGAACTAAAATCTTTTTTTTCTCTCCCGGAGTTCACTAAAGTCCTCGATAAAAAAGCCCTGAATCTTTTCTTTCGTCACAGTTGTATTCCTGCTCCCTACTCGGCTTTTGAGAATATAAAGAAATTAACGCCAGCCTCAGTCTTGAGTCTCCAACCCTCGCAAAAAGAATCTCTTTCCATAGTTTCTTACTGGTCTGCTAGAGAAATCTGCAATCGAGCAGTGAAAGATGGATTTAAGGGAAATTTAATTGAAGCAGAGTCAGCACTTCATCATCTCTTGAAAGATGCGGTTAAAATCAGAATGGAAGCCGATGTTCCTTTGGGAGCTTTCCTATCGGGTGGCATCGACTCATCCTTGATTGTTTCCCTGATGCAGGCCCAAAGCAATCGGGCCATTAAGACGTTTACTATTGGATTTGAAGAGGCTGCTTTCAATGAAGCTAATTTTGCCAGACAAATAGCCGCACACTTAAAAACAGAGCACACAGAGCTGATGGTGACTCCCCAACAAGCTCGAGACGTGATTCCTTTACTCGCGTCTATGTTTGATGAACCCTTTTCAGATCCTTCCCAAATCCCGACTTATCTTGTTTCCAAATTGGCTCGTGAAAAAGTAACTGTTTCCCTTTCGGGAGATGGTGGGGATGAGCTCTTTGCGGGATACAACCGCTATTTATGGGGGAAAAGTTTTTGGGATCGGTTTGGTGAAGTGAGTCCTCAAGTAAGAAGCCGACTAGCGCAACTTTTAAATTCTGTCCCACCTCGTTATTGGGATAGGCTTTTTCATTCGTTAGAGAAGGTTCTGCCAGCAAAGTTTCGGTGGGCTGCCCCAGGAGAAAAGATTAAAAAGCTTGCGGAAGTTCTTGGCGTTGCAAACTCTCAGGAACTTTATGTTGCTCTGACCTCTCATTTTAATCCGCCGAGCGAGTTAACGGTTTTTGCAGAGGAACCTCCAACTGTTGTTACTAACCCGGCAGGGTGGCCTGATTTCGAAGAACCGATTCAAAGAATGATGTTTTTTGATTTGATGACCTATTTGCCCGATGATGTTCTCGTAAAAGTAGATAGGGCTACGATGGCAGTAAGCCTTGAAGGAAGAATGCCCCTGCTCGACCCGCGAGTCATTGAACTCGCTTGGTCTCTTCCCCAGTCGTTAAAACTTCATCAAGGAGATGGAAAGTTCATTTTAAAGAAAATTCTCGAAAGCTATGTTCCGAAGGCTTTGTTTGATCGTCCAAAAATGGGTTTCAGTGTGCCGGTGGGAGAATGGATTCGAGGGCCTCTTCGAGATTGGGCAGAAACTCTGTTGTCGGAAGAACGTTTGAATCGAGAAGGCGTTCTCCGGGCCCAAGTCGTTCGAAAGCTGTGGAAGGAACACCTTTCGGGGGAACGCAACTGGCAGCACCAGCTTTGGGACATACTCCTCTTTCAGGATTGGTTAAGTTATTGTAATCAAAGGTGTTAATCCAGAGCTTGAAAACCCACTTCAAAATAGATAAGACTGCGGGTTTGGGGGCAGGAGATTAATGGAATGTGCGGAATCATTGGCTATAACGGAAGTAGCGACCCTAAAGAGATTCTGATTGATGGTTTAAAGCGCCTCGAATATCGGGGTTACGACTCTGCTGGAATTGCCATTCTAGAAAAAGAACATGTCGATGTTTACCGTTCCAAAGGTCGAATCGAAAAACTAGAAGATAAACTAGTTGGAAAACACTTTACTGGTTCATTAGGTATTGGCCACACTCGTTGGGCAACTCACGGAGCGCCTAATGAAATAAACGCCCACCCTCATCGAGTTGGATCGGTCACTCTGGTTCATAATGGAATTATTGAAAATTACCTCGACCTCAAAGAAGCCTTAAAAGCTCAAAAAAGAAAAATAGCGAGTGAAACAGATACTGAAATTGTTGCTCACTTATTTGATATTGAAATCCAGAAGGGGTCCTCTCTTCAAAATGCTGTACGCGCTGTGATTCCTCAACTTAAAGGCTCCTATGCGTTCGTTGTCATGAGCGATCAGGAACCAGATGTTTTATTGGGAGTAAGACACGGGGCTCCTCTCCTGGTGGGGATAGGAGAAAAAGAGAACTTTTTAGCATCCGATGTTCAAGCCATTCTTCACCGAACAAATAAAGTTATTTATTTAAATGATGATGAGTACGTGATCTGCAGAAAGAAATCGGTGGAGGTTTTCAACTTTAACGGTCAACCCGTTCAGTTCGAAATTAAGACTATTCAATGGACTCCTGATCAAATGGAAAAAGGCGGATACCGCCACTTCATGTTGAAAGAGATTTACGAACAAGGGCAAGCTGTTGCGAACACCCTAGAAAACAAGATTGATCTTGCTAAAGGGCTCGTTTCCATTCCCGAACTCCAGAAGCATCTTGATTTACTTAAAAGGGTAAAAAGCATTTCGATAGTAGCCTGTGGGACTGCAAGACATGCGGCTCTGGTTGGTAAGTACTACATAGAAAAATTTGCAAGAGTTGCGGTGGATGTCGATTTTGGTTCTGAGTTTCGTTATCGGGATCCCATTCTTGATAAAGAATCATTAACTATTTTAATTTCTCAATCCGGCGAAACTGCTGACACTTTAGCTGCTCAAAAAGAAGCTAAATTAAAAGGCGTCAAAACACTTGCTATTTGTAATGTTCGAGAAAGCACTCTGGCCAGAGAGTCCGACATGGTTATCTACACACAAGCTGGCCCTGAGATAGGCGTTGCTTCTACCAAAGCTTTTACGACCCAATTAGTTGTTTTGTACCTCGTGGCTTTGGAGCTGGGACTGATGAGAGGGGCATTAACCGAAGCCCAAGCTAGGGAATATACATCGGACGTTTTAAAACTCCCTTTCCTCATTGAAAACACTCTGTCCTTGGAACAAAAGGTCGAACAGATTTCTTCTCACCTTCAAAAGAAAGACTTCTTTTTCTACTTAGGAAGAGATGTCAATTATCCCATCGCTCTTGAGGGATCATTAAAACTGAAAGAAATCAGTTATGCCCATGCGGAGGGATATCCTGCCGGTGAAATTAAGCATGGACCTATCGCGCTCATCGACAAGAAAGTAGCCACGATTGTTTTAACTCCCTCAGCCACTTCCTCGGAAACTAATCCCGATACTACCAGTGGTATCCTCTATGAAAAAATGATGAGCAACTTGCAGGAAGTTAAAAGCCGTGGAGGCATGATCATTAGTATTGGTAGCGGAGAAGACAAAAAGTTAACCAACGAATCAAATTTCTACTTAGGAATACCTAAAACCACCTGGGCACTAAATCCCATTCTTCTTACCATTCCTCTTCAATTGTTGGCCTATCATGTAGCTGTTGGTCGGGGAACTGATGTCGATAAACCTAGAAATCTAGCAAAGAGTGTAACCGTAGAGTAAGACCTTCGTTCTTGTCGTTAAACAAAGATAAAGAGTAGAGCCAATCGGGATAAGCTCTCCTAAAGATCCTATACTGTCTTTTCTCCTCACTAGAGCACAACTTCTGTTCCTTACTGAATTGAAAGGCTGGAACTCCTGATTGAAGAAACTCATCGTCCATTGCTTGGCTCATGCAAAAAAATGGGAGGCCTGAAGCGGCTTTCACAACTCTATCAACGCTATCTTTTTTTGAAGATCGAACATAAACCGGAACATCCCCTATCAGCTCCCATTGATTAACCTTATCAAAAGCATCAGCAGGTAAAATTCCAGCCCTAATATAGAATTCGTTTAAAGAAGGCTTATGATCACCAAACACCAAGATGAGAGCATCTGGATCGATTTTTAGTGCTTCATCTACAAAACCCGCCAATTGGGAAACCGTTCGATTAATTTTTATTCGATAATCTGTAACCCCCGAATCATTTCCATTCTCGTAGGGGCCGTGACTGTAAACGGTCGTCAAATACAAAAAGAGGGGCTTACCCTTAGTTTCCTTTAGGACCTTAAGAGCCGAATCGAACAGAATGGAATCATCCGCCCACCCTTTGCGCGATCCCTTATAATCCATGTCCTGCAAGCCGATGAATCGTTCGAAACCAAACTTCGGATTGATAATATTTCGATGCCAGAAATTTCTGTCGTGGTTGTGAACAGCCACGGTAGAAAATCCCAGGTTATTAAGATGGCGGGGCAATGCGTGGGCCCTTTTCCCCATTGAAGAGGCATATTCTTGATAAATAACGCCATTAAGAGAGTTGGTGCGTGAGGGCAACCCTGTCATCACTTCAAAAGCTGCGTTAGCTGTAGCGCCTCCGTAAACCGGAGAGATAGAACGAAACTCTCGAAACCCTCTTTCTCTCAAAGGAGAAAATATTTCCGAAAAATGAGTCTCATCATGCCAGCAGGACTCGCATAAGATGTAGATAACGGTTTGGGGGCGATTAATTTGGGAAACTTCCTTATTCACCAGCTTTTTAAATTCCTCACGCTCACTTTCAATGGGTAGTGCGGGATTTTTTTTTCCGCTAGTGTGAGCCAAATGATAGGGCAGGCCGTACAGCTTTACGTCCTTTTTCCAATCTGGGAAAAAATAGGCGAGCTTATTTTTCCAGAGGTGATGCCTCAGAATTCGAGCGCTTTCAGACTCACCTTCAGCAAAATGTGAAAAAAGGACAATCGGATATAGAAGTATGGCCAGAACTAAAAACGCGAGGCGCGCTTTCCAGGAGTAAGGACCCTTTTTCCCTTCGAAGCGAAAAATAAGGAACGAAATGGTAACCAAAACGGTGAGAAGCGCTAAGTGCCAAAAGGTAACATAACGAAAGACTATTGAGTAGTTCGGGGTTTGGAAAATATCTCCCCAGGAGAGAGCTTCGTTGATGATAGCCACCTTGCTAACATGCGCAACACTGAGAACAAATTCTAAACTCGTCACCGCAGCTGTCGAAAAGATCGGCCTAAAAAACACTCTCAAAACAAAATAGCTGAAAAGCACTGGGAGTGGAGAAATCCAGAATGCTAGCCAACGCGGTCCTTCCTCGCCGTAGAAGTCGAACTTATGGAAATACCTTAAACAAAGGAAATGAATCCCCAATAAGAAAAGGAGGGAGCAGGCCTCAGAGAAAAGATTTAGGCCTCTCGACCGATGAAAGATCATAGATATAAAATTGTACCATCTTCGGTAAATTTACCCGCTGCACAATCTTAGTTCTTCTTGGAACGTTGAATAAAATCCACCGCCTCCAGCCAAGTAGCAAAGACGGACTGATTTTGCGGGCCTAATTCCTGGGGGGCTGGCTCGGGTGTAGCCAAACTGAGCAGAATCCCCTGAGCGCCTGAGCGAAATCCCATCAGCACATCGCTCCATTTATCCCCGATCGTATAGCTTTGACTGAGATCGATTGAATGGGTCTTTGCCAAATCATGAATCAACTTGGTCTCCGGCTTGCGGCACTTACAAAGATCCTCAGGCTTATGGAAACAGTAGGCGAACTCTTGGACCTCAATTCCAGATTCTTTTAACAATTCGCAAAAACGTTCGTGAACTGCTCGGAATTCACTATCTGAAATAATTCCTCTTCCTACCCCAGACTGGTTACTCACGACAAAGAGAACAAAACCAAGCTTTTGAAGATCCTTCAGGGCGCTTTCAGCTCCAGGTATCCATTGGACTTTTTTCGGATCTCTTGGATAGTGCTGGTCCTCGATTAAGGTCCCATCCCTGTCCAGAAAAATGGCTGGTCTTTTTGAAATGGGCTCTTTCATATTATTTTTTCTACTATTCTGCCCACTTCGGCACCCAAACTCAATGAAGCGGTTAATCCAGGAGATTCGATTCCCAGAAGATGAAGATATTTCCCATGAGCTTCGACCAGAAAATCTGGGTGGGCCTGTCCTCGGACAAAAAGTTTAGGCCTTAAACCTATGAAACCCGGCTGGAGATGTTGCACTTTCAAATCCGGCAAATACTTCTTCGTTTTATTTAGAAACACGGACTTTAAATCATCCCAATGACAATCTAGCTCTGAACTCCAATCGGAATCAGGTCCCAAACGAGCAGTTCCCTTGAGATCAGGGGTTAGATGAATGCCTAGGCCATCCGCCTCTGGAACTGGATAAACTAAACATTGCAAAGGCTCCTGAAAAAAAGATTTGAGGATAAAGTATCTTCCTCGGCAAAATCGATGTTCATAGATATCGGTAGTTAATACTTGATTCGAAATTTTAGCAGCTTCCCCTCCAGCTGAATTAATCAAAATTTTTGCTCTAATTTGAATGGTTTGACCTCGTTCCCGTACTTCAACAGTCCAAGGGTCTCGGTCCAACACCTTTATAAATTCAGAACGGTAGCTCAGAACAGCTCCCTTTTCCTTTGCCTTTTTTTCGAGCGTTTGAAGATATCGATGAGAATCAAAAACCCCAGACAGAGGAAAAAAAAGACCTGACGTAGCTTTAATAAAGGGAATTTTTCTTTTCAACCAATCAGAACCGATTCTTTGAAAGGGGACAATTTCATATTCGCAATGACTGGCTAATTCGGCTAACCGCTCTTCTTCATTCTCAGTGGTGGCAATCACATATTTGCCACATTGCCGGTGAGGGATCTGGTTCCCCTGACAAAACCGATAAAGTTCATTTCGGCCTACCTTGCAATGTTCCGTTTTGAGTGACTGGTGCGGGTAGTAGATTCCGCTATGAATAACTTCACTATTTCGAGACGATGCTTCTTGCCCAAATGAGGAATTTCTTTCGATCAAAATACGACTTAAATACGGGGGTACCTGATTCAAACAACTCAGACCAATAGCTCCCCCTCCCACTATAAGAATATCGGTATCAATCATTTTGGACCTGACTTAGAAACTCCTTCAAGGAAGTTTTCCAACTGCCTAAACTCTGAACGCCTAATTGCTTTTTTAGTTTTTCATTTGCTAGACGACCATTCAAAGGCCTCTGAGCTGGGAGATCAGCGTCGCGAGTATGAGCAGGGATAAGTTTTACCGGTAGTTTCCATTCTTCTTTCACAACTTGGTAGACATCCATCCAAGAAGCGAAATCATCATAGGCAAAATGAAACAAACCCGTAGCTTCCTGAGCCATGAGAACGAGTAGAGCTTTAACAACATCTCGAGTCCAAGTGGGCGCCCCAAATTGATCAATGAATGGAGAAAAAGTCACTCGATTTTTCAAAGTCGAAAATCGATTTCTTTTTTTCCCATAGAGCCACTGGACTCGAAGGACCAAATGATTGGGATAATTCAAAACTGCTTTCTCGCCCATGAGCTTTGTCTCTCCATACCAATTCGGAGTGACTGGCTCTCTAGAATCCGTTTCCGCCCAGGGCTTTTCCCCTTCTCCATTAAAAACATAATCAGTACTGAAGTGAATTAATCGAGCGTCTAGGCTAGCGGCAATGTTAGCTAAATGGCTGGGCCCTGTGGCATTGATGAGTCTGGCAGAATCCCTTTCTGTTTCAGCTTTGTCCACATCGGTATAGGCCGCCGCATTTATGATCCAATGTGGTTTTATTTTCTTAATGGCATCAGCGAGAGCTTTTACATCAGTGATATCTAGCTCACTTGAGGTTTTCTTAATCAAACTGATTTTCTGATCCTCTAGAGCCGAGGCGATTTCACTACCCAAAAGCCCATTAGCACCGATTAAAAGGACAGGACCCGAAATAATTAGCTTGGACATTCTTCAAACATGAGGCGGTTGGCAAGATAAAGCGAGTTAAAGGTCCCGGCATCCGTCCATGCTCCCTTAAAGAAATCACAAGTGAGGGCTCCTTGCTGGATATAGTAATTATTCACATCGGTAATTTCCAACTCCCCTCGACCACTGGGTTTAAGCGTCTTGATTACTTCGAAAACAGTAGAATCGTAGAAATAAATCCCCGTTACCGCGTAATTCGACTTGGGAGATTTTGGTTTTTCCTCGATGCTTAAAATTTTATTTCCCTGAAGCTCGGCCACTCCATATCTGCCTGGATCGGGAACTTCTTTAAGGATGACTTTCGCGCCTTTTTTTTGCTCTTGGTAGGCGGTCACGAATTCATTCAAATCGTCAGAAAAAATATTATCTCCCAGAATGGTAACGAATTTCGAATCGTGGATAAAGTCCTTCACCAATCCGAGAGCTTGAGCAATTCCGCCCGCTTCATCTTGAACTTTGTAGCCAAAGCGAACTCCATAGTCTTTTCCTGAGCCCAGCAAGTTGACCACGGCACCCATGTGCTCGACACCCGTAACGATCACAATGTCAGTAATTCCCGCTTTGATGAGTTTATCAAGGGGATGAAGGATCATGGGTTTACGGCCCACGGGCAAAAGATGTTTGTTTGTAACTTTCGTTAGCGGATAAAGACGAGATCCCGTGCCGCCTGCAAGAACCACCCCTTTCATGATGTCACCTCACCTGTTTTCGATCCCTTGGGTTGGTAATTGGCCTGGTAATATTTGAAATATTCTTGGTCTCTTACTTTTTCCCACCAAGACCTATTTTGTCGGTACCAATCTACCGTCAGCTGAAGCCCTTGTTCCAAATTGTATTTGGGTTTCCATCCTAATTCGTTTTTAATTTTTTCAGGATTTAATCCGTAACGACGATCATGTGCTGGTCTATCCCCCACAAATGTGATGAGGCTCTCTGGTTTTTTCAGTAACGCCAAAGTTTTCTTAATTATTTCCAAATTAGGAACCTCAGCACTAGAACTTATATTGTATACCTCGCCCGATTTTCCTTTTCTCAGAACGGCATCGATGCCACGACAGTGATCCTCAACATAAATCCAATCCCGCACTTGTTTTCCGTCGCCATAAACCGGAATTGGCTTATCCTCCAGAGCATTAGCGATAATTAAAGGAAGCAGTTTCTCTGGGAACTGGTAAGGACCGTAATTATTTGTACATCGAGTAATCACAATATCTTGTTGATACGTTCGTTGACTTGCCAATGCCAAAAGATCCGCTCCGGCCTTAGACGCTGCATAGGGAGAATTCGGGGATAAAGGAGTTTGCTCGGTAAAAGTAGGATCTTGAGGTTCTAAAGAGCCATAAACTTCATCTGTTGAAACATGCACAAATCTCAAGTTTCCAGCTTTACGGGCTGATTGAAGTAGATTTTGTGTTCCTAACACATTGGTCCTGACAAATGCTTGTGGATCCAAAATACTTCTATCCACGTGGGTCTCTGCTGCGAAGTTAACGATGGCCTCAATGTGATGGGCTTTAAGAACTTGGGCAACTTGAGGATCGCCAATATCCATTTTGTAAAAGTGATAGCGGTTTCCCCCTATCTGACCTAATCGGTCTACGGTATCCGGATGGGCTGCATAGGTCAGACAATCGAGATTCACTACCGTAGAGTCTGAATATTCCCTTAAAAAAAACTCAACAAAATGGGAGCCAATGAACCCAGCTCCCCCGGTTACTAAGACTTTCATGGAAACCTCGTTAATTCAGTCATTTACCATACAGTTTAAGGAGCTACCAGCTCGTTAAAACCAGCGCAATGAGTCATGCTTTAAAAAGGCGCGGGGTCTGATAAGCTAGCGCGATGTCAAAAGGGCGAATTCTGATTACAGGAGCTACGGGTTTTTTGGGCCGAGCTTTAGTCCAGATTCTTCTTGGACAACACTCCCTGCACACCGTGGGTCGCGGAGATTTAAAAATTCCGGGAACAAATCATACATCGTTAAATTTAGAAAACCGTTCAGAAACTCTTGCTTACCTGGCGGAAATTCAACCCACACAGGTTTATCATCTTTCGGGACTATCTAGAGTTTCTCACTCCATTCCGATGGCCGATTATTTCACTTCGAATTACCTCCATACTCAACATTTAGTAGACGGGCTCAGTTACCTTTCGGGAAAAACAAAAATTTTACTGGCTAGCTCGGTTCATGTTTATGGAAACCAAAGCGGGGTTGTCACAGAAGAATCGAGCGTTCATCCCCAAAGCGCTTATGCTTTTTCAAAATTTTTGTCCGAAGAGTGCCTCAAAAGCTTTTCCCGCCTCGATGATAAGTTTAAAGCAGTTACAGTTCGCCTCTCTACGTGCTTTGGTCCCGGACAAACATCCGGCTTTGTTGCCAGCGATCTGGCTCAGAAAGTTAAAGAGGCCAAGCTTAAGAACTTGAAACAAATTACCACTGGGCCACTCACATCCTTTAGGCAATTTATGGACTTTAGAGATGTTGCCACTGCCTTTCAAATGATCATGGAAACGGAACAGGCTACCCCTTTTGAAGTCTATAACCTTGCCTCTCCCCAAAAAACACCCATTCAGGATTTACTCAATGAACTGCTAGATCTGGCGAACCTCAACGTTCAGATTGAAAGCAAGGATGCGGGGGACAATTCTTTTCGCGGCCTAGATATTCCCTCGACGAAATTTCATTCTCAATGGCCCGCTTTTTCGTTTCGGCCCTTTAGTGAAACGCTCTCGGAACTTTGGGATTACAACCCTAAAACACCAAGTTGAATTCTCCTCTCATCCTGACTACACTTAGCATTCACTTTGGAGGTTTTTCATGAGCGTTGAGAACGTTATTATTGTTGGTTCTGGACCTGCGGGATATACTGCTGCAATCTATGCAGCTCGAGCTAATTTAAATCCTCTCATGATTGAAGGTTATCAGTCGGGAGGTTTGCTCATGCTCACCAGTGAAGTAGAAAACTTTCCCGGGTTTCCTAAAGGAATTCAGGGTCCCGAACTCATGTCTCATTTCAGAGCACAGGCCGAACGGTTTGGAACTCGTTTTGTTCAAAAAAACGTAACCGATGTCGACTTCTCTCAAAACCCAAAGAAGGTCATGATCGAAAGCGAAATTTTAGAGGCCAAGAGTGTCATTTTATCTACGGGAGCCGCAACAAAATGGATTGGTTTAGAGTCTGAACAAAGGCTACTGGGAAAAGGAGTGTCGAGTTGCGCTACCTGTGACGGGGCTTTTTTCAGAGGCGCAAAATTAGTTGTTGTGGGAGGAGGAGATTCCGCAATGGAGGAAGCCCACTTCCTGACTCGCTTTGCATCACATGTAACCGTAATTCATCGCAGAGACACGCTCAAAGCGTCGAAGATCATGCAGGACAGAGCTAAGAACAATCCTAAGATTAGTTTTATTTGGGACACCGAAGTTTTGGAAGTTCTCGGAGAAGACGCAGTGAAAGGTTGTCGAGTGAGAAATCTTAAAACTGGGTCGATTTCTGAGGTGCCTTGTGAAGGATTTTTCGTAGCGATTGGGCACGAGCCAAACACCTCATTCCTTAAGGGAAAACTAGATTTGGATAGCAAGGGATATATCGTCCTAAATCATCGTCCCACAACTAACACCAGCATTGCGGGAGTGTTTGCAGCGGGAGATGTTCAAGACACCATTTATCGACAAGCTATCACTGCAGCAGCTTCTGGCTGCCAGGCAGCTATCGACGTGGAACGGTATCTAGAAAGCCTTCATTAATTTATGATTTCAAAATTGCATTTTGATTTTACGCCAGAGCAAATTGAAAACCTTGGTAAAGAACAGTTCGCACATTTACAACAGCGGCTCAATGCGATTGGAAAGGCAAAAAGTCCCTCTTCCGTTTTTGACCTAGAATTTGTCCTTGCTGAGTTCTCAAATGCTTTGAGTATTCCCCTCTTTTTAAAATATGTATCCCCTGATACCGAAGTACGAAAAGCTTCCGATCTGCTAGAAACACAAGTCCAGAAGCTGATGGTAGATATATTTACTCGTGAAGATCTTTTTCATGCAGTCGATACGTCTGAGAAATTATTAAAAGAAAAATCTCCAGTCCAAGATGAATTAATTAAGGAATACCTATTCAACTTTAGAAAAAATGGCCTGGGCCTTTCTCCAGAGTTAAGAAAGACTTTTATCGAAAAAAAGAAACGACTGGTTGAGCTGGAGTCTCAGTTCTCTCAGAATCTCATGTCTGAGCACAAAGTCTTGGCGTTTACGAAAGAGGAAATGGCGGGACTGCCCGATTCCTTTATTCAAAGCCTGAATAAGACTCAGGATGGGAAATATGAAATCACCCTATCCTATCCTCATGTTACTCCTTTCATGGAAAACGTCATTAGTACCGAGGCCAGAAAGGAAGTCAGTTTTCATTTTAATAATCGAGGAGGGTCCAAAAACAAGGCCCTCTTAGAAGAGGCGATTTCACTGCGCCATGAACTTGCTCAGCTTCTGGGCTACAAAAATCATGCTGAGCTGATTCTCTCTAGACGAATGGCGCTCAAGCCTGAAACTGCGATGCATTTCCTAGAAGACTTAGCTAAAAAACTTAAGGCTTTGGGTGAAAAAGAACGAGCTGACCTGCTAAAGTTAAAAAGGGAAATACTTCGCGATGAAAGTCCTCTGAAATCTTACGAGTGGCGCTTTCTGCACAATCAGCTCCTGAAAAGACGGTACACCGTCGATCCGTTACAACTACAAGAATATTTCCCACTGGAAACTGTTCTGAAAGGGATGTTCGATATTTTTCAAACAGTCTTGGGGGTAACGTTCAAAAAAGACTCCTCTGCTGAAGTCTGGCATTCCTCAGTGCAAAAATTTGAGGTGTGGAAAAATGAGGCTTTAGTTTCTCACTTCTACATGGATCTGTTTCCTAGAGAAGGTAAATACGGTCACGCTGCTGCATTCACCTTGATTTCGGCTTATCGCCAAGCAGATAGTTCTTATCAGATCCCCTTCTCTTCAATTGTAGCTAACTTTAGTAGTCCAACCTCTGAAAAGCCCTCGCTTCTGCTTCATAGTGAAGTAGAGACACTTTTTCACGAGTTTGGCCACATCATGCACCAGGTTTTAACTCGAGCATTCTATCCGAGCTTTTCTGGAACAGGAGTAAAAACTGATTTTGTGGAAGCTCCCTCTCAAATGTTTGAGAACTGGGTTTGGGACAAAGAAATGCTGAAACGCTTGAGCGGCCATTATCTGCGTCCCACTGAAACACTACCCGAAGAACTGATTAAAAAAATGTTGGCTGCGAAAAATTTGAACCAAGGATTGCACAATCTCCGTCAGATCTCTTTTGGTTTTTTTGATTTTGATTTACATACCCACGCACAAATTGATTCGACTGAAGCTTACTCCCAGAGAATGGCTAACGTTTTGGGAATACCGATTCAATCTGGGACCCTTCCCCAAGCGAGTTTTGGACACCTGATGGGTGGTTATGATGCTGGTTACTACGGATATCTTTGGGCTGAAGTATTTGCACAAGATATGTTTACTCGCTTTGAGAAAGAGGGCCTCTTGAATCCAAAGACGGGTGAAGATTACAGAAAATGGATCTTGGAACCCGGCGGAGAGAAAAACCCCAACGAACTCCTTTGTGGGTTTCTTGGGAGAGAGCCCAATTCAGATTCTTTTCTTAAAGGGCTTGGCTTCTAGAAGCTCGCATTTAAAGCGTAAAAAATAATATGATTGATTCGGTCTTCTGCCGAACGTGGACGCCAAACATAATTAAACAAATAGGCAAAATCCGAATTGATTTCCTTGGCCCATTGATAGTTTATTCCCAAAAATAAGCGGTTCTGATCAAGTCCCGAATTAGGACCTGTGGGTTGAGTAGTGTTCACGTTTACAAATAACTCATTTGAAATCAGACCCCTCATAGCTGTGTTTTGAAACCAAGGGTGGAGCGTTCGGAGCTGGTACCGCACACGGAAAGAGGCGTCCTCTGTGGTGCTTAAATTTCTATCCTCAATTCTCAAACGATGAATCCACTGAATCACTGAGCCACCGCCATGATTAAAAATAGCTTGGGCGAACATCCGAGTTTCATCGATAAATGACGGCAAATAGGCCGGTTGCCATAGGAACCCGGCTCCAAAGTTCAGATGAGAATCGACTTCATAAACAGCTGCAAAACGTGCCAGCATAACGGCTAGAGCGCTTTTGGTAAGAGAAATACGTGGTTGAAACTCAGCAAAGAGTTTAACGGGCCCACTTACCGGAAAGGTTTGGTTCAGTTGAACCCAGTTTTGAAGCTCTGTCTCCACACCCAAACTGGCCGTTGGAATAATCCATAGGAGACCAAGAATTAAAATACTTTTTTCTAAAAGTGATTTCACTTTCGAGCTTCGAGCCACATCCGGCAGAAACTAGAGTAGTTACTAGCTATCTGGTCAGAAGCCTGCTCTCGATTGATTTTTCCTTCTTTGAGGGCTTTTAGAGGTTCCCAAAATACTGTTCGCCCAACAGCAAAGCCGATGACACCTTTTACGTTTACTCCGGCCTGTAACCATTCGCGTACTTTTTCACTGCTTTCCCCTCGGCCGAGAACGATACAACCCACTTTATCTCGTCCCCCTTCCCGAGCCACTTGGCAGACCTTCACAAAGTCTTCGGTTCTATCTAATCCTTCAAGCTTCCAAACATCTGCTTCGATGCCTGATTTTTGGAGCTCACGGATGGCCCGGACCATGAGAGCGGGTCTCATTTCCGTGTCGAAAACTTTCTTGTCCCCTTTACACTGTTCAAGTTGAGCAGCAGTGGCGGGCACTAAAAGTTCAAACATGAACTTTCTATTAGTTTTTTCAAGATACCGACTCAGTTCCGCTAAGCGGCCAGCCTGGCGGCAATTCATTTCCTTGTCTCCTTCAGGGTTATATCGAACAAGGACCTTCACCAAATTTGGGTTGGTTTTTTCAATGTGTGTTTGATAATCCGTGTATTCAAAATCGAATTCATCCTGTCCACTTTTTTCTGCGGGAACAGAAACAGAAAAACCTGCAGCCTTGGCTCTTTGAATGACTTCAGTCCCAAATTGTTCATCAACAAGAATACCCATAATGTCTTTAGGAAGACCGCTTCTCACCGCTTTTTCAAAACCTTCATAGATAACAGTTTTGTAGGACGCGATCATCTTAGTTTCTTCGGGAGTTGGTTTCCCTTTGATACCAAATAATTTTTCTTGGAAAGAACCTCGATGATCAAAAGGAAGAACTAGAAGTTGTTTGTTGTAGCCTCTGTCTTGAACACTTGCCATACTGACTCCTTAAATTTAACTCCCCAAGTCTAGGCAAAAAGAAGGGCATTAGCAACCCACATTGTGAACTCGATAAGCCCATGTTAGGATTTATCCCACACATGACATCTATTTCCGTTTCAGACTTCTTGGAGTTTTTAACGCCGTTGAAAGCTCAAGACTTTAAAAGCGAAAAAGTGGATCGATTTTTGGAAGCACGTTGGTTCTCGGAAGATACCTTCTTGCCCTTCATTCACTTTCGAGATGACACATACGGACGGAATCTCGTATTTCGAAATAACTTTTTTGAATTGGCTATCCTAACTTGGCTCCCAGGTCACAGAACGCCCATTCACGATCATGGAGATCAGAGATGCTGGATGATGGTTGAGTCGGGTGAATTAACTTTCAAAAACTATGAGTATCCCGCTTCAGATTCCGCAAAACTCAAACCCCTTGGTCGAGCAAAGGCTATCAACAGGGGAACGAAAGTTTACATTGATGACGACTTGGGGGTGCACTCAATTACCAATGCAACCCAAAAACCTGCGGTTAGCGTTCATCTGTATGCGGCTCCGATAAACTCATGTCGCATATACAATGAAGCCACAAAGCGCTTTGAGCGAAAACTTCTCTCTTACCTTACTGAAGGGGTTTGGTCACCAGAAGGTGAACTAATTGAAAGCCGCCTTTGTGAACCCTTGCTTTTTTAGAATCAAGAAAACTCAAAGGGAACTTTTTCAATAGTTAACGGGGCCCGAGGAGGAACTGGGTTCAATTTTTTTCCCGAAAGAATACTTTCATATTTTTGCAAATAATTTTTGGCCATATCAAGGTAGTGAAATTTCGACAGGGCCCAATCACGACAGTCTTTTGGCTTAAATTCTCTTAGGTTTTTCGCAGCTAAAACAAATTCGTCATAATTATTACAGATACGTCCTACATGAGGATCAATCAATTCTTTCAGGGAGCCAAAGGGACTAGCCAAAACAGGAGTTCCCGATACTAAGGCTTCGGTAACTGCAATCCCAAAGGGCTCATTCCACAACACTGGAAAAAGAAGTCCCTCCGATTGGGAGATCCAGTTTACCTTTTCGACTCCCCCTAGCATTCCCCGCCAGTGGATTCCACGCCACGTTGGGCACCACCAACGACTTCCTCCAACAATATTCAATCTCTTTCCGGCACGTCTAGAAACTTGAATAGCTCCGTTCACATTCTTAACTGCCCAAGATGCCTTAGCTAAAAACAGAAGCTCACCATTCTTTTTTTCCTGAAAAATATAATCATCGGGATCTAAACCGTTATAGACAAAAGCTTCACTTCCATTTCTAAGGGCGTGGTTACGGCTCACAAAAACGGTATTCGAAAGAAAGACCTCACCCGCCTTTGCATTTCCTTCAATAGTAACTAAGTAGGGGTTGTCAGGCTCGTGGGGGGGGGTATTAAAAAAATGGGTGATATCGACTTGGGGATGGGCTTCGCGAAGGTCATAAACTCTGCCAAAGGGACAGGTCGAGCCCGGAAGACAAACCAAATTAACCTGATGGCCTAGTTCGGATAGCCCCTTAGCAAGCCACCATACGACGCGCTCGGTCCCTCCGTATTTCTGCACGGGAAACCGAGCTTCGTGAATAAGTGAAATTGAATAGGCCATAGGCCTATAGAAAGTAACAGAACCGGTTATTTTTTGGCAATTTGAGAACTAGTAACTCGATATAAATGCTCGTCCGCTTCACGAGCCCATTCTTTGATAAATCGTCCGACCCACCTTTGGATTTCAGGATTCTGAGACGTGAGGATTACCTCTCTTCTTCCCATTCTTTCGGCCTTATCGACCAATTCAAATCGAAGACCTTTTAAAAATCTAGCTGCTGCTTCCGGATTTCTTTTCTTTAGTTCCGTAAAACTTGTAATCATTTTTCTTGTGCTGGAAGCATCAACTTGATTTCCAATTCGAACAACAAAATCAAAGTAAGGCTGATAATTAGTTAAGATATCGGACGTGTCCTTGACCAATCGCACACTCGGAAATGCTGTACTGGCATAACCGTTTGTTGATAAGGATGCTAGTCCCAATAAGATAGTACTAATCGAAACAAACTTTTTAAGATGATTTCTTTTCAAGCGCATTGCCCCTCCCTTTTCCCCGAGGGCGAGTAAATACAATTGCTATGCCAGTCGTAGACACTCAGTATTCGCCTGAGTTTTAGGCATTTTTAGATTCTAGAGCCCCAAAAACGTCACTTGTTAGTGCCCAGGGACACAAATTGTGTTACTCCCGACAGCTTTTTTGTTTTTCAGAAAATGTCCTGAGCTGCAGACATCCTGAATACAGGTGGTACGCCCCTTGCTTAGTTCACTCGGGTGACAGGCCGTTCGGCGGATCGAGCGGCTATGTTGATGAACTGAGGGGGAGAGAATTCATGACATTTCGTAAAGCATCGTTCGTGTTTGCATTAGGACTGGCAATCGTTTCAACAAAGGCGATACCAGAAACCGAAGCTAATCCAGAGCTAGCCATCACCAAACCCTATAGAACCTTTGTCACTATTAAAAAATACAACCTGGAAAACAATGGAATTCCTTCTAAGCCGGTTTCAAATGTAAAGTTAGAGATCTCTTTTCCAGGGGGACATAAGCTTGAACTTCCCGAGGGCGGGCATTATTGGTCCATAGGAAACAATCAATCTCAAGATATCAACCGAACCTTTGAAATCCCTTATGCTTTTATTCAAAAAGATGGGTTCTCGTTTGAGTTAACCATGGTTCGCAAAGGTAAAAAAATTCTTCCTTGCCGTTTTGAAGTTGCTCGCTTGTCTCAATTTAATCGATCTTATGTTTGTCGAACGGATGTTGCCTTTCAGATGAATCAACAGAGCCTTCCTGAAGAAAAAGTAGCAAAAGAAGCTATTGAAGTTCGAGTTTTTAGCGATATTAATTCAACGCCAGCTGAGATCCCAAAAGATGCCATCGCGCTGAAATAGTTTACTCCTAGCCCTTTTTAATAGGGCTAGATTCTCCACGCCATTCTCGGTGTGCGAGACCAAAGCCCACTACTTCTCCAAAACTTTTTAGTGGAGAGTAGTGGGCTTTAATTTTTCCAGTATTAAAACTCTTTGCGCCCCAAGGATTTTCTAAGAATTTTTCCGTCGTCAGAACGGATGAGAAGCTGGGTTGGCACCCCAGGCCGGGCCTTATCCACAGCAGAAGTAGCAAAAGCTAATTCACCTTCTTTCAAACCCTCTCGAACCAATATGACCAGCGAATCTGCGGTAAGACCATCAAGCTGATAGCGCCCCGATTGAGATTTCAAATGAGTAGCTTGCTCTTCCAAAACATTTCGATGAATGGGAATCTCGGAAATGGGTCGGTAACTGTTTTCTTCTTCTATGAGAGCCCCGTCGGAACGTTCTTTTAATCGTATGTTCATTCCTATAATTGGAACGCCATTCTGAGAGAAGGAATAGACAAGAGTTCTTCCCAAGGGCGAATCGAAGCTTTCTGTTTGGATTTCGTGATACCGCTGTACTCCCCACCACTCGCTAGGAGTGGGCGTTTTCTCCTGGGTCGGTTGAGTTTCTGGTGATAGAGCGGTCTCTTTTTGGAGCACTGACTCAGAGGGTTTCGAGAAGCTTTCGACTTGCTTCTCCGAAGAGAGAAACCACACCAGAAAAATCGGGATAATGAGCCAAAATTTTTTCATAAACCAAGCTCCAACGGTAAGGTTGTTTCTGGCGCGTTCTCAGAACTCACCTTGAGATAAAACCGAGCTCTTGCTCGCCCTGAAGCTGCGCGCTTATCAAGGGCTAACGAAACAGAGTTTAAAAAATCTTTATATTGGGTTCCTGTAATTCTAATCGAAGCTCCCCCAGCGAGGTCTCCATAAGCTTGGAAATCAACATAAGGAATTACCGCGGGATCTGATGAAACAATCTGTGCTCTTACGTTTCTCGCAGTACCACTATTGGGATTAGAAATTGCGATCGAAAAAAATATCTCGTCTGCTGAGGTATTGGGGGTAACCGAGTAAATCTGATTATTAAATTCTTTGAAGCCAACCGCTGTTGCTTGCAACCTGAGGGGTTGACCGAGAGGCGTTCCCCGATCGGGAAATCCTCTAGTTAAAAAAACGTTACTAATGAACGAAACATGACTTCCCTGATTGAGGGACTTATCCGAATCAAGAAGGGCATTCTTAAAATCGACTAGCGAGGCATTCTTTTTGAGCATGCCTACCGCTGCAAATATCGTTCGATCGGAGAGGAAAGCTCCAGTTTCTTTGTTTTCCTTTTCAAACTGACTTCTGATGTCCCATAAAACTCGAGTACACCATTCTGCAACATCATATTTTTCTGGAACCCCTTGTGAAGTTTGGTAAGTCGCAACCGAAGAAAATCGGTTCTTAGAGTCGTTTAGGGAGAGGGCTGCTCGTAAGGGATAGTTGGGCTTAATATCCGAAAGATTTCTAGCGGCCCATCTACCGATATATCCTTTTTGGGAGGCCGTCTCACTTAAGTAGTCAGCTAAACATTCGTGAATAGCTCCGGCTTCCGTAAAAGCAGCCCCTTTTTCACCGGCATCGTCAATGCCGCGACTTGCACTGATGCTTTCATTAAAAAGATGACCGAATTCATGCCAATAGACATCGCGATCAGCACCTAGTGGATATTGAACGTCACCAAAGAGTTGTATGTATCTTGGCTTTTGAGGTTGCAAAGTATTGTGGACATAATAGGCATTAATTTCTTGGCTTGTTTGGGAAGTGGTAGACTGCTCGGGATTGGTATTTGATCGCACCATCACATAGAGCTGCCGAGACTGATCAATAGAGAAACCTAAAGCTTTCACATAATCTGAAATCGAACTAACCGCGTGGTAGGCCATCACCTGGGAATACTTGGGATCTTGAATGTTCGAAGTCGCTGAGGTGAGCTCTTGAGGCTTTACTAAGAGATCCGAACTATCAAATTGGCTGTGAACTCGAATTTTTAAAAATGAATTATCTAAAGCCGAGTAAGTTTGCAGGCCCGGCAAGCCGACCGCCACTTGCGCATGTTGGAAAGCGGATGGGGAAAAATCAAAGGCTTTCAGTTGCGGGGAATCGATGGGATTGGGAATGACCAAATAAGCCTGTGGCCCTTGAGAAAACCTATCCAGCCTGAAATCTCGGAGTGTTTGAAGATTCAGGGCTTGAACATTAATCTCGAGACCGCCACTGTGTGAACGGCGCATTCCACAACCTGTAGTGAGAAGACTTACGAGAAACAAAGCTGTATGTGCTAGATGCAGTTTCATGATGAATTCTCCTCAAGAAGTGCAACTTGAATGCCCCGAATCTTGGGCGTGCCCCAGCTCATTCGAAATTGGGTTTTTGTGTAACTCTTAGACAGAGAGAATACACCCCCGGTCAAATGTGTTACTTGTCTAATTATTTCATATACTTATAACTGGTGTCGAAGGACCGACAAACTCCTAGCTCTTGATCGGTGCCGTCGCGGTTGGGATCTATTGGATTTCAATGGTATTCTTCGCCTTTTGGAGGAATTTTGAAAGCTGTTCGCGGAATGCACGACATCTTTGGTTCAGAAATGGCCAAGTGGAAGTGGATTGAAACTCAGGTCCGATCTGTTTTTGAAACTTTTGGTTACCAAGAAATCCGAACTCCCGTTTTAGAAAACGTCGAGGTTTTCAGTAAAACGGTCGGGGACGAAACAGATATCGTCGAAAAACAAATGTACCAAGTGACGAAAGAAAATGAATCTCTGGTTCTTCGCCCTGAAGGCACGGCCGGTTTTATGCGCGCTGTTTTGGAACACCAGCTACACAGAGAACCTTCCATTCAAAAATATTTTTACTACCTTCCTATGTTTCGGCATGAGCGACCTCAAAAGGGAAGGCTTCGCCAGTTTCACCAATTTGGAGCAGAATTCATCAATGATTCTTCTCCGGAAGCAGATGCGGACGTGATTGCGCTGCTCGATGCCATTTATCGAAAACTAGGAATCACTGAGTATGACATTCGCATCAATTCTTTAGGCTGCCTGGAGTGTCGCCCTCAAATGAAAGAAACGCTCACGGGCTTTCTAAGACCAGCGCTTCCCAACCTGTGTGAGCAATGCCAGAAACGTTTTGAACGAGCACCCTTTCGTATTTTAGATTGCAAAAGAGAGTCTTGCCGGGAAATCACAGCGAAAGGCCCGTCGCTCTCAAGCTGCCTTTGCACCAAATGCCAAACTCATCACACGCAATTAAAAAAGAGATTAGAAGAAGCCCAGATCCCATTTATTGATGATCCTTCCATTGTTCGAGGATTGGATTATTACTCGAGCACCGCATTCGAATTCACTTCCTCCCTGTTGGGAGCCCAAAGCGCTCTCGGAGGCGGGGGACGATATGATCAGCTAGCTGAACGTTTTGGAGAAAAGCCCTTTCCGGCAGTGGGCTTCGCCTTGGGAATGGAACGCCTCGTGATTGCTCTTGAGGCAAAAAATGCTTTTCCTCAACCCCATTTGTTTCCCAAATTATATTTAGCTCCCCTAGGAGAAAGGGCTTTGGACATTCTTTTCCCTCTATCTCTCCAACTCAGACGAGCTGGCGTCTGGACCGAAATTTCTTACGAATCCCAAAAGAGCCTCAAGGCGCAATTAAAGCATGCGAATCGACTTCAGGCTCATTTCTCTTTGATATTGGGTGAGGACGAAATCGGTAAAAAAGTGGCGCTATTGAAAGATATGGCGGCTCAAACTCAGACGGAAATTCCCCTTGAAGGAATTTATGAAAATCTACTGAATAAGGTGAATCGTGAAAATTAAAAGAACCCATCATTGTGGTGACTTGAACAAGAATCAGCTGGACCAAGAGGTCGGCTTATGTGGTTGGGTAGACCGGTGGCGAGATCATGGGGGAGTGGTCTTTATCGACTTGCGAGATAGGTCAGGAATTGTTCAAGTGGTTTTTGATCCTTCTCATAAATCCATCTCGGATGCCAACACGCTTCGACAAGAGTTCGTTATTGCTGTGAAAGGTAAAATAAGAAACCGGCCAGAAGGAATGAAAAACACCAATCTTGCTACGGGTGAGATTGAAGTCATTGTAAGTGATCTTGAAATATTAAACCGCTCACAACAACTTCCCTTTTCTCTCCATGAGGATTCCCCGTCTGCCGGAGAAGTAGATGAGCAACTACGACTCACCTACCGTTACTTAGAACTGAGAAAATCAAAGCTTCAGAATAATCTTCGCATCCGCCATGAGTTTGTTAAGACGGCGAGGGAATATTATTTTGAGAATGGGTTCTGGGAAATAGAAACCCCTATTCTTTATAAAACAACACCTGAAGGAGCCAGAGACTATTTGGTTCCGAGCCGCGTACATCCCGGGATGTTCTATGCCCTTCCCCAATCTCCCCAAACGTTGAAGCAATTGTGCATGATTTCCGGCATGGAACGCTACGTTCAAATTGCTCGCTGCTTTAGAGATGAAGATTTGCGTGCAGACCGACAGCCCGAGTTTACTCAAGTGGATGTCGAAATGTCCTTTGTCACGGAAGAAGACATCTATGACATTCATGAGAAGTTGATGGCAAAAGTGTTTAAAAATGTCCTAAAAAAGGAACTCAAAGTACCCTTTGAAAGAGTTCCCTACCCTACTGCGATGGAGCTCTACGGAAGTGATAAACCAGACCTTAGAAATTCTTTGAAACTAGTGGATTTAACGGAACAGGGAAAGAAGAGTAGCTTTCAGGTTTATCAAACAGCTCTCAGTCAGGGGTCGATCCTAAAGGCTTTGTGTTTCGAAGAGAAAGAGCCCCTTTCTCGAAGTGAACTCGATGCTCTTCCCAAGAAAGTCAGTCCCTATGGTGCAAAAGGGATTACTTGGATCCGAATCAAATCCCCGGGAGATTGGCAGTCTCCGCAAGCAAAATTCTTTGATGAGACACTCAAGAAGGAAATTGAATCTAAATTACCCTTTAAGCAAGGAGCGATGGTCCTTCTCATTTGCGCAAAGAGCACTGTAGTCAATAATGCGCTCAGCGCTCTACGTCTGGAATATGGAGAGAGATTCGGCTACACCGACAAGACTCAAGACCGCTTTGCCTGGGTGACTGATTTTCCATTGTTTGAGTACAATGAAGAAGATAAGCGCTTCTACGCCGCTCACCATCCTTTCACGAGACCTCACCCAGAAGATAGGGATCTCTTCATGAATAAAAATGATGATGAATCCACAGCGAAGATCCGAGCCTGTGCTTATGATCTCGTTTGGAATGGTTTTGAAATCGGCGGCGGAAGCTTGCGGATTTATGATTCTTCGGTTCAGGCAAGAATGTTTCAAAAACTAGGGATTTCCGAGGAAGAGGCTCAGAGAAAATTTGGCTTCTTCTTGCGAGCTCTGCAGTTTGGAACTCCTCCCCACGGAGGAATCGCACTGGGAGTGGATCGAATCGCCATGCTTTTAGCTGGATGCGATGCCATTCGAGATGTCATTGCTTTTCCTAAGACACAAAAGGCAAGCTGCTTGATGAGTGAAGCGCCTTCGCAGCCAGATCCGAAACAATTGGAAGAACTATTTATCCGCACGGTAGTCCCTAAGAAAGAGGATTAGTTACCGTAAGGGAGTTCGCAATCGTTGTATTTATCGGCGACTTGATTTGCCCAAACTCCATCAAAAGCTGGAGTAATGGATAAAGTATCGTAAGAAGCAAGTTCGTCTTCGGTAATAACTCCGACCATAACTTCTTTGTTACTTTGAATCACCAAACCATTGATGAGGTTTCGGTAAGCTCCACTATAGCTATCAGTGAGAGTGACAGAAACGATATCTCCTTCTTGATCAGGTTCGAAAACCACGAGGCGAACTTGATATAAACCCTGGTTTCCATAGGGCACGGTCGAAACACCGAAATATCCCATAGAGCCTTCGCATTCATATCCACCGCCGCTCGTTAACCAGCTGGAACGTTTCTTTCCACAGCTCGTTAAAGACAAAGCCAAAGTAGCGACTAGGACTAAAACCCACCATTTATTAACTGTATTTCGAATCGTACCCTTCATTTTTTTCTCCATCGTCATTTTCACAACCGACACGACGAGCCCGAAACTAAGATGTGCTTCCCAGTAGCTGCAAAAGGATTGCCAGTAACACCGCAACTCAAGGACTACGCTCAGAAGGGGTGTATTCTGGGAGTGCTTACTGATTTTTCAGATGGAGTAAATTTCGAGATCACTAGACAGGGAACTGATTTTCATTCGAGTTAGGACTGTTTTTGTATGGGGTTACAACAAGTTAGTCGAAGTACCTGTCTTTGTTTTAGACTGTGCAGGTGTAAAGAAGATGGACGGGGGTTATTGGCTGATTTTTATTGACCCGCAAACCCACGATCGTTTCCGTCATCATCTAGCCAACCCATCCATCGGGGTCCCCCTGAGTTGAAGGGGTCATCTTTTTTCGGTATTACTCTGAGAGTGACACCGAAATTTAGACTGCTCCCTTTTTGAGCACATTCCCACTCCCAATTTCTAATGTCGCCCGTGGGACGGTAACTAGTCCATCGATTGTCCTGCCTTAATTTGGTGTTTGCTGAAGGAACAGAAAAAATTTCGGAGTGTGTTTTGGTTTTATCATAGATCTGTCTGTAATTTCCCGTGTAAGCTGGAAAACCGGAAATATCAATCCAAGGACCACTATAACAAGCAAGGGGAGTTGGACTTACGGTACAATCTAGTGCACTTGCTTGCCACCGCGAGGTAAAACTCGCACTAGTGCTCGCCTGATATCCATAGGGCCAGTAATAAACCACATCACATTCGGCATCTTTACCAACGTTTATCTGGAAATCAAGTGAGCTGAAAAACAGCTGTGTTTCGGGAATTTCTACACCGCAAGTAATGACTCTTTTGTCATCACTGTCTGTAATAAGAGTACCCGGATCGACCTGGCAAGTAGCGCTGCTTAGATCTGCTGCGGTCCCGGTATTTGCTAAAACCCCACTACCATTCTTACTAATGAGTTTCACATCATACGAAGTAGGAAATGCTTTGCCGGTGTCATTTTCCCAATAACTTTTGATGGACAGGTAAAACGGACTCTCCACGGGCATACCAATCTCTGATGGTATCCCTGACCCAGATCCCGTCCCACCACCCGTTCCCGCATTCAAACAAGAACCGATTCCCGAACAGGAGCTTCCCCCTGTCCCGACAGTCGCGTTCTGACAGCCAGCTAAGATTAGAGCTACCACCCAAAACCACATAGGTCCCCCACCTTTGATACTCTTCTAGGGTAGCTAATTAATATGAGGAAATTGTGGAAGGCCTTTGCGTTTTACACCACAATCCACCAAGACGGTGGTCTCTTTAGTTGAAACTATGAAAGTTTACTCAACTTGTTGGGTAGGACTATTTTCTGACCTTGAATTCTTCCATCTCAAATAATCTCTCGCACGATCTTCCGTGGTGATACTTTCCTTCTGACTTTTAAATCTCAAAGCAACAAAGCCATAAAATCCACTCCACGTCCCCTTATCCCCGCCAACCGTCGTGGGATCCAAAAAGCTCGTAACGCTTCTCGAATAAGTAATTCCCAATTGCATTCCGGTATCATCTGCTACGGGAAACTCCAAGCCCCAACCTGCCTGGGCCGAAAGCTCATTCTTCGAAAAGAAGGTAAATTTATCTGCTAAAACCCCTGCACTCGTGACATCTTCAGCAGATAGCAAAACACCAAATCCACCGCCAAATCCCAAATAAGATCTCCACTTGGCACCATCCGCAAAGTACCAACGAAGCATTGCCGATGTTTCCAAATAATTTGCACGTCTTGAAGCTGCACTGTTTTTAGCGCCCTTTTGAGAAAAATAAATACCAGGAGTTAAAACCCAGGAGGGGCTGAGATATTTCTCTCCATAAACACCCACATAGAGTCCCAGTTCAGAGTTGGTGCTATCATCTACAACCCCTGCACTGTTCTTAATGGACTGATTAAAAGCGCTCATCCCACCGACAAAGCCGTAGCTGTTATCTTGTTGCACTGAAAACCCAAGTGTGGCCATGGATAAAAGGGTCCAGATAAGGAAGTTGGTTCTCATGACTTTCACCTCATAGTCCCGACTTCCCCCAAGGAAGTCGTTTCAAAAATAGTACAAATCCGTGCGACTCGGTAACGAAGCTCGCTCAAATCAAGACCTCGCAAATGAGTCAGTTGTTGAAGATGCTTTTCAATATCCGACACAAGAGGACGTCGAGCTCTTAAAACTTTGTCGAGTGCCTCATAGGCAACTTTCTCATTCTCAATGTATTGGTCTAAGATCCGCTGGTGCTTTTCTTCTATCTCAACAAATTGAAGACCCATTCCACAATCGACTTCTGCCCGTTGACGGTCAAAGACCAGATGAGCGACTTTAGCCTTGAAACAAATGCTCTTTTCTTGGCCTGGCAAAACAAAAGTCACGTGTCCAATCGAATCCAGCGGCAAAGGCTTCAGTGTTTTAAGAAATACTCCTCCCCGACTGATATTGAGCGCACCTCCGACGACGGTGCCCTGATTGTCAGTTACTAAAAGGGATACATTTAACGGAAGTCGGTAAAATCGACGCTTCTCAATAAAGTTTTTTTCCATGGGGCTAATCTCTTTCCAATACTTTATTTATTTCTTCGCTCTCATCTTTATCGATGTTTTCAGCAGGGACCCAAGTCTTCAACTTTTCTAAATTAAGTTTTCTTTTTCCGGTAATTTCCCGGATCTGCTCTTGAGAGGAACTCTCTCTTAAACTTTCAAAAAAAGCCGTTACTTTTTCAACGGACTTCGAACCAGCCGATTTTTCCAGGAGATTTTTCATCACCGAGATAAATTCCCCGCCAACGGTGGTTTGACCCATTGGAATTTGACCAATCGCTAAAACCAGACAGATTTTAAATGTTTGTAGGATCAGGCTCTTAATCATAATTATGTTTTTAGTTTGATTGCCGCGTCGGGACAAGGTTTTGAAACGTACTCTTTATTTTAGCATATTGGGAAGACAGGGAACTCAGTTTATAATGATTAGAGTTATTCATCATCACTAGGAGACACTCATGTCGCATCCAGACCAGGAAATGCGCGGTGAGAGTGTGGGCCAGTGGCTCCCCTTGATTGAATATTCAATTAAGAGTGGAGTGAGTCTCAGCACCATTCGTCGTAAGATCAAAAGCAATAGCATTCAATTCAGATTAGAAAAGGGAAAGTACCTTATTCGATTTGAAGATCCTATGACCGATAAAGCTGAACGCCCTATCTCTCATTCGTATTCGGACAGTTCTGACGAGGCTCAGGATACTATCCAAACACAAAGAGCCCGAATTCGACAGCTCGAACAGGAGCTGAACGAAATGGCTTTGCTTGTTCAAGTTCTCGAAAACAAGTACGGCATTCGCTACTAAAAGGGAATTTTTTTGAAAATCCTCTTCGTGCTTTTATGTTTTGTTACTTCGCCTCTTTTTTCCTTAGATCTCAACTCTCTTTGGCAGGAATCGCTCCAAAGTCCCACCGATCAGAGCATCCAGAATTGGACCCATTGGATTGAAGAGGCAAAAACACAGAATATAGTTTCGGCTGAATCCTATTTTAATCTAGCTCAGGCCCACTGGTCCCAGGAACAAGTCAGTTTATCCGTTTATAATCTACTTATAAGTGCACAACTCAGAACTAGTATCTTTAGTGCCTGGGGAGATCTCGCCCTTCTCAATCGCATCCAGCGCGCCCTTTTAGATTCCCCCTCCCCGATTGAATTAGTCTCCGTGAAATTATTTATCTTAGGTAACGATCAAGTACAGACACTTGGAAAACTAGCTCTGGCCTGGATTTTTCTTCTGGTTCTCTTTCTTCACTTTGGTTTTGTACCTGCCAGAAAGGGCAGTCTCCTTCTTGCTTTTCTTGCATTAGGAATATTTGCAAGTGGAATGGCATTAAATCTTAATCAGAAAAAAATTAAGCTTCCCTCGGTCTTGAGCAATCAAAATGAGTTAGTTCCGGTTTATCGAACAGCAGAAACCAGTGACGAAACACCGATTTTAGAACTGCCTTCTGGACTCATTATTACCACTAAAGGAGAAAAAGGGGACCGGATCAAGATTGAACAACCTACCTCCGGCTGGATCAAGAAAGAGATGACGCTGCTCTTCCCCCGGACAATTTAGGTTTTTTCAAATACTCATGAAGCTTATGGGTTAAAGAATCTTCTGCATCCTGCTCAGTTTTCAAAATTTCGTAATGACTATCTAAAGCAGAGCGAAAGGCAGTGATAAAGTTTGCTTTTCTTTTTTCTACTTCTTGAACCTCTTCCAAAATTTCTGTCAGCCAGTTTTCTGTATTTTTTCTGACTTCTTGGGATCGGTTTTCTGATTCATCGATTATTTTTTGGGCATCTTCCTGAGCTAGAGTAATGATCTTCTGAGCATCCGCTTTCGCCATTTCCTGTAACTTCTCAAAATCAGCTCTCTTGTTTTCCCAACTCTTGATTTCAGCTTTTAATTGATCGATTTGGCTATTTAAATCACGCTCTTTCTTTTGAACTTTTTCCCAAAGTTTAGCCACTTGATCTAAGAACCCAACCACTTCTTCGGGGGAATACCCCAGCACCGTCTTCTTGAAATCCTTGTTTTTAATTTCAGCAGGAGAAAGCTCTTGAGAAGGGATTTGATTTTTCATAGTGACCTCATGGATTTAATAAAAAAATTTTACCAACGGAGATCACAATTGGGTAGGGGTGAAAAATAACGGGCGCGGTGCGCTAAACGGCTTTTTGAGGACGTTCTCCAAATAAACAGGTCCCTAAACGAATCAGATTTGCTCCTTCTTCGAGAGCTATTGGATAATCCTCACTTGTTCCCATCGAAAGAGTATCGAAGGGATAACTCTCGGAAAGCCGAGCATAAGTCTGTTTCAATTCTTTGAAGAAGGGACGTCGCTCTTCCATGGTTAAAGGAGGCGGCATAGTCATCAGACCTTTTACCGTTAGGTTAGAAAAAGCTTTGAGATTTTTCAGAAAGGCGTCGAGATCCTCTAAAAGAACGCCGGATTTCTGGGGTTCTCGCCCAATATTGACTTCAACCAGGACGTTAAGATTTTTATTCACTATCTGAGAGCGACGATTGAGATCTTCTGCAATATCGATTCGGTCTAAACTCTGCACACAGTCATAGTCCAGGAGGGACTTTGCTTTTCTCGATTGGATATGCCCAATAAAGTGCCAGTCCAGATCTGAACGGTTAATGACTTCTCTGAGTTTTTGCCCTTCTTGAACGTAATTTACTCCGAGAAGGGTAACTCCCAAATCAATTACTTCAACAATCCGCTCCAAAGGTTGAAATTTGGTGACGCCAAGAATTTGAACTTTTTCGGGTTCAGCAGAATGCATTCGGATTTTTTCTCGAATCGCCTGGAGATTTTGAGAAATAAGACTCACGGAAGAAACCACTGATAAACCGGGAGGCCCGTGATCTTAGGAAGTTCAATCAAAAATCTCTCGATGGGAAAACCCATGATGTTGGTGTAAGACCCTTCAATTTTTTCGATGAAGATCGCTCCTAGCCCTTGAATGGCATAGCTGCCTGCTTTGTCATAGGGTTCGCGGGTAGCGGCATAAGATTTTATTTCGTCTTCTGACAAATTGCGAAAAGTGACAAAAGAGGAAACAGCGGCGCTGCTTTGTTTTCCGGTGGGAGTTTGAAGAACCATCCCAGTGACGACTTGGTGGGTTTGACCACTCAAACTACCTAACATGGCCAGCACATCTGAACTATTCTTAGGTTTTCCTAAAACCTTATCTTTAAGAACAACTAGAGTATCGGCCGCTATGATGACATCGTTTTTATTCTGGGCATGTTTGAGACCTGCAAGGCCCTTGTTTTTCGCGTTTTCAAGAACTCCCGCTTCAATGGATTCAGAAGTGGGATCAATTTCCTCAACCTCTGCTGGGATGACCGTAAAGGAAAGCCCCAATGCTTCAAGAAGCTGGCGTCTCCGGGGGGAAGCAGACGCTAAAAGGAGTTTGGGAAGTGCATTCATAATTTTGAATAGAAATTCGGCGCAGCGACCATAGCGAAGTCGGTGTGCCCGGTCAAAAAAAAAATGAGGGGGCAAGAAAGAATTTCTTAAGTTATTGTTTTTATTGTTTTTTTAATGGTGTGACAAAAATGGTTTCTGCCCAAAAATCACTTTTTGGTGCAAAACGTCAAACATTGTGGTATAAGCCTTCACGCTTTATGAAAACAAAACAAACAAGTCACGAATTCAAAGTTGGTGATAACGCTGTTCATTTATCTCACGGAGTGGGAATTGTTCGTGGGATCGAAGAACGGGAATTTGGGCAAGGGCTGAAACAGCGCTTTTACATCTTGGAAATCCAAGACAATGGCGCTCCCAAGAAGGTTTTTGTGCCCATCGGCTCTTCCGGGCAACGGCTTCGTCCGATCATCAAAATGAAAGAAGTCGAAGAAGTGTATCGCATCTTAAGAAAACGCGATGGAAGCGATTTAGATTATCAAACTTGGAACCGTCGTTACCGAGAATATATGGAAAAGATCCATACCGGTAAGGTTCAAGAGATTGCTGAAGTTCTGAGAGCTCTCTTCTTGTTAAAACACGACAAAGAACTTTCCTTTGGCGAAAGAAAACTATTGGACCAAGCCAAAACTCTGTTGGTAAAGGAATTGTCTTTAGCTCAAAACATCATGGAAGCTGATGTTGAAAGAGAGCTAGAAGCTATTTTTGGAACATGAGAAATGGGTCGCCTCGATGCTATTCTACTGGGAGCCGGACACGGAACCCGATATTCCCAGTCAGGAGAGCAACTCAATCCAGTTCCGAAGCAGTTCCATCTCCTAGAAGGAAAACCTGTATTCATCTGGGCCCTCCAGTCCCTAGTGGAACAAACAGCAATTCGCCGAGCAGTCATCGTAGTCGCTCCAAATCACTTGGAATTAGTTAAACGCCAAGTAGCGGATTACTTTACTCAGCCAGGTGCTCTTCAGCTCGAATTTGTTCTCGGGGGCGATCGCCGACAAGATTCTTCATTGAATGCCATTAATCTGATGAAGGGCCTTAAGCCCTGGCCTGAAACAGTTCTCATCCATGATGCCTGTCGCCCTTTTTTGGGGAAAACACTTAAAAATGCTTTAGCATCTTTTTCCAAGGATAAGGATGTCAGCGGCTGGATTCCGGGACTAGCTGTTACTGAAACCGTTAAGAAGGTAAAAGATGGTCGTGTCCTGGAAACGGTAAATCGCACAGAGCTCATTCGCGTTCAGACACCCCAGTTATTCAAGTTTGACGTACTGGTTAAACTTCTTGAGCAAATTCAATCAAATTCCGAAATGAACTTCACAGATGACGCCTCTATGTTGGAGTCATTTGGAGAAAAAATAGCCGTTTTTCCTGGTGACGAACGGAATATTAAAATTACGTACGAAACTGATACCCACGTTCTCGGAAAAATTTTTAAAACTAAGGGAAGGATTGAGCCATGCGAATCGGAACCGGTTACGACATTCACCGTCTGATCCCCACTGTAAAACTTGAAAAGATTCCAGTCGGAGGCATTGAGATCCCTTGTTACTATCGGGTACAAGCTCATTCAGATGGAGATGTCTTAATTCACGCGTTGATCGACGCCTGCCTGGGCGCACTCGCCCTGGGAGATATTGGTCAGTGGTTTCCAGATTCTGCAAAAGAACATCAAGATAGAAGAAGCTTAGAATTCCTTAAACCGGTTCTCCAAGAAATAAAGAAGCTTGGGTTTCGACTGAAACAAGTAGACTCCACTGTGTTTTTAGAGGAACCGAAACTGGCACCTCACTCAGATGCCATTAGAAGAACAATCGCTTCGGCCGTAGGATTGGAGCTTTCGGAGGTGAGTGTAAAAGCAAAGACGATGGAAGGCTTAGGCCCCGTAGGGGAACGAAAAGCTATTGCTTCGCAGGTCACAGTCCTACTTGAGGAAATTCGAGAATGATTCAGATCACCAACACGCTTACCAGCAAGAAGGAAATCTTCACTCCCCTAGAGCCTGGTAAGGTGAAGATGTATGTTTGTGGTCCCACGGTTTACAACTTCATTCATATCGGAAATGCCCGCCCCTTAGTTTTTTTTGATGTGGTTGCTCGTTATCTTAAATTCTCTGGGTTTTCGGTAACTCGAGTAATGAATTACACCGATGTAGACGACAAGATTATCCAGAAGGCCAACGAAGAAAAAGTGTCCTGCGATACGATCACACGGAAATACATCTCCGAATTTGAAGAGGACATGCGGCTTTTGAAGGTAGAGCGTCCCGATGCTCAGCCGACGGTTACAGGGCATATCCCTGAGATCATTAAAATGATTGAAACGCTGATAGCGAAAGGATCCGCTTACGTCGCTTCCGATGGTGAAGTGTTCTTTTCGGTTCGTTCATTTCCCCCTTATGGGAAACTTTCTAAAAAGAAAATTGATGACCTCTTGGTGGGAGCTCGTGTAGCCCCAGACGAAAAGAAAAGAGACCCGCTTGATTTTTCGTTGTGGAAACCCCGAAAAAATGACAAAGAACCTGCCTGGGAGAGTCCTTGGGGCCCTGGAAGACCTGGTTGGCATATTGAGTGTTCAGCGATGTCTATCAAGTACTTGGGACAGACTTTTGACATTCATGGAGGCGGAATGGATCTCATGCACCCACACCATGAGAATGAAATCGCACAATCCGAAGGCGCCACGTCTGTTCCCTTTTGCAATTACTGGGTTCACAACAATCTATTAACGATTAACTCAGAAAAAATGAGTAAATCCCTGGGCAACATTTGGTTGACGCGAGATTTTATAAAACGTTTTACAGGCGAGACACTCAAGTTCTTTTTGCTGTCGGGCCATTATCGTTCGACTCTAGATTTTTCAGAACCTCAGGTGAGAGAGCACCAGTCGGCGCTTCACCGAATCTACAAGACTCTCGAAAAAGCACGAAAGCTATCTCAGACCGAGGCTCATTTGAGCCAACCTCTCACAACGGAGGGAAATGCGGCTGATACATTTGGAAGATCGTTTGAAGCACGTTGGAAAGAGGCAATGGATGATGACTTCAATACTGCCCGAGTTTTTGCTTTGGTGTTTGATTATGTCAGACTGATCAATGCCTTTATCGATAAGAAGGGCTTCAAGTGGACGAAAGAAGCAGAAACCGTTTTAAATCGTTTCGTTGCGGATATGAAGACTCTTTCCGGGGTGCTCAATTTATTCTCTGAAGAGCCCACGGCTTACTTGCAATCGCTCCGGCTTCTCTTTTTGACCGATAGAGGCATGAGCGAAGATCAGATAAAAGAAGCAATCCTTAAAAGAATTCAGGCTCGCTCAGAGAAAAATTTTGCTTTGGCCGATCAAATTCGAAATGACCTTTTTGCTAACGGAATTGAGCTCATGGATAAAGGCAATGAAACCGAGTGGGATGTGAAGTTTACTGGATAGAAGAAAGCCACCGACTGGAGCGAACTCCTCCGGAATTTCCAACAGACAACCAAACAAGAGCCACTCTTCCTTTGAGACACGAATAAGGAACCGGGCCCCACGTTCTGGAATCCACACTATCCAACCGATTGTCTCCGAGAGCAAAGAAATGATCTGCTGGGACATCGACAGGCCCATAATCGGCCATTTGAGTCTTTCCTCGATTGATTTGATAGGCTCGTCCGGTTGGCCACTTTTCTGTTACTTCAGTTGACTCGGGCATCTCCTGATACACTGCCATCTGGCCATTGATCCAAAGCGCCCCTTCTTTGATTTCTACTCTATCACCGCCTAAAGCCACTATCCGTTTTACGTAGGTATCAGTTCCGCGTTCCGGAACAGAGAAAGCAACCACTTCCGAGCGCTCCGGTTTGCCCGTTCGGAAAAGCTCAAATGACGAAAAAGGTAACCTCAAATTAAAAGCAGACTTTGAAACAAGAATGAGATCCCCTTTCAAAAGATTTGGGGTCATAGAATCAGAGGAAATTCTAAAGTCTTCGACTACAAAAAGACGGACCACCAGTGCTGTTACAGTGGCAATGAGAAAAGATTTGGCTACGTTTTTTGGAGTCATCACTTAATCCAAAGATAGGGCTGCTAGAAACGCTTCTTGAGGAATTTCTACATTGCCCACAGATTTCATTCGCTTCTTACCTTCTTTTTGCTTCTCAAGAAGTTTACGCTTTCGGGAAATATCACCGCCGTAACACTTAGCCGTAACATTTTTTCTTAAAGGAGCGATCCGTTCTTTAGCAATAATCTTGCTCCCGATAGCCGCTTGAATGATCACTTCAAACATTTGTCGTTCGATGAGCTCTTTCATTTTGGCAGCTAGTTCTCTTCCCCGATAGTACGCTTTGTCTTTGTGAATAATCCAACTCAAAGCATCTACTGGATTTGAATTAACCAAAAGATCTAACTTAACAAGATTACTGGGTTCAAAGCGCACGAATTCATAATCCAAGCTCGCATAGCCCTTACTAAAGCTTTTCAACTTATCGTAGAAGGAAAGCACGATTTCGTTGAAGGGAATATCGTATTCCAAAACAATGTGCTTCGGAGAATGGTAGTGAAGTCGTGTTTGAGTTCCTCGTTTATCTTCACACAGTTTAATAAGATTTCCTAAAAAGGTTTCCGGAGTGTGAATGGTTGCATGAACAATCGGCTCTTCAATGGAAGCGATATGCTGCGCTGGAGGGAGGTCTGATGGATTATAAATACTCAGTGTCTCACCGCTAGTAGTGTTCACTCGATAAATCACACTGGGCGCGGTGGTGACCAAAGCAATGCCAAACTCTCTTTCGAGTCGTTCCTGAATAATCTCCATGTGGAGGAGTCCCAAGAATCCGCATCGGAACCCAAAGCCCAAAGCTTCTGATGTCTCCATTTCGAAAGTAAATGAGCTGTCATTAAGGCTCAGTTTTTCCATAGCGACTTTCAAATTGGGATAATCCGCACTATCTACCGGATAAATCCCACTGAACACCATCGCCTTAACTTCTTTAAATCCTGACAGTGCTTTGGGAGCCGCCTGACTTAAATGAGTTAGGGTGTCACCAATTTTCACGTCTCGAACCGTTTTGATATTGGCTGTAAGAAATCCTACTTCACCAGCTCCTAGCTCCGAAATATCTGTAGGGTGCGGATTGAAAACTCCCAGACGGAGAATTTCATGTTCAGTTCCCGTGTTCATCATTTTAATTTTATCGCCTAGTTTGAGGCAGCCCTGGACGACTCGAAATTGAACTACCACGCCCTGATAGGGATCAAACCAAGCATCAAAGATCAGAGCTTGCAAAGGCTCTCTTGCATTTCCCTTTGGGGGAGGTACTAATTCGACGACCTTCTCAAGAACTTCTCGGATATTAATTCCCTCTTTGGCACTGATGGGAACTGCGTAATCCGTTGGGATTCCGATAATGTCCTCAATTTCTTTTTTTGCATTCTCAACATCGGCACCCGGAAGATCAATTTTGTTCAAAACTGGAACAATTTCGAGATTGTTATCTAATGCTAAATAAACATTCGCGAGTGTTTGCGCTTCAACTCCTTGTGAAGCATCCACCACCAAAATAGCTCCCTCACAGGCAGCCAAACTTCTGGAGACCTCATAAACAAAGTCCACATGCCCGGGAGTATCAATCAAGTTAAGAACATAATCTTTACCGTCCTTGGCAGTGAAATTAAGGCGAGCTGTTTGGGCCTTGATGGTAATCCCTCGCTCTCGCTCAATGTCCATCTTATCCATGAACTGATCACGCATTTCTCTTTTGGAGAGCGCTCCCGTAACCTCTAAAAGTCGGTCTGCGAGAGTGGATTTCCCATGATCGATATGGGCAATGATACTGAAATTTCGAATGAGTTTTGGATCGGTCACACGTGAAACCAGTTAATTATCAAGAAGCCGAGATTGGCGAGGATCTTTTCTCGCATCGTCTTCTTGAAGCAGTGAAAGCTGTCCTGGCAGATTTTGTTTGTGCTTTTCTAAAACCAAATCAATTCCCTCCCGAATATACTCAGCGATGGGAACTTTGGTCTTTTGATTGAGTAACTTCAAAAGATTATTTTGGTCTTGAGTAATATAAACTGTGGTTGATATTTTTTTTCGTTCCATAAAGCCTACGTACAATACATAGCCATACACGTATGTCAATTACTGCGCTGCGCCACAGCTTCTAGAGTAGGTTAGTTGCAATTTCGGCTAAGAGGGATCGCTCCCCTTTAGACAAAGTAATGTGTCCCGAAATCTCTTCTCTTTTAAACCTCTCCACCACATAAGTCAGACCGTTATTGGATGAATCAATGTACGGGTTATCGATTTGATAACAGTCGCCAGTCAAAACCACTTTAGTGCCCTCACCCGCACGAGTGATAATTGTCTTTATCTCGTGAGGAGTCAGGTTTTGAGATTCATCGACGATCAAGTACTGATAGGCCAAACTTCGCCCACGAATGTAAGTGAGAGGTTCGATCTGAAGCATCCCTTGATTGATCAGTTCCTGCCACGCTCTTCGGTTGGGTCGCTTTTGCGGTTTTTCTCCCGCACTAAATGAAACGATATAATCGATGTTATCAAAAATAGGCTGCATCCAGGGATTGAGTTTTTCTTCGACTTCCCCTGGTAAAAATCCAATGTCTTTTCCCAACGGAAAGATGGGCCGTGAGACTAATAACTTTTGATATTTACCATCATCAATTGTTTTCTGAAGCCCGCAAGCTAAAGCCATCAAGGTTTTTCCCGTTCCCGCTTTACCAACAAGACTGACTAAGGCTAGCTCATCATCTAGAAGAGCATCCATAATACAGGCTTGTTCGGCATTCCTGGGCTTTATTCCCCAAACCCCCTGAGGTGGAGTTTTGAGAGGTACCAGTTCATTCACTCCGGCCATAAATCTGGCAGTTGCGAAATGTTCGGGGTCTTTTTGATCTTTTAAAGTGACATAACTATTGGCGAATAGTTCTGGTTGTTGAACCGGCAACCGTTTATCAAGAAGAAATTTGTCGACCACATCAGAGGGGACATCCATGGTGATCATGCCGGTGTAGAGCTCGTCGATACTGACTCGCGATGGCTCATAGTCGACCGAATTGATCCCTAAAGCATCGGCTTTAACTCTTAAATTGACGTCCTTGGTAACAAAAACAACGCTAGTATTTGTTTTCTCCTGACGAAACTTGAGAGCCACGGCTAAGATCTTGTGATCATTTTTTTCGTGGGCCATGTCCGAAGGGAGGTACTTCTCAGCATCCCTGAACAAATCAACGATCAAAGTACCTTTCTTACCAATTTCCACTCCATTGGTAAGAGATCCTCGTTTTCTTATTTCATCCAGATATCGTGAAAAGTGACGAGCATTGCGGCCGATTTCTGTGAGATCTTTCTTAAAACGGTCCATTTCTTCAAGAACCGTGATAGGAACGACGACCACGTTGTCTTCAAACTTATAAATACACTGGGGATCGTAGAGAATTACGCTAGTATCGAGAACGAATGTTTTTTTCAATGAAGTATTATCCTCGAGATGTCGTTAAATAACGTTAACACGACTAATGTTAAAATGAAAACCATTCCAATTTGGTTTGCTATTTCCATCGTCCGAATGGTAACTGGCTTTCCTTTTATGGCCTCAATCGTGAAGAAAAGTAAATGACCTCCATCTAAGATCGGCACTGGAAATAAGTTTAATAGAAAGAGGTTAATGCTAATCAGGGCCATCATTTGCAGGAACTGCACTAAGCCGGCATCCAAGCTCTTCCCCGCCACTGTGGCAATGAGAACTGGACCGCCTAGATTTTTTATGGAAATTCCACCAGTCGCTAATTTAGCCAGACTAACTATCATTTTACGAGCCAGTTCATTGGTTTCTCCCACTGCCTTTACCACAAGAGCCGGAATCCCTCGAACCTGAACCGCAGTGAAATCCGGCTCTTCAAAAACGAGATAAGGAGCAAATCCAATCATGTATTTTTTAAATTTCTGATGAGTGATGGGATCTTCTTGGGTTGTTTCGACGGGCTTTAAATCTAAAGTAACTGGTTTTCCCTGTCTTTCAACGGTGACAGAAACCGAGCTTCCCTGAGCCCCGTAGTTTTGGACACTCTCTACGACGGCATCGAAATTCATCACCCGATTATCACCAATTTTTATGATCCGATCCCCTGCGAGAAGTCCCCCTTTTTCTGCAGGACTATCTTTAGAAACCTGTCTGACAAATGTCTCAGCAGGAACCCATCCAAAGTAAGAATCTAAATCACTTTCCTTTTGAGCTGGGTACGCCAGACTTACTTTTTTTTCTTCGGGCTTCTTTTTACCTTCCGCGAGTTGCTGGTAAACCAACTCGATCGGTTGGGAAGCCTGCCATTGAAGAGACAATTCGTTTCTGAGCTCTTCAAATGATCCCACTTCTTTATTTCCTACTTTGGTAATAAAGTCGCCGGTCCTAAGTCCCGCCCGATACGCAATGGTTTCGGGATTGGAAATTCCTACAACTGAAGCTAAGGGCGTTGCTGAAATTCCTTTGATGCCCCCCACTGTTTCTTCTTCGCCATAGGCATTCTTTGCTTGAATTTTGCTCAGCTGAATCGGCAATTTTACTTCTGATTGCGCTCTTTGAACGGTTACTTCAACCGTTTGTCCTTCTTTTGGGCGTGTCCACTCGTCTAGTTCCTGCCAAGTTGAAACCGATTGTCCATTGAGAGCTAAAATTTTATCCCCTGGCCGAAAGCCAGCTTGCCAAGCAGGACTATCCGTCAAAACAGCTCCCACTCGGGTGCTTACTTGCGGTTGTCCCACCCAAAAAACCACCATAAAAAGAATGTAAGCGAGTAAAAGGTTAGCAATGGGTCCCGCGGCTACAACAGCGAATCTCTTGTAGAGAGCTTGAGTTGAAAAAGCTCGATCAGCTTCTTCTGGCGGAACCGCTTTATAGGGATCATCTCCCATTAATTTAACGTAACCCCCAAGTGGGACAAGAGACAGACAGTATTCTGTTTCGCCCCAAGTTTTTTTGAGAATCTTTTTTCCAAACCCAAGGGAAAATGTTTCAACTTTTATGCGGAAAAATTTAGCAACAAGATAGTGACCCAGCTCATGAAAAAATATGAGCCCACCCAAAAGAACAACCATTCCAATTAAGGATGTAAACACCGGACCTCCCAAATTTTCCTAATCATATTCGATTTATAACGGTCTTGGCAACTTGACGTCCGACCCGGTCGGCCTCAAAAACGGCTTCGAGTTGGTGGATAGGCATTCCGGAGAACTCTTGAAGAGTAGCGTCAATGACTTCTGGAATTTGAGTAAATCCAATCTGACGATTTAAAAAGGCATTTACCGCGATTTCATTAGCAGCGTTTAGGGCGATGACATGACTCTGGCCAGCGCGGAGCGATTTACGCGCCAACTCCAAACAAGGAAAACGTTGAATATCGGGCGGGAAAAACTCTAACCGAGACATCTGGTCTAAAGTAAGCTTTTGGATAGGCTGCAAAAGCCTCTCTGGGTATGAAAGGGCGTAACCAATTGCAGATTTCATGTCGGGTAGCGACAACTGCGCCAAATTTGTGTTGTCCTTTAACCAAATGGAACCATGGACGATGCTCTGGGGGTGAACCCAAACCTCAATCTGACTCTCGGGAACACCAAAGAGAAAATGAGCTTCAATCAACTCAAGGCCCTTATTCATGAGTGTTGCAGAATCAACCGAAATCTTAGGGCCCATTTTCCAGTTGGGGTGAGAGATCGCCATTTCCGGCGTGACCAGCTTTAAATCTAAATCTGGTTTTTTAAGAAACGGGCCTCCACTGGCCGTGAGCACTAACGTTTGAACTTCAGATTCATCAACACCATTCAGTAGCTGATACAAAGCATTGTGCTCACTATCAACAGGGACGACCTGGGCACTACTTTTTCTCACCTCTTCATTAAACAAAGTTCCGGCAGTAACTAGCGATTCCTTATTCGCTAAGCCAATCAGCTTATTGTGCCGAATCGCGTGAAGAGTAGGCTCTAGTCCTGCAAATCCCACAATCCCGACAATCACAACGTCAATTCCCTCGGCCTCGATGCACTTTTTGATTCCATCCAGACCTGAACCCACTTGAAGCTTTGGAAATTCTTGTCTTAAAAACTGAAGAGCTGCTTCATCCTGAACACTCACTACCTGCGGTTTAAAAATGCGAATTTGCTCTTGGAGTTTTGTAAGGTTTTTTCCGGCTGCCAAACTCACAGCCTCAAACTGATCCGGAAACGCTTTAATAAGTTCGAGCGTGTAGGTTCCGATAGTACCGGTAGACCCCAGAACACATACTTTCTTCTTTGAGGAGGCCACTTAAGCAGTCTCCCAAAGGTAATAGAGACAAAAATAAAAAACGGGGGTTGTAAAAGCGAGCCCATCGACTCGGTCTAAAATGCCACCATGCCCGGGTAAAAAACTGCCCGAATCTTTCTGCATCTGACTGCGTTTGAGCACTGACTCAAACAGATCTCCTAATTGAGCCAAAAAACTCAGAACGGGGGTCGCTAAGATAATTCTCCAATACCGGTCTGGAAACATGGGCTCTGGATAAATAAATCGAACCCACAAGACCGTAACTATGACTGAGGCAACTAATGCTGTAACCGAGCCTTCGATTGTTTTTTTAGGGCTAATTTCGCTGGCCAGTTTTCTTTTTCCCAACTTCATCCCACCAAAATAGGCAGCCGTATCTCCCACAAAAACTATCAAGAAAAGCAAAATCAGATAAGTACGTCCGAGATCGGGCCAACTCACAATGTTAAATAAAAAGCCAAACATCATTACAATGTAGGAAAACCCCAAACTTTGATTCGTTACTTCTTTTAAAGCTAACTCAAATTGCCCTGACCGAGCTTGTCCCAATACCCCCGACCCCAAGATTAAAACCGTAATTAAAGCGTAGGAGTAAAAAGCGGTCAGGTGATCTCCGCCCATAAGAAAAATCTGGAAGGCGACCAAAACAAACATGGTCCCTTTTCTCACGATTGATTTTCTGGAAAACATCAAAGCATCAAATTCAAGATAGGCACAAGCTCCAATCAAAACCACGACTAACCTCAAAAGCCCTAAGGAACCCCACATCACAAGAGCTATAAGAGCCATGGCTGCAGGAATACCAGTCAGTAGTCGAGTTTTCACAAGCTTGCCTCCGTTGTTTTCTCAATCTGCTCCTGAGTTTTTCCAAATCGGCGATTTCTTCCCGCAAAAACATCAATCGCAGCTCGAAGTGTCTCAGGACGAAAATCGGGCCACAATTCGTTCATAACCACTATCTCTGAATAAGCCACCTGCCACAAAAGAAAGTTACTGATTCTCGATTCGCCCCCCGTGCGGATAAGGAGATCGGGATCTGGAAAACTTGGCTGGTAGAGGAAATTCCGAATGGTTGACTCATTGATAGAGTCGATTTCCAATTCCCCTAGTTTAACTGATGAGGAAATCTTTTTGATTGCGTCTATGAGTTCCTGTCGGCCCCCATAGGAAAGAGCAAGGCTCAATCGCATCTTCGGGGTTTCAAACTTCGTAAATTCAATCACTCGCTTGAGTTCTGCCGTTACAAAATCAGGTAAGCGTGACAAGGTTCCTTGGGCCGATAAAGAAACTTGGTTCAACTTCAACTTCTTGTCCATGGTCTTTAAGTGACGCACCAAAAGCTGCATCAACATTTTGACCTCTAGACCTGGTCTCTGCCAATTCTCAGTCGAAAAAGTATAAAGGGTGAGGTACTCGACTCCCAATCTACAACACTCGGTAACAATATCATCGACCCGCTGAGCACCTTCTTGGTGACCAAAGGTTCTAGGCAGGCCACGTTCTTTGGCCCAACGCCCATTTCCATCCATAATAATGGCAATGTGACGTGGAATAGATTTTGTCGGGTTCATGGTCAGATTGTCATGACCTCTTTGGTCTTTGAATCTACGGCTTTATCGATTTCTTGAATGAACTGATCGGTCAACTTTTGAATCTCATCTTGATTTCGACGCTGATCATCTTCGGTTAAGGCTTTATCTTTTTTCAACGCATCCATCGAATCTCGTCGGATATTTCTCACTGCAACTTTTGCAGCTTCCCCTTCTTTGCTAATTTGTTTGACGAAATCTTTTCGTCTTTCTTCTGTGAGGGGCGGCATATTGATGCGGATGATCTTTCCATCGTTCATCGGAGTGAGACCCAAATTAGCAGCTAAAATAGCTTTCTCAATTTCGCCGAACAAACTTCTGTCCCAGGGTTGAATGGTAATGGTCTTCGGATCCGGTGTTGCCAAAGCAGCCACTTCTTTTAAGGACATTTGACTTCCATAAACATCGACTCTTACTCCGTCCACCATGGTGGCTGAAGCTCGTCCAACACGCAATTTTGAAAGCTCAGAGCGAAGATGCTCAAGAGCCTTTTCCATATGCTTTTTTATCTCATTCATCTGTGGGGTCATTTATCCCTCCGAACAATCGTTCCTATGTCTTCACCCAAGATCACTCGCTTGAAATTCTCAGGAGTATTTAGGTTGAAAACTAGGAGCGGTAGGTTGTTGTCCATACACAAAGAGATGGCAGTTGAGTCCATCACCTTCAGATTGTCTTTTAGAACATCTAAATAATCGAGCCGCTTATACATCTTAGCTTTTGGGTTAATGACTGGATCATCATCGTAGACACCATCTACCTTGGTTGCCTTCATGATGACTTCCGCATTTACTTCCATTGCTCGCAAGCTTGCAGCTGTGTCCGTAGTAAAATAGGGATTCCCAGTTCCTGCGGCAAAAATCACAACCCGGTTTTTTTCGAGATGTCGAACAGCTCTTCTTCGGATGTAAGGTTCACAAAGCTCGTGCATTTCAATTGCCGACATCACTCGAGTGTAGACGTCTAATTTTTCCAAGCAGTCTTGCAGAGCCAAGCTGTTAAGAACCGTAGCTAACATTCCCATGTAGTCACTGGTAGCTCTATCCATTCCCTGAGCCGTCCCAGCAATTCCTCGGAAAATGTTTCCACCCCCAATTACAATAGCAATCTGGACTCCCAGCTCGTGTACTGAGCGAATCTCTTTAGCTATCCGATCAATGACCTCAGGACTAATCCCAAAGGCCTTATCACCTGCTAGAGCCTCTCCGCTTAGTTTCAAGAGGACCCGTTGATATCGGGGCTTGGATGACTGACTCATACGCTACAGCTAGCTTTCGCAGGAGCAGCTTCTCCCACTTGAAAACGGGCATAACGACGGATGGCCATGTTTTCACCCAAAGTCGCAATCGCATTTTTCAGCAAAGCTTCAATAGTAAGATCTGGGTTTTTGACAAACTTCTGATTGACGAGGCAATGCTCTTCATAAAATTTGCCGATCTTACCTTCGACGATCTTTTCGACCACTGGACCCTTTTTTCCAGACTCTTCTGCTTGAACTCGGAAAATAGCTTTCTCTTTTTCCAAATCTTCTGCAGGAACGTTATCTTTGTCGAGATATCGAGGAGAAGCCGCTGCAATGTGCATCGCAATATCGCGTACTAGATTTTGAAACTCGTCCGTTCTAGCAACGAAATCCGTCTCACAATTCACTTCTACGAGAACGCCAATTTTACCTTCTCCGTGAATGTAAGAGAGAACTCGACCCTCATGAGCCGCCCGGCCAGCTTTCTTTGCCGCAGCAGCGAGCCCTTTTTCGCGCAAGAAAGTCATGGCCTTTTCAATATCATTGCCTGTTTCAAGCAATGCTTTTTTACAGTCCATGAACCCTGCACCAGTTTTTTCTCGAAGTTCCTTAACTAACAGAGCTTCACTCACAACAACCTCCCAGTACTTTTAGGTATCAGATTTATCTTCGGCAACTACTTCAGTAACTTCGGTTGTTTCCTCTTCTTCTAAGAGGCTAGCATCCCGATAGTCGATCTCTGTGGGAATATTCAGAAGTTTTGGCCGTTTAACTTTTTCAACCACTGGACCTGCGGCAACAGCTTTTTCAGCTTCGGCTGCTCTGGGCTGTTGGGCTTGTCCTTCGCCAGCTGTTTGTCCCTGAGCTACACGAGCTTTTTGCTCATAAATAGCGGCACCTTCTAAACAAGAATCGGCCATCAGGTTAACAAACAAAGTTACCGATTTAATCGCATCATCATTTCCGGGAATGACGTAATCAACGCGATCAGGATCGCAGTTGGTATCTACTAGAGCCACCACTGGGATTCCCAAACGATTCGCTTCGCGAACCGCAATATCTTCAGTCATAGGATCGATGATAAACAAAGCAGCTGGAAGCTGTCTCATCTGACGGATACCGCCTAAACTCGCTTCAAGCTTTACTTGTTTTCTGTCGAAGACAACTCGTTCTTTTTTCTTCAGTAAATCGTAAGTGCCATCTGCGCGTAAACGATCCATTTCATCGAGCTTTTCACAGCCTCTACGAATGGTTGCGAAGTTGGTCAAGGTTCCACCCAACCAGCGTTCCGTCACAAAAGGCATATTGCACCGACCAGCTGCTTCTTTGGTCATTGAAGCTGCTTGATTTTTGGTAGCAACAAATAAAATTTTTCCACCATCAGCAACGGTGTTTTTGATAAATGCACACGCTTCTTTTGCGTGTTTTACCGTTTTTTCTAAGTCGATAATGTAGATTCCATTACGAGGTCCATAGATAAAGGACTTCATTTTAGGGTTCCAACGATGAGTCTGGTGACCAAAATGGACGCCAGCCTCAAGCATATTTCTCATGGATACTTCAGGCATATTTTTCCTCCGGTTAAGCCTCCGTTCCCTTGTGCCCTTTCGAAAACCAACCTTCGAAAGAGACCGAAGTCTAATTAAGGTAGGGGAACGTGTGTAATTGGCACAAGGAGATAGCATGGGAACTCCCCAGGAGCAAGCCATTTTACATAAGAAAATCAGGAACTAAACTGCCCCTTCATACGTTCTTTTGGGATTTTCCGGCTGTCAAACACGATGATTACAGTATAATGTCGAGATTCTTGATTAATTCTATGTTGGGTTTTTCGGAAATTTTGGTCCTGGGGATGGTGATTTTCTTACTCCTTAAGAGACATTCTTTACGTCAATGGGGTATGTCGCTGAAACATTCGGTTTTTGAGTTTAAAAAGGCTCTTCACCAGAAACCCGAGCGTGAAGTAAAAGAATATCGTTCTGAAAAAGGAGACTCTGATGTTAGGTAATTTAGGCTTCACAGAAATACTTGTGTTGGGAGGCGTAGTTCTTTTGGTCTTTGGTCCTAAACGACTTCCTGAACTCGCTAAGGGATTAGGAAAAGGAATCCGTGAATTTAAAAAGGCTCTCAGTCAACCAGAAGAGAACAACGAGAGCGACTCCGACAGCGAACAAAAAAAATAGTGGTCACTTCAGAAAATTTAAAAGCCGCTCTGTCCGACCAGATTAAAAAATGGCCGACTCAACCCGGTGTCTACATCATGAAGGATGTCACCGGAAGAATCCTCTACGTAGGAAAGGCTAAAAACTTAAGAAATCGAATACGCTCGTACTTTCAGGCCCCAGAAAAACTCACTCCCAAAACGCGCGTTCTTGTTAAAAAAATCTATCAGCTTGAATTTACAGTCACCCATACCGAACTGGAAGCGCTACTCCTGGAATGCAATCTCATAAAAAAGCATCGCCCCAGGTACAATGTAAGACTGAAAGACGACAAAAACTACCCATACGTAGTCCTGGATTTTACTCATCCCTTTCCTCAATTTAGAGTCACTCGAAAAATCACCCCTTCCCCTGCCCTTCGATATTTTGGCCCTTTTTCGGGGGGTATCCGAGACATCAGTCGATTCTTGTTAAAAACTTTTCAAATCCGAGATTGTTCTGATTCTAAATTTAAAAACAGAACCCGCCCTTGTCTCAATTACGAAATTGGAACCTGTACAGCCCCCTGTGTGGATTATGTTTCACAAACCGACTACGCAGAACAGGTAGAGGAAGCCATCTTGTTTCTCAAAGGCAGAAAACAAGCCCTGGTTCAAACGCTTCGAAAACAAATGGAAGAGGCCTCTGATAAATGGGAATATGAAAAAGCAAAAAACATCCGCGATAAGATTTCAGCGATAGACCGGATTACCGAAAAACAAAATGCCGTTCTCACGGAAAAACAACGCGACATCGATGTCATCGGTGTATTTGAAGGCGAACAAGAACTTTCCATTGCGGTTCTGTTTATTCGAAATGGGTTTTTAACAGGAAGAAGAACTCTCAAAATACCTCTCACCCTGGATTCACTCGAACAAACCATTTTGGAGTTTCTCCAACAGTTTTATTTGGTTTCTTTGATACCGGATGAAATTTGGGTAGCTACTGACTTTGAAGAGCGTTTGCTGTTAGAAAAAATGCTGGCGGAGCGCTCACAGAAAAAACTAAGCATTCGAGTTCCTCGCACCGAACAACCCTTGCGCCTTTTAGGCATGGCCTATGAAAATGCGAAACTGATTTATTTAGACCAAAAAAACAAAACAACCATCTCAGGTGCCGAGGAGCTGCAACGGGTGCTAAATCTTGCAGAGGCACCCCAGACCATCGAAGGGATCGATGTTTCTAACTTGCAGGGAAAAAACCCCGCTATCGCTCTTGTTCATTTTTCGGACGAGCGCCCTCTAAAAAGCCGTTATCGATTGTACTACCCCAAAACGGTTGAGGGACAAAACGACTTCGCAATGATTCATGAAGTAGTAACTCGCCGTTTTAGCAAACCAGACCCGCCTCCCCCAGACCTACTTTTGATTGATGGCGGAAAAGGTCAGCTAGCATCAGCGGAACGAGCCCTCAAGGATTTGGGCGTGGATATTCCGATTTTGGCTCTTGCGAAATCAAGAACTAAAAGCGCCTTCACTCGAAAGAATATTGAGAAAACAGAAGAAAGGATTTTCATCCCAAATAGAAAAAATCCCATCATTTTGAAAGAAACTAATCCTGCCCTTCGACTTCTTCAACAAGTCAGGGACGAAGCTCATCGATTTTCAGTCGTTTCCCATCGGCGAAGGCGAAAGAAAATGATGCTTGATGAGTCGATTCTCAAAGACATACCGGGAATTGGTGAGACCACTCGACTGAAGCTTTTAAAACATTTAGGGAGTCTAACAGCAATTTCCGAAGCTAATTTTGAAACGCTGATTGACGCTGGCTTGACACGCAGTCAAGCTGAAGCAGTTTTAGATGGACTTAGTAAAAAAACAAGTGAGGAGGAATAAGATGCATCCCTGGCATGATATTGATCCCGGAACAAACATTGAGATTCATTTAAATGCAGTGATTGAAATCCCGATGGACTCTAAAATCAAATATGAGCTTGAAAAGACGACAGGTTTTTTAAAAGTAGATCGAATTCTTTTTAGCTCCGTTCATTATCCCGCTAATTACGGGTTCATTCCTCAAAGTTATTGTGAGGATAAAGATCCTTTAGATGTTTTGGTTTTAGGGCAGCTTGCTGTGGTTCCCCTCTCGATCCTCAGAGTAAAACCCATTGGGGTGATGAAAATGGTCGATCAGGGCGAAGCGGATGACAAAATCATCGCGGTTCATTCGGATGATCCGGAGTACAACCACTATGAGTCTCTCGAGGACTTGCCACCACATCGAATGGCGGAGGTTCAAAAGTTTTTCGAGGAATATAAGTCTCTCGAAAACAAAAAAGTTGTCGTTGAAAAATTTTTAGACCGTAAGGAAGCTGTCTTAATTATCAAAGAAGCTTTGAGCAGCTATAAAAAACACTTTTCTCAGCGACCAGCTTCGTAAATCGTAGCTTTGATCCAGTGATCCACTGCGATAGTCGCTTTGGAATCAATTCGAGTAAAAAAATTGTTGCCAGTGATTTCGCAGGTTTGAGGCTCTCCGTCCAAACATACTGCACTCGAGTTCACTCCCACAATTCTGTCCGGGAGCTCTTTTAAAACAGGGCCACCGGAATCTCCACTTCCGAGATTAGGAAATTTTGAGTCTATTAAGGCACCTAAACTGCCGAAGTAGAAACCCCATTGTAGAAATCCCATTTGGGCAGCAGAGGTTCCGTCAGTAGCCATTTCGAGTTCTTCTGGAGTTGCCACTTTTGAGTAACCATATTTTAGAACTGGAGGCGTGATGTCCGCATCTTCTTGAGCTCCATAACCCGCCAAAATAATTTCGTCACCTGGCCGGTTAGGAGTGAAATCAAAGGGAAGTGCCGGTGCCTCAAAAAACGGGCCCGTTCCGGGCTCAACTGTCACAATCGCAAGATCCGGATTAGGAAGTTTTCTAACCTGGCATTGAGCCGGAAAATATTTTCCTTTGTTCAAGCAATTTTGAAGTAAAGGATGAATATGGATTTTCTTTATTTGGAGCGAAAACATTGAAACGGGCTTTGTGAAGTCTCGCCCAAAGGAATAGTAATAGTGGCTTCCAGGCTTAGAATGCTCAGGAAAATACCAGCTCTTACTGTTAGCTTCCAAAACACAGTGAGCTGCTGTTAAAAATTGCCGGGGAGAAATTTTAGCTGCGGTACAAAAACTATCCGTGAGATTTTCGCTCAGTTCTGAAAATAAAAATAAAGAAGGAAATCTTTCCCCGGCCGGATTCCCACCAACTAATTGAGGAGTTTTTTGAGCCCAGCTTGCGAGACTCACAAGAAAAAAAACGGCAACCTTAAAAAATCTAATCGTATCCACAATCAAACTCTGGTTTGAAACATCACTTTTAGATCTCTCCAACAATCCAAATAATCTTCTTGGAGGAGCGGAGTTTTTTGAGCTGCTTCCGACACGACATAGGGATAACAACTTTCAAACATGATGGCGAGAGTATTATCTAAGAATTGAGGTGCGCCGGATGCCTGAATCGCTTTCTCGGTCGTCTCAGCATCAGGACCATGAGGGGCCATGCAATTATGGAGGCTGCTTCCCCCGGGCACAAAACCTTTTTCCTTTGCGTCATAACGCCCTTTAATTAACCCCATCCACTCACTCATGATGTTGCGATGAAAATAAGGCGGTCGAAAAGTATCTTGAGCTACCATCCATCGGGGAGGAAAGATCGTAAAGTCACAATTTGCCTGACCGGGTACAGCACTCGGTGATGTCAGGACGGTGAAAATAGAAGGATCCGGATGATCTAATCGAACGGTATTTACCGGCTGAAACAGTCTCAAATCATATTTATACGGGGCGTAATTTCCGTGCCACGCGACAACGTCTAAAGGCGAACGGTCGATTGGGGTTTTAAAAAGATTTCCCTGATAGCGAGCAAAAAGTTCGAACTTCCCTGCTCGATCTTCAAAGGTGGCCTGGGGAATTAAAAAGTGTCTGGGATCCGCTAGGCCATTTGCACCAATTAATCCCAACGTGGGTAGTCGAAATGATTCTCCAAAATTTTCGCAAACATAGCCTCTGGCCCAAGTTTCTTTTAGCTGGACTTGAAACTTCATTCCTCTAGGGATGCAAGCAATCTCACAGGGTTCAACCGATAAATCACCGCATTCGGTCTTGATGTAAAGGCTCCCCGTCTCAGGGGCAATCAGAAGCTCTCCATCTGCGTCATAAGCATAGGAATCGGTCATTGATTGACTCGCCGAGTAAACGTGAACAGCTACACCTGATCGAGACTCGGGACTGCCATTTCGAACCAACGTAAAAAGGCTATGAATAAAATCAATAGGTTTAGCTGGCTCAGGAAGAGGATCCCACCGTAACTGCTCTGGACCGGTTGCGGGTTCTACTCCATTAGTTTTCCAAAGAGGAGCGCTCACCGGCGAAAACCGTCCGTGAACCACCGAGGGCCGGATCTTATAAAACCAAGTTCTTTTGTTTTCCGCTCGGGCCATTGTAAAAGCAGTACCACTGAGCTGTTCTGGATAAAGTCCCAGTGGTGGCTTTTGAGGTGAATTTTGATGTTTGGGTAAAGCTCCCGCGAGAGCTTCAGTCTCAAAGGTATTTCCAAAGCCTGATTGATAACGAAGTTCAGTTTTCACAGCTAAAGGAGTTTGCGCTGCTTCTTTTAATTTGTCATCTAGGATTGACAGAGGGGGATGTCTGCACGATTCTTGGGGGCCTAAAAATTTAATAATGGGGTTCTTTTTTACACTCGAGTAAAATAGAGTTTTGTTCAAAGAAGACCAACGAAACATTAATCTCTTCAGGGGCAATCACTCATGATGGAACAACTAGCCAAAGTTTGGCAGGAAGTTTTAAATTTAAGGGGCTTTGACTACGGCCTTCCTTCTGATGTCTCTACCCACGGTTTTGCAATTGATAACTTGATCTTAACTCTCCACTATTTTATGGCCCTCTTGTTTGTGGGCTGGGGACTTTACTTGGTTTATTGTTTGGTCCGCTTTAGAGAACGAGACGGCCACGAAGCCGATGTTGCACCTCAACACTTTTCTCTTCCCAAATACCTTGAAATTGGTGTGGTGATTTTTGAAGCCTGCTTATTAGTATTTTTCTCTTATCCCGTTTGGGCAAAACTAAAAACGGATTTTCCAGATAGAGAATCCTCTTTAGTCGTTCGTATTACGGCTGAACAGTTTGCATGGAACATTCATTATCCAGGACGAGATGGAAAATTTGGAAAAACCAATATTGATCTGATTGACGGAACAAACCCCGTCGGACTCGACCGGGAAGATCCCAATGCAAAAGATGATATTGTTTCCATTAACCAATTCAATGTTCCCGTGGGAAAACCTGTAATTGTAGAATTGGGCGCAAAAGATGTGATTCACGGATTCTTCCTGCCCAATGCTCGGGTAAAGCACGATGCCATCCCAGGCATGGTCTTCCCGCTTTGGTTTGAAACCAAGGAAACAGGAAAATTTGAAATCGCCTGTGCTCAGCTATGCGGGGTAGGACACTACAGAATGAAGGGATATTTTAATGTCTTTACCCAAGAAGAGTACGACAACTGGCTTTTAGAAGAAGAAAATGCCTTGAAAGAAGGAGCCTAACCAATGTCTCACCACGAAATGCCTTTTTGGAAAAAGTATATTTTTTCTACGGACCATAAGGTCATTGGCCTTCAATACGGAATCACCGCCACTTTCTTTCTGCTTTTTGGATTCTTTTTGATGATTCTGATGCGCTGGCAGCTTGCGTATCCCGGAATTGAAATTCCCCTAATCGGAAAAGCACTCACCGACACAGGAGCGCTCACTCCTGAACTTTATAATGCTCTCGGGGCAATGCACGGAACAATCATGATCTTCCTGGGCGTGGTTCCTATGGGCGTTGGCGCCTTTGGTAACTACTTGGTTCCTCTTCAAGTAGGTGCCTGTGATATGGCTTTCCCAAAGCTCAACATGATGAGCTACTGGGTTTATTTTGTGGGCGGGGTCATCATGATGATGAGCTTCCTGATGCCGGGAGGAGCAGCCGCTTCTGGATGGACTTCCTATCCCCCGCTGTCTGTTATTTCCAATAACGCGCAAACCGTTTGGTTAGTGGCAATGGTGTTCTTAATCACTTCATCGCTTTTGGGCTCTGTGAACACTATCGTGACTGCGATTCAACTGCGAGCGAAGGGTCTTAATTTCATGCGTTGGCCCATCCATGTTTGGGCACAGGTCACCACTGCCTTTCTTCTTTTATTAGCTTTCCCACCTCTCGAAGGTGCTGCGGTTTTACAACTTGCTGACCGCCTTTTCGGAAGCAGCTTTTTTCTTCCCAGCGGCCTTGTCGTCTCTGGAGAAAAATTAGCAGTTGCTGGCGGTGGAAACCCACTTTTATGGCAACATCTTTTCTGGTTCTTAGCGCACCCAGAAGTCTACGTTTTAATTCTTCCTGCGGTTGGCATTGTTTCTGAGATTGTCACTACCAACTGCCGAAAGCCACTCTACGGGTACAAAACCATGGTGTACTCCATCCTATTCTTAGGATTTATGTCCTTTGTGGTTTGGGCTCACCATATGTTCATGACAGGTATGGGAGTAACGCTGAGTTCGTTCTTCCAAGCGACCACCATGATCATCTCCATTCCCTCGGTGATCATTTTGACAACCATTCTTCTTACTTTATGGGGAGCTTCTATCAGATTTACAGTCCCGATGCTTTTTGCGATGGCATTTTTGCCCATGTTCGCAATTGGCGGATTAACAGGTCTGCCTTTGGGATTAACTGCTTCTGATATTCATCTCCATGATACTTATTACGTCATTGGACACTTTCATTACGTCGTAGCGCCAGGAACTTTATTTGCTCTCATGGGCGGAGTTTATTACTGGTATCCCAAGTTCTCGGGACGTGAGATGAATGAATTCCTCGGGAAACTCCATTTCTGGGTTTCCTTTGTAGCAATTAACTTCGTATTTATGCCGATGTTCTTAATGGGCTCTAAGGGCGTCTCGCGAAGAATGTACGACCAAACTCAATATTCGCACGGGGCTGCAACTCAAAGCTGGAACGTCGTCATGTCGACTGCTGCATTCGTTCTCTTGCTGGCTCAGATTCCGTTCATTTGGAATATGTTCACTGCGTGGAAAACGGGTAAAAAAGTTCAAAACGACAATCCCTGGGAAGCAACAACTCTTGAGTGGGCTGCAAGTTCACCCCCCCCTCACGAAAACTTCCCTACGCCAGTTGAAGTTTATAGAAATCCGTACACCTATTCAGCCACAACTCGAAAGGTGCTACCTCAATTTATTCCCCAGGAGGGCTAAATGGCAGTTCACATTCCTTATATTGATAAGCCAAATCCAGTTACTGGAGTGACTAACGCAAAGCTCGGCGTTTGGCTGTTCCTGGCATCCGAAGTGATGCTTTTCGGAGCTTTGTTCTCAGCTCTCATCACTCTTCGTTTGGGAGTAAGCGACTGGCCACATGGATACGATGTTTTAAATGTTCCGCTGGCTACTCTTAATACGGTTGTGCTGATTTTTTCGTCAGTAACCGTGGTAATGGCCTGGGCTTCACTGAAAATGCACAACTTAAAACAATTTAAGACTTATATGAGTCTCACTTTGTTGATGTCGTTCATCTTCTTAGGCATTAAAGCTGTTGAGTATGGAACCAAATTCAGCCACGGCATTAGCCCAGCAACTAGCAACTTCTACGCAATTTACTTCGTAATCACTGGACTCCATGGTCTTCACATCCTCGGGGGAATCATCGTCAATGCATACCTCTTGGGACCTGGTAGCCACATGTGGAAGTCTGAGCCTGAGCGTTTCACGGGTCGCATTGAGTGTGCCGGCCTTTATTGGCATTTTGTAGATTTGGTCTGGATTTTCTTATTTCCGATTCTTTATCTTCTGTAAGGAGAAGCACCCATGGCATCAGAACACATGTCCGTTGAGGAAGTGAAGAAACACATTAAGGTTTACTGGATGATTTTTGGCAGTCTGCTTGTGTTGACGGCAGTAACTGTGGGGATTTCCTACATCCACTTGTCCTTCACCTTTGCAGTGATATTAGCTCTCGTGGTTGCATCCACGAAGGCATCGTTGGTAGCTCTATACTTCATGCATTTGATCTCCGAAAAGACCGCTATTTATTTAACCTTGGCGCTTACAGCAGTTTTATTCGTGATCTTAATCGTAGTTCCTTGGATGATTCCCATGGGTGCGATGAGGAGTTGGCTTGTCTCTTAAGGTTGTTCATCTCTTTTTGATCCTGTGCTCAATTTTTCTCTCGGGATTTTTTGGAGTCTGGTCGCTTCAAAACTATACTTGGGATACGGATCCGTTACTGGTTTCTTTGGGATACTTGTCCCTATCTGGAACAGGTGGCTTAGTTTTTTATCTTTTTTACTTTTTGAAGAAAACCAAAGGGTTTGGACTTCTCAGTTTGGTGTTGCTTGCTTCCGTTATTCAGACCCAATCGGCCTGGGCTTGTGCTGTTTGCCAATTCGGCACTCCTGATTCTCCTCTTGTGCGAGCTATTAGAGAGGGAATTTGGGTTCTGTTATTTTTGCTGGTTCCGGTTCTTGCCGGCTTTTTAGGCCTTTTTATTTTCTGGGCTAAAAGAGATAAAAAAATCTCCTCACTGTAACGTCACTTTAATCAGCTGGCGATTCTCACTCTCATAAGATCCTTTTAACTTCGCAAGCACCAACAATGTTTTTCCATCACTGGAAAGCGCCAAGTGATGTTGATGAACGGGCCCGATGATTTGATCCCGAAGGGGATGAAGGATAACGGGTTCACCATTCTCAAACGTGCGGGGATAAATCAGACTTAGCCCCTCTTCTTCACTCCAAACAGCAAGAGTTGTCTGACGAGGATTTAAAACCATGGGGATTCTTTGTCCAAAATTGTAAAAACGACAGCCATAAATACCGTCGTCCCATAAAAGATTCTTTTCAGGATGATCTGTTCTTACAACGAACATGTTTTGATTTCCCGCCATAAGTTCCGGAAACTGGTAAACCTCTTTCACATTTCCAGGAATCAGAGTTGAATACTGGCCCGATTGATAAAGCTTGCAAACAGGTAAACCGGCTAGTTCGCCTTCGATTTGGATATTAAAGTACGTCAACCGAGTGCATTGGTTTTCCTTCTTAACTCGATAGAGAAAAACGTTGGGATAGGAATGGCCTTCTCCAAGATGAAATACCTCTCCAACACTCGAGTAAAGGTTACAAATATGCGGCTTGACCCCTTTCTGACCAAAGGAATAGACCTCAATCTGTTGTTGGTTCGGCCGAACGATTGAAGAAGTGACGCTAAAAAGAGAATCTCGACCGAAAAATCGGTGCCAATAAAGATGCTTCACTCTTTTTTTAAGAGACCATTTCTGCCATCGCGGAGGATTCGTGCCGGTATCAAGTGCGATGGGAGAGCCGGCAAGAGTGACATACCGTTCGTCAGGATCCTTCACTTTTGAGAGTGAAACAGAACTGGAACCCAACAGGAAACTTTTTCCACTCTTGAGATCCAACCGAAAGATTTTTCCTAATTGATTCCGATAAACGATCTGATTTTTTCTTTCCCAAAAGATAAATTCATGAACGGTTCCTTTCACATCAAAGACATTAACGCCCATGTTTTGAATTTTGGTAATATCTGTCAAAGGATTGGGACCATCTCCGCCCAAACACTTAATTGAACCAATCTCAGCGGCGTTGATTTGAGCAACTAAACAACAAAAAAGACCTATAGCGAACTTCAGGTTTCTCATACTTCTCCCTCGCGAATCGTAACTTTAGGAACTAGGCGATACCCGCCCTCTTCAAAAGAAATTGGGTCCGAATCAAAATCTAGCTCTAACAGTATTTTTCTTAAGCAATGAATCTGATAATGCAACCTGCCATCGTCAGATGCAGGTTCATATTCTTTTTTAAAAATCTTTTTGGCTAATTGTGATTTGTCGATCCACTCTTTTTTCGTAAAGACCTCAAATATTTTTGCGGGGATGGTTTGATAGCTAAGTTCAATCCTTTTATCGTTACAGAAAACTGTCCATCCTTGTATCCCGTTTTCACAAAAAAGTTCTGGAGTAATCGGCGTTGTATTTAATTTCTTTTCCAGAGCTGAGATTTGGGCCTTTAATGTTTTAAAGGGGCTTTTGTCGACAATCGCTTTTGTTTCAACCAAGAGTTTTTCAGCTTGTTCTTTATCTCCACGAAGTAGGTAAAGCCCGCCCAGAATGATTTTCCCGGAAAAATAGGCATACCAATCTAGAATGGGGTCCACCCCTTCGAAAAACTTTGTTATTTTCCTTTCAGCTAGTTCGAGTTTACCCTCGTCTCGTAGCATTTTTATGCGCCACAATTCCAAATTAAGTTGTGTGGGTCGATCTTTTGAATCCACGATAGAGTCGATTATTCTTCGACAGGCATCTACGCTATCCCCTTCGCAATCGTAGCAGTAGGCGAGCAACATTTTGGCCTTCGTGTGCAGGTACCCTGAGTCTGGGTTGGCAATAACCTTTGTTAGAATCTCTTTCGCATAAGTCAGATTTCTTTTACTGCCTAGAATCGAGACTTCGGCTAGTTGATAATAAAGCTCATCCGTTTGCCATTTTAATGAAAGGGTCTCGATCTGGTTGAGGTAAAAGTTGAGTTCTCGTTCTTTTCCTAACTCTAATAGACAGCGAATAAAGTAACTTAAATAAAGCGCATGTTCTGGCTGAGGCGAAAAAGGAAGACGATCAAAGAACCGACGGAAGATTGCATAAGCGTCATGGAGCTTCCATGAAAAGAATAACTCCTTCGCTTTGTCTAGGTCCTTTGTATGCTTCTCAAGCATCTTGTCGTTAACTGTGTTTTCTATCTGTTTAATCCCTTTAAACTAACCGTGTGGAGCGCGCGGCCTCCCGACTTATCTCTTCGCTCTTTGGTGCTAATAAAAAGTCGTTCTGCTTCTGAATCGACCCAAATTTGATTTCCTTCGAGAAATCCTCTATCGACTGAGAGTTCCAGGGTGAAATACCGACCGGTCAGCAGCGAATAAACACCAACTCCTTTTTGTCGATTAATATTAATTACAAGTGGACTTTTATGGTTGGGAATATAGGAAAGCCCTGCAGGTAAATTTGCGACTAAAAAGGCGCCTGGCTTACCAAAATACATATTGGTTGTTTCATGATCCGTTAAAACTGCTAACTCTTGCCCGCCAAATGCCCAGTTAACCGAAGTTACATTCCCTTTTACTAATTCGGGCTCTTTAGATTGAACTTCAATCTGGCACTGACCATTTCGCATTCTGAGGTCTAGTGTATAAAAGTTTAACTCGGCACCTCCCTCAATACTCTTTTCACTGTAGAGCAATAGGTGCGAGGCTAGGTGGCCAGCACCGAACTTGAGATTCTTGGGATTGTCGTTAGGAACAAAATCACAAGTTTTATGTCGAATCTGATTCTTTTCTTGGTCGTAAATAAAATAGGATATCCGCCAGGCTTCACTATTAAGCCGTTCTAATTTCTTAAGTAGGTACAGTTCATTTTGATCCCAGTAAAGAAATCGAACAGAACCTGGTAAACGGATCTCCTGCCCCTTATTTTTACCCACCACTCTGAAAATATTCTTTAAGTCGGAAGAGAGAACCATTTTTCCATCGGCACCAGAAATGGGGAAGAGTTCATTAATGAATCCTCCAAATTGTTGCTCCTCGCTGTTATTAAAATCGTAAACACGCAGCTTTAATCTTGAATCAACATACGCCAGTTTGTTCCTTCCCTCTAAAACTGAATAGGAGGTAATCATTCCCTGGAGAGGGATAGTGACTTTTCTAGGTGCGGGAATTCGAGAGAAAGGAGTAGGTCCGTCACTCCCAATGATTTCAAAAGCAATTAAACCTTTAGATAAACCTAATAAAATAAACGCCCAGAAAAAAATAGATCTCATGAAATATCCTCCCCCACTTCGGACACTTCGGGAACCCATCGATACCCAAATGATTCCTTGGTTACAAGTTTTTGCGAGAATCCCAATTTGAGAAGGTGTTTTTTGAGAAGATGCAGCTGACCATAAATTAACTTATCGTCTTTCTTAGACCGGTAATTTCTGCGATATAATCGCTGTATGATTTCCTGCTTCGGAAGAACCTTTTCGCGAATGAGGGAAAGAAGCAATTTCTGCCAAGGCTTATCCCCGTTGAGCTGTAAAATTCTATCTTCATATTTCAGAACGCTCGAGGTTCTGGTGCGCTCCCAAATTAAAGGAACAGAATGATTATGTCCCTTGATTTGGTCCGCTAAGTGATCGATCTGCCTCTTGATAGTTCTTAGTGGATATCGGTCACAATAAGCTCTTACTTCCTTGATAATAGAAAGCAATCTATCAAATCGCTCTTGGCGCAGGTACACGCCCCCCAAAATTACTTGGCACGATAGATAAGCATGCCAATGAAAATGAGCTTTGACAGTAGCCAGGAAAGTTCCCAGTGCTCGCTCTGCATCTTCAATCTGACCCGAATCTCTCAATATTTTGGCTTTCCACACGGAAACCAAATCGACTAGATAGGGATCTAATCCATCCAAATTGATGGATGAGATGATCGAGTCACAAACCTTCCAATCTCTCGAAATGATGTCGTGACAGGTGGCTAACCCCATCTTAGTTCGTGCCAACAGATTGACATCCTGACTCTTAAATAAAATTCTTTCAAAGGTCTCTCGAGCCAATTCAAGATCGCCCGATTCCTGAGTTAAATAAGAAAGCCCCACTTGATAATCTAGTTCGGGAGTTCGTTTTTTTTCTGGAACAGTCACGAGCTTTTGTCGGTAACTTTTTAAATCTTCATCTTTGCCCAACTCATAGAGAGTCCGTATGAACATTGAAAAGAATTCTACAAGTTCACAACTTTCCTCAATGCTCATGGAATCAAATGTTTGTTTGAAGAGCGGATACGCTCCTTCCAGTCTGAGCTCATAATATAAGGAGCGAGCTTTCATTAAATGGGAGGGGATTTGGTAATTCATTTTGGGGAAAAGTACCACATTCACAGGGTAGGTGTAAAAAACGTTTGGAGGGGTGGCGCGTCGCACCAACAACCCGCAAAGGGATTGACTCAGTCAGCCTAGATTGAGCTTCGCAGCAAGTGCGATCATATTGAGGTAGTTTCCTCATTCTCTCACTCTGCACTCATGAACATACTTTCACACCGAGGACTCTGGAAAGAGCCTCACAACCAAAACCAACTGTCGTCTTTTGCGACGAGTCAGGTCGAGGGATTCGGAACTGAAACCGATCTGCGTTCTTACTCCGGAGAACTGTATCTTTCTCATGATCCGATTGGTTCTCCCTCCGGGAAGCTCAAATTTGAAGATTTATTAACCCTCTGGGTCAAGCGCCCTGAATTGCCTCTTTTTCTCAATATCAAAGAAGATGGCCTTCTTCCGTTCCTAAAACCGTATCAACCCTTATTAGAGAAGCTGAGAGTGGTTTTTTTCGACATGAGTGTTCCCCAGCTCGTTCAGTTTTCAAAAGTTTTTCCCAGAGAAATGTTAGCTACTCGTTTTTCCGAATATGAACGAGAGCCATCAGCTCAAGATCTTTGCAACTGGCTTTGGGTAGATAGCTTTAATTCAGATCCAGAACTCGATGTCTTAAGGCCGTTTGTGAGTGAAAAGAAAATGTCGCTCGCGATTGTTTCGCCCGATCTTCACGGTCGCGATCCGAAACCTATTTGGAGAAGGCTCAGAACTGAAAGAGCATTCCCCAACGACTCCCTCTATCTCTGTACAGACGCACCCCACGAATTTTCAAAGGAATCAGTATGATCAAAGCCGTTATTTTTGACTTAGATGGCGTTCTTGTTGATGCGGTCACTTTGCACTATCAAGCATTTAGTCGAGCCATAAACTTGTTTGGCTTTGAAGTTCCTCCGGCAATTCATGGTTTTAACTATAATGGGTTACCCACGACGGTAAAACTGGAGATGCTCTCTCAGTTTTCCGCTCTTCCGAGAGGGTTACATGCCTTCATCAATGAAATGAAACAGGTTTACACTCAGGAACTCTTGAACCAAAAATTAAAGCCCTCCCTAATCCAAATCAATTTACTAAAAACACTTCGCGATCGAGGAATGAAGTTGGCCGTAGCTTCGAATTGCACCCGAAGCACCGTCGACCTGGTTTTAGAAAAACTTCAGATCCGACCATTTTTTGATGTCATTCTCTCCAAAGACGATGTCAGCAAATCTAAACCTGATCCTGAAATGTATTTGAAATGCTTTAAACAACTCGGAATAAATGGAGATGAAGCTCTCATTTTGGAGGATTCTCGACCCGGTGTTATAGCGGCACAGAAGGCTACTTCAAACGTGTCCATTGTAAAAAGTCCCACCGAAGTTAATCTCTCTTATTTAAATTCTCAAATAGCGAAATTTAGAGACCAGACCTATTTAGATTCGCGAACAGTTGAAATTGTAATTCCGATGGCAGGTTTGGGCTCTCGCTTTTCGGATGTGGGATATGTGGATCCCAAGCCCCTCATTAAAGTAAATGGCAAACCCATGATCCAATGGGTCATCGAGAATCTGAGTTCGCAGAATTATCGAACCCACTTCAACTTCATTGTTAATCGAACTCATTTGGAAAACTTTGATTTAGAACGGCGCCTTACCGAACTTGCACCGGGCTGTCAGATTATTTCTGTGCCTCAGAAGACGGAAGGAGCGGCCTGTACGGTACTTTTGGCACTCGATCGAATTGCTCTGGACAGACCACTCATCATTGCCAATTCGGATCAGTTCGTCGAAAGCTCTTTCGAGGAATTTCTGAAGACGGGTTTAGAATCAGATAGAGACGGATTGATCATGACGTTCCCAGCAAAAGAGACCAAGTGGAGTTATGCCCGTATAGATGAGCAAGGGTTAGTGGTTGAAGTGGCTGAGAAAAAACCCATTAGTTCTCATGCGACAGTCGGAATTTACTATTTTAAAACGGGAGAACTTTTCCAAAGAGCGAGTTATTCAATGATTCGCTCGAACATGAGAACTAACAATGAGTTTTACGTGTGCCCTGTCTATAATGAACTTATTCAGGCGGGTGGCAAAGTAAGCATTTTTCCCATTCCCGCAGAAGCCATGCATGGCCTGGGGACCCCGGAAGATCTAGACATTTTTCTCCAGCGTTCAGTTAAACACTCTCAGCCTCTGGCTGCGTAACTAACTCGGCAAGCGCATTAGCTATCTCGGCTTTGGTCCTTAATTTCTGAACCTGTCCCTTTTTGGTAACTATCCAGAGCGGGTGACTTCCCTTTTTTATTTGGGGAAGAAAATTCACACAGACCGCATGGTGTTTTTTTCTCGCTAAAAGGTCGTGTGCAAATTCTAAAAGTTCCTTTCGATTTTTTCGCTCCCATTCCAACTTGAAGCCAATTCTTTTTATTCGGGGGTAGCTCTGGCCCACTCGATCAATGATTTTCGGGGTCGGAACTAATTCAATTTTCCATTTTTTGTTTTGTGAGCTGACTTTACCCGAGATTACTTTCTGCGGTTTAAAATCCAAAACAGCAGCGGCAAAAATTGCGTAATCCGGTTTGTAGGCGCGACAGAGCTTCAAAGTGGCATCAGCCATTTCATCTGCTGTTTCCACCTCTACCAGCTTTTTGAATGAAAGTTTTGAAAAGGGTTGTTGAGTCGGACCTACCACTGCAAAAAGCTCAATTCCTTTTTTGGTAAGTGCTTGGGATAAGCAAAAACCTAATTCTCCCGTCGAGTAATTGCTCAGGTATCTGACGCTATCAAGATACGCTCGAGTCGGCCCTGCCGTGAGAACTACGCGGATCGGGCGTTTTTTCTTAGGTTTTTGTTTCAAAACTTTACCCTTTCTCGTCAAAAAGATGACTCTGTCCGTTGGAATAAACAAACGAGCGCGTTGCGTTAATTTGTTTCTGCTTCACTCTGAGAACTAACAAAAAGCATTTTAAAAACAAAGTGTTTTAAAGTTCCACTCAAATCACAGTGCAGCGCAACACAAAAACACGACGCAACATGTTGTTTTTTTTACTAAACTTATATTCTCGGGCGTCGAAGAAGTGTTTGGCAGACGGAAAATTTTTAGAGAATAACTCTCTAGCTGTCGGCCCACTCTGCAAGGAAGTAGCAGAGCGCTCTTAAGAAATAAAAGAGCGATTCACAAGGAAGGAGGTGCAATTAGGTAAAAGGGGGTTACTCCCATGGGCTTAAGAATTAACACTAACGAACTCAGCCTTGCGGCTCAACGCAATTTGGAACAAACCGAAAGGCGAATGCACTCCGTTGTGGAACGCCTCGCCAGCGGAAGCCGAATCACAAAGGCTTCTGACGATCCAGCCGGTCTATCAATTTCTGACGCTTTAAATGCTCAAGTACGAAGCTTAGGCCAAGCCATTAGAAATGCCCAAGATGGTATTTCACTGGTCCAAGTGTACGAAGGTGGCACTAACGAAATCAATAATATGTTGGTCCGCATGAGAGAGCTAGCCATGCAATCGGCCACAGATACTGTGGGCGATAGAGAGCGCTCCATGATCGATAACGAAGTCCAACAGTTGAAAATGGAAATTGATCGAGTAGCTAAGTCTACCAAATATGCTAGTCGAGAACTTCTTGCCGGTGAACAAGTCCGCCTTGATTTCCAAGTGGGCATCAACAATGAAGATAATGTAGATAGAATCACGTTTGACCCAGGAAACACTAATCTGACAGCCTCTGGGATTGACGTCGATGGAATCTCAGTTACCGATAAGGATGGAGCCCAAGGTGCTCTTTCAGCAGTGGACGAAGCTTTGGTTAAAGTGAATGATATTCGCTCACGAATCGGAGCGATTCAAGGCCGTTTAAATTCGACTCAGATCGCGCAGAGCATCTTCCAAGAAAACCTATCAGCTGCACGATCTCGAATTCGCGATGCTGATATCGCTCAGGAGAGCGCAAACTTGGCGAGAGAATCTATTTTGAGACAAGCTGGTGTATCAGTACTGACTCAAGCAAACCAAACACCCTACTTAGCACTCAATTTGCTGAAGTAACAAAAGGACTAAGGGCGGACCACCTGAGGGAAGAGCTGACACGGTTGGGCGTAGACTTTAATTAACCCGTGCTAAAATATTCTTTTATCCCCTCTCGGCCACTTATGACAATCGAACAACTTCCGCAACTAGCACAGTCAGGTGTTTATCTTATCTCAAGAGACAAAAAGGTTTCTGTCTCTCTTGAAGATTTTCTCGTAATCACTCTTCATTCACCTTCCAGTACTTCCACTGCCCTGATCTTACAAAGCGCTGGTGAACACCGCGCAGATTTTCTAAATCAGTTAGATAAGGTTTACGAAAAATATGCCTCGTTATCCGATGTCGATTCCAATCTTATTCAAGGTAAGGTTTTTGGAGCGGGCAATCGATTTTCATTACTATTAACTACCTTGCGTAGCTGGTTAAAAAGAAATCATATTCCGGTTGTGGCAAGTGACCTAGGTCGGGCCCTACCAGGTGAACTCGTTTTAGACGGCTCCTCCGGACGGATAGGAATTCAGTACAGGAAAAATGATTGGGACCAGGGGGGATCTCTTCTCTCGACTGGAACGGCTCGAAATCGCTCTTACCAGAGTCCCTCATCACATCAGGTTTTGGTTTTATCTAAGAGTTCAGTGGTCAGGACGTTAGCTCAACAATCGATTGAGGAGGAAGCTCAATGGTCTGCGTCTTGCCCAGAATCCCTAGATGATACCACCCTCTCGACCTTAGCTAAAACCAAGTGGTCAGCCATTATCCTTTCAGATGAGTTAAAAACAGAAAATAAGATCATGAACACTCTGGTTAAATATTCCGAAGCTAATCCCAATGTACCCATGGCTTGGATTGGGGCAGAACTTCCGTCTTGGAAAAATGAAATCAGTCGACTTCGTCTTCTGCCTCCACTCGAACCTTTCTTGATTCCTCATTTCAAAAGAATCCTCAAGCAGAGCATGTTAGATTCGTCGATGTCCGAAACTTCTGAGACGCTAAACTTCTCTAAGCGAAAAAAATCCGGTTCTTAAGCTGATTGATCGAGAATTCTTTTCTCACTGGCTTCTCTAAGAACAATCGTTACCGTTTCTAATTTTCTATTCCTATAAAACTGAACCCGAACTGAGTCTCCCACTTTTTTTTCACTTAAAAAATCGCGGATATCTCGAAGAGAGCCTACAGCGACGTCATCTAGTTGAACGATAACATCTCCATCAATAGGGATTCGGTAAAACCCCACAATTAATTCTTTCGTGGCCGCCTTAAGGCCTGAACGATTTGCGGCTTCACCTTTCATTATTTGCGTCACCATGACGCCCGCCTCTTTTGGAATTTTTAAGTAAGCAAGAACTCTTTGATCCAATCCAACGCCATAGAGTCCCAGTTCTGGGCGGGTCACTCGACCAAATTGAATGAGTTGATCCACAATTTTCTTTACCGTTTTCCCGTTAATGGCAAATCCAATCCCTTCGTTTCCCCCACTTTTTGAGACAATCTGAGCGTTGATACCAATTAATTTCCCAGCGCTATCGAGCAAAGGGCCGCCAGAGTTTCCCGGGTTAATAGCTGCGTCTGTTTGAATCACATCTTTTAAAAGTCCCTCAGAAGGAGTTCGAATGTCTCTTCCCAGCGAACTGATAATGCCAACCGATAATGAACCACCTAAACCAAAGGGGTTACCGATAGCCAAAACTTTTTGTCCGACATTTAAGGAACCTAAGTTGTAATCAAGAACACTCATCCGGGTGGGGGGGTTTATTTTTAAAACAGCTAAATCTGTACTGGGATCCGTCCCAACTACTTTGGCTGGCAAGGTTGTTTTGTCATGCAAAGTAACTTCAACGTTTTGGGCGTCTCCGATGACATGATCGTTAGTAACGATATACCCATCACTTCGGATAATGGCCCCACTGCCCACCCCCCGTTGTGGAATAATGTCGAAAAAGAAATCTCGTCTCAAAGTGGTCGCTGTAATATTCACCACCGCGGAATGACATTTTTGATAAACTTCGATGTTATTTTTTTCATCCGTCGAATTTCCAAAGGCCATGACTCCCGCAATGCTCACCCAAAAACTCAACTTTTTAAAAATCCTCATTTTTTCCTCTGAATATGCTTTTGCTATGATTGACACCCCTCAGACCACTTACTAGACTCCGGGGCGTAAATTTAAATTATTTTACTATTTTTCAAAGGTGTCCATATGGCTCAAATGGGTGAAAAAATTACTTTTAGTGGTAACCGAATAATTCAAGTTCCAGATTGCCCTATCATTCCTTTCATAGAGGGCGACGGAACGGGCCCCGATATTTGGAAAGCATCCCAGAAAGTATTTGATGCTGCGGTGCAAAAAAGCTTCGGTGGCAAGAAGAAGATCGTATGGAAAGAAATTTTGGCCGGAGAAAAGGCTTTTAAGAACACAGGAAATTGGCTTCCTGAAGAAACCCTAGAAGCTATTAAAACCTATTCGGTAGCCATTAAAGGGCCTTTGACCACACCTGTCGGCGGAGGGATCCGTTCTCTCAACGTAGCTTTACGGCAACTGCTCGATTTGTACTCATGCATTCGACCGGTTCGTTATTTTCAAGGTGTGCCTAGCCCAGTAAGAGAACCGGAAAAAGTTGATATGGTGATTTTCAGAGAAAACACAGAAGATGTTTATTCTGGCATCGAATGGAAGAGCGGAACTCCCGAAGCTAAGAAAGTTATTGATTTTTTGAATTCGGAAATGGGGACTAAGCTAAAAGCGACAGCTGGAATCGGTATTAAACCGATTACCCCTGAAGGTACAAAACGCCTGGTCCGAATGGCCGTCGAATATGCCCTAAAACGTGGTCGAAAGAGTGTAACCCTTGTCCATAAGGGTAACATTATGAAGTTCACGGAAGGAGCATTCAAAGAATGGGGATATGCCCTAACCAAGGAAGAATTTGCAAAAGAGACCATTACAGAAGATGACGTTTATAAGGATCATCAAGGTAAAACACCCGCTGGAAAACTTTTGATCAAAGATAGAATTGCGGACAATATGTTCCAACAAGCTCTTCTTCGACCTGAAGAATATTCTGTTTTGGCGACTCCCAATCTTAACGGGGATTATCTGAGTGATTTACTAGCTGCTCAGGTTGGGGGACTCGGAATTGCCCCCGGAGCCAATGTGGGCGATCATGGTGCGGTATTTGAAGCTACTCACGGAACAGCCCCCAAATATGCTGGCCTAGACAAAGTTAATCCCGGGAGCGTCATCCTCAGTGGAGTGATGATGCTTGAGTATCTGGGTTGGGATGCTGCTGCAGACGCGATCACCAAAGCAATGGAAAAGACGATTACTCAAAAAGTTGTGACTTATGATTTTGCGCGATTGATGCCCGGAGCTAAAGAAGTCAAATGCTCAGAGTTTGCAGACGCGATCATCAGTAACCTTTAAAAGAAAGTAGGTTCGTTATGTTAAGAAGACCGAAAGTCTCCATTATTGGAGCAGGAAATGTCGGTGCAACTGCCGCTCATTGGATTGCTGCTAAGGAATTAGCCGACGTAGTGCTTGTCGATGTCGCCGAAGGAATTCCGCAAGGAAAAGCGCTAGACCTTCTTCAGTCAGGTCCTGTGGAAGATTTTGACGTGAAAGTCATCGGAACGAATGATTATGGTCCTACTGAGAACTCTGACGTAGTGGTGATTACAGCGGGTCTTCCTAGAAAACCGGGAATGTCTCGAGATGACCTTCTTAAGATCAACGCTAATATTGTGACGCAGGTCACTCAGCAAGTTTGCAAATACTCTCCTAATGCAATTTTAATCGTGGTGTCGAATCCTCTCGATGCGATGGCTTATGTTGCGAAAAAAGTATCGGGTTTCCCCCGTAATCGAGTCATTGGAATGGCTGGGGTTTTGGACTCAGCTCGCTTCTGCACTTTCGTTGCTGAAGCTGCTGGTGTGAGCGTCGAGGATGTTCATGGTTTTGTTTATGGTGGGCATGGTGACACCATGGTGCCAATGACAAGGTTCTGTTCCGTTGCGGGTGTTCCCTTGGATAAGTTCTTAAGCCAGGAAAAAATTGCACAGATCGTAGACAGGGCTAAGAACGGCGGAATTGAAATTGTTAACTACCTCAAAACAGGTTCTGCTTACTACGCTCCTTCCGCATCAGCAGTCCAGATGGTTGAAGCCATCATTAAGGATAAGAAGAGAATTCTTCCCTGTGCTGTCTGGTTAGAAGGGGAATATGGAATTTCTAATCTCTTCGTTGGAGTTTTGGCAAAGCTGGGCGCTAACGGAATGGAAAAAGTAATCGAGTTAGATTTGAACGAGACGGAAAAGGCTGGTCTTCATAAGTCAGCTGAAGCCGTTAAATCCCTAGTGAACGTTTTGGAAGGATCCGCTTCATGAAAATTCACGAATATCAGGCAAAAGAACTGTTCAGAAAATATCAGATCCCTGTTCCTAATGGAAAAGCTGCGTTTTCTGTAGACGAAGCAATAGCTGTCGCAAAATCACTCTCGGAAAAAGGTCCTTGGGTAGTAAAAGCCCAGATCCACGCTGGTGGCAGAGGCAAAGGTGGCGGCGTTAAAGTAGCAAAGACAATGGATGAGGTAACCCAATACGCAAAAAGTATTTTGGGAATGAACCTCGTTACCATCCAAACCGGTCCCGAAGGCAAAGTAGTTCAGCGACTATTGGTTGAGGACGGAGCTCAAATTGCTAAAGAATATTATGTAGCAATTACTTTAGATCGTGCCGTCTCCAGACTTTGTATCATGGCCAGTCCTGAAGGGGGCATGGACATCGAGGAGGTTGCCGCTAAAACCCCAGAACGCATTTTTAAACAATGGGTTCATCCCACACTCGGCCTAAGAGATTTTCAAACAAGAACTCTCGCGAGCCAAATGGGATTCACTGGACCTGCAGCAAAGCAGTTTCAGGACATTCTGAAAAAGCTCGTTCGTCTGTACATGGAAAATGATGGAACGTTAGTTGAAGTCAATCCTTTGATTCAAAGCAAAGATGGCAGTCTCATGGCTTTGGATGCGAAAGTAGATTTTGATGAAAACGGCATGTTCCGACACCCTTCTTTTCAAGAACTTCGAGATCTCAATGAAGAAGATCCCAGTGAGACAGCAGCCAAAAAATTTGATCTGAGTTACATCTCATTGGATGGAAATATCGGATGCATGGTAAATGGCGCGGGTCTTGCGATGGCCACCATGGATATCATAAAGTTAGAAGGCGGAAGCCCAGCTAACTTCCTCGATGTCGGTGGGGGAGCCACAGAAGAAAAAGTGAAGGAAGCCTTTAAGATCATCCTCCAAGACTCCAAGGTAAAAGCAATCTTGGTGAATATCTTCGGCGGAATTATGAAATGTGATGTGATTGCTAAAGGAATCATGGGAGCTGCTCGAGAGCTTAAGCTAACTGTTCCACTCGTTGTTCGCCTTGAAGGAACAAACGTTCAGCAAGGAAAAGAACTGCTCGAAAAATCAGGACTCAAAATCATCACAGCAACCGGAATGAAAGAAGCGGCTCAAAAAGCAGTCGCAGCTGCGGAGGCTCACTAATGGCCATTTACGTTGATAAAAATACTCGTTTATTAGTTCAAGGAATCACGGGACAGGCAGGCGCCTTTCATACAAAGGCGTGCAAGGAATACGGGACCCAAGTAGTTGGCGGCGTCACACCTGGAAAAGGTGGAGAAACGTTTGAGGGTACTCCTATCTTCAACTCAGTAAAGGAAGCGATTAAAAACACTGGGGCTAACGCCACTATGATTTATGTTCCCGCTGCTTTTGCTGCTGACGCTATTGTGGAAGCTGCAGATGCCGGAATTCAGACGATAGTCTGTATTACGGAAGGTATTCCGCCTCTGGATATGATTGCAGTAAAAGAATACTTAAAGACCACTGACAGCGTTTTGATTGGTCCCAACTGCCCTGGAGTTATCACTCCCGGACAATGCAAAATTGGAATTATGCCCGGATATATCCACAAACCTGGAAACATTGGCGTAGTTTCCAGAAGCGGTACATTGACCTATGAGGCGGTTCACCAGCTGACTCAAAGAGGGATTGGTCAATCTACGTGTGTGGGAATAGGCGGAGATCCTGTTCAGGGAGAAGCTTTTATCGATGTTCTGAAGAGATTCAATCAGGATCCCGAAACTCATGCGGTAATTATGATTGGGGAGATTGGCGGCTCCGCCGAAGAGGCGGCAGCTGATTGGATTAAGTCGCATATGAAAAAGCCAGTCGTTGGTTTTATCGGTGGCCAGACTGCTCCCCCTGGAAAACGTATGGGTCACGCTGGAGCGATCATCAGTGGTGGTAGTGGAAAAGCTTCAGATAAAATCGCGGCTTTAGAAAAAGCTGGAGTCTTAGTAAGTCTGAGCCCTGCGTCTCTTGGTGAGACCATGGAAAGAGCTTTAAAAAATAGATAGGAGTAATCACATGGAAAGAACCTTAGGAATTATTAAACCTAACTCTGTTAACAATAATCACGTTGGTAAGATTTTGGCCATCGGCGAAGAAGCTGGCCTGAAGATTGTTGAAATGAAGATGAAAAAGCTTACCAAAGAAGAAGCTGGTGGCTTTTATGCTGAACATAAAGAGCGTCCATTTTATCAGAGCTTAGTGAATTTCATGACCAGTGGACCAGTAGTACTTCTTGTTTGGGAAGGAAACGGAGCTGTTGAGAAATGGAGACAGGTAATGGGAGCTACGGACCCCGCAAAAGCCGCTCCTGGAACCATTCGAAAGTTGTTTGCAGATAGCATCGAAGCAAACAGCGTTCATGGCTCGGACAGCGCTGCTTCTGCTAACAGAGAAACTGAGTTCTTCTTTCACTAAGCAACTTTTTTTCCCTTTTTTCTGCTCAACTCTTGAAATTGGGTCATTGCTCGCTCGAAGTGTGTCCGCTCCAACGGAAGACGGAGATTTCCGTCAATGGTGGAGTTTTCTCGATTGATGGGAAGGAGATTTTCGGGCGATGCACAGGCAAAAATGGGGATGTTCTGCATTTGAAGATCATGTTTGAGTATCTTTGCGGCATTTTCGTCACTGAGCTTATTAAGATTAGAACCAACTAAAATAACTTGGGGTTGATGAAAGTGGGCCATTGTGACCATCTCAATGCCATCTTTTGCAAAGACTGGCTCAAAGCCCCAGCGAGTGACAACGTCGCTTAGACTCTGCAATTGATCCTTGCCTGCGTCCACCAACAATATTTTTGAAGTCTTCTTTGTTCCTTTTTCCTGTCGTTTTGTTTCACTGAGCACGTGAGGGAAAAGAACAAAGAAGGTCGACCCTTCTCCCTCAACACTTTTCACCCACAGGTTTCCGTCGTGAAGATGGGAGATCTGTTTAGCCACACTCAAACCAAGGCCACGTCCTTCCACCCGGCTGTAATCTTTAATTTGGCTAAATCGATTGAATATCTTTTGAACTTCAGCTTCCGGGATTCCCCTACCCTCATCGCGAACTCCCACAATAAGCATGGGATAAGGAGGATCTGCTTTTCTTCTCCCTTTGAAGCTGAGAACAGAAAGATAGATTCGCTTTCCAGGATCTGTAAACTTTATGGCATTCACTAATAAGTTTTGGAACAACTGATGGATTCTATCGGGATCGATGAGGACTTTCCAATTTGAGAGCGGATTGTCATATCTGAGCTCGATGTTTTTTTGTTTGGCTTGGAAAGCGTAATCCTGATGAAGATTTTTCAGGAACTTATCTAAATCAACCATCTGGTACTCAGGTTTCAGGCCTTGCTCATAGGCCATTACATCCAGAAGATCATTTACCAGACGAATTCCGTGTTCCGCTTGGCGTTTTGATCGATCCACTAGCTCTGTTTGAGTAGGGTTTAACTGATTGGTCTCTGAAAGCAGCAAAGACAAACTGGAATGGATCAACCCTAAGGGCGATCGTAAATCGTGGGCACAAACACTTAAGAACTCCTCTCGTTGAGAAAGAACCGTCTCAGCTCTTGCCTCTTTCATCAAGAGCTCTCTTACTTGCCGTTTGAGTTCAGATTTCTGATAAACACGGAGAGACCGGAGCTCTAGTCGAAGCCCAAGGTCCTCGGTGTTATCCCGAATGCAAATCATTTCATCCAAACCAGAGCCTTCAAGGGTACCGAGCTGATCTTCCGTGGGTTTGTCATAAACCCACGTGTTCACTCGGCTTGGATTGCCAGGCAAAAGCCCCATCACTTCTAAAATTTTTCGAACCCATCGCAGGTCTGGCTCACTGAAGAAAATATATTTTTGGTCTTGGGGAACGTGTTGGTTCAACCAATCAAAGGTAGGAATTTCATCGGGTACGTTGAGAGAGGTGACTTGATGTTCTGATTTTTCTAATTTTGAAACGAACTCGGCAAAAGGAGGAGCAAGCGGACTGGTTCCCCTAATAATCCATAGAATCGACGCCATCTTTCCCCCAAGGATGAAATTCCTTAATAAGGATCGGAAAAAAGTGGGAACTTCTTGATGGATTAAGGTGCTTTGTGAAGAAATGTTTTCTTAAGGCGGGCTAGATTTTCCTGATGCCGAAACACCATTATAACGCACAAAGTCACAATCATGATTCCTATGGCGTTTCCGGGCCATCGGAAAATCAAATAGAGAATGCAACTAACAACCCCGGCCAATGAACCAACCGCACTGATGCGGCTTAACTTAAGAAAAACTAAGTAAACAAGGCCTCCTATGAGTGCACAATTGGGATCTACGACCAAAATACACCCCAGACTAGTTGCTACTCCCTTTCCGCCTTTAAATCCTAAAAAAACGCTGAAACAATGCCCCAAGACAAGAGCAATTCCCATAAGGCAAATAAGCCAAGGCAACTCTGGGTACAAAGCACGAATCCCCCAGAGTGGGAGTGCCCCTTTTCCCAGATCAATTAAAAACACGAGGATTCCCGCATACCAACCAAAAATCCGCCTTACATTAGTGGCTCCAATATTTCCACTTCCCATATCACGGACATCTAACCCGTACTTTCTTTTGGAAATAAAGACACCGGTTGGAAAACTGCCAACGAGGTAGGCCAATAAAATAACCACTAGGTATGTCATCTGAGCCGTTAATCTACGTTGCTTTCCTTTGATTTCCAACTTTTCAAATGGCTCTAACTGTGGAAGGTTTGGGACTTCGATTTTAAGGGGCGGTTAGCTCAGCTGGATAGAGCACATGGCTTCGAACCATGGGGTCAGGAGTTCGAATCTCTTACCGCCCACCATTTTTGTCATGTCGAAAGAATTATCACTTCAAGAAAAATACTCACCTCAAGGAACTTGTTTTGGGTGCGGGCCTGCAAACCCGAAGGGGCTTCATGTTCGAAGTTTTCCCGAAGGAGAAAAAGTCGTGGCCGAATGGAAAGCCGAAACCATGCACGAGGCTTTTCCCGGGATAGTCAATGGCGGCATTATTGGGGCGCTTTTGGATTGCCATTCAAATTGGACTGCTGCTTACACTCTCATGAAAACTCAAGGACTCTCCGCTCCTCCTTGTACGGTAACCGCTGAATTTTCAGTTAAGCTGCACCGCCCCACTCCTAGCCAACAAGTGATGCGTTTAGAAGCGCGAGCAATCGAAGTAAAAGAAGATTCGGTAATCACTCACGCCGAACTCATCGTGAATGGAAAAGTTTGCGCTTCGTGCCGAGGAACTTTCGTAGCAGTTAAACCAGGACACCCCGCTTATCATCGTTGGTAGCCATAAATCTAGCACGATGAGTCGCATAGATTCTTTGACAGTAACATACATTACATTATCCTATATCTGTACAAAGCATCGATTGAATCAATCGGCTGTTTGAAAATTTGAAGGTTTGGGATCACGAACTACATCTAGATACTTCAGCTTTTGAGTGGTCCCAGTTTTTCCTGGTTTCTGTTTTCATCAAGTTTTCATCTTGAAAAAACATCTTAGAAATCATCCGAGTTAAAACAGGAAATAGGAACACAAGCGGGAGCTTCTGCACGGAAGACTCCCGCTTGTTTGTTTTTAATAAGATTTTGCCAGAATTTCCTCGACCAAACCTCGACGATCGCCCTTAGAGTTAATTGATCGGCGAGAAACAATGGTCACCAATTCCCAATTTCGGAATAGCTTTTTTACAAAGGGGGCTGAAGAGTTTGAGATAGCGACTTGAGCTCCTCGAGCGACAGCTCTTTCAGAAGCTTCCAAGAGCCGGATCTGGTCCTTCTTATTAAATCCTTTAAAAGTGTAACTATTAAAAGAAGAAGTCACTGAAAGCGGTTCATAGGGAGGATCACAGTAAATAAAATCTCCTGGTCCTGCCAAATCTATGACTTCTTCAAAATCTAAATTGAGCAGTTTGGTTTTCTTTAACCGCTTAGAGAGTTCCATGATCTGAGGGCGTTCGTAGATTTTGGGCAAACGGGGCCTTTTTCCAAAAGGGACATTAAACTCCCCTCGGGAATTTTGACGATAAAGCCCGTTGAAGCAGGTTTTATTAAGAAAAAGAGTGCGTGCCGCTTTCTTTACGTGCAATTTCGGTTTGGCAGCTCTTAATTCGTAGTAAAACTTTTCTGAATATTTTTCGCCAAGAAGATCTAACTCCCGCATCAGCTGGCGAGGCTCATCGCGAATGATTTCATAAAGATTAGTAATCTCGGTATTAAAGTCGTTGATCACCGATTTCTTTGCTTGGTCCAGTGCTAAAAAGACTGCCCCTCCCCCAAGGAAAGGTTCAAAGTAGCGATTAAAAGATTGGGGAAAGTGTTTAATAAGCTGTGGAATGAGGCTCGTCTTTCCACCTGCCCACTTCAAAACCGGTTTCATGACTGGCAAACCTTAGAATCAAATTTAGGAAAAGTCCAAAAACAAAGGTAAAATACTAAAAAAAGGGGGCTCCATGAAATTAGTCATTCTGAGTTTATTCTTCCTCTGCCTGAGTGCCTCGGTATTCGCCGCTGATCCGGAATCCTTAGTCGGTCAGAAAGCTCCTTATAAATTGGATAAAAATCCCAAGAGAACCACTTCCATGCTTAAAGATGGAACCTTCCTAGCAACAATAAAAAGCTATCACGCTAATTTAAGTTCAGGGCCCGCAATGGAAGTCGACCTGGATTATAAGTTCAACGTTCAGTTCATGGGCGAACAAACGGGAGTAGAAACTGGCTTTCTCGACTACGAATACTTTACCCCCGAATTCATGGAGAAACTTCGAAAAGACGGTAAGTACGAATCCGAGAACTTCAAAGCAATCCACCAAGGCTTTAAAAATGTAAAAACCCTTCAAGGGAAATCGTATCCGAACTGCGATGTGGTTCTTTTGTATGACATTAAAGACAGCGTCAACAATCGTCTGAAAAGTATGCTCTCCGAATTTTTAGCTACCATTGTTCAAGCGGAGACTAAGGCTGATATCCAAGACATGAAAGTTTTAGTTCACATCTATCCAAGCATCCCCGTGCTCAGCGCAGCCCTCATCGATGTTAGCGGAAAATACGATGGAATGGCTGTGAAGGCCGGGGCTGATTACCAAGCACCCTGAATTTGAACCATGGGACACGAGCAGTTTTTCAATTGCCCCTATTGCCATGAAACGATTTCCATGGTCCTTGACACCTCCATCGAGGGCTTTCAAGAATATATCGAGGATTGTGAAGTTTGTTGTCGGCCGATTCAGATTGAATATGAATCGGATGGAAATGAAGTGATCAGTTTTGAATCTCGGGGCATTCAACAAGGATGAGCCCCGAACAGAAATGCCCTCTCTGTGGTGAGCTCGGCCAGTTTTCCGCGGTAACTAACCTGAAGCGAGTCTTTTTCAGGTGTCCTTCATGTGATCTTCTTTTTGTGGATCCCTCTCACCTTCTTTCACCAGAAAAAGAAAAGAAACGTTACGAGAGTCACAACAACGATATTCAGGATCCCCGCTATCAAGATTTTCTAAGACCCCTCTACGAAGTCGTTCACCAAACATTTCCCCCGACAGCTAAGGGGTTAGACTTTGGTGCAGGTCCGGGCCCTGCACTGAGTGAAATGCTAAAGAAGCAGGGTTTCGAAATAGAGTTGTATGACCCCTTTTTTTGGCCCAATAAAAAAGTGCTGGATACCCAGTATGATTTTATTTCTGCCTCTGAAGTCGTAGAACATTTTTCAGATCCCAGCAGGGAATTCAAATTACTCAGATCGCTTCTAAAACCGGAGGGGGCTCTCTTTGTGATGACCTTACCCCACACCCCGGAAGTTGACGTGAGCCAGTGGTATTACTTAAAAGATCCGACTCATGTTTGCGCTTACTCGAAAACTACTTTTGATTGGGTCCAACGCAACTTTGGCTTCAGAAAACTCCAGTTTCAAGAACCTCGAATTGTCAGCTTTTTCACTTAGAATTTTCACAATTCTCAAATCAAGTTTTACTTCCGAAACCCGATAACGCATGGCAGTGCCTAGTAAGGGGGAAACATGCGTCTTTTCTTGATTCTTTTGGCTCTTATTTCTTTCACGGGTTTTTCTCAAGAATGTTCTCACCTTTGGCAATCTGACTTAGCTACTGGAACTATAGGCCCTAAAGGCTATTTGGGAGACACACACGCAGCTTATGGGATCCAGGCTTTTTTAAATGATGGAACAAAATACTATGTCGTGAAAGGCCGATTTCCAAAGGCACGCTTTTTTAGTGTAGAAACCTACGAGGGAAGAAAAAATGGAGCGGGTAAATCCGTTTTTGACTCAAACATCATTCCGGATTCTGGTTCGGTGAATCCTTTCACCGATGGCGTTGCGCTCAATGCTGAACCAAGAGATTACACTCTCTTTATTGCTCCTGAGGGTTCTCCCCAATTTGGTCCCAATCAGCTGAACTTCAACAAACGGCAAAGATATATCTCTTTTTATATTCGCTATTATGTACCCAGCTTTGGAGCACAAGTTACCGTTGCCGATCTACCACAGGTGGAAGCGTATGATCTGAAGACACGCCAACCTACTTCTTGTTCTAAATCTTGGCCTGTCGAAAATTTTACGAACTACCCCCAATTTCTGGGTAGTCTTTCCCAAAAACCAGAAGGGGTTTTTTCTTTTGGCCAAGCAAAGTGGAACAAAGGCGCCAACTCGGCTGTGGGAAAGTACGCCGAGGGCCACAGTGAAATGCGTTTTGATGAAGTCGCTTTGATTCGATTTAAAGCGCCTTCCTTTTTCAATTCATTTTCGGGACTGGGTACTTTTAATAACTCAGCTCAAGTGCGGTACTGGTCACTTTGCGAAAAGAATTTTCCGAATAATCAGGGATTGGTTTGCTTGGCAGATTATTTAACTCCTCCTGACAAAAATGGATATGTAACTGTGGTTACTGGGAGCGGTGAGGACATCAAAGCCGAAGCCGGTAGAAGAGGTTATTATTTCATGCCCGATATGCGCCCAAAAAATGCAGTGATGATCCTTTTTGCATTTAGAAATATTTTGCCATCTGCTGATTTCAAACAGAATGACCAATACAAGGGAGACTACAATCCTCAAATGAGAATCTGTAAGGAATCTGAGTTTCTCGAGGGAAGCTGTGAGTGGTGGTCGACTAATCAGGCTTCAGAGTGAGAAGCTAGGCGGCTTTTTTTCTAGATGAAAGCAACTCAAGCTGCTCCTGGAAAAATTTTCTCATCTTACCGTTTGTCTCAAGAGCAACGCACTTTTGAAAGGCAGTTGCTGCTAACTGTGGGTTGTCTAGCTCTTTGGAAATAGCAGCTAAGCAAGCCCAAGCCCGCAAGAATTGGGGCCGGACCCGTAGACATCTTTCCAAGTAAGGTATTGCAGCTACCGAATTCTTGTCATGCCAAAACAAATGCGCTCCTAAGGTAAAGAGGGCATGAGGATTCTCAGGAGAATGTCTAAGTACCCGCTCCAGAATCTCAACTCCTTTTTGGCAGTTATCCGAAGATAATTCAAAACGGGCTTGTATGATTTCGAGATAGTCATTGATTTCTGTATTGTTGGGACTTTTCATGAGAGCCATTCCCAATAGTGCCCGAGTGCGGCCGTTGGGACCCTCGCTCTCAATCATGATTTTTGAACAAAGTAACAAGAGGGCGGGATCATCCTCGTATTTTTCAGTAGAACGCAGAACCTCTTGTATATAAGTTAAGGCCGATTCGATTTGGCCCTTACGGTAAAGTTTGAGAAGCGTGGAATAGGCAGGAGTCTGCGATTTTTCAAGACCGGCACCTGTCATAACCGATTTGCAATAGGGGCAGATTCCTAAAGAGGGGCCGCTAGTTGCCCCGCAATTGTCACAAACTGTTTGAAAACTCATAGGAGTTCCTTTCCACATTTCGGACAAAATTTAAAATCAGAAGCATTCGAAGAACCACATTGGCACAGTTTGGTCGAACTAACCCCAGCAGGTATTTTCTCAGGTTTGGGGCGATTATCTACACCAGCAAAAAGATTTCGACCTAACATGAGCCCCATCATCATATGCATAGGATCACCCTTGGCACCACTCGAACTGCCTCCAGCATTAAGCGACTCTAAAGTAGAAGCGGCTTTGTAAAGTAAGTACTCTCGGTTATCACCAATGAGCTGCATAGCTGCGCTCGCATCCATAGCCGACAAAATTTCTTTCGAAGGAAGGACAGAGAGGAGTTGGAGATCCTCTAGCCTAATACCATAAACACCCAATGAATCGCCCACAAGATCGCTGAGTTCTCTAGCAATCATGGGCTGTCTCGTGCTGAGTTCGGAAAGGTGGGCAACTCCTTTTAGAGCTATCGGTAGGTTTTGGATTATCGCTCCTTGAACCAATTCCTCAATATCCGTAATGCTGAAGGCCGTTCGACTTCCCATCAGTTTTAGAAAAAACCTTTTGGGATTTGATATCTGAATATTGTATTGCCCAAAAGCTCGCACCGGAATCGAGCTACCGGAGATTTCAACAACGGCCGGATGGCTGGTACCCCACCGTCTCGCAGTGAATTGGCTCGCCGAAAAAAAATAAAGTTCGGTTCTCACTGGACTTTGAAACCCAAATTTCACATTCTTTATCTTCGTTAGGATGGGAAGGTTTTCAGAAGTGAGCAAATGGGTTCCCGGACCCAAAAAATCGGTTATTTGCCCTCGATGAACAACTAAAACTCCCTGGTTTGGTCGGACAATGACGGCCGTTCCTTGATAAAGATCTGCCAAACCTTCGAAAGGAACTCGGGCACAAAGTATGCTGCCGGAAGGATCCTGATACTCGTAGATGCCACGAAAGAAGAGACTTTGTTGAGCGACTTTAGGCACAGAAACCTCCTGGAAGGCTTGTCTGTATTATTAACCCCACTTAATCCTATCAGAGTTCGTATTTCGCACCCTAAGCATCAATTGTGAAGATTTATAAGTTCATGAATCTGCAAAAAAAAGGCACTGCTTCGTACTTGTTGGACAATTGATAACGGTATTTCGGAAAACCAGATAGGCTTCTGAGCGAAATGCGGTAATGTCAGAGGATGGTGAAACTTTTGGTTCTCATCTCCTTTGTTATCCCATTGCTCACTTCCGCGGCACACGCTTGCTGTTGTAGCAAGGAAGAATCAAAGTCAGACCAGAGCTCGCACTCCTCCTGCCACGAAGTATCTTCGCAAAGCAAAGGCGATGTCGAGCAGCCAAAGACCCAGTGCCCGAAGACCTGCTGCACGCTGGTAGCTCTGGCCACTAAATATAGCTTCTCTATCACTGCATCGTCTGAGCTTCTTTCAACTTCTCTTGCTCAGATGCCTGCGAACGTCTTCTACGACTCGCAGAAGCCACCTCCTAGAGTCTAAGACCTCCGCATTTTTGCTTAATCAAGAAAGGTGGAACGACCCTCTCCAAGGGGAGTTGTGTCCTGCCCACCACAAACATAATTGGAGAATCTGATGAAACAGTTAACGGTTACAGGGCTGCTGTCTTTGATGGCGGTCACATTCATATCAATGTATTCGCCCAGCGCGCTCGCTTCCCACGAAGGGAACGAACACGCGGTAAGCGATAACCAAACAAAGGCCCCTTGCCACTGCGTGGACAAGGAAAAAGCCGGAGGTTGTGAGTCGTGTGAGTGTGAAGAAGGATGTGATTGCTGCGAAGAAGGCTGTGGCTGCGATTGCTGCAAGCCTGAATCGAAGCAGTAATTGAATCCGTAGTTCCGGCGGCCGGTTGTTATGCGACCGGCCGCTTTTTATTTTCTGGACAGAACGATACTCAGATTTCTGAAACGGGCGGCAACAGTTATCGTTATACTCTGCTGAAAGTTTTTCTGATTTTAATGTAAATCCGTTGGGCATCTTCTGCATTGTTTTGACGGCTGAATAAGCCTGTGAAAGAGCGGAATATCTTTTGCACCTCTTTATTATGCTATTTAGAAATAGATTTTTCTCGGCGTTTTGTTTGGTTTTGGCTTTAAGTCTACTGAGCGGGTGTGAGTTTGACCTGGCTGGACTGTTTCCACCCACACCTTCTGATCCTCCAGAGGTTTGTGCTTACCTGCAAACTAGTGTTGTTACAGATATGACTGAAGGATACGCTGCTGGCAATTTGGAAATCGACGAATCATCCAGTATGAATAAGTTTCCTCGGTCTGCTGTTGTTTCATCCGGGGAATGCACTAGTCCACTTATAAGATTGGTGCTTTCAGATTTCGAGAGTTCATTTCATTTGGGACCTGACGGCGCCACACTCTCTGATGTAATTATTTCTTTTCATCCAAACGTGATACTCAATAAGGAGTATATTTTAAATTCTTCTGAGGAGGAAAGTCCGATTCAAGTGGAAATGCATTCGGTAGAGAGGAATTCTTGCTTGTCCATCGTGCGCGTTCACTTACTAGAAGAGGCCCGTATCAAGATCACCGCGCTACCCCAAAAGATCACGGAACCAGATGAGATGAAGCTTTCCTTTTCTCTATCCATTGATGGAAGTCATGTTCTGAAAGGTCAGTTCTCAGGAGTGGTTCCACTTCCAAGAGATAGTTATTTCTCGAATTCGGACCCGGTACAATGCGAGCGTGAATATAATGCGGTTTCGAATTATCAGTCTCAGCTAGCGACAGTAGACTTGTGTCAGAGAAATAGCGATTGCATCCTGAGCGATATTACTCGTAAGAATAGTTGTATGCCTCTTTCGGTTAACAAGAATGCCACAAGCCTCGATGCTTTACGAAGTGCCGTTGAAGAGTACGAAGAGGTGTTTCCCTCTTATTATAACCGTTGCTATTATTATGGCGTTAACAGTGTCGTCTTGCCTGCCTGCGGAAATGGCCATTGCAAATCGGGTCTATACGAAAAAGTTTACTAGATTTTTATCTGGCGGAGAGGAGAGGATTCGAACCTCCGATACAGTGTTACCCGTATAACGGTTTAGCAAACCGCCGCCTTCGACCACTCGGCCACCTCTCCACAAGCTTGGAAAGAAACTAAACTTTTATCACCTGACTCCCGCTCATTCAAACACTTCTGGCGGAGAGGGGGGGATTCGAACCCCCGATACCCTTACGGGTATAACGGTTTTCAAGACCGCCGCTTTCAACCACTCAGCCACCTCTCCTTGGAGTCAACAGAGCCCTATGTTATATCTCCCCCTAGCGATGACGGCTATTCCAAATTTACAATTTCCTTGGGCTACTTTGCGAGTGCCATTAGAAGGGATGTCGTGCCTTGACATACCGCGTCTATCTATCCGCACCATGGAAGAGGCAACGGCTTTCATCCAAGCTTACGGGTTTGATCCCAACCAAAAGGGAGACCTGATTCTTCTGTGGAAATTTTTTGATGATGCTGTGGATTTCCTGGAAAAATCACTGAACGATCCTGATTACCCAAAAGTTCCCGATCATTTACGCAGTCGCGAATCCATTCAAGATATCCGGCGGCTCCTCATTCTGGCATCGGGGGAACTGGGAACTCTGGAACAGACTTTTAGCTGCGCGATTTTGAGGATCATGCACGGTTTGATTCACTTATCGTTTGATCCTCGCCACAAATTTTTTCATCAAATGCAGATTCAAGTGTTATCCCGATTGGATCGGTATCTCCATGTCGATGCAGAATCCGGAGCAACCTACTTAGGTAAGGGCATCGAGGGCGAGGAGGGCATTAAGCTTCTCTTTTTCAAAAAGAAAGAAAGAAAAGATCGCTCGAGAGAAATGATTAAATTGCTTCACAAAGCAGATAGCGTTGTCGAAGAAATTTATGATCGAGTTGGGATTCGCCTGGTCACAGAAACAAAGCTGGATGCTCTTCAAGCAGTTAACTTTCTGATTGAGAAAAATATCGTGAGCATGCCCAATATTCGCCCAGCGCGCTCGAGAAATCGCCTCATTGATATCAAACGACTGAAATTTGAAATTGATAGAATTGCGACCCATTTAAAAAAACAAGCTGAAACGCAGCCTTATGTAAAAAAGATGTTCAATCGTTTGGAAAGTCGAATTGGAACGCGACAACCCGGACGTAGCATTTTTAACCCTCATAGCAGTGAGCACTATCGTGCGATTCAATTTACTTGTAGGGAGCTAGTGAGAGTTCAAAATCCCCTTCACCAAGCCTATACGGCAATTCAATCTCATATCGAAAGCATTCCCGAGGGATCTCACCTGATCCAAGAGCTTTTTCCGGTCCCGCCAGCCACGCATGAGTTTGGATTTTTCCCTTACGAAGTACAAGTGATGGACGTGAAAGCCTATGCAGACAGCATTTTTGGAAAGAGCAATCACGACGAATACCGAAAGAAGCAACTTGACGCAGCAAGAAAACGTGTTTTTGGCCGAGAGCTCAACCCGCAAGACTGATTACGCCGTGATATAATAATTACCTATGAGCGCTTCAGATCACGGCCCAAATACTGACTACTTTCTGGGAGTTGAGGGCGAACAGACTGGCCCCTACTCTGAAGCAGATCTTATTAGCCAAATTTCAAAGGGAATTCTTTCTCAAGACACTTTAATTTGGTGGGAAGGCCAAAGCGATTGGGAGCGCATTGGCGATATTTATAAATTTAAGGATTTGTTCGGGGCTCCCTCCAAAACGGCTCCGAAAGTTACTACGAGCACAAAAAGCCCTTCTCTTGAGGATTATACTTCGGGAGGCTCTCACCCCTCTTTAGATTGGATAGCTACTTTTGCGCGAACGGGAAAAGAGCCCATTCCAGTATATGACTCTAAAGAAGGTTATTTTAAACATGAAAAGGCCATTCCCGTAAAATCCGCCGTGTTGGCCCTAGCAATCTGTTTGGTTGGCTTTGGGGTTTGGGCGGTCTTAAAATTTACAGGCCCTTCTGAGCGCAAATCGACCAAAAAACAGATCGCCCCGAAAGAACAAGCACTTCAAAAAAGAAGACAACTTTTGGCTCAAGCCACCAGCCAGCTGCTGTTGAATCCCAGCACTTCAATTCAGCAACTCAACGAATTGATTAATCAGAACCCAAAAGATAATGAAGGCAAAGAAGCTGCTGAAGCGTTACTCAACTATTACCGACAAAACAAGCAAATGGAATCGGCTGGAGATTTGCTGAGCAAATTGGAGCGCTACTCCGATGCAGCTAAAGCTTATTCTTCAGATCCCCGATTAGCGTTAAAGACGGAAACAGCCCTATTTAAGGCGTTTCAGGGAAGCTCGGGAAAAGAAAGCGCTGACTTTCTTCTTGAAGATATTCGCTTGCTGATTAAACCCCTCGACAGACTAGACCTGGCAAAAGACAGAATCGCTCTTTTCGAAAAAACCTTTCCTGGGCTCACACACCCCTATAGCTATTATCAGATTCCCTTGGACCAACAGATTACAAACATTTTCACCAGGCTCTCCTCGTCCCTTGTGGGGATGCTAACTAAACATATTTCTGATGAATTTCCTCAAATCACATTGGCTAGTCGCCCCTTGGTAGAAATAAAAAGAAATTCTGCAGGCGGATTGCGAATTATCGGTCGCTATAACGGAGATCTGATACTTCGAAGTGATCGAGTAAAGGGAATTTTCTTTCTGTACTGGCTTGTCGAAAACCAGTGGCTTTTGGTGGATACCAATCTGACTACTGATAGACAACGTTTTGCGGCGGCTACTCGAAAAAAATATGAGGGCGCAGTTCTACAACCTGGACAAATGCTTAACTTCCTTGAAGGTCAATTTAAACAGCTCTACCCCAACCAGGGACTCCATGAAATGATATTAACCGAGCCCAAAGCAACCAAATCTCCGTCAGGAGATTAATTCCTAATTACGAATGTTGAACGCTCTCTACGAATTCATCGACAAGCTCTGGCAGAAATTATCCAATCTCATCTTTGTCCGCTTTGCATTTGATATTCCGGTGGATTCTTTTCCCCAGGTTAAGAAGACACGAAAATTAGTTTTCTGTTTAACCCATGGCGGGCTTATTGAGTGGTTGATCCTATCTAGTTGGTGTCGAAAAAATGGGTTGGGTGCCATTCTTGTAGCTAACAGAAAGAGGATTCTTTTCTTATCAAAACCTCTTTATTTTCTTCAGACTATTTTTACAAAACGAACTCTTTCTGACCTTTTTCTTTCACAAGAGCAAGGACCACGCCTCATTTTTTGCCCTCCCGGTGAACGTAAAGAGCTGTTTAAGCCAACCGAAACTGAAGGGCTAATCGCGGATCTTTATAACTTTGAGAAACAATCTGGGGAAGAAATGTGTTTTGTCTTTATCCCAGTTTTTATTTGCTGGAGAAAGCACTTAAGGGGAACCTCTCGTCAGTTAAGCGAGTACTTTCTCGGGTTAAGTTCTCGACCCAATTTTTTTGGAAAGATTTGGTACCTGGCACGCAAGCGCACAGATAGCACAGTGAGAGCTCTGACCCCGATTCTTTTTTCAGCGACAGACCCCACTGACATATCAGACGATATCGATGGGATTGATGCCACACGTATGGCACGCATGGTGCGTAGAAAAGTGCTGGTTGAGATAAGTCAGGAAATGCGAGTAGTGCTTGGGCCTCGTTATTTCTCCCCGTACTTGATTAAAGAAAACATCATGCGAGATCCCCAGATCCTGCAGCTCGTAGATCAAATCTCCAAAGACAACAACACCGATAAGAGAAAAGTCATGGGGCAGGCTTATACTTTTCTTACCGAAATTGCTGCTAATTACACTTTTCGGTTTGTAGAAGTGATGTATGGTGTTCTCACTTGGCTCTTTGGAAAGATTTTTGAAGACGTCGTTGTCGACCCGAACCAAGTTCAATCACTCCGTGAAACATTAAAAACTCGCTCCGCAGTTTTTGTCTCTTGTCATCGAAGTCACTTAGATTACATGGTGGTTCCTGGAGTGCTGTTTGTTCAAGATATCGTAACTCCTCATATTGCGGCTGGGGTTAACTTATCCTTTTGGCCAGTGGGGCCTTTCCTCCGGATGGGTGGAGCATTTTTTATTCGCCGATCTTTTCGAGGTGAACCCCTCTATGCCCTTTGCCTTCAGAAATACATCGATTGGCTAATCAAAAATCGTATTAACATCAAATTTTTCATCGAAGGCACACGCAGTCGAACCGGGAAAATGTTGCCTCCGGCTTATGGGCTTTTGAAAATGGTTTTAAACCCCTTCCAACAAGGTCAAATAGAAGATCTCGCATTGATTCCCATTTCAATTTCCTATGACGAGGTTCTTGAAGAAAAATCCTACGGTAAAGAGCTAGCTGGTGCTCAAAAGGAAAAAGAATCCGCGAAGGGATTGGTTCAATCACGAAAGCTATTTCAACGAAACATTGGAAAAGTTTACGTGCGTTTTGCCCCTGGGATTTCTGTTAAAGGGGAGACTCAACTGGGAACTGATCAAGGGCTCGATTCAGCGCTCATGCTCCAAAAGCTGGCATTTCAGATTTGCAAATCAATTAACGACGTTACTCCTGTAACACCAAAGTCTATCTTGGCGAGCGTTCTTTTATCTCATGAACGGAACTCGCTAAGCCTGGAGGAGATCCTCAGAGCCTCTCACTTACTCGGGCGTTACGCTACTTGGTCCCGCGTAGAACTCAGCTGCGGGGATGAGCCAGAACAGTTAAAGAGAGCCGTAGAGAGCAATGTAAAAAAGCTTTTGGGAAACCAGACTCTCCAATCAGAAACAACTGTTCCTGTTCGATACTTTTTAGAGGAACGCAAACGTATCAATATGGTTTTTTATAAAAATAATGCCATTCACTGCTTTGTTATCCCGAGTATTACTAGCCTCTCAATGGCCAGATCCCAAAGCCAACAACGGGATCAGATCCTAAAACACGCCTTTACCTTGAGAAACATTTTCAAGTTTGAGTTCTTTTTTAGTCCCTCAAGTACTTTTAGTGACGAGATCAGCCGAAATATTGATTACTTAAACCAGCCGGTTTTCACTGGCGATCACTCGGTTTTCCTGAGGCTTAATCGGGATCTTATTGAAAGTTATCTCATTGCATTTGAAACCATCCAGAAGGAAGCCATTGGCGAACAGGAAGTCAAAACGGCTTTACAGAAAGTCGTGCGAGGAGCAGTTTTACGGGTCGAAGAAAACAAAGGCTTTGCGACTGAGTGTGTTTCTACACAGAATTTCACCAATGCGTTTAAGTTAATGGAAAATATCGGGCTTCTTGAGTTTAAGCGCGATTCAGAACAAGTTTTGATCTTTCTAAAGCCCTGGAATGAGGAAGCTTCCTCTATCTTAACTGAACTACGGGCTTTCTACGCCACACTCATGAATCCACCCGGCAGGAAGAATAATTAAGCAGCCTGGTTTTGTGATCCTGGGGGATTTTGTTTTTTATGGAACATCTCTTTTGGAAAAGGGAGCTGATTTACCTCTATTTCCCTCATAAAACTCGGTAGGTTTCCCGTGGGGTTTAGAATTCCTAGAACTTTTCCGTCTTTGTCTCGGCCCCACTGCTCGAAAAGATAAATATCATTAGTTTGATAGTTTCCCTGAAGGTCCATCCCCAAACATTCTGAAATATGGGTTACTTTTCTGGATCCGTCTTGAAGACGAGAAAGCTGAAGGACAACTTGAATCGCAGATGACACTTGAGCTCGGACCGCCTGAACGGGCACTTCTGAATCCGTCATAAGGGCTAATGTTTCAAGACGCGTTAAACATTCTTTGGGATTATTTGAGTGGACGGTTCCCATAGAACCCGAATGTCCTGTGTTCATCGAACTGATCAGGTCGAGAGCTTCCCCACCTCGTACCTCTCCCACAATCACTCTATCGGGTCGCAACCTAAGTGATGACTTCACCAGATCTCTCAGGGTTACAGTACCCTTTCCATACTCGTTCGCTGGTCGACCCTCAAAATAAACGACATGCTTGTTGTGAATCCTTAATTCCGAGGAATCCTCAAGCACCACAATACGCTGTTCGGGCTGACATCGGCTCGCCAGAATATTTAAAATGGTGGTCTTTCCGGAGCCCGTGCCTCCAGAAACGATGATATTTTTTTTCAGATAAAGACAGACATCGATGAATCGAGCTGCATCGGGAGTAAGCGCTCCACGTGAAATCAGATCTTTAAGCTCCAATTTATTCTTGGAAAACTTTCGAATACAAACGGTCGTTCCGTTCTTTGCCACCGGAGGAACAACAGCATGAATTCGAGATCCGTCCGGCAAACGGGCATCTAGAAAAGGGGCTTCTTCCGAAATAGGTCGCCCAACATATTGGGAGATGTTTCTGACAGCAGCCATAAGAGCCTGCTCATCCTCAAATTTTGCTTCCACCATTTCTACTTGTCCTGCTCGCTCAATGAATATTTGTTTCGGTCCATTGATCATAATTTCTGTCACAGAATCGTCTTTGAGATATTGTGCAACGGGACCTAGGAAAACCTGGACTGATGTTTCGAAAACTGACATGTGGTGGCTCTTTCTACTCGACTTTGATTTCGCCTCGAGCACCGCTCAAAGCATCGTAATATTCATAAACCCCTGGCTCTGCATCGAATTCAATCTCCGTGACTTTGGAAGTACCGACTTCGCGGTATTCTTCCACGGACTTACTGTCTGATTGACTTGCTATCCAGCGTTGGATTCTTGGCTTAACAAAAACTAGAGCTGCTGGCTTGGCACCGGTAGTAACAAATAGAAGCCGGTTTTTGTTTCCGTTTTGTTTCATCCGAATGACAGAGGGGAAAAACTGTTCTCCAGATAAGATAATCGAATAATCGGTCACTCCAGGCAAAGCTACCATTTCCGATTTTACTAGTTCGGGCTTAGGCTCTGGTGGGCCAGCAACTTCTGTCGCTGCTGGCATTGCTTCCGCGACTGGCACCGGCGGCTCTACTGGAGCCACTGAAACAGCTGGCGCTGCTGGGACTTCAGAAACTTTTACTTCTTTTTCTTCGACAACTGGTTTTTCCTCAACCGGAGCTTCTGAAATTTTTATTTCCATTTCCTCAACAGCAGGCATTTCGGGTACGGGCGCTACCGTTACTGGTTCAACGATTTGTGGGGTTGGCTCAACTATCTGAACGGGAGCCTCCTCGACCGCGGGTGCGACAGCTTCAGGGGCGCTAGCTGGTTGACGCTCCTCAGGAGGTGCCTCCACATAGGTTGAAGGATCCAAAAGTAGAGAAGGATCCTCATTATATTTATCAAGAAGTTCAGACTCAGAAGAACCGGCATAGCAAGGCTGCACTAACAAGAGCCCAATCATTCCAAGTAAAATAGGTGACTTAAGCATAGTTCCCTCAACTCTCCTTATCGACCAGTTTGAGCCGGCGCCTAAACAAAATGTCTTCAATGTGTAAAGCTATGGCCGCGGTGTTTAAAACTTAGCGAAAATCGAGAGTGTATTCAGAAAGAACACTGTTGCAACCATTTGTTTTTATTGGAATATTATGCTCTGGCTCAGGGGGCGACTTTGGCAGACTTTCTGCAACCAGAATAAGCCAATGAAGTTTCCTTTTCACAATTTAATGGCTTTGCTGCTCCTCGGTCATTTGGCTCTAGCCAATGAATCAGTCACACCCGAAGAACGGAAAGCAGAATTTGCAAAGCCTCGAGGATTGTCAAAGTCATCGTCCTCAAGCCCCTCAAGTTCTTCAGGTGGCCGAACAAATAGTGCTCAACCCTCTCCGATGGCGGCTTCAGTCGCAGATGTTTACAGCAAAATGGGGGAAAGTTTTTCTAAAGAGATCGCTACGCTGGGCAAAAATTTTTCACTTCCAAAGATTCAAGAAGAACCCAGTTACCTTGAGGAATTAGGAAAAGCTAGTAAGAGCCTTGATTCTACAAGTGACCCAACTGACGGTTCCGGTTCTTCATTGATCGCTCAATATACCGAAGCCTTCATTGCCACTCTTCAAGAGCTTACGCAAATGCAGATTGAATTTGAGATTTCGAAAACGAACCGAGAAATAAAAACCTTAAAAGAAAAATCCCCAAACCATACGCCCTCAGTGCAGAATAGTATCTCCCCCTCGCCCATCTCTCTTCGAACGAGAATCAGTAGTCCCCAAGGAAAGGGCAAAGGTCTCTTTCCAAGTGAGCTCGATGCCCTTAGCGCAAAAGCTTATAACCCACCCAAGTGATTTCCTGACATCCAAGTATGAAGATCCCGCTGGGAACGTAAAGCGTAGCGAGCGTACTTAGCTTTTTTGTCCTTTTTTCCGGTGAAGTCGTCTGGAGGAAGAAGCCCCATATTTACGTTTGATGGTTGAAAGTCTTTCCGATTGGAATCCGTAATGGAACCGAGAAGCGCCCCTAACATCGTTGTTATCGGTAGAACCAGCAAATCAGATCCCTGAATAAGTCGAGCTGCATTCATTCCCGCCAAAAGCCCGCCAGCCGAAGACTCCAGATATCCTTCAGTTCCAGTCAATTGGCCCGCAATGAAAACACGCAAGTGTTGCTTCAGTTGGAGCGTGGGAAGCAAATGCTGGGGGGAATCGATAAAAGTATTTCGGTGCATAGAACCTAATCGAAGAAACTCTGCCTCCTGAAGCCCGGGTAAGGTTCTAAAAATTCTTTCTTGTTCTTTGTACCTAAGCTTAGTTTGAAACCCTACAAGGTTATAAGCTGTTCGAAAGCGGTTTTCAGCCCGAAGTTGGATAACGGCATAGGGCATTTTTCCAGTTTTGGGATCGGGTAAACCCACTGGCTTCATGGGACCAAAAGCCAGAGTTCTAGGTCCCCGACTGGCAATGGCCTCAATGGGCATACAGCCTTCAAAATATTTTTCTTCTTCAAAATCATGAGGAAGTACAACCTCCCCTCCTAGAATATCCTGAATAAACTGGTCATACCGTTCTTGGCTGAGTGGAATATTGAGAAAATCAGGGGTCTCACCCTTGTTATATCGATTTGCAAAAAACATCTGCGAAAGGTCCAAACTGTCAGTTGCGACAATGGGAGAAATCGCATCGTAAAAATAAAGAGACTTTGTCCCCAGAAGACTTCCCAAAGAGTTACTAAGGGAATCGGATGTGAGGGGTCCTGTTGCCAGAACGACGACTCCCTCGTTTGGTATTTCAAGGACCTCTTCTCGCTTGATCTTAATTTTGGGATGACTCGATAAACGTTCGGTCATCATCTGAGCAAACAAATTTCTATCCACTGCCAATGAGGCTCCGGCAGGTACCGAACACTCTCGAGCAACTTCTAGAGTAAGAGAACCCATGGACCGGATCTCATCTTTGAGCATTCGGGATGCAGAGCCAGGATTATCGCTTCCAAAACTATTACTGCAGACCAACTCACTGAATTGATCCGTTTTATGAGCCGCAGTAGGTCGAACTGGCCGCATTTCATAAAGCTCTACTTCAATTCCGTGCTGCGCTATTTGCCAGCTAGCCTCGCTTCCGGCGATTCCGGCGCCGATGACCACTACTTTTTTTTCTTGCTGCACCGTGCCTCCTTGACGCTACCAGAAGGGTCTCTTACACTAAATCCTCAAAACATTTCAAGAACATCATGATTTGGACACAAATAGCATTTGCTGAAACAACAAAAGAAGCGGCTACTTCTCTTAATACGTGGGATCTGATTCTTCAGACGGGCCCAATCGTATTTCTCGTACTGCTTTTGCTCTTATCTTTTTCCGTTCTGAGCTGGGCAATCATCTATACTAAGTGGAAGACCATAGGCCAGCTAGCAGCTCTCTCAGAAGAGTTCCTGGAAGTCTTTTGGAGTGGACGAAGCCTTGATTTTATTTACGGGGAATCCAAGAAGTTTTCTACTGCTCCGGCGGCCAAGATCTTTCAGGCCGGCTACAAAGAACTTCAAAAATTGATAGAGAGACAAAAGCAAAAAGGGGAAAAAATAACAGGCGTTAGCGATGTTTCCCAAATCATTCCGCCGGAATCCTCTATTCACAATTTGGAACGCGCTCTAAGCACTGCGAGTCGGAATGAGGTTTTGAAACTAGAAAGCTCGATGACTTTTTTAGCAACGACCGCCAGCTCTGCTCCCTTTATCGGACTTTTTGGAACTGTTTGGGGAATCATGAGTGCTTTTCAAAACATTGGAAATCAGGGGGGCGCAAGTCTTGCAGTCGTCGCCCCTAGCATTTCGGAAGCTTTAATTGCCACTGCGGTAGGTCTTTTTGCCGCTATTCCAGCTTCGATGGGCTATAACTATTTCAACAGCAAAATCCGCAACCAAAAAGCTCAGATGGAAAATTTCGCTGGCGATTTTCTAAATATCGTAAAGAGAAATTTTTTATCTCAGTAGATAACTATGGCAGGTTTTAAAACCAGTTCAGATGATTCTCAGCCACTTTCTGAGATTAACATCACACCATTTGTAGACGTGATGTTAGTACTCTTGATTATTTTCATGGTGGCTGCCCCTCTGATGGAGTCGGGAATTTCTGTTCAACTACCCAAAGCTGCTACCAAATCCCTTCCCATGGAATCAGATCCAGTCGTTCTGACCATTACTAAAGATAAAAAGTTGTTTTTAGGAAAAGCTGAGATTTCTAGAGATTCACTTGAGAACAAGCTGAAAGAGACCTTCAAAAAACGTGAACAGAAAGAGATTTTTATTCGGGCAGACTCTGACTTGGCCTACGGTATCGTGGCCTCAACAATGGCTTTGATCAAAAATAGTGGTGTTCACAAAATTGGGTTGATGACGGAAGTTTCGTCTCCGTCCCAGAGCAGCAAAAAATAACTGGGCACTCTCCAATGGAAATGGCCTCCCATCAATTCATTAAAATTCCAAAGCCTGCTCTGATTGGCTCGCTCTTATTTCACTTCATTTTAGCCGGTACGGTCATTTTTATGTCGAGCACCAAGGGAATGTCTCTAGCGGACCTCCTCTTTGGTAAGAAGTCTGAGATTTCAGCGCAGTCTTTTGTGCAAGTGGATGTGGTCGGATTGCCGGACCAATTAGTGAATGAAAAGATTAATCCCCTACTTCCCGAGGTGGCTAAGCCTGAGACTTCGACTCAAAAGCCCGTCGAAACTAAAACAACCCCGAAAGACGTGATGGAAGATGCTCTTTCCAAAACCAAAAAAGAGAAGGCATCTGATAAGCTGAAAGAGAAAGAGCAGGAACGCGAGCAGGCACTTCGAGAAGCTTTAGAAGAAGCAAAGAGAGAGCAGGCGCTTAAAGGACTTCAAAACAAGGGCGGAACAAAAGGTCGAGGCAAGATCAAAGGCAATAGGTTGTCCGAAGGAACTTCGAGCTCTGGAGTCGTGGGGACCGCAAAAGATAAATATGTTGGGATACTCACTGAAAGTATCAAGCAGCAATTTAATATCTTCTCCTGGCAGCAGAAGAAGGGTCTGGTCGCTGAGGTAAAATTAATGCTTTTATCGAATGGTCGAGTGAAATGGAGAAAGATCGTAAAGCCATCCCGTGATCTGCTCTATGATTCTGCGGTTCTTCAAGCTATTGATGATGCGCAGCCCTTTCCGATTCCGGAAGATCGAGGTTTGATCGAAGATGAAATCACCATAAACTTTAAACCCTAGGAATAAAGATGAGATTATTAACATTCTGTTTTCTCTTAATCGGGACTCTCTGTCAGGGCGAAATCTATCTGTCAGTAACAGGGGCTGGTGTACGAAGAGCAAAAATTGCGGTGGGGGAAATTAAAAATCTGGGCGGAGGAGGCGACACGGGTCATGCGAGTCGCATACGAAGCCAGATTATGTCCGACCTAGAATTCATAAATCTCTTTGAATTTATTCCCGACTCAGCCGCTATTGCTGCGGATAAGGAATCAGGAAGTGACATAGATTACACGAAGTGGTCACCCCTGGGAGCCACTTTTGTACTCCGAGTCGGGTATCGCCTAGAGGCAGATAGGGTTTCTTTAGAAGCTCAGTTCTTCGATATCCCTGGCCAAAAGCGTATTTTCGGACAGACCTATCAATCGGGTTCAAATAATACAACGCGAATCATTCATGAGCTTTCTGAGAATATTCTCAAAGCATTAACAGGAGAAAAAGGATTATTTAAGAGCCGGATTTTGATGGTCTGTCATGATCTTTCACAGCGGCGATCACCCGCAAAGGAAATTTACATTGCAGATTCGGATGGAAATAACCTGCTTGCTCTAACCGCTGACAAAACACTTTCACTCAGTCCTGCCTGGATGAATGACGGGTCAAATATTTCTTATACGCAATTTGAGTTTCTGATTTCGCGCGGAGTGCGAAAGCGAGGCGCAGTTCTGAAAAAGCATAACCTGGCTACGGGAGCAAGAAGCGTACTTTATTTTAAGGACGGTATGAATAGTGGCGCTGCTTGGAGCGAGAACGGAAATCGAGGAGTGGTCACTATGAGCTTTACTGGAAAACCAGAGCTCTATTTTATTTCGCCTAATGGCTCATCTGAGCCGGAACCCCTGAGCAGAAACTTACAGCTCAAATCGATGACCCAATCAGCTCCCCAAACAGTTAATCCGAATTTGCTGTTTGAAGTAGAGGCGAGCTGGTCCCCCAATGGCCGAGAGCTGGTTTTCTCAAGTGCGAGAAGCGGAAGCCCCATGATTTATATTGCCGATCTGAATTCAAATCTAACCCGCCAGATCACTTTTGCCGGAAAGTACAATGCCACACCTGCATGGTCCCCTAAGGGAGATAAAATTCTCTTTGCAGCCCAACGGGCTCCCAATGGGAATTTTGATATTTATTCAATTGAACCCAGCGGAAATAATCTTTCCAGAATTACTGTGGGAGACCAGGGAAGAAGAAGAATTAACCACGAAAATCCGTCTTGGGGACCTACAGGAAGACACTTTGCCATCGCAAGTAATGAGACGGGAAATTATGCCATTTACGTCCTTACAGACGATGGAGCACTGAAAAGAAGAATATCTCCAGAAGGAAAAGAGTGTAAAAGTCCTAAGTGGGGCCCCGCTGAATAGAGGCCCCCAAGGAAAATCTTTAGTCGATGGTCAAAGACTTCAAGAGATCTAACTGATCGAGAACTTTTCCCGATCCAATCACAACACACTTGAGTGGGTCTTCAGCGTACATGACTGGGAGACCGGTGCGCTCTCGAATCAAGACATCGAAGTTGGCCAACATGGAACCGCCCCCTGCGAGCACGATTCCCTTATCGACGATATCAGCAGCAAGTTCGGGAGGAGTTCTCTCAAGAGCTTGCTTCACAGCATCGACAACAATATTCACTTGATCAACTAGAGCTTCACGAATTTCATCGCTGCTCACTGTGATCGTTTTGGGACTGCCAACAACGAGATCGCGGCCTTTCACTTCGGTGTATTTGACTTCATCGAAAGGAAAAGCATTTCCAATTTCAATTTTGATGTGTTCGGCAGTTCGATCACCAATCAAGAGATTGTACTGACGCTTAATGTAGTTAACGATAGCGTCATCAAACTTGTCACCGGCAACTCTGACCGATTGGCTATAAACAATTCCGCCCAAAGAGATCACGGCAACTTCTGTTGTTCCTCCACCGATATCTACAATCATATTTCCGGAGGGTTCTGTAATTGGAAGCCCAGCTCCTATCGCTGCAGCCATGGGTTCTTCAATGAGAAATACTTCTCGTGCCCCAGCAGATTGAGCTGATTCTCGAACAGCCCTTCTCTCTACTTGGGTAATTCCGAAGGGAACACAAATAATGATTCGAGGTCTCACTAAACTGATTCGCTCTTGGGATTTGGAGATGAAGTATCTCAACATGCTTTGGGTTACTTCAAAATCTGCAATCACTCCGTCTTTCATGGGACGAATAGCAACAATGCTTCCAGGAGTTCTTCCCAACATTTCTTTAGCTTCTCGACCCACAGCGAGAACTCGGCTTGGACCCCCTCTGGGATTTTTATGAACTGCAACAACTGAAGGCTCATCGATAATGAGTCCTCGGTTCTTTGCGTACACTAGGGTATTAGCAGTTCCCAAATCGATAGCGAGATCGCTGGAAAACATGCCCATAAAACTATTAATGGCGTTTTTTACTGGATTGCCTGCGGCCATAAACTCCCTCCCACAAAACCGTATGTAACACGATTAGTCTAAGCCAAGAGCTCGAAATATACTGAGGCATTTCAAGGCAGTCACGCGGATTTCTTGAAATACTTACAATTCTCTAGCCTAATATAATGCGTCAGGTCAAGAACACGACCAAAAGTGACAGATCTTATTGAATATTTCTGGGGAAATTACCGAAAACACTTATGGAGGATTGTGGAGTTTGGATTTCAAACCTTACAAAATGGGAAAGTACCTGCTACTAGAACGGCTTGCCACTGGCGGCATGGCCGAGGTCTATCGAGCAAAATCTACCGGTGCAAGCGGTTTTGAAAAACACCTCGCCATCAAGAGAATCCTCCCCGATCACCTTGAAGACGATACTTTCCGCAGAATGTTTGAAACAGAGGCTCGAATTGGTAGCAGTCTCCAACATTCTAACATTGTTCAGATCCTAGATTTCGTAAAATTTGGGGAAACTTTTCTGCTCGTTATGGAGTTTGTAAACGGAAAGAACCTCAGACAGGTCGTCAATAAGTTGAAGAAACTGCAGTACTCTCTGCCTATTGAATGCACGCTCTTTATTATTAATGAAACCTGTAAGGGCTTAGATTATGCCCACAGCAAAAAAGATGATTTCACAGGACAGCCTCAAAATATCATTCATCGAGACATGTCTCCGCAAAACATCATGTTGTCCTATGATGGGTCGGTTAAAATCGTAGACTTTGGAATTGCTAATTGGAAAGACAAGCTAGAACAAACTAAGTCTGGAGTGATCAAAGGAAAATTTGGTTATATGTCCCCTGAGCAAGCAGCTGGGGAACCCATTGCCCATCTCACAGACCTGTTTTCTACAGGAATTATTTTTTGGGAACTTCTCGCTGGAAAAAGATTATTTACAGCAGAGAGTGACCTATCCACCCTTCGACTGATTCAAGATTGCGTTGTTCCTCGCCCCTCTCAATTTAATCCGAAAGTGACTCCCGATTTGGAGCGAATCGTAATGAAGTCGCTCTCCAAAAATAGCACGCAACGCTACCAATCGGCTGGAGCGATGCAACGCCAGATTCAGGAGCACTTGAATAAGCACTATCCGGGCTTTCGAGAAAATGAGCTGGCAAATATGATGCAGCGACTTTTCAAAGATGAAATTACAACTGAGAAAAAACGTATTGAGGTTTTAACTCGCCAATCAGTACCGTTTTCACAAGGCAATTCAGAAGCTCCAGAATTGGCGGCTAATGAATTTGAGATAGACAATTCAATTGGCGAGGGGTCCATCACAGCATCAGATCAGGACCGAGTAAGCCACGTTACTTTTATCGATCAAGACAGCGTCCCTTCGGCGGTAGTTCGACTGGATGATGTTGATTCTAAAACAAAAGAAACTCATCCCCCACTTGAATCGAAGTCTCAATCCACCGCAAAAAACACTCTTTCAGATACAAATCCCGAAGGAGACATCGATGTTCCCGAGACAATAGCGAAAACCATCGTTGCGCGACCAGCGACTCCGGCCCCAAGCCCACCTTCCCCAACTAGAGTGACCCAATCGAAGTCTTCAACTCTACAGAAAATCGTAGAGAAAAGAGTCGAGACAAATAAGCTTGATGAGTCAAAAGATGTCAGTCTTATTACGACACCGGGTGGAATTAAGCTGGATACACATTCGATTACCAATCAAGACATCTCGAAAGATACTTGGGGTTCAATAAATTCAGACGCGCAGAAGCTAAACCAAGATGATGATCTCCCTCAAGGGCGAGTTTCAGGCCTCGCAAAAGTCGTTGCGGCCTCGGGGCTGATTGCAGTAACGGCCTATCTTTACCATATGCTCTTATCAGGACAGACAGTCATTCCGGTAAAAATCGAAACACAAGATCCAAGACTGATTGGTTCTTGTGATCCGGCGAAAAATCCCAACTGTTCCGTAAAGGCCACAAAGTCGACGGTTCCTGCTGCAGTCAATCCGCAAGTCATCAACAACTGTGAACTACGATTTGAAACCGATCCGCCAGGGGCTATCGTCATCATTGACGGTGTTGAAAAGCTTGCGACACCCGGAACCGCTCTGGTTCCTTGCGACACTTCCATCAACTATTCAGTCCGTCTAAAAGACCACGAGACAGTTGCTGAAAATGTTTTGGTTAAAAGCAAAATGCGGCCCATTTCTAGAACCTTGAAGAAAGTTGAACTGGGTGACTTAGTTATTGTTACCAATCGACGAGTAAAAGTCTTTAGCGATACCGAACAATTAGGGGAAACAGAACCAGGCAAACCATTTAGAGTTGAAAGACTGCCCGCCAATCGCACTTATAATATCCATTTTGTGAATGAAATTTTTGGTATCGATGATAACCGACCCCTCGAAGTCAAGCCGGGGGTCAGTAATCTCTACGAAATTCGCCTCGATGACAAACCAGACAAACGCTAGCCGTTAGACAGACTTCCACCACACGCTTACCCATTGATAAATCGATTCGAGAGCCTCTTTTTCTACGTGCTTGTCGATGAGAAGGGGGCGGTGATGGTTTGGATACACCACGACTCTCCAATGGCCTCGGATGAAATATTGGGGATCATCATGAAATTGGGGAGCTAGATTGGGCGCAGGCTTTTGATTCAAAAGAACGACTTCCTTAACATCCTCTCGATTCACTTTTCTCAGGACTAAGGGATACCCAAAACAAAAATAACCCGTTTGTAATTGGGTACCAGCGACCCGAATAAAGCGGCGAAGAGCAGCCATCTTAAAGCCGACAGCCCCAAATAACAAAATAACCAGGGCAAGAATTCCCAAAATAAGCAAATCCCAAACCGTACCGGCACTGAGAAGGTCCCCCAAAACCTGATAGGCAGCAGCCATCATGCAGCCAACGGCAAAAACAGCAATTGCATAAAGAATCCAATAGGTCTTAGGCGGCGGAACTTCTCTAAATTCCTCACGCTTTGTTGGCTCGGGGACAAGCTCTAAATAAAAACCCATGTTGTTCTTTTACATTCCCTTCGTTGAAAATCAAGGGGGGTGGTCATATAAACCCGACAGTGCTACATTGCGGCTCCTATGAAACTGACCGATTCCCTCATTGAAAAAGCTGAAACCTTTGGTGCCCATAATTACCATCCCCTCCCCCTAGTGCTTCGGCGGGGTGATGGAGCCAAAGTGGCTGACGTTGAAGGCAAAGAGTACATTGATTTTTTATCCTGTTATTCAGCCCTCAACTTTGGCCATCAACACCCGAGAATCGTTCAAGCACTGCTAAATCAGCTACAAAAATTAGCGGTTTGCTCTCGAGCTTTTTATGCAGAAGAGTTTGGCTATTTTTCAGAAGAACTGGCTAAATTTGTTGGCTTAGAAATGGTTCTTGCGATGAACAGCGGGGCTGAAGCTTGCGAAACTGCGATTAAAATTGCTCGAAAGTGGGGTTACGAGAAAAAAGGGGTCGATGCGGATCAGGCCAATATTATTTGTGTTGAAAATAATTTTCATGGAAGAACGGTGACCATCGTTTCCTTTTCTACAGATCCCGCTTATCGAGATGGATTTGGTCCCTTTACTCCGGGTTTCAAAATAGTTCCTTTCGATAATGCCGATGCCATCGAGAATGCTATCGATAAGAATACTGTGGGGGTTTTTGTTGAACCGATCCAAGCGGAAGCAGGTATTCTATTACCTAAGTCCGGATACCTAAAAGATCTGAGAAGGATTTGCGATAAGTATGAAGTTCTACTGATGGTCGATGAAATCCAGACCGGTCTGGGGCGAACGGGCGCAGATTTTTGTTTTCAACACGAAAACATACAGCCCGATCTATTGATTCTGGGCAAATCTTTGGGTGGGGGACTTCTTCCTATTTCAGCTGTTGTGGGAAGAACCTCTGTTATGGAGGTCATAAAACCTGGCCAACATGGTTCGACCTTTGGAGGAAATCCGCTCGCGTGTTCCGTCGCGAGAGCCTCGTTGAAAGTTCTTAAAGATGAAGACCTCTCCAAGCGCTCCCTTGAGCTGGGAAATGAAGTTCTAAAAAAGTTAATGAAGATTTCTTCTCCTTTAATCAAAGAAATCCGGGGAAAAGGTCTCTTGATTGGAATCGAGCTCGAACCGTCGGCAGGCGGAGCCCGAAAATACTGTGAGATTCTGGCTCAACAAGGGGTCCTGTGTAAGGAAACCCACGATCATGTTATTCGAATAGCTCCCCCTTTAAATATTGAACCTTCCTTGCTGGATCAGGGAATAAATTCGGTTATTTCCGTGCTTTCAAAGGGCCTCTAGATACCCGTTCGGCCCTGTGGTACAACCCCCGGCATGAAAAGGTTCCGGGTCGTACTATTAAGCCTCTGTTTTAGTTTGCTTTGTGGCTGTGGTGTAAAAGGAGATCCGACTCCCTACGTTGACCCAATTAAAGAAACTCAGAAAAGAAAGTAAGCATGGAATTTAATTTCATTAAAATGCAGGGATGCGGAAATGATTTTTTGTTTATGGATTCGATGCAAAGTGAACCGAGTCCATTTTACCCAAGAGAAATTTCCTGGCTATGCGATAGAAATTATGGAGTAGGTGCTGATGGGTTAGTGGTTCTAACGAAATCAGAAAAATATCACGCGAAATGGATTTTCTATAATTCGGACGGCAGCCAAGCTGAAATGTGTGGCAACGCTGCTCGATGTGCCATTCGATATTTAACAGAAACCTATTTTCCTAATGATGTACCCATCTGTATTGAAACAAAAGCTGGCGTGATCAAAGGCCAAATGAAGGGCCCGGGATTAGTGGAAGTAACTCTAACACCCAAAAGCTACGAGCGATTTGAATACGAACAAAAAGTAGTCGCAACAGATAAATACAGTGTTGAAGTAAGTTTGATCAATACCGGCGTGCCCCATGCCGTAGTAGAGGTGAAGGACCTTAACAGTTATCCTATTTGGCAAGTTGGAAAAGATCTGCGAAGCCATCCTGCGATGGGTCCTGAAGGAGCGAACGTTACTTTTTTTGAGCGGTTGGTAGGTCCGAGAATTAAGGCAACCACTTTTGAAAGAGGGGTAGAAGGCGAAACACTCGCTTGCGGGACAGGTGCAGCCGCTGCCGCAATTATTTATTCCGAAACTTATCTCCAGCCACTTCCGATTGAAGTGATCGTACCGGGTGGAGAACTTGTTGTGGATATCAGTCCAGTCTCTAAGATGTTGCTGCTTCAAGGTCCAGCGAACTACTGTTTCACAGTCAACATTCCAGAAATAATGACGGGCTTTGAAAAAGTTTTTACTTACAGCCAAGGCAAAAGGCCGAGTGTATGAACTTTCAGGGTGTTTGGGTCGCAACGACCACCTTTTTTAATCAGGCGGGGGCTGTCGATCTAGGCTCTTTTGAAAAACACTGCTCGTGGCTATTGGATTCTGGAGTAGAGGGCTTGGTTCCCTGTGGAACTACAGGTGAAGGCCCTACTCTGTATGCAGAGGAGAGAAAGCTTCTCATTCAGACGGCGGTTAGACTTGCTTCAAATAAAAAGAAAGAGGTCATAGCTGGTTGTGGAGGAAATAATACCGACTCTGTTTTGAAACTGATTCTCGAGGCAAAAGATTTAGGAGCCCATGCGGCTCTAGTTGTGACCCCCTACTATAATCGGCCCACGCAAGAAGGGCTCGTCGCTCATTATCAGTACCTTGCAGATAAAAGCCCGATTCCCCTGGTTCTCTACAACGTGCCTTCTCGAACCGGAGTAAACCTGCTTCCCGAAACGGTTTCTCGTCTTTGGCAACACCCCAACATCAAAGGATTAAAAGAGGCCACTGGCCTTCATAGTCAGTGGCTTTCTTTGTTTGCCTCTCCTCTGCCCGAGGGAAAATCTATTTTAGCGGGTGATGATGATGCTTTTGCGACTTTGTTTTCTTTAGGTGCGAACGGGATTATCTCTGCTTCTGCTAATATTATTCCCGCACAGTTTGTTCAGCTCGATTCCCTTTTGAGGTCGGGGAAGTTTCAAGAGGCCTTTATACTTCAGAAAAAGTTATCCCCTTTGATAAAAACACTTTTTGCGGAAACCAATCCCGCCCCCCTCAAATTCGCTTTAGAAAAGATGGGGCGCGGCCTAAATCAGCTTCGCCTTCCGTTGGTTCCTGTTCAAAAGGAAACCCAAGAAAAGATTTATCAACAACTCTTGAGCTTGGAGTTGGTCTCGTGATCTATAAGGTCGGACTTCTTGGAGCCACTGGCCGAATGGGACAAGAGCTTGCCTGTCTGTTAGAGCCGGGATTTGTGTTAGGGGAAGATAGACTCGAGTTCTGCGATGCTATTGCGAATAAGCGCACTGTTCTTTCGCTAGAAACTATTCCTGTAAGGCAGTTATCTGATCCTGCTAGAGAACCTGTTCATGTGTGGATTGACTTTAGCCGTCCAGAGGCCACGCTTGAGCTCCTTGAGAAGATCCAAGAACCGATAGTTATTGGCACAACAGGATTTACCCCATCTCAAATTGAAAAAATAAAAACCTACTCAGGAAAACATCCCGTTCTGATGACGTCTAATACAAGCCCGGGAATGAATCTCATGATGAAAATGCTGGAGCACTCTTCAGTAGCAGCAGTATTGGGATACGACGTACTCGCTTCTGAAATTCACCACAGAGGAAAAAAGGACTCGCCGAGTGGAACGATGAAATCCCTTCTGCAGATTCTGCAGGCACAGGGAAATAAAAATATTCAAGTGCAATCGGCACGAGCAGGAGACGAAAAGGGAACCCACACCATTTCTTTCTTTTCAGAAGACGAAGAACTCACCCTCACCCATCGAGTGAATCACCGAAGAGTTTTTGCTAAAGGGGCTTTAATTGCAGCCAAATTCATTGCGGGTCAAAAAAGACCAGGGCTTTATTCTTTTCAAGACATGGAGAAATTATGAATGGATTTCAGCAATCTCAACGTCTATTGAGTCTTCCTCCTTATATTTTTAGCGAAATTAATAATATTAAAGCAGAGGCCCAGAAGCGGGGTGTGGATTTACTGAGCCTTGCTATTGGAGATCCCGATCAGCCGACTCCAGAGCCAATCATTCGCGAGTTACAAAAGGCCTCCGCGGAGCCTCTTAATCATGCTTATTCCCCCTATGAGGGAACACTTTCTTTTCGGACTGAAGTTGCGAAATGGTTTCAAGGCCGATTTGGGGTTCAGTTAAATCCTGAAAATGAAGTGCTTGCACTCATTGGATCCAAAGAAGGAATTGCCCATTTTCCTTTGGCCTTTGTAAATCCTGGGGACAAGTGTCTTTACCCCTCTCCTGGCTACCCCATTTTTTCAACCGCGATCCAATTAGCGGGTGGAATTCCCATTCCCCTTCCTCATCGTTGGGAGAATCAGTTCCAACCTGACTTAAACGAGTTGGAAACTCTTCTTCTCATTCATCAACCCAAATACATTTTGGTCAATTTTCCATGCAACCCTACTTCCGCGACTTGCTCCAGAGAAGTCATGACGGAAATGGTGGCTTTGGCCCGAAAACACCGAACGATACTCGTTTCAGATAATGCCTACAGCGAAATGTATTTTGACAAAAAAGATAAGCCACTGAGCCTTTTGGAAATTCCGGGCGCCAAGGAAGTAGCCATTGAGTTTCACTCGCTTTCAAAAACATTCAACATGACGGGCTGGAGAATTGCTTTTGCGGTAGGAAATCCGGAGTTAATTGCAGGCCTTCTCAGAGTAAAAACAAATATTGATTCGGGCCCCCTTCTTGCGGTTCAAAAAGCTTCAGAATTTGCACTGGCAAACGCTGAGCCCCTAATTGAGCCGATCCGAAAGCTTTATTTTGAACGACGCGAAATCGTCCTGAACGAAATGAACCGGATGGGCATTGAAACTTTTTATCCGAAAGCAACTTTTTTTGTCTGGGCAAAAGTGCCAGGAAAAGAATTGTCGATGGATTTTGCGAAGCGCCTCATTGCAAATCAGGGACTGGTAGTCACACCAGGGATCGGCTTTGGAAAAGAGGGAGAAGGCTTTTTCAGACTCGCTCTTACCGTTCCGACTGCCCAGCTGAAAGAAGCTATGATCCGACTAGAAAAGGCTTTAAAAAGTTAATCTTCGATGAGCTCTATCAAAGCTTGATTTTCCAGCGTCGTAGTATCTCCCGTAGGTTCTTTTCCTTCGGCGAGATCTTTTAAAAGCCGACGCATGATTTTTCCGCTTCGAGTTTTAGGAAGTGTTCTCGTTAACTTAATTTCGTCGGGACGGGCAATTGCTCCAATTTCTCTGCTAACGTGTTCTTTTAGCTCTCGTACTAACTCTTTCACCGAAACTTTTGTTTCATCTCCACGAGGCGTAACAAAGGCAACCAAGGCCTGCCCCTTAATCGGATCCGGACGCCCCACAACGGCCGCCTCGGCTACCGCTGGATGACTCACCAGAGCACTTTCAACTTCCATGGTACCGAGCCGATGTCCTGAAACATTGATGACATCATCGACTCGACCTTTAATCCAAAAATAACCGCGATCATCTCGGTGCGCACTATCGCCAGTAAAGTACATGCCTGGAAATTTGGTCCAGTAGGCCTCTTTGTACCTTTCCGGATTCTTGTAAATTCCTCGGAGCATTGAGGGCCAGGGATGTTTAATCACTAGATATCCTCCCTCATTAGGAGAACAACTCTTTCCTTCTTCATTTACGACATCGGCCAGAATTCCAGGAAAGGGTTTTGTCGCTGAGCCAGGTCTGGTGGTAGTTACGCCGGGGATTGGAGAAATGAGAATACAACCGGTCTCGGTCTGCCACCAAGTATCAACAATCGGGCAGCGCCCTCTTCCGATTTCCGTGTGGTACCACATCCAAGCCTCAGGATTGATAGGCTCCCCGACACTGCCCAAAAGACGAAGAGTAGAAAGTTGATATTTCCTGGGGTGCTCATCCCCGGCCCGCATAAATGCACGAATGGCTGTGGGAGCAGTGTAGAGGATCGAGACTTTGTGTTTATCAACAATTTCCCAAAATCGTCCGGGATGCGGGTGAAACGGAGCTCCTTCATAGAGAACAATAGTGGCCCCGTGACTGAGAAGTCCGTAAACCACATAGCTGTGCCCGGTGATCCAACCGATATCTGCAGTACACCAAAAAACGTCTGTTGTTTTTAGATCAAAAATCCACTTAGCGGTGGTACTGACTCCGACTAAATAGCCACCCGTGGAATGAATAATTCCTTTAGGCTTGCCTGTTGTTCCGCTCGTATAAAGAAGAAAAAGAGGGTGTTCTGAATCAAAGGGCTTGGGAAAGTGAGTTTTGGCCTCCTGATCTACCAACAGATTCCAATCACTGTGCTTTTCTTTTAAAACCGTGTCTGTTTTTCGCTTAAGAACAAGTACGTTTTGGACCGTGGGCATTTCAGGCATGACTGAATCAATCGTTTTTAAAAGTTCAATCTCCTGACCACGACGATACCCGACATCGGCGGTCAAGATAACTTTACATTCAGCATCTTGAACTCTATCTCGAATGGCAGGCCCACTGAATCCACCAAAAATCACACTATGGACAACCCCAATCCGCGCACAGGCCAGCATGGCAATAATCGCCTCAGGCACCAAAGGCATGTAAATAGCAGCCGTGTCCCCGGGCTTTAGTCCAAATTTAACTTCAAGAACGTTCGAGAGCTGACAAACTTTTTCAAATAACGCTTGGTAACTCAGATTTTGGGAAGAGCCATCCTCGCCCTCCCAAATAATTGCCGTTTTATTACCAAGTCCTTCTTTTAAATGTCGATCAAGGCAATTGTAAGCTGCATTGGTGGTACCGCCTTCAAACCATTGAGCGTAGGGCTCTTTCCAAATCAGAGGTCGCTTCCAACGACTAAACCAAGTGATGTTTCGTGCGGATTCTTCCCAAAATGTTACTGGATCTGCTTGAGCCTGTCTCCAGATAGTGTCGTACTCAAGTCTGTTCCCAATATGGGCCTCTGCGGCGAAAGTTCGACTTGGCTCGAAAGTTCTCAGCTCAAATAAGACTGTATCGATCGATCCCATACCTCTCCTTGAAACCTGCGTCCTGATTCCCTATGATTCTAAAGATAAACTGGAGCAGACACAATTGCATCCCCTACTTGATCCCATACTTTTAGTCGATGATGAAAAAGATAACTTGCAGGCACTCAACCGGCTATTGAGAGGTCTTTTTCAAGTCACGACCACCACTTCTCCGCTGGAAGCTCTCCAATTAATGGGGGCTCAGAGATTTCATGTGATCGTATCTGACCAAAGAATGCCGGATATGTCAGGGGTTGAGCTTTTGGAAAAAGCAAAAAAACTTAGTCCTCATTCGACTCGAATCCTACTGACAGGCTACACCGATATCGAATCTGTTATTGATGCAATCAATCGAGGGCATATTTATCGCTATATCGCCAAACCATGGGATCCTGAAGAGCTGAAACTGACTCTCAAACAGGCGAATGAAGCTTTTCAGCTGAGACGGGAATTAGAGGAAAAGAATCGTGCCCTAGAGAAAAGTCTCTCGGAGTTGTCCATTTTAGATAAAGCTAAGGCACGTTTCCTATCTTTGATCTCTCATGAACTAAACACTCCCCTCACCGTGCTGCAATCATTCATGTCTCTTCTGTCGCAGTCACAGGCAGAATTGAGTAAAGATCTTCAAAAGTCAGTCTCTGCTCTTTCTGGGGCAGTTCACCGCTTTTCTGAAATTGTGACTGAAGTTTTAACCTACACTCGGCTTGAATCGACGGGAAAATTAAAATTGGGTCAAATCGACTTGGATAAACAGATCCAACAAATGTTGGAAGAACTCAAGTCCAGTGCACAAAACAAACATCTGAAGTTTGAGTATTCCTCAGAACAGGTAGGGCAAGAAAAATTAGATTGGGAAAAAATGGAGCTTGCTCTAAACCGAATTATTACTTCAATCATTTCTCGCGCCCATCCCGGCACTTCAGTTTCTTTAAAAACGCGAAATGAAGCGGGACACATTGTTCTGAGTATTTCTTGGAATGGGGAGTCACTCCCGGAAGATGCTTTCAAACCTTTTGAGACAGGCTCTTCTGAAATGCACCATCATAAAAACTTAGGTCTTTCACTGGCAATCGCAAAGCTCATCATTGAAAGTCACGGTGGAAAGATCATGGACTCACGCGCCTCTTCCACCGAAAACTGCCTTACGCTTCAACTAAAGTAACGCTTTCGAAAGATTTTAAAATACTGCTCGCGAATTGTTCTGGTTGGTAGCCTTTTAAAACTAATGCCCGAGCATTCATTCCCCAGGTTTTGGAAATCGAACAGTCTTTCACTAATCGACTGATTTTTTCTGTCGCGGCTTTACAGTCACCCACCGGATAAATATCACCCGTTTGTCCGCTTAAGACCAAATCTCCTGCAACTCCACACTGATCGGTAACCAAAGCAGGAAGCCGGCAACTGAAGGCCTCATTAACTACTAAGCCCCAAGTCTCAAAATCAGAAGGAACAACGAGCAGATCTGCTGCATAGTAAAAGTTTTTAATTTCATTTTGATTTTTAAATCCAACAAAATGAACATTCGGCATTCCCTCTGCTCTGGATTGAAGAACTTCGCTGAGTTCTCCATTGCCCACAAAAACGGTGTGAATCAGTCCCTGTTTTTGTAAATTCAGATGAATCTCCAGGAGGTCTTGCGGGCGCTTTCTGTCAAAGAGGCGCCCCACAAACAGAAGTAGAAACGCATCAGGGGAAATCCCTAGATTTTTTCGAATTTCAGACCGAACGGTATTCGCCTCAGGTTCAGACAAAACAAAAGGGGCAAGGTCAGTGCAGTATTTAGCAGAGGTAATTTTTGAAGGGGAGACACCCCACTGCCGATAGTAATCTACCGTTCGCTTACCGATAGCGATGAAACCCGCGACCTTTCGGAAGAAGTAATTGATGAGAACTCGCTTAATACCTCTGCGCAAAAGAGAGCCCCGCCAATCGAAAGTTTCTCCGACGAAAATAAGCGGAATTTTTTTCTGAGCACAGAGAATCCGCAAAATCCAATGTTCGACTTGATAATAGCCATAAAAAAGGACTGCCTGCGGTTTCTCCTCTCCCAAGACCCGATTGAGTGCCGCTACTTTTTCTATGAAACTCAGCTTTTGGGTCTCTAGGGTTCGATTCCGATAGCCGCTCTCAAGCGGAAGGCCAAACTCTTGTTTTGGGATCTTATCTACCTCTTGGAACCACCATTTTTTTCCGTCAAATCGTGAGTTAAAAAAAACCACCTCCGCCTGGGGTAGTTTTTTCATGAGCTCGCGAAAGACGGGTGCTCGGTATTGAATGGGGTGGGTATCAAAAATGAGAAGGGAAGAGCTCATAAATAAGTTCTTATTTTACCATGGGAAAGGCTTGCGAGATGTTTCCCTGATGTAGCATAATTATCGCACAGCATAAGGAGACTGAATATGAAGGGTCCCATGGAATGGGGAAACTGGGCGCTCATTTTGATTGGCTTTGGTTTGATCGCCGGTGGACCATGGATAGTGTATCGAACCATTGAAACAATTCGAAAAATCCGTCGAGAAGATCCAAAAGCTAGTATCCAGCCGTTTAACAATGGATTTAATATTTTAATTGGGGTTCTTTTCTTCGGTTCGGGGATACTTTTCGTTCTGAATAATCTTCGAGGAAATCCTCTTCATTAGGGGACTTGTGCTCGACAAATAAGGCCCGGGAGTGTTAGACCTTTTGGGCGAAATAGCTTAAAGTATTCATGATTTTTCGAGGTGCCAGATGCCAGTCACGTTAAGTCTTATTCTTGCTCTTCTTGCCGCTGGTGGCTTATTTTTTTCCCTCTATGCGGTGATTACTGCCCTAGTGGGTGGAAAACGCGCAAAAGCGAGCCCCAAAATGGGCATTTCTCCGGGAGATGTCAGAGGCGCTCTCAACGTGTGGGTTGTTTGGGATCCCGCCCAGTTTAATGTCCAGGTTTATCGACTCATTTTTAGATTTGCGAGTCCCTACAGTTCTCAGAAAGAAGGGATCTTCTGTGTCACTTATGACAATGCTCAGGTAGCCCCATTTACTCAAATAGTAAAAGTTCCGGATCGGTTTGTGGATCTCATCCAAAACTCAAAAGAAAAGTTTCTCATGACAGTGGAAATGAAAACAGTCGAAGAGTTAACTCTGATGAAGACTGTGACCTCCGCAAAACTAAAGGCCCTTTTCACCGGTACTGGAGATCAGCCCGAAATTGCCAACAAATTGGCTTTGGTCGAAGAAGACAAAGCCGCTGTTTATACTTTGGACTTTTCTGAATTACAGGTACGTCGTAAAAAATTACGCGACCTAGAGGCTCAAGCACAAGCAAAGGCCAAAGCAAAACCTGCTGCAGCTCCAGCGAAACCAGCAGCCGTTGCACCTGCTCCAGCAACAGCCGCAGCAGCAGCTCCTACTCCAGCTCCAGCCGTTCCGACGGCTCCGGCTCCAGTGGCTGCGCAAGCTGCTGACAAGAGTCCTGTCGAGACTGCGGTCAAATCTGTTCGCGATTTAGTAGCAGCTTCAAATGCTGCTAAAGCTCCTGTTGAAAAACCTTAAGGATTTAAACCATGGCAGATAAATTAGATTTTTCGACTCTTGTTTTGTCGTTCGCAACCAGCTCCCTAATGAACATGGGACATGCCCCAGATCCTCAAACTGGAAAGAAAAACAAAAATATTGAGTTAGCCAAACAGAACATTGAAATCTTGGCAATTCTTGAGGAAAAAAGTCGCGGTAATTTAACCAAAGAAGAAGCGGAGCTGCTTAAGAACATCCTAGCTGAAGTCCGATTACGTTTTGTTGAGGCGTCTAAATCTTAATGTGGTTCATTAGTTTTTTTGTTTTTTCCCAACTGGCTCTGTCCGCTCTGGTTCCACCCGCGATTGATCAATCCCCGATTACGAGTGCTTCGGAGATCCTAGGCTGGGTGAAAGGCGCCGAACCAGAAGTAAAAACAGTGGAAGAATTGCTGGAACGGCTACCAGAGGCCTATCGGACCTATTTTGTTCTTCAGTACGACAGTCACAGCAATCACAGTTCCAATGCAACTCATCCTCGAATTATCTTTTTTGGACCCGACGCCAAACTGCTCCTGGCCTTATCGGGCTTACCCAGTGATAGCTTTTACGATACGGCAGAGATGATCGAATATGAGCCCGCCACCGCCTCCTATGCTTTTTACAGCATTCACTTTAAAACCCAAGAGCCCGCTCAGGTAGAAGTAAATCCAACGGATTGCTTACGTTGCCATGGAGCAGATCCCAAGCCGAATTGGGAGCCCTACAGTCTGTGGCCGGGAGCTTTTGGCAGTTTACATGACCGGATTTTACCCGGGACAAAGGAACACCATTCCTTTGAAGAGTTTCTGAAGGGTTACCAAGACTCTCCCCGATATCGATTTCTTCCTCGACCTTTTCACGTTGAAATTCAGGATTCTCCAGGGACTAAAAAATATTATCTCTGGAATGGCGGCGTGGGTCCCGGTTCCTCGCTCTCTATTCTTTTAGGATTTCTAAATCGGGATCGCATTGCAAAAAAGTTAGTGGCAAGCGATGGGCATTCCCGATATCGGCCAGCCCTCACTGCGGCTCTCATCGGTTGCAAAGAACCGATTGAAGATTTTTTACCGACCGATCTGAGACGCAATCATCCGGAGAGATTCTCCGAAGTGCTTTTTGAAACCCAGATGTACATGGAAAAAGATTTGGGAAGAAAAAAGAGAGCTCTCGTCAATTATTTGGAAACAGATGAATCTGTGATTTCAGAAAATGCAGATCTTTTTGGTTTCCGACAGGCAGAAGTCGAGAGAATCGCTAAACTGCGTTACTTACTTACCAAAAGAAGAAACTCGATTAATTTTGATCGCTGGGCTTCAAGCATTTCGAAGACGTCTTTGGATTTTAACGACGGAGTAAGTGGGCTTGAAAACCTGATTGGACATTATTTGATGATCGCTTATCAGGAAGACGAACCAATTCGAAAGGCTATTCCCATTCGAGAGTATGCTTTTTCTCCCACTTCTTTCACGATCACCACGTATTCCGTGATGGAAAGTCCAGACCTTGCTTGCGAACTTCTTCTGAAAGAAGCCAAAGCGGTCTCATTAGTGGAGTAAGAGTTTTCGAGCTTCGGCAATGTTGGCTACGGGCCTGCCGACTTCATTTGCAATTCGAACGATTCTCTCGACGAGCTGAGCGTTGCTTTTCGCAGGCATTCCCTTGGAATAAAAAATATTATCTTCTAAACCAACTCGAACGTGTCCGCCCATCACAAGGGAATGGACAGCCAAAGGAAGTTCATACCGACCAATTCCAGCTACCGCCCAAGTAGATTGAGCTGGCAGATTCTGAACCAGAAAAGTCAACGATGAAAACTCTCCCGATAAGGCTCCGGGAACCCCCAACACGAATTGACAGTGAAAGGGGGGGTGCAGAAGCCCTTCCTTGATGAGTTTTTTTAGATTGTCTAGGTGGCCAGCTTCGTAGATTTCAAATTCAGGAATAATTTTGTTCTCATGAAACGATTTCGTAAGAGCTCTCATGTCAGAGAAGGTATTTACAAAAATCTCTTCGCCAAAATTGATGGTCCCTAAGTTAAATGAGGCCATTTCGGGTTTTAAAGTTAAAGGAGCCACCCGATTTGCGATGTTTTCCCCCACTGCACCCCCAGTTGAAAATTGAATTACCGGCTCATTTCCTTTACAGGCACGTCGAATTGCCTCCACCGACACTTTGAAGTGCTCAAGCTTTTGGGATGGCCTCCCCTGCTCGTCGCGAACATGCAAGTGAATCACTGAAGCACCAGCATCTACTGCTTCTTTAGCTGCTGCAGCTTGTTCTTCAGGAGTCACAGGAAGTGCGGGACACTGAGCCTTAGATAATTCAGCTCCCGTGATCGCCGCTGTGATAATAAGTTTTTCCATAGTGAATATAGATTATCGACTCCTGATTCACTTTAAAAGGGAAACTCCTTCGCCTATAATGAAGGTCCTTTGAACAAATTCGCTGACACCTTAAGACAGAACCGTCGCTTTCTTATCTCCACCCATGTCCAGCCCGATGGAGACGGAATTGGCTCGGAAATAGCCCTCTACCATCATTTAAAAAAAACTGGAAAAGAAGCTTGGGTCATCAACCCCTCTCCCACCCCGGAAAAATTCGAAGTTATTGACCCCTCACGCATCATCCAGGTTTTTAGCTCGGGACTGAAAGTTCCGGAGGTAGATGCAGTCATTATTGTGGATACCAATGAAGTAAAAATGCTGGGGACACTGGCTCCTGTCGTTGAAAACCTGAAGGTTCCCATCCTCTTCGTCGATCACCATGTGAAAGAATTACAAGATACCTCAGGCCACCTCATCGATGAGAAATCGGGTTCTTCGGGTGAGATCGTCTACCGATTCATTAAAAGCGAGGGGACCGAACTTACTTTCGAAATGGCCCAAGCGCTCTACGTAGCTATTCTGACGGATACAGGAAATTTTCGGTTTCAAAGAACATCGCCTTCGACTCATGAGACAGTTGCGGATCTCTTGCGCACGGGAGTCAAACCTGAACAAGTATTCCAGAGCGTTTTTGGCAAAGACAGTGCAGAGAAATTAAGACTCTTGGGGAAAACCCTGCAAACGCTCAAGCTTGAGTGCCAAGGTCAGTTTGCTTGGGTGAGCATCAGTAAATCCGATCGTGATCAAAGCCAAGCCACGATTGAAGATACTGAAAGTTTCATTGGCCATCTCACTGTTCTTCGGGATGTAAAAATCGTAGCTCTTTTTCGCGAAGAAGATAATGGAACAACCAAACTCAGTCTTCGGGGTTTGCATAATCAACCGGTTGTTGAAATTGCAAAAAAGTTTGGCGGAGGCGGGCATAAATTTGCTGCTGGAGCAAAAATTCAAAAACCAATTCAAGAAACGGTTGATCTCGTTCTTAAGGAAGTTTCTTCCAAGCTTTAATCTGATCTTCAAAAATATGGATCAGGTGATCTCGGGCTCCTGATTTTTCCCCTAGAGCCTCCAAAGCTAAGGCAGTTGCTTCAATCGTTGATAGCAAACCCGAACGCGGCTCTTTTCTGATGTTTCCGTATAAAGAGGGTTCCGAGGGGTTCAGAACAATGCGCTTTAATTTCAAAAGCCAGGGGTTTCTCCACCAAAGAGTTTTCGATTGTTTCCAGTTTCCATCCAAGACTACGAGACCTTTCAAACCATCCCAGGAAACGGCATTGCCCTTTCTATCCACCACCTCAAAGGGTTTGTTTTGGACTATTTTCTCCGAATTTTTCTGAGTTCCCACGAACAGAACGGCCCAGTTGTCAGGCTTGGCTTCTTTCTTCAAAGCCGCTTTGAGGGAGCCCCAGGAAAACCCCACCCGATGGGTACAATGATCAAGCCCCAGGGCTAAAAGCCGGCTAGTGGTTAACGGGGAACGGGCCTCTTGCGGGTGTTGGAGAATTAAAACCTCAAGAGTGTTCTGAATCGGCTGAATCTGAGCACAAATGCAGCTTTCTGGCTCTTTCCAGCAGTTAGCGCATTTTGTCTCTGGTTTCATGGGCTGCCCTTGTATCAAAGGCTATGACTTTTCGCTAACGCAAAGTGTGAAACTTTGGTATAAACCTACTTCTTTTAATCATGTCACACACGAACGACAAAATTCGCAATATTGCCATTATTGCCCACGTTGACCATGGCAAAACCACTTTGGTGGACGGGCTCCTCTGGCAAGCTGGTACTTTTCGCCAGAACCAGCAGGTAGCTGAACGAGCCATGGACAGTCTCGATCTCGAAAAAGAGCGCGGGATTACTCTGGTCGCTAAAAACGGATCCGTTATTTATAAGGGCGTTCGAGTAAACCTAGTAGACACCCCTGGCCACGCTGATTTCGGAGGTGAGGTTGAGCGCGGATTAGAAATGGTCGACGGAGTTCTTCTTCTGGTCGATGCAGCTGAGGGTCCACTCCCTCAAACTCGATTTGTTCTTAAGCACGCCATGGAACGCGATTTAAAAATCGTGGTCGTCATGAATAAGATCGACCGACCCGATGCGCGGCCCAAAGAAGTTCTCGATGAAGTTTACGGTTTGTTTTTAGATTTAGATGCGAAAGATCACCAAATTGACTTTCCCATTATTTACACGAATGCGCGAAAGAGAATCGCGGTAAAAGACCCCGAAGACCGAGAAAACGGAAAAGATCTCACATTACTTTTCGATGCTATCTTAGAACATATTCCCGGACCAAAAATTGAAGAAGGTCCGCTTCGAATGTTAATCACCAATACGAATTATAGTGATTACCTAGGCCGTTTGGCTGTTGGAAAAATTTTTTCGGGACAAGTAAAAATCGGAGACAAGGTCATTCTTTGCCAAGAAAATGGCGCCTCCCCTGAGACAAAGATTACTGCTCTTTTTGCCTACGAAGGACTGAAGACTGTACCCGTTGAAGTAGCCGGCGCTGGAGACATTGCGATTGTCGCCGGAATTGAAGAACTTAAAATCGGAGATACGGTTTGTGAGGCAGGAAAGCCCGAACCTCTAAAACGTATTTACGTTGAACAGCCCACCATTTCGATTGAGATGCTCGTCAATGGCTCTCCCACAGCGGGCAGAGATGGGAATCGTTTAACTTCCAGAGTGCTTTGGGATCGTATTGAGAAAGAATTAAGAACCAACGTTTCTTTACTTGCGGAACGCGGACAAACCAGTGACGTAATTATTTTGAGAGGTCGCGGAGAACTTCAGTTTGCAGTGCTTGCTGAACAAATGCGTCGAGAAGGCTTTGAGTTCATGTTGGGAAGACCTAAAGTAATCAATCGCGATAATAATGGGGTTTTAGAAGAGCCTCTAGAACACGTCGTTATGGATATCCCTGAAAACTGTGTGGGCGCCGTCACAGAAAAGTTAGGCATTCGAAAAGGGGAGATGACCAACCTTCAGAAAATGGGAGCTGATCGAGTCCGTTTGGAGTTTGATATTCCTTCACGAGGTCTGATTGGTTTTAGAGCTCAATTTCTGAATGACACTCGCGGACTTGGATTGATGAGTTCCTATTTTAATGGATACATTCCTCATAAAGGGCACATCATTGATCGTATCAATGGAGCCTTGGTTGCGGATCGTCCTGGTAAAACCACTCCTTACGCTATTTTTAATCTCGAAGATCGTGGGAAAATGCTGGTTAAAGAAGGCACTGAGGTCTACGAAGGCATGATCATCGGGGAGAATAATCGCCCCAATGATATTAACGTAGACATTACCCGCGAGAAAAAGCTTACGAATATCCGAGCTGCAGGAAGCGATGAAAACATCATCTTGACCCCTGTTCCCGCGCTCACTTTGGAATGGTGCATTGCCTGGTTAGCAGATGACGAAGTCGTTGAAGTGACCCCAAATCACTTACGTTTGAGAAAGCGCGTCCTTGCGTCCAATAAACGTTCCATCATCCGAACGCCTAAAGACGAAAAAGACTGATCTCCACTTCTTGCCTTAATTTTCTGAAAAATCTATAATTTAGGATACTTTATGGCTACGTCTGTCGACATTCGAAAACAAATTGGTCAACTCTTCTTAGTAGGTTTTGACGGTTACACTGTTCCCGCAGATTTCAAAAAAGCGATTCAAGAATTCAATATCGGTGGAACCATTTACTTCCGGAGAAATGCTGAATCTCCAGTTCAACTAGCAATGCTGTCGAATAGCCTTCAGTTTGAGTGTCGCTTGAAAGATTCCCCCCCTCTCCTCATTTCCATTGATCATGAGGGAGGAAAAGTGAATCGCCTTTCTCCACCTTTTACACAATTTCCAGGAATGGACCTCGTTGGCGAAATCGGTTCTCCCAAATTGGCCTTTCATTTGGGGCTAGCAATGGGAGAAGAACTGACAGCGATTGGTGTGAACGTCGACTTTGCTCCAGTAGCAGACGTACTGACGAACCCCAATAATCCCATTATGGCAGGGAGAGCTTTTTCTTCCGATCCTGAAATGTGCGCCAAGATGGGCTCAGGAGTCTGTCGTGGTTTACAAAAAGCTGGGGTTGCAGCAGTAGCTAAACATTTCCCCGGACATGGAGACACTACAGAGGATTCTCACTTAACTCTTCCCTTTGTGGATAGAAATTTTGATGACTGTGAAAAAATCGAATTCATACCCTTTCGTCGATTAATCAGAAGCCGAGTCGAAGCTATCATGACGGCTCATTTGATTAATAAGAGTCTGGATCCCGATTTGCCAGCTACACTTTCTCCCAAAATTATTAATGATATTTTGAGAGCTCAACTCAGATTCCAAAAAGTCGTTTTTTCAGATGATATGGAAATGAAAGCAATTGCTGATAACTACGGAGTCGAGGAGTCGGCGGTTATGGCCATTCAAGCTGGCTGTGACATGCTCATCTACCGAGGCGATGCGGGATTTCCAGTGGCTGCGTATGAAGCTTTAGTCAAAGCAGTAGAGAATAAAAAGATCTCCAAAGAGCGCATTGAAGTTTCTGCTCAAAGAGTTCTGAATTTGAAAAAGGGCTATGCAACTCAGCAGCGCCCAATCGAGATGGCTCAACTTGAAAAAATGATCGGCACTCCAGAACACTTAGCTCTTGCACAAGCAATCGCAAAAAAAGAAATGCCCCAGTTTTTAGAGGGTCAAGACGAAGAATAAATCGTCAGCAAGTTGAAAACAAATCTGGCTGTTCCAGAGATTGCTCTAGGCGACTGCACACGTAATCAAAATCTTCTTTTCTGTTTTTGAGATCGAGATTGTCGGCTTGGACCGTTAAAACTTTTCCAATTTGGTATTTCTCTATCCACTCGTCGTAGCAAACATTGAGTTGATCCAAGTAAGAATCAGGGATGTTTTTTTCGTAATCCCTTCCTCTTTGAGCAATTCTTTCCTGCAGACAGGGAACTGAACGCCTCATATAAACCACCAAATCGGGTGGCGGCAGAAGCTGAGTCATCGTGCTGTACAACTCATAATAATTTTCGTAATCGCGCTTTTCCATCTTGCCACTTTCATAAAGTGCTCTTGCAAAAATATGCGCATCTTCGTAAATGGAACGATCTTGGATAGCGGAGCTGGGCCCATAAACAATTTTTTGATGGGCTTGAAAGCGCTTGGAAAGAAAGAAAACCTGCAGCTGCAAAGACCACCGAGGCATGTTTTCGTAAAAATCCGCCAAATAGGGATTCTCCGCAACGACTTCAAAGTGAGGTTCCCAGCGATATCTCTCTGCTAAAAGCTGAGTCAAAGTGGTTTTACCCGAACCAATATTTCCTGCAATCACGATAAAACGCTTCGAATTCGCCATGCCTTTTTCTTACTTGGCTCGTTTAAGAAGGTCAAAGGGTCAGCGTCGTCTGAATACGACTTGGCGTATTAAAAAGAAATGAGTAATTTGTTCGGGTGTTAAAAGAAAGAAATAAAAAGGGAGACGCCTTTGGTGTCCATCGAGTTTTAGATTCCTCAGCCACCCTTCCTCAGGCTGCTGAGCGTCTGGATAATAGCCTTCCCGTTTATAACAATGAAATTTTGATCGAGGTTGAACGCCTCAACATCGATGCAGCCAGCTTCGTTCAAATGGAAAAAGAAACGGCAGGGAACGCTGAGCGAATTGGCGAAATCATCTTGGAAAATTGTAGAACGCGGGGAAAACAACAGAACCGCGTAACCGGATCGGGAGGAATGCTTGTTGGTCGGGTAAAGCAAATAGGTTCTCGTTATTCAGGTCCCTTGAAATTCAAGGTGGGAGATCGCATTGCAACCCTGGTTTCTCTTACCTTAACCCCCTTACATCTTGAAAAAATTACTTCTATCGACCTGAAAACCCATCAAATTGCCGCGACAGGTCATGCTGTTTTATTTGAAACGGGGATGGCAACCAAAATCCCTACTGATTTACCCGAAAAAATGGCCATGGCACTTTTCGATGTAGCTGGAGCCCCTGCGTTGGTTCACGCAACAGCTCGAAAAGGCCAAAGTCTCCTCGTTATTGGAGCCGGAGGAAAAGCGGGTGTCTTAAGCTGCGTTGCTGGGCGTAATAAAGTAGGGCCCAAGGGAAAAATTTTTGCGATTGAACCGCACCCTCAGGCAGCCAAGGACCTCAAAAAGCTGGGAGTCTGTGATGCGGTTTGGTCTGTAGACGCCACCGATCCCTTGGCCGTGCGCAGAATGGTAGAGAAGGCAACGCGTGGTAAACTATGTGATGTAATCATCAACGTTGCAAGCGTTCCCAATACCGAAGTCAGCGCTTTAATCAGTTGCGGTTTAACAGGAAAAATCATTTTTTTTAGCATGGCCACTTCGTTCACCAAGGTTGCCTTAGGGGCGGAGGGCATCAGTTCTTCGGCAGAACTTCTTTTTGGTAATGGTTACTACCCAAAACATGCCGAATTTGTAGTGAAACTTGCTAGAGAAAATGAACACTTGAGAAAACTTTTCATCAGCCGCTACGATCACTAAAGCCAACCAGGAGAAATCCGATGCAAGGCTCCCTTTGTGAAGTCATCGCTCTCGGCGAATTCAGCCCTTGGGCGAAACAGTTATTAAATCACTGGCAATCAGACGACCTGATACAGATTTCATTTGAAAGTAGCATTGCAAGTTTTTGCAACCGCGCGCCTAGCTCGCAAAAAGTGCAGATTGTGATGATGGAAAACGGACCTGCGAGCAAAACAGGAATTTCACTCTTGCGATCATCTCCCCATGATTTGCTGATTGTCTGGATGGGGCAATCCTTCACAAAAGAAGATTGTTCCTTCGCTCTTGAAAACAAATTATTTGGCATCATGGAAAACCCCCAGCTCTCAGATAAAAAAGCACAGGATCTTCTCGTTCGCGCAGCGGAAATGCGCTCGCAGAAAAATCAATTAACTCACCTGATCCACTCTCTAAAAGGTCTTATTCTTCAATCAGAATCTAAAAACACTGATCAGGAATTGGTTTCAGAAATGAAAACCGGCCTGGGCAAAGTGGAAAAACTGGTTCACCAATCAAACGTTCATTCGGGATCTTCGATTTTACCTTTAGCCCAGTCACAAGGGTTAGGAGATGTTCTTCTCACGCTTTCCGAACTTGAAAGAACGGGCACTCTCTGGATTCGAGGTGCGCAATCAGGCCAGGAAGGAAAAGTTGATTTTCTTCAAGGAAAAATTACATTCGCAGAAACGGGTTCGGTCCAACAGCTAAAGGCTATTTACCGAATGTTTAGTTGGGATACTCCTCGATTTCTTTTTAATCGCAAAGCCCCAGAGGCCTACGAAAATGGGCAATTGATTCCTCTTGAGATGGGTTTATTGGTTCAAGAAGGGGAAAAACAAGCCCAAAGATATAAAAGGATCCAAAAACAAATTCCCCCTCTCGAATTGAAAGTAGACTTTGTGGCGCAATCTCTCACCGTTAAAACCGCCCTATCACCCAATGATTTTCACACCCTGGTTCAAGTTGTGGAATATCATTTCGTCTCCGATATTTTGGATTACAGTGAAAAATGGGATGTTGATTTGTACGAGGGATTAATTAGCTTAAAAAAATCGGGGCATATCAAAGTAATGTCCCCTACCGCACAAGCAGTTTAGCCAAATGAAAGCTTTCTTTAAAAGGGCTGTCACCCGCGCCCTAGATTCCCGCGACCTTACCAAAGAAGACCTAGCCTATAAGGTCCTTCCTAATTTTCTTTTAGAAATCTTCCAAAAATATTTACGGGTCACCACCGAGGGAACGGAAAACATTCCTCGAGTAGGTCCCTGCATTGTCATTGGGAATCACAGTGGTTTTATGGGTTTTGATGCCCTCATGCTAGGGCATCAAATTCATTTGGCTACCCAACGAGTTCCACGAATCATTGCTCACAAGCTTTGGTTTCTTAATCCCAAAATCAGTGTCCATGCAAAAAAAATGGGTCTTGTAGCTGCTAACTTGGATAATGGGTTAAAAGTGCTTAATCGAAAGCAACCCCTACTTCTTTTTCCTGAGGGAGAAGAAGGCAATTTTAAGCCATCCAAATATCGTTATCGATTGAGAAGATTTCGAAGGGGATTTGTGCGGCTCGCTCTTCAGACGGGAGCCCCGATTGTTCCAACGGTTGTGATCGGTGCAGAGGAGACCCACATTACGGTAAAACAGATTCGTTGGGCAAAGGACCTATTGGGAATTATCATACCTGTTCCCTTAAACGTAATTCCTTTACCGGCCAAGTGGCATATCAAGTTTTTGAAACCCATTTACTTGAAGAAAGACCCGGAAAAAGCAAAGGACCTTATGTATGTCACCAGAATTTCTCGGACGATTCGATTGAACTTACAGAAGGAAATACACAAAGAACTAAAGAAGCGTGAACGCATTTTTCTTTAAGATAAAGACCTACAGATTTACTGAAGAGTAAACTTCTTTGGATTCATGGTCACTCCACACCCTGGACAGCGAGCCACTTCCACCACCTGCAGAAATCCAATGTTCAAATCGTGACTGAAAACTAATTTCGAACCGCAAAAGCTACATTTTTCATAACTTTCTACAAAAATGGCTTTCAAGGTTTCGGGTTCATTTTCCTTAACTTCCACATCCTGGGAGACATAAGGACTGCTCATACTTGAGACTCCTTCTATTCACTTGTTTTTCGGGTTTAAATTCAGAGGCAAGAAAACTATCTATGGGACTTATCGGCTATTCTAGAGAAGAGCTGAGATTTTTTTTCGTGGTCAAGAGATCCTATTTCCGATAAGTTTCCCCCCAAGATGTCACACTATTCCAGCAAGATAGCCCTGTTAGCAGGCACCATTGATTATGCGGGAATGTTTCCTCCAGCAAGCTTGGATCTCAATGGCACATTGCAGAAGGCTGCCACTTTTAGAACGACGGCTAAGCATCCGTACTTGATGAATCGAGTGGTTCTCTCTTTATCAGAGGTAAAAAAGCTGAATTCCCAACTGCTGTACGAATGTGGGGCAAATGGAACCCCTTGGAATATTTCCGTGCTCAGCACTCCCAACACTGCGGTTTCCTATACTGACTTTGTAAAGGGTGTAGATTGGGATTTTAGGGAAATGCGACGAATTCAGGAGCGCTACTATCACAGTTCGGCAAAACTCGATCTGGTGAGCTACGAAGTTAAATTGCCCGACTCAGTTACTTCTCCGGGACAGGCAATCACCTCAGGTGAATTTATTTTTCCCGCCCTAGAACAAATTGAAACGATTTGGCCAGGGGAGTTGGATGTTTATTTTGAAGTAAGTTTAGAAGGAGCTTGGCAAGAGACTCTCGAGGGGGTCACCCGAATACTGTCCGAGTGGCTTAATGAGAACTCTCAAAGTCCCATCTTGCCTGGACTAAAAATCAGAACCGGTGGAAAGTTTATTCCAAGGCCGGAGCAGCTCGCCATGGCTATCGATGAGTGCGCTGCTAACGGAGTTAAGATCAAGGCAACTCAAGGAATGCATCATCCACTCTCTCATTCTGGTGAGTTTGGATTTGTAAATTTCTTTGCTGCAGTTAACTACGCTTATTCTTGGGGGCCGCAGGAGTTTTCTCTGAAAGATATCGAAGAATGCCTGCGCTCTGAAGAACCCAAAGACTTTGTTTTCACAGAATCCACTTTTTTGTGGAAGGAACGCGAACTCACTCCTGATCAGATTGAGGCCGCAAGAAAAACTCACGCTGCAGCTCTTGGTAGTTGCAGTCTTGACGAGCCTGATCAGTTTCTTTTTAAGGAGTTTCCATGAAATTAGCCAGTCTCCCCAGCTCTGATCCTTCAAATCGAAACGGAGAACTGATTGTTGTTTCTTCAGATAATACTCGAGCGATTCGAGTGGAACCCAAAATCAGTCTTATCGCCGCATTGGAAAACTGGAACGCATGGGAGCCTAAGTTGCGCGCGCTTTCTGAGGGGCTAAATAACAAAACAGCTAAAGCAGATTTTCAACTAGATCTTCAGCAATGTATTAGTCCCCTGCCCCATTGCCACGGGTTCTACGATGGAAGTGCTTTTCTTTCACATGTCATTCGCGCAAGACGAGCTCGAGGCGATCAGATGCCAGAATCAGCTAAAGTCACTCCCCTCATGTATCAAGGAGTCAGTGACTTCATGTTGCCTTGGTCTTCGCCTATCGACCTCATGGACATCGGGTTTGGTGGGGATTTTGAAGCTGAGTTTGGGGTAATTTTGAGGGATGTTCCGAAGGGAACACCCGCCGATCAAATGGCCCCTTATTTTGCACTGTTTTGTTTGTTTAATGACATTACTTATCGAGAGATCGTTAAACAGGAAATTGAAACGAAGTTTGGATTTCTTCAGTCGAAACCAAATTCCTCCTTTGCTCCCATGGTAGTTACTCCAGATGAATTGGGTTCAGCCTGGGATGGAAAGAGAATCTTGTTAAATGTCGAAGTGAAATTGAACAATAAGGTATTTGGTCATCCCAATGGTCGCGAGATGCATTTTTCGTTTGGCGAATTAGTCGCGCACGCCAATCGAACTCGTCCCCTCTCGGCTGGAACGATTGTTGGAACGGGGACTGTATCCAATGAGTCAAAAGAATCTGGATTCGCATGTCTGACTGAAAAGCGATTTCAGGAAATTATCGAAAATGGAAAGCCTTCTACTCCCTGGCTTCAGCCCGGTGACCATTTAGAAATTGACTGTCTTCTAAATGGCGTCTCTCTTTTTGGGGCCATCGACCAAGTGGCAAAGATTGGAACCTAACCGGAAGAATGGTACAATTTTTTGCATGAACACCATTGATATACTGATTGGCAATCAACGTTACGAACTGAAGGGAAATGAAACAACTGAGCATCTAGAAGAAGTCGCTCAGATGGTTCGAAGACGGGTTGATTCTCTAAGAAAAAAGAGTCCGACCTTGAGCCTTCAGAAAGCGTCAATATTGGCGGCTTTTGATTTGGCCAGTGATCTCATCAAATCAAAGAAGAAATCTTCTGAGCAAAGGGCCGCAGTTCTCTCAAAAGCTCAGAAGCTTCTTGAAAAAGTCGAATGGGATCTGCAACTGAGTCGCTAAATCAAGTAAAGCGGCAGATTCGCGAGGCTTGGAAAGCTTCTTTCCCAAAAGACGCTCAATTCAGGTCTTGGGCCAGCCAAGAAGTTTGTAAGACTCTCTTGCACCAGCCCGAGTTTAAAAAGGCCAGAAGAATCGGGCTTTTTGCCGGAAGAGTTTCTGAAATTGATCTCTTAAATCTTTTTTCATTAATACAAAGAAACTTTGCTTTTCCTAAGACAGTTCCAGAGACAAAAAACCTAAAATTTGTGGATGTTGTCTCCAAAGATCAGCTTCAGCCGGGTTACTTGGGGATTCTAGAGCCTTTGGATTCCCCCGAAACGGATGTTTGGGGGCCTGAGGACCTCATCCTGGTTCCAGGGGTTGCTTTTGATAAGTACGGAAACCGAGTTGGTAACGGAGCTGGGTATTACGACCGATTTCTTTCTCTAAACCCTTTGCCCCTGTGCTGGGGGATTGGTTTCCACCAACAATTTCACGACCAAGAGCTTGCCCATACGCATCATGATGTTAGGATGGGGGCCATCGTTACAGAACGCGGTTTTTTTCCCGCTAAGAAGGTTGAGTCATAAGCATGGTTCTTTTGTATTTTGCAGATATTTTTGGAAAGCCTGGACGTAAAGCTGTTCGGCATGTTCTTCCCGAGCTCAAAGAAAAATACAAACCTGACTTTCTCATTGGTAATGCCGAGAATCTGGCTGGCGGAAAGGGAATCAACAAACGCACTTTTAATGAAATGTGTGAGATGGGGTTTGATCTTCTCACCTCTGGAAATCACATTTGGGATAATAAAGAAGTGCTATCACTCTTTGAAACCACGGATCGCATTCTTCGTCCGGCCAATTTTCCAGAGCCCCCAAGAGAACGGTGCCCTGGTCGCGGACATATCCTTTTAGAAAAAAATGGGCACTCTCTTTTAGTAATCAACTTAATGGGCCGGGTTTTCATGGACGACATTGAGTGCCCCTTCATAGAGGTGGATCGGATACTCGCCCAGCACAGAACTCCAGTTTCGATATTGGTAGATATGCATGCAGATGCCACCAGTGAGAAATACGCAATGGGCTGGCATTTAAATGGACGCGTCTCTGCAGTTGTTGGAAGCCACTCTCACGTACAAACGGCAGACGAACAAATTTTGCCCGGTGGAACCGCCTATATTACGGATGTAGGGATGACTGGAGCGTTTGGTTCCGTTATCGGAATGAAGCCTGAAGAAGTGATTCGAAGATTCATGACCAAAAGAAGAATCATGGTCCAGCAATCAAAAGACAACCCTGGGGTATCCTTTGTGGTGATTACAATCAATGATCATCACAAAGCCACAAAAATTGAAAGACACCGATACGCTGTGACTGGCCTCGATGTGGATGAAGGAGAGCTCGATTGATTTCAGCACAAGAACAACTCAAAGAATTAAAACGTGGCACCCATGAAATCTTGCCCGAAAAGGATTTCCTGGCCAAACTCGAAAAGTCTGTAAAAACAGGCAACCCTTTAGTTGTGAAAGCTGGTTTTGATCCCACCGCTCCTGATATTCATTTGGGACATACGGTTCTTATTCAAAAAATGGCTCAATTCCAAAAACTTGGTCATACCGTTGTTTTTTTGATTGGCGATTTTACCGGTTTAGTGGGAGATCCTTCCGGCAAATCAAAGACACGGCCCCAGCTAACTCGCGATGAAGTTCTGAAAAACACGGAAACTTACAAAACTCAGGTTTACAAAATTTTGGATCCTCAGAAAACGGTGATCCGATTTAATAGCGAGTGGCTTGAAAAAATGACTGCTTATGATTTTGTTCGATTAGCCTCGCATGCGAATGTTGCCAGAATGTTGGAACGCGAGGATTTTAATCGCCGCTACAAAGAAGGTCAGAGCATTTCGCTTCATGAGTTTATCTATCCATTACTTCAGGCCTATGATTCGGTTGCCTTGAAAGCAGATGTGGAATTGGGTGGAACAGATCAAAAGTTTAATCTGCTAATGGGCAGACAACTGATGCAGGATTACCAATTGGAACCTCAAGTGTGTATCACGATGCCCTTGCTAGAGGGTTTGGATGGGGTTCAAAAAATGAGCAAGTCGCTCAATAACTATGTTGGGGTAGATGAATCTCCTGATCAAATTTATGGAAAGCTTCTGAGTCTGCCAGATTCCATGATGCGAAAGTATTTCGATTTATTAAGCAGCCTGGAAACCCAGGACATTGAGAATGTTTTTGCGGAACTTAAAGCTGGAAAGCGACATCCGAAGGCCGTTAAATCGAGCTTTGCTAAAGAAATCGTAGAGCGGTTTCACTCTTCTTCATTGGCAGATCAAGCAGAAGCCAACTTTGAAAAGGTTTTTGCAAAAAAGGAAGTTCCCGACGAAATGCCTGAGTTCTCTCAAAGTTTTGGCGATGGAATGATTTGGATACCAAAACTGCTTCAGGATATCCAATTTGCTGCAAGTACGAGTGAGGGAAAGAGGCTGCTGTCTCAAGGGGCCGTTCGCTTGGATGAGGCTGTCTTGAAAGAAGAAAAGGTCCAGGTAGAAAAAGACAAACTTTATGTCCTCCAGTGCGGGAAGAGGAAGTTTGCTCGAATTAAATTTTCTTAATCCCTTTTTTCGGGTTCACCTACCCCAGTAGAATTCGGCATAATTTGAAGCTCTCGACCAAAGTTTTTTTCACGATATTTCGCAATCTTATTATCTCGATACAAAGCTAGCTGGTTAGGTCCCATGGCATTGAAGCTGATATCCCCCCAGGAATAAAACAACGCTTTGGAATTCAATCGACCGCCAGTAACTGTAAAATCCGGAATCCCCAACTCTTTCACCAGATATTCCTCCCAAGTCCCCACGGGAGATGGAGCAAAAGGAAAAAGGGCTATTTTCTTAGACCGGATTTTCCCAGCGAACGGCTCTTGGAGGAGTATTAGGGCAGCCCCACTGTGCCGATAGTATATTTTTAGGCCCAGGCTGGAATAAGCAAGGCCCTCTTGAATTTTTAACGACTTAAGTTCATCCGAGTCAGAAATAGAAATTTTTTCATAGCCTTGCGGATTTTGTTTACGGGTAATGGAAATGGGGTCCCCCAATTTGACCACCTTACTTAACCCAGTAAAGAGGCTCACCTCGTAGGAATTTGAAGCGGTACTAGCTAAAGCCAGGGTGCTAAATCCTAAAAGCAGTTTTTTAAGTAGGGCCGTCATATAAATAAATTTTACCATGAAGCAAAAGGAGTCTTGCCTAAACCTGCCAGTCCAGGATAAATACTAACGCTCGTCGTCTATGGGGGCCGCTAGCTCAGTTGGTAGAGCACATCCCTTTTAAGGATGGGGTCGATGGTTCGAATCCATCGCGGCTCACTTTAAATCCCCGTAATCATTAACAAATAAGATATTAACACTTGTGATCCCTTTAAAGGCCACAGGTTATTCCTTTTGAAAAAATCAAGGTATCGTTAAATAATCCACCTAAAAGGAGAATCGACCATGAAACGTTGGCTTTTATTTATTTTGGGCCTCACCCTTTCATTCAACCTCTTTGGAGCAGAAAAAGTCGAGATACCTGCACTCGAATTTTTTAATCATTTCAAAGCCGAATACCAAATCCTGATAGCAGGGAGCGAAGTTCCCAAAGAGGATAATAAGTTTGGCTCAGTTACGATTGAGGGCAATGAGGGATTAATGGTTTTTCCGTACTGCCACAAAACAGGGGGGGTTTGCGACCCCGGCTTTCGCTCTTTTCCGCTCGATAGCACGCGCATTTTTCGAACGAAACACGAGGAAAATGACTTTGTTTACACTTTAGAGACGCTTGAGAAGGGAACTGAGTCCCCCCGACGCTACCAGTGGGAATACCGAAACCAAGTGGTTCATTTTCTAGATGAAAAGTACACACTGGCTTCTGGAGAGGCTTTTCCATTGGAATTTATTATGGAAAAGGCACCCACCATGGATCCGGTCCCAGTCGATCCTTGATTTTAGGCGCATTTGGACTATTGTAACCGCTCTAAAAAGGTGCGCACCCGTAGCTCAGTTGGATAGAGCATCAGACTACGAATCTGAGGGTCGGTGGTTCGAATCCTCCCGGGTGCACCATTTTATTAACTCCCCAAGTTCAGGAATCCCCTTTACTTGATCTGCTCCCAAAGTGGTTTTTACCGTAAAGTTCACAACTCCCTCTTTTTCTTCCCGAGCAATCACCTGGATTTTGTGGATTTGAAAAATGGTTAGTGCCTGTTTATTTTCTTTCGGATTTAAACCGGACTGCATTGTTATTTTCAACTGATGGGTTTTTTCCGAGGACTCTACTTTGAGAATGGAGGCGCTGAGTGATTTAATTTCCTCTTCTTGAAGAAAACTAGAAACACTTAAAAATCCAGTGGGAAGCTTCCAGTTCTTCTCGGGCGGGTAAAGCACGCCCACCTCTTTCGCTTTTAAGTGTTTTCGTAGCGCCTGTACTTCCTCTGATTTAAGTTTGGGATGATAAATTACTTTGTATCCCCAATGAACACTCTTATCGGGAAAAGAGTCAGCCCTTATTGCAAAACAAAAGCAGCAAACGAAAAAGATGAGAATCTTCATGAGATAGACTGCCCTCCCGGCTTTTCATTATATCCCACCTGAGTTAGATTCCACACATGCTGATTGTGTCAGACTTAGATGGAACTTTGCTGAGCAAAGAAACTCCGTTATCGGAAATGAACCGAAACAGTTTTGAGCGCGCACGACGCATGGGAGGAGTCTGTGCTATCGCAACCGGACGAAGTCTTTTGGGGGTCGAAGAAGAGTTGGAGCCAGGCTTTCCCATCGATTATCTTATTTTTTCCTCCGGTGCGGGGATTTACGACTGGCAAGATAAAAAGCTGCTTCACCATCGGAGCCTAAATAGTAACCAAGTGGTGGAAGTACACGGATACCTTCAACAGCTTTCTCTGGAAGTCAGTTTAGATTTTACAATTCAACTGGAAGCTCCGAATACCCATCAGTTTTTTTTCACCCCGGTGAATCCAGCAAATTCCGATTTTACAGCTCGCTTGAGTTACCACCAGAATCATGGATCTCCATTAGAAGCGAAGAAACTGCCTCTTTCGGCCAGCGAATTCATCATCATTCAACCCCCTACTCTTGGTTCGAAAGTTTTCGAAAGAATTAAGGGCGACCTTGGACAATCGTTCAATGTAGTCCGAGCAACCTCTCCCATCGATACTCAATCGATTTGGATTGAAATTTTTCATCCCGAGGTATCCAAGGGACATGCGGCTGATTGGGTGAGACGTCGACACGGGCTCTCTCAAGATCACACTTGTGCCCTAGGAAATGACTACAACGATCTTCAACTCTTATCTTGGGCTAAAAATCCTTTGGTCGTAGGTGATGCGGCTCCGGAACTTCTCAAGCAGTTCGAGTCTGTGGCAAATCATTCAGACAGTGCTTTGGCTCATGCGCTAGAAATTTGGTTAGAAAAAATTAAGCGGTAAGAGAAAGGCTTTGGGATTTTTTGGAGAACAACCTGTCCTCTAAAAGCAGATAGTCCATTTCAGTCGTAAGGAAACAGCGGATAGCATCCTCATAGGTTAATACAATGGGTTCACTATCATTAAATGAGGTGTTAATCAGCATCGGGACCCCAGTTATTTTTCTGAAGGCCTCAATGAGATTCCAATAAAACGGTTGTACTTTTTGGTTCACCGACTGAATCCGGCAAGAACCATCCACATGAACAACCCCTGCAATTTTTTGTCGCATGGTTGGGCGAACCTGAAAAACAGCTTCCATCGTCGGAGCGTGAAAGGTATTTTCAAACCACTGACCCTGGTGTTCCATCAAGACTGAAGCTGCAAAGGGTCTGAAGCTCTCTCTGTGCTTCACTCGAGCGTTCAGCTTATCTTTCATATGAGCAGCTCTGGGATCAGCAAGGATGCTGCGATTCCCTAAAGCGCGGGGGCCAAACTCAAGTCGATCTCGAGCTACACCGATAATTTTTCCATTTGCGAGTTCTTTCGCCAGAAAATCCAAGAGCTGATTTTCTTTCTTGAAAGAAATTTCTTCTAGCGCTTCATTCGAATGACTAGAGTTTTTGGTGTTGGGTCTTGGTCCTAACAAAGCCCAACTTGAATGCTCGGAAGCTGTCGAAACAGGACCTCCATAGGCTGAGATAGCAGCCCCAACCGCAATTCCGGCATCATGAGAAGCGGGCGAAACAAAAACATCCTTGAAACGGGAGTTCTGAGGGATTTTCCCGACCCACACGCTGTTGTGAGCACATCCTCCTGAGAGGGAAAGGGTTTCCGCATCCACTTGGCGACTTAATTGCCCTAAGAGATGGTTTGCAATTTCTTCAAAACGTACCTGAACAGATTTGGCCAAATTCCAATGATCCTCACTCAGGTGATCTTTGGGCTTTCTCGGAGGAAATCCCAAAATAGCGGTCAAATAGGGAGCGTTGTACAGCTGAGAGACGTAAGGCTGGCTGTTCACCACGGAAAAAATCTTTGGATTTCTTAAAACTGGAAAGGCTTCTAAGTTAATCCGAAATCCAAATGGTTCAGCTTCTCGAACCAGATTTCTCATTTGAGTCAGAAAAGTAGGCTTTCCCAAGCTTGAGAGGCCCATCACTTTGAATTCATCCCCAAAGTAGGGAAACCCAAGGTACTGAGTCATGGCCGAGTAGAAAAAACCAAGCGAGTGGGGATAGGTCACACGATCTAAAATCTTTACCCCTCGTTTAGTCGTTTTACCGATAGCAGTGGATACAAAATCTCCAAGCCCATCAAATGAAAGGAGGGCTTGATTCTCAGATTCCGAAAGATAGCGCGAGCTCAACATATGGGCTTCATGATGCTCGCACGAATGCTTTCGAGCATGACTAAGCCCCATGTCCGAAATCCAACCCGAGAAACTTTGCTCGGAGGAGGATTGTCTGCCACGCCCCTGAAAAAGGAGCTGGGGTTGGGAAACCATTAGACTAATTTTTTTTGGTATTTGATTCCAAGGATTTCTAGCAACCGCAATGACTTCGATGTCGGCCGAGCTAAGTCCCGCTTCTGCCAAACAATACCGGGTCGCCTCTGTTGGAAACCCCGCATAGTGCTTAATGCGGTTAAAGCGCTCTTCTTCGGCAGCTGCGATTATTTTTCCATCCACGAATAAGGCAGCAGAGGAATCTCCGTGCCCATAGCTAATACCTAAAATGTTTTTTGGTCGGCGCAGCATAGAGGTTGGTTAAATATGAATGAACTATGAAATTATCTTTAAAGTTTAACCTTAATTGTGTCGATACACCATCTGAGAATGAAATCTCACTTCTATTAAGGCTGGATGCCTAATCCCTCATGACACTTCCAATTCCAGAACAATTTCAATTAGCACTATACGTTGCGTTGGGAATGAGCCTGGCCCTGCCCTTTTTACTCGTAAACATAAAAATTGCACCGCGTCTGGGATGGGTCGATTGGCCAAAAGCCCGAGGCCTCTCCGAAGACCAAGTACCCTTAGTCGGCATGTCATTAGTTTTAGGATCCTTTATCTATCTCGGTGCGCTGGCTTGGGTCGGAAAAGTCAGCGGTTTTTTCATTGCCAGTACTTTCCTCATCGCAGCGATGGGATTTTTTGATGATCTTTATGCCCGTCCACCGCTCGATAAAATGCTTATTCAGATTTTCTGTGTCGTGTGTGTCGTTCTTTTTGATCCCAGCCTACAAAAATCAATTTCACAAGCCTATGGACCCTGGGGAACATTTTGGGCAATCTTCTTCATCTTGGGCTTGATGAACTCCGTCAATTTTATCGATGGAATTGATGGCCTTGCGGGAACAGTTCTTTTCTTTGGTGGGTTTGGGCTTTATTCATTTTCTTTGGGGCACGCAGAATCAAAGAGCATCGGAATTTATGGCGGACTCTTAATGGGAATGCTCGTTCCCTTTTTGTATTTCAATGTCGTCAAACGAAAAGGTTTCTTAGGAAACATTGGAAGTTATACTCTAAGCTACTTACTAGCCGTTCAACATCTTTCGATCCCGTTAGAGTCCACGAATATCATCTCGAGATTGGCTCTCCCCGGACTTTGTTTTTTAGTTCCGATTGCTGATGCTGCGATGGTTTTGGTTTATCGCCTTGGTTCTCGTCGTTCTCCGTTTCAAGCGGACAAGGGACATCTTCACCATAGACTTATGCAGTCCTCCCTTCCCTTGCGCTACATTCTGCTTGTGATGGGGCTGATTGAGTTTTTGGGAGTTTCCGTTAGCTTTGCGCTCAGTCAAAACGTTGAATCCGTTTCTGGTTGGCTAGCACCTGCCATCTGCTTCACTCACGTCTTAACAGTTTCAATGCTCATCGTTTTAGTAGAAAAGACTTCTAAACATCGTCTTCAAGGATATTTCGCTCATCTCGACCAGGGCAAAGCGGTTTATTATCTAAAATACAGATTAACGGATCCCAACGGTGGCTTACTGCCCGCTTCGACTCTGCGACGCCTTGAGGCTCGAATCAATACAGAAATTCGAATCACTGATCTTTGCTTCATACAGGGATCGGACACCCTGTTTGTGATGCTCAGAAATTTAACGGAGCCCTTTAAAGGTTTTTCTGCTCGCCTAGACCGAATCTTTGAACAAGAACGAGTTCAACAAGCTCTGACGATCGAACAAGGAGAGATTATTAAGGTTTCGGAACCCAAGCCCTCCTTCCGCCAAGTACCTCAAGTAGCCAACTAGCCCGCTTTGGGCTATGCTCGGCCGCGTATGTTTTCCCGCTTTAAGAGTACTTTTCCTGCTTTATCAAGACTCGTTAAACGTTTCTCGAACTACAAGCTCAGAGTGGCCCTGGTTCTTTTTTTGGGGTTGGTTGTATCCTCAATCCAGCCACTCAGTGTGAAAATAACAGAACGGCTCATTAGCGAACTCCAAAAGGGAAAAAGTATTGATCCTTCTTTTTTTCGGTGGGTACCTGGCGCCCTAATCCTCATTTTTGTGGTGAGTGGGCTTGCGAAATATTTCTACAACACCATCCGACGTACCCTGGCTGAGGAAATCATTTCAAGTTATCGGGAGGAGCTGTACCGAAAATATCTCGCCCTGCCCCTCTCAACGCTCGATCAAAAAAGAACGGGAGAGATGCTCTCCGGACTTCAGAATGATCTGGCTCAAATGTACACAGGCATCGAAACTTTTTCGGTTGTGTTGAAAGAACCTTTTACATTTTTGGGTTTAATGGGAATCGCTTTTTACTGTGACTGGCGCTTGACGCTGGCTACATTGATGGTCGCCCCTATCATTGCTCTCCTTTTTTCCAGAACGGGTAGCGCAGTCAAAAGATACTCAACGCGAAACATGGAAAATTTCTCCGATCTCATGGCACTCACACAAGAAAGCTTAGTCGGAGCACGAATCGTTAAAGTGTTTGGGCTCGAAAGTATTTTAATGAAACGCTTTCAAACCATTCAAAGCCGATTTCTCACCACGATTTTCAAATCTATTCGAGTTCAGGAGCTCGCTACGCCGCTAGTTGAATTTGTGGGCGCTATCCTCATTGCAGGAGTTGTGACTTATGCGGGTTTTGCGACAGCTCAGGGGCACCTCACATCTGGCGAATTGGTAGCCTTCATTATTGCCATTGGGCTTGCCCAAATGCCCATCAAAGAGCTCAACAACTGTTATTTAAAATTAAAAAATGCAGAAGCTGGGGCGGAAAGACTTTATCGCCTTCTTGATGAGAAGGATCCAACCCCTAAATCTGAGGGACAACGCCACTTTGAAACTTTTAAATCTTCGATTGTGTTTGAAAACGTCTCACTTTCGTACGGAGACAAAGAAGTCCTCCATCAGGTTTCTTTTGAAATCAAGCAGGGACAAACCACTGCATTGGTAGGTCAAAGCGGAAGTGGGAAGACCAGCTTGGTCAATCTGTTGCCTCGACTTTACGAAGTCAGCTCAGGTTCTATTCGCATGGATGGTATTTCCCTACAGGAAATAGAACTCGACGATTTGCGACGACAATTTGCTTTTGTCACCCAAGACACATTCTTGTTTCATGACACGATTTTGAACAACGTGCTTTACGGAAACCCACAAGCGTCTCGGGCAGATGTAGAACACGCCTGCGAACTGGCTTACTGTTCTGAGTTTGTGAAAAACCTTCCTTTGGGCTTGGACACGATGGTGGGAGACAGAGGAGTTATGCTGAGTGGCGGTGAACGCCAACGAGTAGCTATCGCACGTGCATTTTTGAGGAATGCACCGATTTTGATTTTGGACGAAGCAACTTCCAATTTGGATTTACGATCTGAAGCAGTGGTACAAAAGGCGCTCCAACAATTAGCTAAGGGAAGAACGACGATTACCATCGCCCATCGCCTTTCTACGATACGGGACGCCGACCAGATTTTAGTATTTGAAAGTGGACGATTGATTGACCGAGGAAATCACCAAGAGCTCACTCAACGGCCAAGCTCTTACCAAGAAGCACTCACTCTTCAATAATTATCGCTCTTCGTTTTCGTTTGTGTCTTGATTGGAATCCGTTTTGGGAGCAGGAAAAAATGGAATGGGTTTTAAACTCTTTTTTCTAGGCTCAACCCAAATTACTTTTCCGAAATTGGTCGACTCAGGAAGATTTTCTACGCCATACATTTTTTTAATGAGCATTTCGTGGGCTTCTGTTTCGAGATCTTCCAAAACGGCCGTTCTGACATGGATGGGAACATAAGCAAGCGTAGCATCGATATACCCTAGATATTCTTTTGCCACTTCTTTCGAAAAAGCACCGGCATCGTCATAGGAACGATTAAGCAAGTGATGTTCAAAAAGCTGTTGGAGAGGATCGTTGTGTTTGTTTGGTCCACGCATATTCGAAGCCCTATCTTCAGTCCTTGCTCCGTGGACCTGATAATTGATTTTTATTAACTACAAGCTTACTTACGGACATTGGAAAAACTTTCTTTAGAAACCTTTCGTGGAGAGTGTTTCACAATTAGGCAGTCTAAATCCTCGTAATTTCTTAACAAATTAGAACCCTTTCTGACGCGAAGGCAAAGATTCGTCAAAATAAGGGGGGGTCTGGGCTGGCCTAAGTATTTGTATTTATGTGGTTTTTGTTGGCCCAGAGGTTGCAAATTCACTGCGTATAGCAGCTTGATTACGCAAGAACTAGAACAGCAAGGTGTAAACAACATGCGCACAGTAAGAATACAAATCATCTTAGTCGGGTTGATGCTCCTAGGAGGCTTTGGATGCGGAAAGAAGCTCTTTCAGAGCTTGTTACAGCAGGCTCCGACGAGTGTGACCCAGTACGAATGGCGCCTGATTGAAACAAACGATCGGCAACTTCAAAGTTGGAATCTTTGTTACGATTTTATTGTCTCTAAATTTTCGGCCCAATATGAAGGCCTGCTTAAGAAAGTCAGCGGCAACGTCATGCAAGAGGATGAAAAAGCTGCCAAGTTCACTTACTTTGTCCAACAAAACAAACAAGTCATGTGCATCGATTACCGGTTAGGTACTGCTCCGACACAAGCGTCTTCAGTCGCAAACTTAGCAACCCTTTGTAACAATGGTTCCACAGCCGTATATCGTTATAGATATGAGCTAAGCCGTGAGGGGCTAATTCTGCGGGAAATCAATTCCAGTGGGAATTTCACGGGGGTTTATTACCATTACGTCGACTTCCGCGGAGCCCTCAATCCCGACCAGCAATGCAATCTTTAAAAAACTTGCGGCACCCCAGAACCTAGGCTAGAACCTCTTAAACGCGGTGCGAAAGGGGTTTTTCATGAGCATTCGAGCAAGATTAAAAACCGACTTAAAAAAGCTAAATGAACTGAGATCCAAGCTTCCTAAAGAAGCCAATGACCTCTTAGATGGTGTTGGGAAACAGTTTGCCACTTACGAAAAAAGACTTCGCCACTTTGCTAAGGATGTCGAGGGTGTATCTAAGACCATTCAAAAGACCCGAAAAGATATCGAGAACAAAGTTCAAACCTTAGTAGATAAAGAAACCAAGAAATTAAATAAGCGTGTAAATACGTTTTTGAACAAGCTGATTTCGGCTTCTCAACCTCAGGCTAAGCCTAAAAAGAAACGGGCTGCGAGAAAAAAGACAGCTCCTAAGAATGCTGCAACTGCGTAACCGGCCGTGCTGGTCTTCCATGAACTAAAAGATATTGCGGCACGCACTGGAAGTACCAGTGTTGCTATTGGAAACTTTGACGGCGTTCATTTGGGCCATCAAGCTCTCATTTCCGCAATGCTCGAAAAGGCACACACCGAAAAGCTGTGTCCCACAGTCCTTACTTTTTATCCTCATCCCGTAGAAGTATTGAAGCCTCATAAAAAACTGGAGCGCCTCACTACTACTTCTGAAAAATTAGAACTCCTGGAAAAGCTGGGAGTCGAACAAGTTTTGGTAGCAAGGTTTGACGAAACGCTCTCTCACTTATCTCCGGATGTTTTTTTTGAGAGCTACCTCCATCAGGGTTTAAGAGCTAAATCCATTCACGTCGGTTTTAACTTTGTCTTTGGAAAAGATCGTGCCGGGGATATCGGCACCTTGAAGAACCTTGGGGAAAAAGCGGGAGTCTTTGTAGAAGTGGAAGAACAAGTGAACTCTGATGGGGAACGGGTTTCGAGTTCTCACATTCGAAAGCTTTTAGTTGAGGGCAATGTGGCTAAAGCATCCCGACACTTGGGGCGTCCCTACACGATCACAGGACAAGTAGTTCGCGGAGATCAGAGAGGGAGAAAAATTGGTTTCCCCACAGCCAATCTTCGTTGTCCCTTAGACAAAATCGCTCCAGCTAATGGTGTCTACTTTACGCGAGTTCTCTGGCAGCAAGAGGAACTTCGTGCGGTCACCAATGTCGGAGTCAGGCCGACTTTCACTGTGGGAGAAAAAGCCCCGGTGATCGAGGTTCATATTTTAGATTTTGACTCAGACATTTATGAAGAGTTTCTCAGTGTCGAGTTTTTAGGCCGAATCCGAGAGGAAAAAAAGTTCTCTGGCATGGATGAGTTAAAAAGTCAGATTGAGCAAGATATTGCAGTGGCGCGAAGGTCTTTTTAGTTTAAAATCTTTCCTATGATGAAACCACACGTTCTTATCTTGGCTGCGGGTCAAGGAAAGCGCATGCATTCCACACTCCCCAAGGTACTTCACCCAGTTCTCTTCCACCCCATGCTTCATCATGTGATCGACTTAGGTTTTTCTCTTCATCACTCAAGTGTTTCGGTTGTGGTGGGACACGGAAAAGAGGAAGTTAAAAAATCGTGCAATGGCTATCCTAAATTACAGTTTTTCCATCAGGAAGAACAAAAAGGCACGGCCCACGCCGTTGGGGTTGCAAAAGATTTCTTAAAAACAGTTAAGGGACACGTGCTTATCTTGAGTGGAGATGTGTGTCTGCTTCGAAAAGAATCCGTTGAGGCTTTGCTGGGTACCCACTTCGAGAAAAAACACGCGCTTACTTTTGCAACCACTCATTTGGGAAATCCCAAAGGCTACGGACGAGTACTAAGGGGCGACAAGGGGCAAGTGTTGGGAATTCGAGAAGAGGCTGACGCATCTTCTGACGAGAAGAGGATCACTGAAATCAATGCAGGGATCTATTGCTTTGAAATAGACTCGCTTTTAGGAGCTCTTGATAAAATCAAGAGTGGCAACAAGCAGGGCGAGTACTACCTGACAGATGCCATTGCCCTTTTAATCCACGAAGGAAAGCGGGTAGATGGTTTTTCTTTACCAGATGCTCAGGAAACCCATGGTGTAAACGACCGAAAGGCTCTGAGCGAAGCAGAGAGAATTCTCCAGAAGCGCACGAACGATCGCTTGATGCTTTCAGGAGTCACGATTCATTTACCCGATACCGTTTTAATTGATCCCAGATGTGAAATTGCTGCCGATGTGGTGATTGGACCAGGGACTCAAATCAGCCAGAGCCATATTCATAAGGGCGCTGTGATTGAGGGGTACTGCCGAATCCATGATTGCCGAATCGAAGAGAGCGCACACATTAAGCAAGGCTCTTACCTTGAGGGAAGTGTCGTAGGAAAAGAGGCCAAAGTGGGCCCTTATGCGCACTTACGACCCGAATCGAATCTCGGCAGGGGTGTAAAGATTGGAAACTTTGTTGAAGTGAAAAAGAGCACGCTGGGCGAAGATTCGAAAGCTTCGCACTTAAGCTATATTGGAGATGCTGACATCGGGAAAAACGTAAATCTGGGCTGCGGCTTTATCACTTGCAACTACGATGGAAAAAAGAAACATAAGACGGTGATTGAAGATGAGGTCTTTGTGGGAAGCGACACACAAGTTGTTGCACCCCTCACTGTCGGTCGGGGAAGCTACATCGCTTCCGGGAGCACTCTCACAAAAGATGTTCCTGCGGATTCTTTGGCGCTCAGCCGCACCAAGCAAGAGAACAAGCTTGGGTATGCGAAAAGATTTAGGAAATAAGATTTTTCATTCTTAAAGCGTCAGTTTCCTGACGCTTCTTGTGTTTTTTTCATATTTCACAATTTAAAAATTTCGTGCACCAGTAACAACTTACGACGCGCATCACGTGTCTAGGTTTTAGACGGGACTGGAAACTCCTGAAAAAGTTACGTAAACTATTAGGAAGTCAATTTGAGCAAGGCCCTCGCGCCCAAAATAAATTCACAGGGAGAAAAATAATGGTAGTACGTAACAAGATAAAAAATCAGCGAGGGTTTACTCTCGTTGAGTTAATGACCGTGGTTGCCATCATCGGCGTTCTCGCCTCTGTTGGCGTTCCTCAATATAGAAAAATTCAAAGAAAAGCACGAAGAGCCGAAGCGACGCTGGCTATGGGTGTGATTGCTTCCTCCGAAGCTGCTTTTTTTGCTGAGTATAACGGATATGGCGATAATTTAGGAGGAACTGGAGCCGAGCTGGAATCAGCTCCCCAGAACTATAACGTTGGGTTTTTAGGTTCTGATTGCATTACTTTTAAAACCGGTGGTTTCAAGTTCTATGAACAGAATCAAGCTGACGCCGGAGTAGATAATCCCGGATCATTTCCAGGGTATAATGCAGCAGCTATTATTTTCCCTGTTGTTACTGGCTCGGGTACTGCAGCGACTATGAATACAGCGAACAAATCGCCCACTAACGCATTTCAAGCAATCTTAAGAACCAGTACTGGATTAACGCCACTATCCATAGCTTCGTTAGCTCCATCTCCCGCTGGCTCATCCTTCATAAACGGCTGTTCGACCGGGGGCTGCAAGTATACTGCTATAGCCTGCGGAAATCTCTACGGGCGAACGGGGTCAGATATTAAAGTGGATGTGATGTCCATTGACCACCAGCGAAAGATCACGATTGTGCAAGACGGAACCTAATAAAGTCCGGCTGAAAACTAATTGTTGATTCTGACGGAGGCCCCACGCAAAGGGGCCTCCGTTTTTTATTGCCCAGTTTGGTGGTAAATTATTGAAATGGCAAAAATAGGCCTTCCGCTACTTATCATTTCAGTTTTTGTTGTTTTGGGCTTTTCCTATTTTCCAAATTTTTTTGGGGAAACCGTTTGTTATCTTGATGATATTTTTCTAATGAATGTTCCGCAATTGATGTTGCCGTTCTCCTATAGGCTCTTTAGAGCCCTATTCTCTCCAGGCTACCACGTTGATTTCTATCCAGTCCGAGAGTTGTCTTACTGGTTTGACATTCATATTTTCGGAATTCCCCCCTCAGACGATAGGCCCGCCGAGCTTCTTATCGATGTCTTTCATTTTCATAACTTTGTGATTTTTATCTTAATTGGCTGGGTTCTGTTTCTGTTCCTAAGAGAATTAAAAATCTCCAAAACGATCGCAAGCATCGTGACCAGTTTCTACCTTTTAAATCCTTTTCATTATGAAATGGTTTGGTGGATATCCGCCAGAAAAGATCTGCTAGCTATCTTCTTTCTTATTTGTAGTGCGCTGTTTTGGCTTCGTTTTATCAAGCAAGGTACTTTTAAAAACGCACTTTTTTGCTACCTCTTTTTCTGCTTGTCTTTGATGTCTAAGACCACGTTTGTTTTGTTTCCGTATGCGTTATTTGTCTGCCACCACCTTCGAGGCGACTTAAAGCGATACCTTAGTTGGCTTACACTTGGGGGAGTTACCTCTTTTGGCTGGGGCATGCTCCAGAGATGGCACTACTCTCAGGTGGGTGATGTACAGTTTCATTATCTGCTGGATTATAGAATTTCCGCATCATTAGCTTCCTTGGGCCGAATGAGCCTCGGGATGTTCTTGCCTCAGTTCAATGCTATTGACCCTTATAATTGGGGCGAGTGGCTTGCACTAAACCATCGTTTCATAATTTGGGGTGTGATTTTCTGGATTTCCCTGTCCCTTTTTGTTTGGACAAAACGAAAAAGTCAGTCCACGTATCTTTTTCTTTTATTTTTTTTCGCAGCTTATCTCCCTACATCTGCACTTATTTTCAATCACTCTAATTTCTATTCGGTAAGATATTTTGAGGCCAGTCTCTTGGTTTTCACAATTGGGCTGGCGACTTTCTTTGAAAGAACTTTCCAGGAGAAATCAGATAAGAGAGTTTTTGTCTACGCAGGTCTCTTCCTATTTGTCTGGTTTACATTTGGACTTATGCAAGAAAAGAAAAATTTTGAAAGTAATATTTCCATTATTAAAAAGGCTATGGCTTTAACGCCTGGAAACATTGCGCTCGAGGTTTTTTATGCCTTTGAACTGCAAGGAGGCTCATCTACTTCGCAAGCCGTGAACGACCTAAAAAAAACAGTTGAAGATGGAATCACACGGCGTTGCTACAAAATCGCATCGCTGACGCCCACTGGGTCCGGAAGTCTGTGTAATGTCTTTTTTTCGCGGGGCTATTTTCCGCGAAGAAAGAATGAAAAGCTTTTAAATAACGAGATTTCGAAGAGTATTCTGGACTGGGAGGCACAGTTTGACGTCCTCAAGAAAGGCAGGCCCCTGAACGAAAACAAAAAGGACCAATGGTCCAGAAGGGTTCTTTTATTAAATGAAGTCGACGCACAAAGGCCTGACAAAACTCCCTACTTTTCTCTGCCAAATGATCGGTTGTCTTGGCTAGCCGCCCTCCGAAAGATAGACCCAAAAAGCAAAGAGGCCGATGCGCTCCAGAGAGAATGGGAAGAAATGGGTGTCTTGTTTCGAGACCCGTCGGAGTTGTTTAACAAGAAATAGCGGGCTTTTCTTATTGCTAATCACTTTTTTTATTTTTCAAATCAAAGAACATTAAATCCTGTGACTTACTTACGATGGGTTCTGGAAACCCCATAGACTTCAAGATTGATTTTATTTCCGCCGCTTGATCCTTAAACCCTAGACGGTTGACATAGATCCCGAGAAAACCCTTGGCCAATATTTCCCTTATCTGGTCTTTTATGGGCAGCTCTGCCAGAGCCAATTGCCATTTCTCCGATTCCCTGCCTTTATTACTACCGAATGAAAATCGAAGCCTTTTGCTGTAAAGATAGGGCCTTAAGTGATTATAGGAATCTATTCCAACGATCGGAGACTCCGGGAAACTCATGACGGGCAACTGAAAAACCATCGCCCCCGCTGGTAAGGCGGCTTCCATAGCCTCCGTAAACCTTTGATCTGACTGAACAAGAAACTCTATTCTTGAATCCTCCTCCTCAGTGTTGGATCTGGGGGCTTGATCAAAAAAAATCAGGATGGAACCAATTACGGCAACACAGGCATACCAGGAACTCAGCGCTTGAGAATTAATCCTCTTTTTGTACCTCTGCTCCCAAACCGACATTTTTTGGACAGCGTACATAAGTGAAATTAACAGAACGACAATGCTATACCGACATCCGGTGCGAAATAACGTGAATCCCAACGTCCCCTGAATGGAGTTAATCCCGCCCACCGTGAAAAAAACAAAGATCCAGAGAATTTGAAAAAGCTCTACTGGAAGCGCCTCTGAAGATTTTTTCATCATTTTTTTGAAAGATGAAACGAGCAATAGCAGAAGGCTAACAAGTCCTGCTATTCCTAGGTAAGACCCTTCGTCAGCCAGAATAGTTTGTGCCCGATAAACGCGGCCCCAATGCGCCAAAATACCCAATTGATGGTCTATCGGAGGAATGACCATATCTACAAGTTTCAGACCATAGATCTCTAGCCACCGATATTGCCTTTCAAGAACATTGGTGTTCCTCCCCATGCTCCATTGATAGGACCACGTATCAACATTCATCAAACAAAAACCTAAGAGGACAGAACCGATTATCCCAAGTGATGCGTAGAGATTTTCCTTCTTGCGATTTTTCCAAAATAAAATAAAAGCACCAACCAAGACAAACTGGCAGAAGATATAAGAGAAATAGACATTATGAACTCCCGTTAAAAGGCCTATTCCCAACGCGCACCAAAATCTCTTGCTGCCTATTTTGATGCCTGGCTCTTCGCGAACCCAGGTCCAAACGGGAATAAACAAGGGCAGATGCCAAACATACAAAATAGTTATGTGGTGGGGAGATTGTGCAAAAAGAAAGGGCGCTAATCCGTAAGCTAATCCTCCCAAGAAGGAACCAAGTAAGGATACGGAAAGATATCGAGCAACAACAAAAAAACATATGCCCGCTAAAAGGTGGCCTAAAAGTAGACTGAGGTTTAAACCAGCAAAAAGGCCAAACCACTTCGATAAGAATCCAAAAAAGGTGATCTGGATTTCTTCAATGATTGGATAATCGTTCCAATTCGCTTCGGTCGGAGCCCCTAATCGTTTGACTATCTTAGACCTAAAAGGCCTGAAGTCTCCCTCTGAAACAGATTTCAATACAGCTAAAGTTGACAGTTCGTCCGTTTGGTCGGGTATGAGATATCGAGTAGGAGAAGCCCACGAGGAGGACGTCCATTTTACGTAAGTCGTGCACCAGACAAGACCTATGAAAACAATCAACGCACCCAGAAGAGCAACACTGCTCCACTTCTTTTCTTCCGATAGACTCATTATGAAATAAAATCTTACCGGAATTTCAAAGGATTGTATGGAAAATTATGGCGAAACTTACGCGCTTCCCACGCTCATTCCATCGCCCTCATCCTCATCATCAATACTCATCGCACCGAGGGAGTACTTATCCACACGGTAGCGCATGCTTCTAAAGCTGATATTCAAAAGCTTCGCTGCTTTCTTCTTCACTCCACCGGTTTGCTCCAGCGCTTTTACCAAGAGAGTTCTTTCAAAATCAGCGACAAGTCTTTCTAAATCAATACCCTTCTCTTTATCGATTTCAATCGTATGGGCATCGAGCTGGCCGGGAGCTTGAACCGGAACGTCTAGTAAGTTGCGGGGTAGGCTCTCGGGCAAAATAACTGGGCCGGGCTCAAGAGCAACGGTTCGCTCAATAATATTTTCAAGTTCTCGAACGTTACCAGGGTAATGGTAACGCTTGATGCTTTCCATAGCTTCTTGGCTCAAATGCTTTACAGGAATTCCCAAGCCTTTTGAAAACTTCTCTAAGAAGTGATTGCAGAGCATCGGGATATCTTCTCTTCTTTCTCTAAGAGGAGGACAATGCACTTGAATCACATTCATTCGGTAAAACAAGTCTTCTCTGAACCGCCCTTGTTTTACTTCACCTTCTAAGTTTCGGTTTGTGGCCGATATCACTCTTACTTCGACTCGAATATCTTCTGTTCCACCCACTCGCTTAAAAGTACCTTCTTGAAGCACTCGAAGCAGTTTCACTTGCATGTGCAAAGGCAGCTCTCCCAACTCATCCAGGAATATCGTTCCGCCATTAGCAACTTCAAAGAGACCTTTCTTATCTGCAATCGCACCCGTGAATGAACCTTTTTTATGGCCAAACATTTCACTTTCCATCAAGTTTTCGGGGATCGCACCGCAGTTCACCGTCACAAAGGGTTTATCTTTCAGGGGGCCATTGTAGTGAATAGCTCGGGCAATGAGTTCTTTTCCGGTACCACTTTCTCCAGTGATGAGTACCGAGCTCTTCGTATTCGCTACCCGCTTTACCATTTCATAAATACGGAGCATCGGGGGAGCGCTACCAATGATATTGTCGAAAGCGTACTTCGTCCCTAATTCCTTCTTGAGCTGGACGTTTTCTAGTTTCAGTTTTCTGCTTTCCAAAGCCTTACTAATAATGATTTTTACTTCGTCTATCTTAAAAGGTTTTTGAACGTAATCGTGTGCGCCCAACTTCATAGCTTCAATAGCTGTTTCAGTTGAACCAAAAGCAGTAATCATGACCACGACTGCTTCAGGATCTTGTTCTTTCACTTTGGCTAAAAACTCAAGACCAGACACTTCGGGCATTTGAATGTCCGAAATAATAAGATCTACTTGAGCCTTCTTTAAAGCTTCCAAACCTTCTCGGCCATTTGAAGCGGTAAACACTTCATAGCCCTCACGCTTTAGCATGATCTGGAAAAACTCTCTTATGCTTTCTTCGTCATCCACTATAAGAATTCGAGCTACCATTCTTACTCCTCGTACAAATCGATTAATTTGGATGAGTATAAGAGCAAGGCTCGTGCCGAAAAAAGGCGCTGGCTTTGAGCGCGAGGCTTCTTGTTTCGCAAAAGTATTCTGTCTAGTTCAGATCCAAAGTGAATGACAAATGTGACGAAAAGGGTCTCAGGGCTGTAGTTTTAGGAGGGCCGGTAACGGCTGTATTCTGGTGTATACAGAGGAAATAACGAAGGGTTTTTAGGTGTTTACTGGAAGTGGGTGTCTAAGGAATTAAAGCTGTTTTCCCGACTCAAAACAGGCAACCTCCTGTTTCCCTGAGGCCACCGCCTGTAGATTAGGGCGTTCTTCCAAGCACCGAGGGACCACCCAAGGACATCGGGTGTGAAAAGCACAACCCAGAGGAGGATTCTCTGCCGAAGGCAGCTCTCCTGTGAGGGGAATCCGCTTTCGCTCTCTTTCCAGTTTCGGATCTGGAATCGGAACAGCTGAAATCAATGCTTGTGTGTAGGGGTGAAGGGGTTTTTTAAACAGGTCTTCTCGGGCTGCTGTTTCGACTATTTTGCCTAAATACATCACTGCGATTCTATCGGAGATGTATTTTATGACCGATAAATTGTGGGAAATAAAGAGCATGGAAAGCCCAGTGTTCTTTTGAATCTCTTTTAGAAGATTGAGTACCTGAGCTTGGACTGATACATCTAAAGAAGAAACCGGTTCATCTGCGATGAGCACTTTCGGATCGAGAACCAAAGCTCTCGCAATCGCAATACGCTGGCGCTGTCCTCCCGAAAACTCGTGAGGATACTTATGCTTTGCTTGTTCCGTTAAGCCGACTTGCTCTAAAGCTCTTCCAACTTTTTTGGAAATCTCCTGCGGGGTTAAAGAAAAGTGGGCCCTTAGGGGCTCAGATAAAGCATCAGAAACAGTCATTCTCGGATTTAAAGATGCGTAAGGATCTTGGAAGACCATTTGGATATTTCTTCTAAACTCTCGAAGCTTACTTCCTTTAAGCGAAAGAAAATCTGACCCCAGAACTGAAAGAGTCCCAGAAGTGGGTTCGTGCAGCCGCATGAGCGCTCTTCCCAAGGAACTCTTTCCACAGCCCGATTCACCGACAAGGCCTAGGACTTCACCGGGATAGAGATTTAAAGAAATGCCATCCACCGCTCTTAACAAGCCTTTACTCCGCAGCGGGTAGTGCACAGTTAAGTCTTTTGCAGACAGAGTTGTGGATTCTGGTCGATGCATCAGGAAAGTTTCTCCGCATGACAAAACCGTTTGTGTTTAGGACCTAGTGTGGACTCTTTCGGAAATTCAGTCTTACAAATTTCTTTTTGATAAGAGCACCGCTCATAAAAAGGACACCCTTCTGTTACCGCAATCAAATCGGGAGGGCTTCCTGGAATCACCGGAAGTTCTTTTTCCAATTTATCAAGCCGTGGAGTGGAACGCAGTAAAGCCCGAGTATACGGATGCTCGGAGCGATAAAAAATATCGTCTACTGAACCCGTTTCAAAGACCCGCCCCGCATACATCACGACCACTTCATCCGCAGCACCTGCAACCACCCCTAAATCATGGGTAATCAGAATCATCGCCATCTGCGTTTCTTTTTGAATGGACTTAAGAAGGTCTAAGATCTGAGCCTGAACTGTGACATCCAACGCAGTCGTGGGTTCATCTGCAATCAGAAGCTTGGGCTCTGTGGTAAGGGCCATGGCTATCATTACTCTCTGCCGCATCCCTCCACTAAACTCATGGGGATAAGACTCCATGGCGTGGCTGGGTCGCGAAATTCCCACTCTCTCAAGGGATTGAGTGGCAGCCTTCCAAGCTTCTTTCTTATTTTGTTTACGATGAATAACCAAAGGCTCAATGAGCTGGCTACCGATTTTCAGATAGGGATTGAGAGAAGTCATCGGCTCTTGGAAGATCATCGAGATTTTATCTCCTCGAATCTTTCTCAAATCGTCTTCTTTCATCTTCAGAAGATCTCGTCCCTCAAACTGAACTGTTCCGCCCATGATTTTAAGCGGGGGCGCAGGTAACAAACCCAGATAGGAAAGTTGCGAAACGCTTTTTCCGCTCCCGCTTTCTCCCACAATGGCCAGGGTTTTTCCGGGATAAACATCGTAGGTAATTCCATTCACAGCTTTGACAATTCCCCGACGCGTATAAAAGTGGGCCTTATAATCCTGAATGGAAAGAAGGGGCTTCAATCTCTCGCTCCTTTCGGATCCAGAGCGTCTCTAAGACCATCGCCTAGAAAATTGAGAGAAAAGAGGGTAGCGGAAAGAAAAAATGCCGGAAAGAAAAGCGTCCAAGGCGCTAAATCCATCACGTCTACCCCCTCCTTAATCAAGGTTCCCCAAGAAGCTAACGGCGCTTGAATTCCTAAGCCTAGATAGCTTAAGAAAGCCTCTTCTAAAATCACGGAAGGTACCGTCAGAGTCAAATACACAATCACTGGGCCCAAAGTATTAGGGATCAGGTGTTTCAAAACCACTTCTCTCTGCCTGATTCCTAGAGAATTGGCAGCCTCAATGAACTCTTTATGTCGAAGGCTCAACACTTGGCCCCTTACAATTCGAGCCATCGTCAGCCACTGAGTCAGTCCCAGAGCCACAAACAGGAGGATAAAATTTCGACCAAAGTAGACCATCAAGATGATGACCAGAAAAATAAACGGCAACGCATAGAGAATATCCACAATTCTCATCATCAGATTGTCACTTTTTCCACCCAAGAATCCAGCGATTGATCCATAAACCACTCCGACAATCGCACTCACCAATGAAGCAAGGATTCCCACCGTGAGGGAAATCCGTCCGCCAAAAATCACCCTTGAAAACAGGTCTCGACCCAAGCTATCCGTACCAAACCAATAAGAAATACTGGGAGCAGCAAAAGTCATTTCAAGATCCTGAACCTCATAACCCAAGTGCCAGATGAGAGGGACTAGAAAAAAGAACACCATTTCAAAAGCAAGAAAAGCAGCACCTAGGACCGCTAATTTATTCTTCTTTAGTCGATACAGGGCATCTGTCCAAAGGCTGTTAGACATATTTCACTCTCGGATCTAGGACAGCATAAACAAGATCCACCAGGAAATTGCAGATAAAGATGAGAGTGAAATAAAGAAGCGAAGTTCCCATGACGACTGTGTAGTCGCGATTGACAGCGCTCTCGATAAAAAATCTTCCCAGTCCAGGAATATTAAAGATAGTTTCCGTAACAAGCGCTCCGGTAATAATGCCAGCAAGGGCCGGCCCTAGGTAAGACACTACGGGAAGCAGCCCCCCTCTCAGCGAGTGCTTAATGAGAATTTCCTGCTCGGTAAGACCTTTTGCCCGTGCAGTTCGAATAAATTCCTGACCCCGAATCTCAATGAGTCCGCCACGAGTTAAACGTGAAATGTAGGCGGCGTAGGCAAACCCCAAGGTCAGAGAAGGCAAGACCCTGTCTTGCCAAGTCTCCCAGCCAGCCACTGGAAGCCATTGGAGCCAGAGCCCAAATACCAGCACCAGCACAGGCCCCACGACAAAAGTAGGAAGACAGATTCCCAAAATGGAAAATGCCATCGGGACATAGTCATAAACTGTATTGGGTTTTAGAGCCGCCATTCCCCCTGCGGCTATGCCAATCACAACAGCCCAAGTGAGCGCCAAGAGCCCGAGCTCTAAGGAAACGGGGAGAGCTTCTTGAATAATTTCATTCACTGTTCGATTGGCATGCTTAAAAGAGGGACCCAAGTCTCCCCGGAGTAGGTCTTTCCAGTAGCGAACATATTGGCTCAAGAGAGGTTCATCCATGTGGTATTTTGCTTCGAGATTTTTCAAAATAGCGGGACTTACGCTTTTTTCGGAGCTGAAGGGGCCCCCAGGGGCAAAACGAATCATGAAGAAGACGAGAGTCACCACGAGGAAGAAAATAGGAACCATGATGGCTAGTCTTCTGAGAACGTAATGGATGCTCATTTTATTTCATCCACACATACTTGAGCGGATGAACGTCCTCCACATTTTCAAACCAACCTTGAACATCAGGGGATAATAAATAGATCCGGGTATAGATATAGAGGGGGATGACCGGTAACTCCTCGAGGAGTATATCTTCAGCTTTTTGAAAGATTTCATGCCGCTTTTTCGGATTTAATTCCTTAGCTGCCTTTTCAATTAATAAATCGTAAGCAGGGTTGGACCACCCCGCGTGGTTATTCCCATTTCCGGTAGTCAACATATCGAGAAAAGTGTTGGGATCATTGTAATCAGCAATCCAACCAGCTCTGGAAACCATATAGTTTTTGGAATGCTGGGTATCGAGAAATACTTTCCACTCTTGATTATAAAGTGTTGCTTGGACACCAAGATTCTCTGACCACATTTGCTGGATAGCCTCAGCAATTTTCTTGTGGCTTTCGCTAGTGTTGTAAAGAATCTCTATCGGCTGCAGTCCCTTTCCGTCGGGAAACCCTGCTTGAGTGAGAAGTTTTTTTGCTTCAGCGACTCGACTGGAGTCTTTAGGCAGATGGCTCTGTGGATGAAAGCCCCCAGTTCCGGGAGGAGTAAAACTTTCTGCTGGAGCTTGTCCTCCTTTCACCACGTACTTCACAAGCTTTTCCCGATCAATGGCTAACGCTAAAGCTTTTCTGACCAACGGATTATTCATGGGAGCTCGATTGACGTTGATCCAATAATAATAAGTTCCCAAATAAGGATGTCGCTTCAAAACCCCCGACGTGTCCTTGGTCCAAGGTGCTATTTTCTCTGTGGGAACGGTAGCAGTGGCATGAAGCTTCTTGGTGAGAAACATTTTTTCTTCGGTTTCCGATTTTTCAACTGCATAGAAGTTGACCTTCTCAAGCTTCACTGAACAGGCATCCCAGTAACTGGGATTTTTTTCGAGCGTAATCACTTGGTTCATTTTCCACTTCTTTAAACTAAAGGGCCCATTACTGACGATGTTTTCTGGGCGAGTCCATCGCATCCCGTGTTTTTCGACGGTTGCCTGATGAACTGGATAGAGTGAATGGTGATAAAGAAGCGAAAGAAAATAAGGGGTCGGATTCTCAAGTGTCACTTCTAACGTATAGGGATCTGCGCTCTTGAGTCCCAGTCGACTTGCATCTTTCAGTTTCCCTTGATTGAAATCTTTTCCACCCTTTATGTAGTAGCCTTGGTAAGCATATTCAGAAGCTGTGAGCGGATCTAAGAGGCGCTTCCAGGAGTATATAAAGTCGGAAGCAGTGATGGGTTCTCCGTTTGTCCATTTGGCGTTCTCTCGGAGTTTAAAAGTATACGTTTTTCCATCTTTCGAGATCTTCCAACTCTCTGCAACACCAGGTGTCGGCTCGAGGGTTTTGGGATCTTTCCCCACAAGCCCTTCAAAGAGATTTTGGGTGATTTGAAATTCGGGAATTCCTGTCACTGTATGGGGATCAAGATCTCTCGGTTCTGTTCCGTTGCCTAAATTCAATACTTGTGGTGATGCGAAAAGACTCGAGCAAAAAAGCGTCAAAAAATAGACGGTCAGAAAAACGATCTTCATATTGTCTAACTTTACCGCACACTAGCTAAACGATAAAATAATAGTTTCTGGAGGCCCCAGCTATGAAACTTTCCCTTTCAGTTTTAGCACTCGTTTTCATCCATCAAACTTCAGTCGCAAAAATAATGGAAACACCTTTTTTGCCACTTCCTTCGAAAGCACCAGCACCGAAGGACAATCCCACAACTCCAGAGAAGGTGGAACTCGGCAAACAACTTTACTTTGATCCTCGTCTCTCCAAAGACGGAACGGTTTCTTGTAATTCGTGTCACAACGTCATGAGTAACGGTACGGATAACCGACCCGTTTCAGTCGGCATAAAAGGCCAGCTGGGTGGACGATCAGCCCCCACCGTTTGGAATTCAGGTCTTCATTCAGTTCAATTCTGGGATGGAAGAGCGGCTTCTTTAGAAGAACAAGCCAAGGGCCCCCTCATTAATCCAGGGGAGATGGGAATGCCGAACCACCAAGCCGTTATCGATAGAATCAAAACAGTTCCCGGGTACGTAATGCAATTTGAGAAGGTCTTTGGGAAAGAGCGAATGACTATCGACAATCTCGCAAAAGCCATCGCCGCCTATGAAAGAACTTTGCTCACTCCCGATAGCCCTTTTGATCGGTATTTAAAAGGAAATGAAAAGGCCATGTCGGCACAGGCCATTCGCGGCATGAAAACGGTGATGGAAGTAGGCTGTGTTGCTTGTCATACAGGAGTCAATCTCAATGGAGCGAATCTAGAGCCAGGACAAGGAAACTATCAGAAGTTCCCAACCTTTACTGATAATGAGTATGTGAAAAAATATGGTTTCCTCGACGACAAAGGCCGCTCGGGGGTCACTAAAGATGAAGGGGACGATCACTTCTGGAGAGTGCCCACCTGGAGAAACGTCGCACTCACAGCTCCCTATTTTCACAATGGTTCGGTGAAAACTTTGCCAGAAGCAGTAAGGGTCATGGCCAAAGTTCAGCTCAATAAAGATCTGACTGATAACCAAGTAGCAGACATCGTCGAGTTTTTAAAATCGACTACTGGAAAATTCCCAGCGCAATCGATGCCACGGCTACCGGAATCAGAAACTTTCTCAACCATTGAGTAAGCAGAGTCTTCCGAAACGAGCTTTCTTTTGAATAGCTTGGGGACTGGGATTCCAAATAGCCATTTCCGCTAATTGGAAGCCAGCCTCCTTAGCCAAACGAGAAGCCGTCTCAAGTTCTTCAAGGCTGGGACAACTCAAGACAAGAAATCCCCTCTTTTCTTTAAGAAGGTCGAATGCGTGCTTGAATATTTCCTTGGGTTTTAAAAACTTCAGGGGCAATCCCCAAGCTAAGAGCGGAGCTTCAGAGACAAAAGGATTTAGAAGAAAAACCAGATCGAGGGATTTCTGAAATTTGAGAAAGTCGATGGGGTGAAACTCAGCATCTCTTGCTTTACGGGCAAAATACCGAGCATAGTCCGCACGAGTATAAAAATTGGAAAGCCGTCGATACGCATCAATTTCTATTCCATGAATTTTTACATTTTTGTTTAAACTCAAAAACAGTTGGTCGAAAACGGGTGCCAGAGAAAAATTTTTCGTTCCCACATCGCAAATGACATAGTCCTTCTGAGCGGGTTTTAATTGGCTCTTCACTTTTAATAGCTCAAAAAAACCACTCATCTCCTGCTGAAAGGCCCGTTCTGAGGCGGGAATATCAAATCCAGAGGGCAGGTTTCTTTCAAGTCGCACCCGAGAGCGGATAAAAAAATCTACCTGGTTTCGTAAGCTTCTCCACTTTTCAAACATCTTGTTATTCTCTCATAGACCGGGTAAGAACGAAGGCCTTGTCATTGAAATGCGCCGCTAGCTCAGTTGGTAGAGCAGCTGACTCTTAATCAGCGGGCCCCCAGTTCGACTCTGGGGCGGCGCACTTTTTCTTTTAATATCGTGTAGTTACAAAAAGGTACGGCCTTATTTCGCTAATTTGATCCAAAACTGATTTTCTTCGTGCTTAAAACTGTGCAAGAGGCAATTGTTCCTGCTCTTCGAGTTCAGCCATTTCCGCTGGAGGCGGAGGCCCAAGAAGTTCCGTGACCGTTTCATCCACGATTTGAGTTAATTCATTATCCTCGCTTGAACTTGAGCTTGAGGGGATCCCCATCGAAAGCTCCTTCGACGGCACTTCCCCGTTTGTAGAGGCCACAGTTAACTTCTCCGGCACTGCTGGGCTTTTGAAAATCCCCCTGTTTGTTGCCAGGAAACCTAAAGCCAGTACAACCAATCCGAATATGATTTTCGATTTCATGATTCACACCTCAACCCAGTTTAAAGTTCAGATCTGTTGTTTCGTTTCGAGCCTTTGGAAAAATAGCGCTTAGTTTGTTTTGAATACTCGGATCGGTTTTGATTAAAACATTTCCCAGAAGTTCTCTGTGATCGATGGTTACGGCCACATCTCTTCCGTCTGCTAATTTTTCGGGTTTTAAACTCCAGCCTTGGGAATAGACACGCCCGCCTTCTCCTTTTGGACCAATACTAATAGCAAGTCCTCCTCTGCCGTGATCTAACCCGAGCGTACCGTTTTCCTGAAGGGGTCTGCCAAATTCACTTACAATAACTACTCGGACATTATCTCGTTTCCCTTCCAAATCTTTTAAGAAAGCTCCCAGAGCTAAATCAAAGGAGCTCAGTAGATTATAGAAATAGCCCCCCTGACGAGGCCCCATCGCATTATGAGTATCCCATCCATCCACATCGATAGTTAGAAATCGAAGACTGGGGCAGCCAATGAGCAATTGCGCTGCAGTCTTAAATTGAGTGAGCCTGCCATATTCCCCCAAACGAAGATCTCTGACATTTTCCATTGTCTGAGTAAGAATTTGGGATGCTTGGACCCCTTTTTCACCCAGAGATCCGGGAGCTTGATTCCAAGTAGCAGTTAACCTTTCTCCTAATCCCATGCCTACAAAAAACAAATTCGCAAATCGGGAGAGAATTCCATTACTGATAGATACTTCACTAGAGTTGTTGGAATTTAAATTCTGAACCGGAACAATCAAGTTGTTTGGATTCGCTCGATTTCCTAAAAGTGCTTTAGAAACTGCAGCACTTGCAGAACTTCCAGCGAGAGCCACTTGAGAGGGTGAGCTGTAGGAGAGAATACGATTCAAAAATCCATCATTTTGGAAACCAACTCCTCCATGTTCAACGTAATCTTGCTGAATAAAATGAGACCGAGAGTCTGAAGATTTGTTTCCTACTCCCTGGTAGAAAGAAGCTCGTTGATCTTCATAGAGCCTCAAAAGACTGGGACAGGCATTGTTCAAAGCAAATCCGGTATTTCCCAGCAAAGAAATATCTGCACTATTTAATTTTATATTGGGTCGGGCTGCTTCATAAGCCCCTCGCTCAATATGGCCAGGAGCCGGGGGCAAAATAGAGAGACCATCTGCCCCGCCTCGCAAAAATATAAACACGAAAGCATTTTCGGAACTCTCTGCCTGAGCGACCGAGGAATTCATTAAGGCCTGAAATGCCCAGGGAACCAAGGGATTCGTAACGGTCAAGGCCATGAGCCCTGAGCCCTTTAAGAAATTTCGTCTTTCAATCACGCTTTCGATTTTTGTGTTGCTGCTCTTTTTCATACGTACTCCTCTTAACTTTATTAATATTTTGAAGCTTGCTCAGACCCAAAATAGAGGGTCATTTCAGTCCGAGTCGGAAGAAGCAGATAGCCTTTACCAACTCGAATTTTATCCATATTGCTTGTGTGTAAAGTCTTATCTGAAGCTGCTCTACCAGTAAGTAGCTCGTAATCAAAACGGCTGTTGAGATCCTCTGCAATCTGGCTTGTCGGCACGGTTGAATTCGCACTCAAAGCCAAACCGTTATTCAGAAAGAAGTACCAACGGGCCTTCCAGTCGTCAGTGGCGGGATCTCGACTATCCAAAGCCCGAGCTCTCACTGTTACGTCTTCGGGTTTAAACCCAGCCATAACTGAACGCACCATCGACCCCAGACTCAACCAGTGAGAAGAGTCGTCGGGATACCCTGTCGGTGGGAGGCATCTAAATACACTATGTCCATCACCATTTGATCGGGTGACGATTTCGTTTGCCACCTGTAACAGACGATCGATTTGAAGATTATAATTTTCTGCGCTGGGTTCGATGCGAACGCCCATTGCTCTTACCATTCTCACATGTCTATCAAAGGGCCTTACCGCTTTTGATTGAAAACTTCGAGCCGACCAAAATTCGGGACTCGAAAGAAGAGTGCGATAGAGGGAGGGCAAATCTCCTTGCGTGGCTAAAAAGCTCCTAGTCATTTGATTCACCAATCTAGAATTAAAGGGTGAGTTCTCGGAGACAAACCGGTTCACGAGCTTCTTTGAAATATTTCTTGCGGTAACAGGATGATAAGCAAGGTAGCGAAGCAGGATGTCCCCTTCGTCTTTTCCACCGCCGTTTACGACAATCCTAGGATGCACAAAGAGGACTTTCTTTCCTCCAATATGCCAAGCGGGATTAAACTGAAACTCATCGCGCTCCCCCCATTTTACCGACCAGCCAGAAAGGATCTTGGCGCTCGCTTGAACTGCATGTTGAAAATAGTGCACTCCGGGACCTTCTCCGAAAGTGTGAAGTTCAATGAGTTCTCTCGCGTAGTTCTCGTTGATAACGATATCGTTTCGATGCCTCTGCACCACTTGAAGTGTCACGGTTCTAATGCAAGCACCTCGATTCTTCTTACCGACAGGACACTTTTTGGCCGATTCGGTTTTCGCTTCTTTTGTGATTGCCTCATGCTTTCTTCCACTCAAATAGTTTTCAAGATACAGCAACATCTGGGGACTTTGCGCAGTGGCAAAAAGCATGTCAGAAAATTTTCCGGAGAGGTTATTTTCAATCACAGGAGTGTACTGATAAATCCCCTTGCCCCCCACTTTCTCCAGCGAGACGTTGAAGTGATTGAACCAAAAATCAAAGAGCTGATTGTGAAAGGAATTTTTCTCCTCAAGGATAGCACGAGCAACTTGTCGGACAATCACCCCGTGATTCATTCGGAGGGCCAAATGGCGGTAATCAAAAAGCGCAGTCAGGGACTTTTCCTTTAGAGTCTCATTTTGCATGTCTTTATTAAGGTCGCCTCGAGCGGAATCCAAGGCTTGCATCAGCTTGTTTATCTCAGCCAAAACATCGGTTTTTCCGGTAATGGTTTTCGTGGTAAGCCCCTCTCTACACCACTCCATTATCGCTGATTCATATGCAGCCTTGTCCGCTTCTTTGGCTTTTTTCTGGGCATCGGTTAACTGTTGGCAGATAGCTTTGGGGTCCGTGCTCAAGTATTTTGCAAAGGCATCGACAGCCTCCGACGAAACGGGTGAACCCAGGTTCTCCAACTGCTCCTTTACAAAATGAATGATCGCTTCATCTGTATTAAGACGGTCTAAACGCTGCTCTTCACTTAAGGGGTTTCCTCCATAGCCCATTCGATTCAAAACGTGCTGTGCTTTTTGAGTGGCGGTCAGGGGGGACTTCTTTAAAGACTCCTGAAGGGCCTTTTCAAAACTCCCTTCGTCCATCGCATTGGTTATAATCGATAAAAACAGTACTGATAAAAGAATCAATCTCAAATCTAGTCTAAGCATCTGCCAACCTCCCACTCAGTTCCGTTTGAAGTTAGTACCAGAGCAAAAACAGAACCAGTTTTTTAGAGCCTGTTTAAAAACTGGTGAGTTGTTAATTTTTTTTACAGATTCTCACAGCGGGGTTTTAAGTAACTGAACTCAGATGGTTTTTTCTGTCAAAAGCTTTTACAGGCGTATTCTTTGTGTTTTAACTCTCCTAAACCACACTATCTTTTTGGATGAGGTGTTGTTTTGTTCGTCAACCGTCACAAAACAAGCAAGCGTAAATAAGATGGTCTTGAAAATGCATTTCACTCGCTCATCAGTAACTCTTTGGGAAAGGAAAATATATGGGCGGTCAAATGTCATTATTTCACTGGGTGGTAGTCTTCGGGGTAGTTTTAATTTTCAGCGGGCCCAACAAACTTCCTGAACTCGCTAAAGCAGCAGGGAAAGGAATTAGAGAGTTTAAAAAGGCCATGAACGAAGACGATGAAAAAAAGGTCTAAATTAATATGCGTAATTCGATGAATACTGCGATACAAGAGGAAGTACTTGAGGGAGAGAATCCTTCGGAGGCTTCCTCTCTCTCGGCTCTTCTGGAAAAAATGAGTGTCCATTTGGTGGAGTTGCGCCTGGTGGCCGTGCGGTGTTTCTCCGCTTTTCTCATCGCTTTCTGCGTAGCCTACTATTTCTCGGATTACATCATCCAATTTATGGAGCAACCCCTTTTGAAGGTTCTGCCTCCAGGGGAAAAAAATCTGTACTACATGGGATTGATGGAGAAGTTTTTCGTTTACATGCAATGGTCAGCTTATGCAGGTGCCTTAGCTGTGTCTCCCTTTCTTCTATTTCAGGTTTGGAACTTTATCTCACCCGGGCTTTACCCCAAAGAGAGAAAGATAGTGAAAAACTTTCTCCTTGCAGCCGTCGTCGCATTTCTTATAGGGATCACTGTCTCTTATTTTTTAGTTCTTCCCTATACCTTCAAATTTTTAATTACCTTTGGAAGTGCCACTGAAAAAGCCATGATCAATTTAAGCCAATATCTTTCTTTTTCGGCTCAGTTAATTTTGGCGACCGCTTTTCTTTGTGAACTTCCGGTCTTTATTGTTTTGTTAGGGTGCTTGGGATTGGTAAAAGCCGATACACTCGCAAAATATCGAAGACAAGCTCACATCGCGCTTTCCGTAGTAGCCGCTGTGATTACTCCCATGCCTGACGCTCTTTCAATGATTTTGGTTTGTATTCCCCTCTCGTTATTTTTTGAAGCCAGCATTCTGATTATTCGCTTGATTCGAAAGTAATCGGCAGGCAATTAACTGCCTTTTTAGTGATCGTGGGAATGGGGATTGAGCCCACAATGATCAGGATGCCCTTCTTCATGATGATAATCTTCGGGCTCAAGTTGAATCGTGGTGTGAGTGATAGAAAACTCTCTTTTTAGAAGTTCGCTCAAGGCCCCCAGCATTTTCTTATGAGAAGTCTCATCTTCAATAGCCACATGAGCGCTCAGAGCATGAAGCCCACTAGCTACAGTCCAAATATGGAGATCAAACACGCCCTTTACTCCGGAAACCTTGCTCATGGCTTCCTTAATTTTCTGAGTATCTAACTCGTGGGGCACGCCCTCAAGAAGTACATGAACCGCTTCAGAAACGAGCTTCCAAGCTCCTACTAAAATGAGAAGCGAAATAAGAATAGAGCTCAGGGGATCGGCCCAATTCCAGCCAAGTCGCCAAACCAATACCCCTGCCACTACGGCTGAAATCGAACCGAGTAAATCTGACATCAAATGGAGCCACACACCTCTAAGATTCAAACTATCGTGCGAATGAGAATGAAGTAACTTTGCTCCAATCAGATTTACAAGAAGTCCCCCTCCGGCCACCCACGAGAGAAGGGCCCCCTTCACTTCGTGAGGATGGGAAAATCGGGTCCAAGCTTCGTAGATAATCCAGAGTGAAGCGGAAATTAATAAAGCTCCGTTAATAAGAGCCGCTAAAATTTCTACTCGATAATAACCAAATGTTTTTTTATCCGTCGGAGGCTTTGTTGCAATCCAAGAAGCAAAAAGGCCTAATCCGATACCAGCAGTATCAATGGCCATGTGTCCGGCATCAGCCAAAAGAGCTAGGGAACCGCTCAAAAGACCGCCGATGATTTCCGCAATCATGTAAGTAAAAGACAAAACAAAAACTAACCAAAGCTTTCGGTACGGTGAATGCGGATGAGAATGCGAATGGGAGTGATTCATTTGATAGGAAGTTTGAAATAGGAAATCTCTGCTGGCTCTCCTGCCGCGAGTTTTTGGATGACCAAAGCTAAGTCTAGCACGTGATCTTTCAGTTTATCGACGGCCACCGGCTCGCTTTCCGAGCGGCCTTTCTCCAAGTACCCTAACGCACTAGCGCAGAGCTTTGTTGCGCCGTTCCAGTTGCCATTTCGTCCATGGTGGAGCGCCACGGCAACTTGTATTAAACATTGGAGAAAGGCATGTCTAGCGCCATGAGCTTCATTCCAAAGGTCTTCCCACACCTCATGGGCTTCAAAGTACTCCTGCTTATCAAAATGCTCACAAGCTCTATGAAATCGCTCATCTATCATGTTTTCCAACTTTAACTAAGCCAGTTTCATTCGTCATGTCACAAAAACACTCCCCAGGTCATTGCCAAATTGTCATCGCTCGACTCTGCGCTCAGAGCTGTTTTGACTTTTCGCCGTTTTACTCGAGGTTTCATCTAATGAAACTAAACTATTTGAGCCTAAAAACTTAAGTCTCACTCTGGCCCATGAGTTGCACAGTCAGGGTGTGGATTTCCCTGTTTAAAAATGCACTGAGTTATTTTGAAGGTCAGTAATGAAGAAGTTTTTTAAAAATATTTTTGCCCGACGACAACCGAAGACGGTCACCGTCACGCGCAAACGACAGCGCGGTGAATGGGCGTCCAAATTAAAAAACGTGAAGTTCGATCCGGAAAAAATTCGGCTCGACAGCATTTCAGAGCATCAAAGAAAGTTCAGTCTCGGGCTGCTGGTTCTTTCCGTTTTCTTAGCTAGCGCTCTCGCCTCTCGGATAGCTTCTTTGCTCATTAAGCCAACCTACACGCCCATTCCTCCCAAGCCGGTTTTGGCCCAGAGGGAACCGGCCCCTACTGAAGATTTGAGTGTCATTGAACAGAGAAATATTTTTGATAATGAAAATATTATCCCGGAGCCCTTTGATCAGGGAATGTTGGATTGTTGGAGTCAGGCCCGACCAACAACACAAAGGTTTAATCTGTTGGGAACCATTGTGATGAATGACGAAAGCCTCTCTGTTGCCTTAGTTGAAAATCAAGGGAGCAACCAAAAACAGGCAGTCAAAAAAGATGAGCTCTTTTTCGATAACAAGTTCCAAGTAATGAAAGTCGACCGAAAACGCTTGTGCTTTCAAGTTAAATCGACTCAAGAATTTGAGTACGTTCAAATTCCAGAAGAGGGTGGCCTGATGGCTGGCGGACTCACCACCGGTGGCTCGTCTCTCCAAGATGGAATATCGACGACCGGTGAAAACCGTTACCAAATCCAACAGGGGTATTTAGATGCTCAGTTAAACGATCTGTCTAACGTCTTACAAACTGCTAAGGCAGTACCTGCCATTGAGGGGGGAAAGATGAAAGGGTTCCTCATTCAATCTATTGAAGAGGATTCCGTTTTTTCATCCCTGGGGTTAGGCGCGGGTGACGTTCTCAAGGAAGTAAATGGAATTGTCTTAGATAACGCGGGAAAAGGACTGGAAGCTTTCACTGCCCTAAAGGGCTCTAAAAAAATAGAGCTTATTGTCACTCGCGGTGGACAAGATCAAGTGATTTCTTACGAGGTTAAATAAGGTGGGATCTATGAAAACAAAAAAACTCCTAACCATGATTCTCATTCTTCAAATGAGCTTAGGGATAAATCCTGTTAGTTTCAGTGAAGAACCTCCCACCAACGAAAATCCTTTCGGTGGCTTTGAAACTCCCCCACCCGTAGATCCCGATTTTCAAGAAGACGATGGCTTTTTAAATCCCCCTGGAAATAATATGGAAGGTTTCAATCCACCTCCTGTTCCCGAAGGCGCCCAGCCACCAGCCTTAGGACGACCGATGCCTCCTACTACTTCTCCATCTCCTTCGCCTTCGCTGGCTCCCCCTCCAACTACACGCCCCAATATTCCGGCACCCCGGCGTCCTGTTGTTTCCCAACCCACTCCGCCCACTCCCCCAGCAAAGTCGGAGACAACGGCCAAAAAAGGGAAAACTCCTCCCGCTGCTCCAAAACTTGCGGATTATTTGGAGCTCGATTCGTCCGTTAAGGGCCTGGAAGTAAAAAACTTTGACTTGCCAGATAAAGATCTCAAAGACGTTGTGACCCTCATCAGTAAATGGACGGGAAAGAATTTTATTTTGGACTCTAAAGTGAGAGGCAAAATCACCATCATGGGTCCAAGCCAAGTCAGTCTTCAGGAAGCTTATCAAGCTTTCCTGTCGGCCCTCGATGCTAATGGGTTAACCACCGTTCAAGCAGGGAAATTCATTCGAATTATTGAATCCGCAGAAGCAAGACGAGCTCCAGTTCAAACCTACTCGGGAGAGTATGCCCCTGTTGACGATCAATACATCACTCGTATTTTTCAATTGAAGTACATCAACGCAGATGAGGTACAAAGAGAGTTTAGAGATTTGGTAACCAGACAAGGCAAGCTCTTCGCCTATGAGCCCACTAACTCTATTATTATTACGGATACGGGTTCCAACATTCAGAGAATCCGAGGAATTCTCGACTCACTCGATGTGAAAACCTACGAAACCACTCTCCATGTTCTCCCCATCAAAAATAATTCAGCCAAAGCAGTTGCAGACATGCTCGGTGAAATTTACGGAGATGAAAAAGCAAAACCGGGGCAACCCAGAACATTTCGCAAAACCACGATGGAAAGAACTCGCGGCGGCGGAGTGATCAGCAAAGTAATTCCCGATGAAACAACCAACAGCTTGCTCGTCCTTGCTAATAAAGCAGGTTTTGAAAGTTTAAAATCGCTCGTTGCTCGCCTGGATGTGAAAGCATCTTCTGGAAAAATTCGAGTCTATTACTGTGAACATGCAAAAGCAGAAGATCTTGCAAACACTCTTGCTTCATTAGCGGGTGGGGGATCAGGTGGTCGTGGAACAAGCGGGAGTCGGCGAACCAGTGCAAATGCAGCAGGAGCCGCCGGGGGTGCGCCAGCAGCCGTGGGAAGTAGCGGACCCGTTTCAGCTGAACTTGAAGGCGGGGTCAAAATCACTTCCGATGCCGCTACGAACTCGCTGGTGATTACAGCCAACTCCAATGACTATAAAACGCTCAGAAAAGTCCTTCGAAAATTAGATATTCCAAGGCTTCAGGTCTTTGTAGAAACCGCCATCTTAGAAGTGAACGTCAACAACTCCACAAAGTTGGGTACCAATATTACCGCTGCAGGTCCCGGAAAAGCCTTTGCGGGCGGATTCATTGGAGATGCAGGGACTCTGAAAGACTTTTTTACCGGGGGACTGCCCGATGGTGCAACCATCCCTTTTCAAGCGGGTAATCTTGTCTCTGGTTCCATTGGGGGAACCACTATCAACGGGCTTGGAAACCTGAATGGTGTTATCAATCTGCTAGCTAAAGAAGGAAATGCTACCGTTCTTTCCACACCGCAGATAATCGCGTTAGACAATGAAAAGGCAGAGCTTCAGGTACTCGATGACACCCCAGTGGTCGCATCCACCATCGTGTCAGCAACCAGTGGTGCCGTAGGCCTACCGCAGGTTAATGTGGAACGATTAAAAACCGGTATCAATATCAAGCTCACTCCACACGTCAATGCCGCTTCACGAACGATTCGACTGGAACTCGAACAAAAGATCGATAGTTTTAGACAGCTCGAGGACGTTCCTACACAGTTGCAGAGCACTCAACGAGCCTTAACGTCTCGAGTTACTAACACATCGGTCGTGGTAAAAGATGGGGACTACCTCATGATGGGTGGTCTGATGTCAGACAAAGTCGATGACACTATTTCTAAGGTTCCCCTGTTAGGAGACATTCCGATTCTGGGATGGCTCTTCAAGAGCAAGACGCTCAAAACAACAAAAACTAACTTGATCATTCTGCTAAGACCTAAAGTAATTGGCACCAGCGTAGCAGCTGCAAATGTGATAAAAGATAGTTTGCAAAGACGCAAAGATTTCATCGAAGAAACCCTCGGCGGAAATGATGAGGTCGGCCGCGGAGTCGAGGAAATCAGCGACCGCGTTGATCAGCAGGCAAGCCAAGGAAACGATGAGCCGTTTGAGCGCTATCGCAATAACGAAGACAGTGAAGAAGAGGAGAAGCCCCAGGTTTCGGCTAAGCCAGAGGAACCAAAAGCTGATGGGAGTTCAAATTCTCCCGCCCTTCCTCTGATTGAAGACAAACCAAGCTCATAACTAGGGTAACGGGAAATGGAAAAGGCACTAACAACTGCACAAAAGCTGAGGCAAGAGGCCAAGATTGGTGAGATTCTTCTCAGCCAAACTTCGCTAACCGAAGCCCAGCTTCGAGAAGCGCTTGCTATCCAACAAGAAAAGGGTGGAAAGCTTGGGGAAATTCTCATTCAGAAGAAATTTCTTCAGGCTCATGAGATCACGATCGCTTTAAGCCTCCAAGTGGGAATCCCCTACCTAAAAGAAATCGAAGTTAATGCAATCAATCCAGATTGGGTTCAAGACATACCGATTTCTTATGCTCGGCAGATGGAAGTTCTTCCCATCGCAATGGACGATCAAGCTGTCACGGTTGCCATTTCAGATCCTTTTAATTTCCAGCAAATTGACGACTTAAGAGTGCTCTTTCAGCGCGAGGTTCGTCCCGTTCTTTGTGAGAGCAGGGTCATTCTCGATGGCATTAACCGCGTCTACGAGCGCGTCCGACAAAATATCATGTCGGAAATTAGCGAAGAAGAGTCTGAAGAGTTTCAATACGATCTGGAAGAACCCGTAGATCTTCTGGAAGCGTCTGAAAACGACGCCCCGGTTATCCGTTTCGTAAACAATCTTCTCTTCAGAGCAATTAAAGACAAGGCCTCTGACATCCATATCGAACCCTATGAAAAAGACATGGTGGTCCGCCTACGCATTGACGGGGTTTTGTATGATGTCGCTCGCCCTCCCAAAGGACTTCACGCTGGAATAGCCTCTCGTATCAAGCTAATGGGTGAACTCGACATCGCTGAAAAACGACTTCCTCAAGACGGTCGCATCAAGATTAAGATCGCAGGAAAAGACATTGATCTTCGTTTGTCCGTAATACCCACAGCACATGGCGAGCGCTTAGTGCTTCGTATTCTTGATAAGAGCAGCGTGCGTTTGGATTTGGCAGTTTTGGGCTTTGATGAAGAAACCATTAAGCACATCAACCAACTCATCCACAAGAAACACGGAATCATCTTGGTGACCGGTCCTACGGGTAGCGGAAAAACTACTTCGCTTTACTCTTGTATTACTCGGATTAATTCCATCGAGCGCAATATCATTACTGTAGAAGATCCCATTGAGTACGATCTAAAAGGCGTTGCCCAAATTCAAGTAAATCCAAAGATTGGGCTTTCCTTTGCTTCTGGTTTGAGAGCTATTCTTCGTCAGGATCCCGATGTCATCATGGTGGGGGAAATCCGAGATAAAGAAACAGCGGAAATTGCTATTCAAGCCTCTCTCACGGGTCACTTAGTGTTTGCCACGATTCACACAAACGATGCTCCAGGCGCTATCACGCGTCTCATTGATATGGGAGTTGAGCCCTTCTTAGTTGCCTCCTCTTTGATGGCTGTTCTTGCCCAACGTCTGATGAGAAAAGCATGTCTGAATTGCCGAGAAGAGTACCTCCCAACGGCTGCTGAATTAGATAACTTAGGACTTGATCCCGATGTCTTCGGTGGAAAAAAGATTATTCGCACCCGGGGCTGTGTGGAATGCACAGGCACTGGATACAAGGGCAGAATGGTTGTCCACGAACTCATGATGATCGACGACGAAATCAGAAATCTCATCATGAACAAGGCAGATTCAAGTATTGTGAAAAAAGAAGCGATTGCAAAAGGAATGATAAGCTTAAGAAATGCCGGCATTCAAAAGGTGCTTGATAAAATATCGACAGCAGTTGAACTAGTTGCAGTGACCCAAGAGTAAACACTTATGCCTATTTTTGAATACAAAGGGGTTAGTCCCGATGGGAAACAGGTTAAGGGAACCGTAGATGCCGACTCATCGAAAACTGCGCGAACCAAGTTAAAGACCCGCGGCATCTATACGACCGACTTAAAAGAACGTGGGATTGATTCACGCTCGGGCTCAAGCTCCCGGGGTGGCGGCGGCGCTGGCATTGGGTCCAACACCACGGTAAAGCTTAAGAATCTTACCCTGATGATTCGACAGTTAGCCACAATGGTAAAGGCCAGGATCCCACTCGATGAGGCATTGTCTGCAGTAGTCGACCAAACGGACGATCCGAAGCTCAAATCCATCATGTCTCAGGTAAAGACCAGCGTGAACGAAGGAAAAAGTTTGGCCGATGCCTGTGGCATGTTTCCGAAAGTATTTACGCCGATTTTTGTTTCGATGATTCGCGTGGGAGAAGCCAGCGGTAAGTTAGATCTGGTTTTAGTTCGACTCGCCTCATTTTCTGAAAATCAAATGGAAATGCGAAATAAGATTTTGGGAGCCTTGGCTTATCCTATGTTTATGATGGTCGCAGGAACGGCGATCACTATTTTCCTTTTCGCTTTTGCGGTTCCCAAAATTACCGAAGTATTTGCGGGCTCGAATATGGCCTTACCCACGCTCACCGTGATCATGCTGAAGATCAGTGATTTTATGGCAGCCCACTGGCTTTTTGTCGTTATGGCTATTTTTGGGAGCTTTTCATTTTTTAAGTGGTACACAAATACGACAGCAGGAAGAGAGTGGTGGGACGCCCTTTCGCTGAGACTCCCCGGTTATGGAAAGCTCAAGCGAATGGTTGCGGTCTCTCGTTTCTCACGAACGTTGAGTACGATGTTAGGTAGTGGCGTCCAGCTCCTCGATGCTATCGATGTCGTCAAAGAAGTCGTCGACAATACAGTCATTAAAAAGGCCCTTGAGCAATCACGAGCTAGCATCAGTGAGGGGCATTCGATTGCAGGACCACTCCGAGCCAGTGGAGAATTTCCCCCGATGCTTACCCACATGATTGCAGTAGGCGAAAAGACCGGGGAACTCGAAGAGATGCTCAATGTTGTTTCTGACGCCTATGATAGTCAGGTCGACAACGCTATCAAGGCCATGACAAGACTTTTAGAGCCTCTTATGATTGCACTCATGGGGGGAATCATCGGACTCGTTGCCCTCTCCATTTTCATGCCTCTTCTCGAGCTCAATAATCTCGCGGGAGGCCCTGGCTAAACACGAAACTAATCTAAGGAGAACTATGAACAACCTGAAAAGAAAAGATAGAAAAAGAGAGAAAGGATTTACGCTCGTAGAAATCATGATCGTACTTGCTCTCGTAGTAATGCTGGGTAGCTACGCGGGTGTGAAGCTGATTGGAATGTTCAATAAAGGGAAACAAGATATTGCAAGGACTCAAATTGCGGGGTTCGGACAAGCCCTTCAAGCTTATTACTTATCTCATAGCTATTATCCCACGACAGCTCAGGGCCTTCAGTCTCTGATTGCGAGACCTTCTGTTGGAAAGGTTCCGGAAAACTATCCTGAAGGGGGTTACTTAGGCAAAAAGGAGCTACCAAAAGATCCTTGGGGAAATGAATACCGTTATGTTTGCGAAGATGGCCAAAATTTTACAATCACATCAGCTGGACCAGACGGACAAGAAGGCAGCGGTGACGACATCAAGTCGGAATAAGCTTTCTCGATCTCGTGGTTTTACACTGATTGAAATTCTCCTCGTGCTGGGAATCATTGCGATGATCACTTCCATCGGGATCCCAGCCGTGGGAAGACTCACGTATCAGAGGGTTGCTGGAACGACTCGTCGATTTGTGGGAACTCTGAGGTCGGTTCGAAACGATGCAATTTTGTTAAATCGCATCTACCGACTCGCAATTGATTTTGAAAGTCAGACTTGGTGGATTGAAAAACAAGCAAAGCTAGAACTCTTAGGCAGTGAGAGCCAGGGGCAAGCTGCAGCCGATCCCAAGAAGCCTGCACCGCCACCATCGGGATTTAGCATTGCAGATAAATATGGAAAAAAGCCCCGCGAGCTTCCGGGCGGAGTCGTTTTCGATGGCGTACTGACGGAACGAGATGGATTACTCAGATCAGGGTTAGCTTATATCCATTTTTTTCCCAGTGGATACGCAGAACAATCGATTGTGTATTTGAACAAGCAGGGAGTAGAGACAGGCGGGTATTCACTTTATGTTCGCCCTGCTAATGGAAAGATCGAAGTTTTTAACCGCAGGGTACAAAGCTTTGAAGATACTCAAGTCCAATAATTCAGGGTTTACGTTCATCGAGGTCATGATTGCGACGGTGATCTTTGTAATGGCTGCGCTTGCTGCTATGGATGTGGCGCGAGGTTCCGTTCGGGCGGTAAAGGATGCTCAAGATGTAACCATGGCCACGTGGCTGCTCCAAAAGGTGATTGTGGAGTTGGAAACGCGGCTTGAGAGTGAGGGCATTGAAAAGGCATGTGAGAAAAAGAAAGAGGGGAAGTTTGAAGCCCCTCACGAAAAGTTTTCGTATGTGACTTATTGTTCGGAAATAGATTTCAGACTGTCAGAAGAAGCGAGCAAGATCCTTGGGGAGGGAGCGGAGGAGGAAAAACCAAGCGGGGCCGTCTCTATTAACCTGATTAAGAAACAGCTTTTGGACGATCTCAGCACCTACCTTTCCAAGGCATCCCGCGAATTACATGCAGAAGTAACTTGGATGCAGGGAAATACGGCGCGGACTATCGATGTGACAACCCATTTTGTGAACTACAATCAGCCTTTACCATGAAAAGACCTTTTTCACATACTGGATTTACGCTTTTAGAAGTACTGCTTGCACTGGCTATTTTTAGCATGATAGCTCTCACCACTTCCAATCAAATCAATGTTATCAGAAACACAAAAGATGCGGCTCTTGGCCAAATTGAGCAATTCGATGCGCTGAGGTCGGCGATAGCAATCATTCGAGATGATCTTGGTCAGACCTTTCACAAGCGCTATGCGGATCTGGGAGGTGCTCTTGCAAACAGCGTTCAAAGAGGCGAGCCCGTACCCCACACCCTTTTTGACGGGCGGGGTAATCAACTTATCTTTACAACGCTCAGTCATCGAAACTTTTACGCCACCCGAAGAGACGGTCAACAAGCAGAAATTTCTTATTTTCTCCAAGCATCGAATACCAACGGATTGCCGACCCTCATGAAGAGGGAAAGTCCAATTATTGACGGTAATCTCTTTGAGGGTGGAAACGTCTATACCCTTCTAGAAAACGTAGCTACTCTTGAGTTTAAATACTGGGATGAAAAACTCCTTAAATGGATAGACGACTGGAACTCCGATGCCGGTACCACGCGAGATATTTTTCCGCAGGCCGTAAAGATTCGGCTTTCCACCATAGATCCCAAGTCGAAGAGGGAAACCTCCCTTGAGACAACTTTTAAGATTGGCTTTCCAAATAACAGCGACTTTGCGGTGACCCTGTGATCAGACTCTCCACCAACAAACTGGGTTCCCAATCAAACGACGGCGCTGCCCTATTAACCGTTCTCGTTGCGTTGCTACTTATCAGTCTGATGACTCTGGAACTTCAATACACATCTCTGGTAGAGCGAAAGCTCGCGTACAATGACCTCAATAAGATTCAGACCCACTATCTTGCTAAATCGGGCTCTCGGTTGGGCCTTTTGCGACTGACCGGATATGGTAGGGCAAAGAAAGTAGCGCTTTCTCCAACGCCCGGAAAGTATGGTGCCGCAAAAGACTTTTTAGATTTAATTTGGAACATCCCTTTTCCAGCCTATCCCCCAACTAGAGTGGCGCTTGAAAACTTATCTCTTCAGGAAAAAGCAGAACAGTTGGAGGCCTTGAAAGAAACACGTATTACTGCTGGACAGTTTATTTATTCGATTAAATCTGAATCTTCGAAGCTTAATCTGAATCTGATTTCCAACAACGGTGGCTCAGGTTGTCGAGCCCTTCCGGCCTCCGGAGCACACAGCGTTGGCGGTTTTATTTGCTATACCCTTTATCAGAAAATTTCTCAGCTATTCAAAGATTCCGAGAGCCCTACCGATGAGTTTGGAACCGTTAAGGTCGATGACATTATCGATAACTTAGTTGACTGGATTTCTGTTCAGGGCCTATCAAACGCACGAGACAATGATGGTTGGTACGAAAGACAATTCCCCCCCTATAAAACTAAGCGTGGCCGCTTTTTTACGTTGGATGAAGTAAAGCTGGTTAAGGATATTAGCCCCTCTCTTTTTCTTAAGCTCAAACCCTACATCACCGTTTTTTCGGAGGAGGGAAAAGCGAACCTTACAGACATTACAAGAAACGGTTCCTTGAAGCTCTATTTCCCGAGAATTTCTCAATACGCAATCGATGGAATTAACCAGGCCTTTCAGACCAAGATAGCTGCCGGGGCACCGGGCTGGGCTTCAGTCCCGGATTTTTTTGCTGTCTTAAAGTCGTACGACCCCGCGAGTGCTACAGATTACACCGGTGTAGAAAATGAGTACTTTACCATCGACAGCTCCCTTTTCACGATCCAGTCTCAAGGCACTATTCAGAAAAGTGGTAGCACCATTCAGTCCACGATTTCAGTAGCAGTTTCAATCACGAGTAATACAGACTGTGGAAGCCCATTTGATTATGATCAGACAAAATGCGCAACCGATCAGGATCTTTTTTGGCACCCAGTTTTACAAAAGTGTTTTGGCAGGCCCATGAGCGACGCAGGTTGCGAGGAGTGTTTTCCAGGGAAAATGTCTTTTAATGAGAATAATTCTGAATATGTTTGCACTCCAAATGGAAACGTGAGCCCGCCTATTAAACGAAGAAAGCTTGCGGCCGGGGTAACCGCCCCTCCCAGGGCCTTGAAAATTTACAGCTGGTTGGAATCATGAAAGCTAACAAGGAAAACCTATGCGCATTCTAGGATTAGATTTCGGTACATGGAGTATTAAAGCAGTTGAGATGGAGTCGCGATGGCGTCGTATTGAGATTCTTGATTTTCATGAAGTTAAGATGCCTCTGCAACTTCAAGAGCCAGTTCCGATGTACCAAGCGGCACTTCAACAACTTCTGTCATCGCTTCCAAGTCACCCGGACAAAATCGTTACTTCGCTTTCTTCAGATAAAACCGCTCTTCGCTTTCTTCGAATCCCGATTTCCAGCAGAAAGAAAGTGGAGGCCATGTACCAGTTTGAGTTGGAAGATGGCATTCCCTTCAAACTCGAAGACTCTGTCGTGGAACATCGGATTTCCCCCGATGGAAAAGGAAGCCTCGTCTTTGCAGCGGTTGCACCCAAACGTTTCGTGAAGAGCCAGCTCGAGTGGTACCAAAGCGTCGGAGCTGATCCCGATTGGCTTTGCTTTGACGGAATGGGCTCTATCAACCTGTTCCTGGCAACTCCACAAGAGAAAGGTTCTTCCGCACCTGTTTTTGGGGGAGTGAATGTTTTATGCGATATCGGACACACTAAAACAACCCTTGCCGTTCTTGAAGGTGGAAATCTCAGTCTTTTTAGAACGTTTGGCTGGGGTTCTTTTAAGATCACCGAGCTTCTGGCGGAAACCTGGTCTCAAGCACTTGAGGATGCGGAAGAAACCAAACATAAAAAAGTAGACCTTCTCGCTGACGACTTTGGGGGCGTAGGCAGCGAAACCACCGAGGGGATTACTCAGATTCTCCGGCAGCTGGTAACTGATATCAGTCATACGGTTGCGGCCTATCGATCCGCCACCAAGAAGGAAATCACCAATCTCTATATCACCGGCGGCGGATCGGAACTTCGCGGGCTCGACAGTTTTCTTACTCAAGCAACCGGTCTAAACACCATTCGTTTCTCCCCCTTTGCCCAGAACCCAGTCAAAGAGGAATTGAAACAACGAAATGCCTATCGCTACACTGAAAGCTGGGGCCGAGCACAAGTATTCACGAGAAAGTCTCCTTTTCTCTTTAACTTCAGAAAGAAGGAGTTGGCTAAGCACACTTCTCTAGACGACGTGGGGAATGTTTTCAAAAATCCACACCTCGTAAAACTACTCCAGTTCTCAGCCGTTTTCGCAGTTATCCTTTTTGTCCACGTCACCCTTGCTACGATTCTAGCTTCTCAACAACAAAAAGTAGCTGCCGACGGACTCTCAAAAGTGTTTCAAGACACTTTCCGCTCAGTTCCACAGAAAGTGCGAGAGGGTCTCATCAATAAACCCGAAGACCTACGAAAGTTTGTGGATCAGAAAGTTAAGGAATTAGACCAAAAAATAGAATTGGCTTCAAAGAGCCATGTCGCGATGGGGACTCTCTTTAAGAAAGTATCTGCTGCTTTTCCATCGACGATAAAAGTAGATGTTCGGGTGCTTGAACTGGACGACAAGCGCCTTCTCATGAAGGGCACTCTCTATCAAGGAGATCTGAATCAAGTCATTGAGGCTCTCAAAGCCTCGCAGTATTTTACCGACCTCTCTCAAAAAGATGAGGCTGGAAAGTTTGAGATCACCGGAAGAGTGGTGGGGAGATAATATGGAACAGACTGGAAAATTAAAGTCTTGGATCAAAGAGCAGGCGCCAATGCTTGCCGTACTCTACGAAAACAAGTACGTGGGCATGGCCTATGATCGCTTCGCAAGCCTTCCCCCCACTCAGCAACGCCGACTTATTTTCACTGTTATTGGGGGCGTGTTCGGCGCAATCTCACTCTATCTCTTAATAGCGTACTACACTCTTTGGAGCGTCAGCTCTCAAAACAAAAATGCCGTCGCTATGGGCGCTCTTCTCCAGCAGTATCAAAAAATTAAACGGGACAAGAGTCAGGATATCGGAAGGCTTGAGGGAAATGCCATCCTCGCTGGTCCTGGACAGTTCAAGCAAAGACTAATGGATATTGGACGTCAGACTGGAATTTCACCCAGAATGATGGAAGCCACAGAAAAAGGTGAGGCTTCTGCTCGCAGTGATGAGGGAAAAGCATCGACAGAGGTTAAGATCAAACAGGCCACAGTGACACTGCAGAAAGTAACTTTGCCTCAGATCGTAAACTTTTTACGAAACACGGAGAGCGGTCAGCTAAACCTGAACGTCTCCAGCATGAAGATCAAGGCTGATGAACAGATGAGAGGCTATATGAATGTTGAGTTTCAAGTAATGGCCTATTTGTTTCCGCCTGAGGAGCCATAAGGTATGTCGAAGCCTAAAAAGAGCACCATTTTCATTTGTATCGCTGTTTTCTTGTTCGGTTTGATCGTCTTTTTCCCCTTGCAGAATCTCAAAGGGCTTATCTTTCAAAAGATTTATCAAAACACAGGGATTCTTATCGTTGCGGAAGAAATCCACCCTCTTTTTTTAGGGTGGCCTGGAATTCAAATTAATAATGTAAACGTCACTTTACCTGCTGGAGGAGATGACATTGAACTTTCCAGCAAATCAATGAATGTTCGTGCTCGCTTGGGTTCCTCCTTCATTCCCTCTGCTTCATTGTCTTTTAGTGAACTAAAAGGGGGCGGAGATCTTTTTCTCCAGTTCGGACAAAGGGGGCCTGTGGTTTCACTGGCTATGGAGTCCAGCGCTTTTAATTTGGCTCAAATAAAACTTCCCGGTCTACACCAACGGGTGGAAGGGATTCTCAACTCAGATGTTTCCTTAAAATATAATGATGCCATTTTTTCGGACACCAAGGGCACGATTGAGTTGAAAGGAGCAAGCATTAAGACACCCGCGATTTTGGTCAATAACCCCCTGCTGGGACCTCCCTTTCAGATCCCGGAGCTCGAGGCTGGAGACCTGGACGTAAAATTAAAGTTTAATGACGGAGCAATGACCATTTCGAGCTTTAAACTAGGCAATCCAAAGACGGACCTCAGTGGCAGCATCACCGGAGACGCAAAACTAGGAATGACTCCGGATCAGACACAAATCAATCTAACACTCCGACTGATATTTTCTCAGAAGATTTTGGGCAATCCAGAATACAAAACCTTTTTGGACTTTCTGGGAGCCTATCGCACTGGCACGGCTGGCGAATATGCCATGAACTGGACAGCCTCCATCGCCGAAATCCTCAACCTCACCAAAGCCCTTCCATCTCCCGTTAGATAACCACCAAAAGGTACCACCAAAAGGTACGGCCTTACTTTTGGTGGGAAGCATTCACCATTTCTAGGCATCCCGTTTGCTATTCGCCTATCCTGATGCCAAGGACTCCACTCATTCGAACCACACAACATCCGTACCACATAGTCTGCCGCTCTAATAACCGCGAGTGGTTTTACCTTCCCATATCCGACTTTTGGAACATTCTTCTGGAAGTTTTAGCCCGAGAAGCTGTTGCTCATAAGCTCCGGGTGCACGCTCTCGTTCTCATGTCTAATCATTTTCATCTTTTGGCCACATCGCTTGATGGCAACTTGGACGAGCCGATGGGTTACCTTCTCCGAGAGGTTTGCCGCGAGGTGAACAAACAGGCCAATCGTATTAATCACGTGTTTGGGGGACCCTATAAGTGGTCACTCATTACAAATACAAGCTACTATCTGCATTGCTTGAAATATATCTATCGAAACCCTGTAAATGCTCAGATCTGCAATCGAGTTGAAGAGTATCCCTTTTCGACCCTGACGGCTCACAGCGATCCTACAAGGGTTCCTTTTTCACTGGTCCACTGGAAATGGTCGGGGGACTGGCTAAAGTGGGGAGACTTTCAATCCGTTTTAAATTGGCTAAATACGCCCTATCCCCATGGGCTAAATGATTATCTAAAAGTGGCATTAAGGCACCGTCAGTTCAAATTCCCAAAAGACCGTAACACACGAAAAGTTCCCGGCTATTTTTGGGAAGATCTCAATCGAACTTTCAATCTGAATTCTGCTCCCCACCAAAAGTAAGGCCGTACCTTTTGGTGATTTTGGTGTTTAGCGGGGGTGGCGGAGGGAGAAGCGGAAAAGGAAGATCCCAAGAACAAACCAGACGAACCAAAGACCGAGATGACCAGAGGGAAAGATCCCCTGGCTGAAGGTTTGTTTTATATTGAAAATGAGCTCTCCCAGCGGGGGAAGCAGCCGATAGATTTCAGAATACCGTTCGAATCCAAATCTAAAGAGGGTACCCGCCACTTGGAGAACAATAAAAGTTCCTGCAGCTATAAATAGAGTCATCATTTGGCCAACACTCATTGATAAAGTTCCAAAAAAGAAAAGAAGAAACTCAAAGGCTAAAGTTTCTATCAGCAAACAAGTTCCTAAAGCTCCCCAAGAAAATCTGGGGGAAAAAACTGCTTCTTTTCCAAACACCCAGGTAAAAGAACCTAGCAATATTCCATATTCAAGAAGGATGAGAATAAGGAAGCTCAGAGCATAAACAAAAGGGTACAGCCACTTAGAGACTGGTAAAACAAACGTCAGTAAGCTTCGCTCCCCTTGATGAAAATAGGGAACCATCCACACCCCGTAAATAGCGGAGAGAAAAAGGCCCATAAAGAGAGATAAATAGATTGAAACAAACATACCCTCGCGAGGACCCACGGTGGATACAATTCCTTGAAAAGAAAAAGTAGCCTGCCTTACCAATGAAAGGCCAACGTAGTGTAGAAGAAATGAAAAGATCAAAAGCAAGAAAAGAAGTCGTGACTTAACAATATAGCGAAGGCTTTCCTTAAGAAGGATCCAAAATCTCATGAATCCCCCACTGTCTTGGCAAAAGCATTTTCAATGCTGCCATATTCGCTCTGGATAGCGTCCAATGGGGCATCCAAAACCAGTTTTCCTTCATTTAAAATGATTGCCCGCGAACAGCATTTCTCAACTTCAGAAAGAATGTGAGAGGAATACAAGAGTCCCGTGCCTTTATTTCTTTTTTCATTTAGCCGATTTCGAAGCTTAACAATCATCAAGGGATCTAAACCATTGAGAGGTTCATCTAAGACAACAAGATCCGGCTCTCCTAAAAAAGCTTGAGCCAGCGTGATTCGTCTTTTCATTCCTTTCGAGTACTCTCTGATTGGCTTTCTGGGATCTAATTCAAACCAAGACAATAATTCTTCAACTTCTTCGCTGTGTTCCCTTTTCGATGGCTTTTTTAATCGCGAGACAAATGAAAGGTACTCTTTTCCAGAAAGATAATCCGGGGGAACACCTTCTTCAGGCGCAAAACCTAGCTTTTCAAAGTTGGAAAAGGAACCGGGCTCACCCCCTAAGATCTTGATTTCCCCACCAGAGGGGCGAAGCATTCCTAATAAAGCTTTCAAAGTGCTAGATTTCCCGGCGCCATTGGCGCCCAAAAGTCCCACACTCTCGCCGGCACTCATCGAAAAGGACACTCCATCGACTGCCTTTTTAAGCCCGTACCGAACTTCAAGATTCTTGACTTCGAGTATCACCCCTAGAGTATACCAACCTACAGATGGTAACCAAAGGACCTATCACATTAGGAATCGATATCGGCGGAACAAAGCTCAAAGCCATTGCTTTATCTCCCCATAATGAAATTTTAAAAGAACTCTCCCTACCGTCTCAAGCTGATCAGGGGCCGGATTTTGTAAGAAAAGCAGTTCAAGAAGCGGTACATATATTTCAAGATGCCGGAATTAAATTCACTGGAATCGGGATTGGGTGCGCTGGCTCGGTTGATCATCACGCGGGCATTGTTAGAAACTCACCTAATTTTGCCCATTGGTCGAATGTGCCCCTTCGAGATTGGATCCAGGGCGATTTTAAGGTTCCTGTAGCTGTTGAGAATGATGCGAAGTGCGCGGTTTACTCTGAGTGGAAAGTGGGAGCAGGGAAGGGCTGTAAAAACCTGGTGCTTTTGACTCTGGGAACCGGGATCGGCGGAGGCCTCATTCTAGATGGCAGACTTTTTCGGGGCGCCACAGGAACAGCGGGAGAATTGGGCCATTTGAGCATTCATACTCAGGGCATTCCCTGTCCGTGTGGAAACCAGGGCTGCTTTGAGCGTTATTGCTCGGCGACTGCCGTTAAGAATCAAGCCAAAGGCGTGTCCCCTAAAGATGTTTTTTCGAAAGCTTCCATCGTTCCCGAATATAAAAAAATAATTGAGGAGTTTATTTTTAACTTCCAAGTGGCGCTCGTTGGAATCGCCAATACGTTTGATCCAGAGATCATTCTTCTAGGGGGGGCTGTCACGGATGGACTATCTATCTATCTGGATAAAATCAGCGAACACGTTAAAAGCCACGCCTTTCCGGCAGTTGGCGCCAATTTATCTATTAAAACTACCCAGTTTAAAAACTTAAGCGGGTCTTTAGGCGCAGCTCTCCTTGTAAAAGAATACCTCTAAAAAATTTAACGAATTAATTTCCCCGTTCGGGACCAAGCCACTCTACGAGGCGAAATCCAATCATCACTTTGTTTTAGCGAGAGCCAAATTAAGCGGGCGCGACCTTTAATATTCTCTCGAGCAACAAATCCCCAAGAACGACTGTCATAGGACTGATCTCGATTATCTCCCATCACAAAGAAACTATCGGGTGGAACCGTTTCTTTTTGTTTCATCCCAATAAAACCAGCTTCTTCTGGGGGAAGAAAACGAACCCAATGCTCTCTATCCTCGATTTTTTCTTTAAAAAGCTCCCCAGATTCCGGCATTCCAGTATACGCATCCTCAATTTGTTTAATATCGCTTACGGACTCCAGTGAAACTTTTGTATTGTTAACAAAAATTTCTCTCCCCCGTATCTCTATCGTATCTCCTGGTACTCCAACTACCCGTTTAACATAATGCAGAGATTCCTCTTTTGGATAAAGAAACACTATCACATCCCCACGCTGGGGCTGGCCCCATCGAACGAGCTCCCACTTGGTAAAGGGAATGCTAAGGCCGTAATCAAACTTAGAAACAAAAATATGATCCCCAATATGAAGAGTGGGCACCATACTGCTTGAAGGAATTTTGAAAGATTCAAAAATAAAGGAACGAATCACGACTAGAGCAAGTACGCTCCAAACTAAAGTCTTTATAAGATCGTTTGACCCAGAGTTAGTAGCTTTCGTTTCAGTTTTAGTATTAGTCATGAAAAAAATAAAAAAACCCGGTTAGGACTAGTTTAACTCTAATCTCTAACCGGGCAAAATTTAATGGGGCATCGTGCTACTTTCCCACGCAGCGACCCGCGCAGTATCATCACCGATGAGAGGCTTAACTTCTGTGTTCGGAATGGGAACAGGTGTGACCCTCTCTCTATAAACGCCCCAAACTTTCATCGGTAGTCTTAGTACCGACTTTAAACTTGGAGCTGTGAGAGTTTTACCCCTCACAGCTAATTGTTTCGACAATGCATAGAGAATTGCTTCTGATTCATCAATAACGCGACTTCTGTATATAATGATAAAGTTAAGCCTCACGGCCAATTAGTACCGGTTAGCTACACGTATTACTACGCTTACACACCCGGCCTATTAATCTCATAGTCTCTGAGCGGCCTTTAGGGGATTTCTCCCAGGGAAATCTTTTCTTGAGGTCGGTTTCCCACTTAGATTCTTTCAGCGGTTATCCGTTCCAGACTTAGCTACCCAACAATGCCCCTGGCGGAACAATTGGAACACCAGCGGTCTGTCCATCCCGGTCCTCTCGTACTAAGGACAGATCCTCTCAAATTTCCTACGCCCACAGCAGATAGGGACCGAACTGTCTCACGACGTTCTAAACCCAGCTCGCGTACCACTTTAATCGGCGAACAGCCGAACCCTTGGGACCTACTACAGCCCCAGGATGTGATGAGCCGACATCGAGGTGCCAAACCTCCTCGTCGATGTGAACTCTTGGAGGAGATCAGCCTGTTATCCCCAGAGTACCTTTTATCCGATGAGCGATGGCCCTTCCATACGGGACCACCGGATCACTAGTACCTGCTTTCGCACCTGCTTGAGATGTCTCTCTCGCAGTTAAGCTCCCTTATGCACTTGCACTCTACGACTGGTTTCCAATCAGTCTGAGGGAACCTTTGTACGCCTCCGTTACGATTTGGGAGGCGACCGCCCCAGTCAAACTGCCCACCAGACACTGTCCCTGAGCCGGATCACGGCTCTAGGTTAGAATCCCAAATCTGTAAGGGTGGTATTTCAAGGACGGCTCCACAGGAGCTAGCGCTCCTGCTTCAAAGCCTCCCACCTATCCTACACATACAGATCCGAGATCCAATGCCAAGTTACAGTAAAGGTTCATGGGGTCTTTCCGTCTTGCTGCGGGTTGACTGTATCATCACAGCCTGTCCGTTTTCGCCGAGCTACAGGTTGAGACAGTGGGGAAGTCGTTACGCCATTCGTGCAGGTCGGAACTTACCCGACAAGGAATTTCGCTACCTTAGGACCGTTATAGTTACGGCCGCCGTTTACTGGGGCTTCAATTCAAGGCTTCACCTAACGGTTGACCTCTCCTTTTAACCTTCCAGCACCGGGCAGGCGTCAGACCCTATACGTCGTCTTGCGACTTTGCAGAGCCCTGTGTTTTTAGTAAACAGTCGCTACCCCCTGCTAACTGCAACCCATTTCAGCTTCTCTTGTTAGGAGTTACTTACTTTGGGCACACCTTCTTCCGAAGTTACGGTGTTATTTTGCTGAGTTCCTTAACCTGTATTCTCTCGAGCGCCTTAGGATTCTCTCCTCGCCTACCTGTGTCGGTTTACGGTACGGGCACCAAAATTACTCACTACGAGGATTTTCTTGGAAGCATGGAGTCTGTGACTTGAAGAAACCCGAAGGAATCTTCTCGTCCTGGCTCTCAGGTATATGTGCTGCGGATTTGCCTACAGCACCCCCTACGACCGATCAAGTCCGATCCACATGGACTCTCACATATCCTTCTCCGTCCCCCCTTCGTTGATAACGCAACTTTGGTGGCGCAGGAATATTAACCTGCTATCCATCGCCTACGCATTTCTGCCTCGGCTTAGGCCCCGCCTAACCCTGGGTGGATTACCCTTGCCCAGGAACCCTTAGGCTTACGGCGGACGGGTTTTTCACCCGTCTTATCGCTACTTGCACCAGCATATTCACTTCTATTTCGTCCATCAGTGCTCTCGCTCTGACTTCGGCCTATAATAGAACGCTCCCTTACCGCTTATACTTACGTATAAACCCGTAGCTTCGGTGTTAGACTTTAGCCCCGTTAAATCTTCGGCGCATGCTCGCTTGACCAGTGAGCTATTACGCTTTCTTTAAAGGATGGCTGCTTCTAAGCCAACCTCCTGGCTGTCTATGCGCTCACACAACCTTTCCCACTTAGTCTAAACTTTGGGACCTTAGCTGACGGTCTGGGCTGTTTCCCTCTCGAATATGAAGTTTATCCCACATCTTCTGCCTCCCGAGATTCAATAGTAGGGAATTCGGAGTTTGGTTGGGTTTGGTAGTCTTGTAGGACCCCTAGCCCATTCAGTGCTCTACCTCCCGCTATCACACTTCTCGAGGCTCTACCTAAATAGATTTCAGGGAGAACCAGCTATCTGCAGGTTTGATTAGCCTTTCACTCCTAGACACAACTCATCCCTTATCTTTTCAACGATAGTGGGTTCGGACCTCCATAGGGTTTTACCCCTACTTCATCCTGGTCATGCCTAGCTCACCTGCTTTCGGGTCTACTCCATGCAACTGCTCGCCCATTTAAGACTCGCTTTCGCTACGGCTACAGCTCTTTCGCCTTAACCTCGCTGCATAGAATAAGTCGCTGGCTCATTATACAAAAGGTACGCCATCAGGCGTGTTCCGAAGAACATAGCCCTTTGACTGTTTGTAAGCTTATGATTGCAGATTCTATTTCACTCCCCTTATCGGGGTTCTTTTCACCTTTCCCTCGCGGTACTTGTACACTATCGGTTGTTGGGTAGTATTTAGCCTTGGAACATGGTCGTCCCGGATTCCTACAAGATTGCTCGTGTCTCGTAGTACTCGGCAGCTCCTTGAGAGAGAGAAACTTTTATCTACGGGACTATCACCCTCTATGGTTGCTCTTTCCAGAGCATTTGATTCCATTTCTCTTTTGTAACTCTCTGATGGATTAGTAGTTCCACCTAAGAAGTGCCACAACACCATATCTACAACGCCTACTAGCTATAAGCAGATATGGTTTAGGCTATTCCCCGTTCGCTCGCCACTACTGGGGGAATCTCTAATTGATTTTTCTTCCTTAAGGTACTTAGATGTTTCAGTTCCCTTAGTTTGCTTCCAGCAGCTATGTATTCACTGCAGGATACTAGAGGTTCACTCTAGTGGGTTTTCCCATTCGGACATCCTCGGATCAAAGCCTGTTTAGCGGCTCCCCGAGGCTTTTCGCAGCTAGCCACGTCCTTCATCGCCTCCCAACACCATGGCATTCGTCATAAGCTCTTAGTAGCTTAACAATAATATCCAGATGTCGCTCTTGAGAATCATTACCGGCTAGAAACCGGACAATTCTCTATGCAATTGTCAAAGACCGAATCATTGGGAAGATTTTCTTTAGCGTCTCAGCTTGCTCAAAGAAGATCTTCAAAGACTCCCATTGGAATCTCCAATGACAAAACTTTTTGAAAATGGTGGGCCCAGGAAGAGTTGAACTTCCGACCTCACGCTTATCAGGCGTGCGCTCTAACCACCTGAGCTATAGGCCCAACTTGTGGCGTGCGCCGCCAACTTCAAAAAAAATTTAAAAGACCAAGTGACCTTGATCCCTGAGAACTAAATAGCAGTTCGTTTCGAGTAACAGACATTGACCATAGTTTCGCTTCCAAAAACATGAGTTTTTAAAAACTACTCCTAAGAAAGGAGGTGATCCAGCCGCAGGTTCCCCTACGGCTACCTTGTTACGACTTCACCCCAATCATCGACCTAACCTTGGGCGCCTGCCTCCTTGCGGTTGGCACAGCGACTTCTGGTGAAATCAACTTTCGTGGTGTGACGGGCGGTGTGTACAAGGCCCGGGAACGTATTCACCGCAGCGTGCTGATCTGCGATTACTAGCGATTCCAGCTTCATGAAGTCGAGTTGCAGACTTCAATCCGAACTGAGATCGGCTTTCTGAGATTAGCTCCCCCTCACGGGTTGGCTACCCTCTGTACCGACCATTGTAGCACGTGTGTTGCCCTGGACATAAGGGCCATGAGGACTTGACGTCATCCCCGCCTTCCTCCGGTTTAACACCGGCGGTCTCTCTAGAGTGCCCAACTGAATGATGGCAACTAAAGATAGGGGTTGCGCTCGTTAAGGGACTTAACCCGACATCTCACGATACGAGCTGACGACAGCCATGCAGCACCTAAACCGCAGGTCCCTTGCGGGAAGGGTGTATCTCTACACCTGTCCTACGTTGTCTAACCCAGGTAAGGTTTTTCGCGTTGCATCGAATTAAACCACATGCTCCACCGCTTGTGCGGGCCCCCGTCAATTCCTTTGAGTTTTAACCTTGCGGCCGTACTTCCCAGGCGGGGTACTTAATGCGTTAGCGTCGGCACTGCGGGGGTCAATTCCCACAACACCTAGTACCCATCGTTTACGGCGTGGACTACCAGGGTATCTAATCCTGTTTGCTACCCACGCTTTCGCGTCTCAGCGTCAAGAGTGGCCCAGAAGGCCGCCTTCGCCACCGGTATTCCTCCAAATATCTACGAATTTCACCTCTACACTTGGAATTCCACCTTCCTCTACCATCTTCAAGCTATCCAGTTTCGAATGCACTTCCTCGGTTGAGCCGAGGGATTTCACACCCGACTTAAATAGCCGCCTACACGCGCTTTACGCCCAATGATTCCGAACAACGCTTGCACCCTACGTATTACCGCGGCTGCTGGCACGTAGTTAGCCGGTGCTTCCTTTAAAGGTACCGTCACTCGTGATGGATATTAGCCATCACGTCTTTCGTCCCTTCCGACAGGGCTTTACGATCCGAAGACCTTCGTCACCCACGCGGCGTCGCTGCGTCAGAGTTTCCTCCATTGCGCAATATTCCCTACTGCTGCCTCCCGTAGGAGTCTGGACCGTGTCTCAGTTCCAGTGTGGCTGATCAACCTCTCAGATCAGCTAACCGTCAGAGCCTTGGTAGGCCGTTACCCTACCAACTAGCTGATGGTGCGTAAGCTCATCCTCAATCGTTAGCTTATAAATAGAGGCCAACTTTAACCCCTGTGACTTGTGTCACTGTGGTCTTATTCGGTATTAGCCCTCCTTTCGGAAGGTTATCCCCATTTTGAGGGAAGATTACCTACGTATTACTCACCCGTCTGCCACTTTACTCACGAGTTGCCCCGCTTTCTCGTTCGACTTGCATGTATTAGGCACGCCGCCAGCGTTCGTTCTGAGCCAGGATCAAACTCTTCAGTTAAAGTTTTGAATCAGCACAAAGTGCTGTTTTCGTTAAACTTTCTGAAGCAGAATCTTTTTAAAGAAAAAGACTCAACAAACTATTGATTCAAAGAGCCCATTACTTGGCGTCACTGCTATTCAGTTTTCAAAGATCAAAATCAACTAAAACTCAAGAGTGAGAGTTTTAGTTAAAGTCGCTGTCCATTGTCAACAGCTTTGTTGGAGATCTTTTAGCGGTTCAAGAATTTGAAGAACCTCGACCTAGCTGAAACTTCAAAGATGTAAAAATCAATTCCAGTGAGGTGCAATTTAGCCACTCTTTTAGACTTGGCAAGAGAGAAATAAAGTTTTTTTTGGTTTGTTTGAAAACCACCCTTTTTGAGGGGTATGATTGCGACTATGGAACCTAATGTGATTGTCGGCGGAGGCGTTTCTGGGCTTTTGATCGCTCGGGTCCTCCAAGAAAAGAATCTTTCGTTTGTTGGTTTTGAAAAATCGGCGCGCCTCGGAGGGAGAGGTGAGGTCGGTTCTCATCGTATTTTGAAACCAAATACTGTTGCCCTCTTAACTGAGTTCGTGCCGGAAGTGAGTTGGCTCACAACTGAAGCGGAAGTTCAGGAGAGAGTGAAGGGTGAGTTTACTCCGATACGCGACGGATACTCCGAAGCGGAAAAGTTTTATCTCACTTCGGCGCCGTACATTCCTACCGCACCCTTTGATCAGATTTTGGAAAAACTTGCGGCTCCCGTACAAGAACGGTTTCACTATCAGAAGACGGTGACTCAAATTCACGGAGACACAAAAACAATCGAGTTCTCAGATGGAACTGAACAGAAATTTGAGAAACTATTTTGGTGTTCTGACTTGTCTTTGCTTTTTAAACTGTGGGTGGGGGAACCCCTGAGAGCTCCAAAGGCGAATAAGAAAGCCGCCGACATGCCCTCCGGAGTTAATTTAACTTTTGATTTGGAGTCTCCTCTTTTCGAATCAAAGAACACGGTAGTTCTTCCGTTTAGGTTTAAAGATTTTAAACTCAGAGCGCTTGGAATACCCGACCTGAATGAAGACGGCCTTCCTCATCGCCTACAGTGTATGATTTTTCTTCCGAAAGAGCTCATGGAGGATAGAGAGGAAGTTGCAAAGTGTGTTCGCACATTGAAACGAGAGCTATTGAAAGAATTTCCCGAGCTGACTCAGAAGACTAAAAGGGAAAAAATTGTCTATCTGCCGGTTCTTTCCGGAGAAGAAACAGCTCAATGGGCTTCGTTAGAAATTGCTCCAGATATTTATTACCTGGGTCCTCAGATTTATCTGCATGAAGACCAGGCAGAATGGAAAAACCTAGACCTATTAGTGTCTAACGTTTCCCATCTGCGTTCCAAAGAGTTTCAACCCGCTTCATGAGAAAAGTGTCTCTGGTTGCTCTGGCCCTAACTTTGGGGCTGGTTTCATGTGTTCAACCAAGTCAGTCGCCGGATCCGTCTCTCACGCCCGTGATAGTTGTACACTCCAATGATATTCACGGAAGGGCATGGCCTTTTTTAAGAGAAGATGGAAAGTGGGTGGGAGGATATGCTGCCCAAGCCGAATTGATCTCTAAGATTCGCAAAGAGGCCGAAAACAAAAAGGCTGCTTTTCTGCTCCTTTCGGCCGGAGATGTAAACACCGGAGTCCCCGAATCGGATTTCTCAGAAGCACAGCCCGACTTTGAATCCCTGAAAGCAATTGGTTACGACGCCATGGTGGTTGGAAATCATGATTTTGATCATGGATTTGAACTTCTTCTGAAACAACTTTCATGGGTTAAATTTCCCTTTCTGGCGGCAAACCTGAAACTTAAAAGCACGCAAAAACCACTTTTCCCCGCTGACACAATGATCAATCGGCAGGGAATCCAGTTTGGAGTTTTGGGTATTACTACCGACCAACTTCCAAAACTTATTCTGACAGAACATGCAAAAAAGCTCGTCGTCGAAGATGCGATCGAAGCAGCATCTCGTACTGCAAAGAGGTTAACAACCAGCGGGGGAGAGATTTTGATTGCCCTGAGCCACTTGGGAATAAGTCAGTCCGGGTTGAGCATTCACCGAAACATTCCCAACGATGACAAAAAACTAGCCAGGCAAATTCCCGAGCTAGATCTAATTGTAGGCGGTCATTCGCATACCTTTATTAAAGAGGGGGTTCGAGAGGGAAATACTTTGATTGTCCAAGCTGGCTACCGGGGCGATTTTTTGGGCCGGGTCGATCTCTTATGGGATAGACTGAATAAGAGAATCATCTCTTCAAAAGCCCAATTGATTGAAGTAGATCCCGCAGATGGTGAGGACTCCGAAATAAAAAAATTGGTTCTTCCCTATAAGGAGAAATACGAAAAGGAACTCGCGATTCCCGTCTTTGAAGCAAAAAAGGTTATCCTGGGCCAGAGAAACCAAACGCAGAGTCTCGAACTACCACTCGGAAATCTTATTTGCGATGCTCTCAGAAAAGAAACCCAAACAGACATTGCGTTTTTTAATTCTGGAGGGCTCCGTTCCAGTCTCCCCGCGGGCATCGTTCAAAGAAGACATATTTTAGAAGCGTTTCCTTTTAGAAATCTGGTCTCAACAGGAATTTTGAAAGGGCGATATGTTGTTGAGCTTTTGAACGATGGCTTACGAGAGGGAGATTATGCCGGAGGTGTTCTTCAAGTCTCCGGACTATCTTACGAAATCAAGGACGGAAGAGTGTCTTCGGTAAAGGTCGGAGATCAAGAACTCAACACCAATAAAGACTACTCTTTTTCAACGAATAGCTATGTGAGCTCTGGAGGCGATAGATTAAAAGCTATTTTGAAAGCTAGATCGGTAAGAAATGGTCCTGGCACAGTAGATGAAATTTTTACTCGGTATGTCTCTAACTTAAAAATAGTCGAGGCAAAAATCGAGGGCCGAATCAATCTTAAAGATCCTTTGAATCCATAAGAAAAAAGGGTTCTTGGAGTTCGATCATCTCGTTTGGAGGCCACTTCAAACGTTTGGCCATTAAGGCAATGCGATTGGGATGAAAGCTTTTTTCGGTTGATCCATAAAGCTTATCACCAACAATGGGACACCCCATAAAAGCAAGTTGTGCTCGAATTTGATGGGTACGCCCGGTATGGAGATCAACTTCAATCTGAAAAAAGTTCTTAGGGCCAAGTGATTTGGGACTACAACTAAGAACCGAGAGCTCACAAGATAGCCAACCGGATCTGGATTCGGAGGAAAGAACTTTGGGACTACGTTCTGAGGGTTGCATCCAATGAATCTGATGCCCCAGAGGACTAGCCTTCTCTACTAGGGCCACATAAGTTTTCTGCAAGTTTCTCTCGCTTAACCATCGATTAAACTTCGCTTGGTAATCCTTGTTCTTAGCAAATAATAATATCCCGCCTACAGGCGTGTCTAATCGCTGAGTCACAAAGAGCTCGCAGCCCAAAACCTTTCGCATCTGAGCTAGAGAATTTTCAATGGCATTATCTACGGTAGCGTGAGTAGGAACTCCTGCTGGTTTATTAATAACAATAAAATTGGCCGTTTCTTTGAGTAGCCTGCTTTTCCAATCGATTTCTTCGATGGGGAACCGTTTGGGATGTAAATGGAAACGAAGATAAGTTCCTTGAGCGAGCTCCCTATCTTCAAAAATGCGCCTCTTATTAGAATAAATAGCCCCCAGGTTGATGAGCTCCAAAGCGCGATCTTCGGTTAATTTAAAATGCTCAGTGAGCACTCGTTTTAAGCGCGTGGGTTTTGCGGTTACATGATGAAAAATGCGATTAGAGGGGATAAGTGCCATAAAACTAAGCTCTTTTAACAGATGTTTATTTTAGTTAACAGCTATGTTAACACTTATTCCAACTGAGATGCCCCTAACCGAGGTGTAATGGTATGGGAGAAAAAGTAACACTAGAAATCAGTAGTCGACCGAATCTATTTGATTATTTCGACTATCGAGACTTTCTTCAAGATTTCTATCACTTCCATAAAAAAAGAAATTCTGCTTACAGCTATCGCCTCTTTGCTCGCAAGGCCAAGCTCGGATCTCCCAATTATCTAAAACTCGTGGTGGATGGAAAACGTCGAATTACGGATAGAACTCTTTATCAGTTTTCGCGAGGCCTGGGGCTTAATCGAGATGAGGAAAAGTATTTTAGAGAGCTTGTTATGTATCAAGAGGTGTCTGACCCCGACAGCAAAGATCAGCACCTAAAGGCCCTGATGAAGTATCAGGAAAAGCAAAGAACCCCGACCCCTCTGACTGAGACACGCAGCCGTGCTCTCACCGATTGGCATCATTTGGTAATTAGAGAGCTGGTGGCCACCAAAGGGTTTAAAGAAGATCCCTCATGGATGGTCAAACGTTTGGGTGGAAAAATTACTGAGTCTCAGGCCAAAGAAAGCATTGAGCTTTTATTAACCCTGAAACTCTTAAAACGAAACTCTGAGGGAAAGTTAGAACAAACTGAGCCTCTTCTAACGAGCTCGGATGACGTACCAGCGCACCTACTACGTTCGCTTCATCGGTTCTATCTTCGACGAGCCCTCGCCTCGATTTTTTCAGTCACTGCTGACAAACGAGAAATGTCGGGACTTCTCTTGGCGATTCCAACCAATCGACTCAAGGACGTAAAAGAAGAGATTAAGGAATTCCGAAAGAAACTTAATCGAAAATACGGAATGGAAAAAAGTGGTGAAGAAGTCTTCTTTGCTGGGCTGTACCTATTTCCGATCACTCAACGAGCCGAATAAAAAAGGGGCTCACAAGAGTTCTAATAAACTCTAGCAAACCCCTCAATCACCATTTTAGAGACAATAGATTTATTCTTTCACAACCCAGACTTTTGTGTTGGCGATGACCTCATCGAAAACACGGATGGGTACTGTGTATACGCCCAAAGCTTTAATGGGTTCAGCTAGAAGGATGTCCTTTTTATCAACTTGGAAGCCCTCTGCTGCAAAAGCTTTTTCGATATCGTGCGTAGTCACTGCGCCAAACAGTTTGTCTTGCTCGCCGACCTTCTTAGAAATTGAACAGGAGGTTCTTTCAAGCTTTGCCTTGATTCCTTCGGCTTCTTTTTGGCGCTTTGCTCTGCGACCTTCTAGAACAGAGCGCTCGTGTTCAAATGCTCTCAAATTATTCGCTGTAGCCGGAATCGCATAATCCCTTGGAATTAAAAAATTTCGCGCAAAACCTGGCGCTACCTTTACGATGCTTCCTGCAGTTCCAAGGTTCGGAACGTCTTCTCTTAGAATAACTTTCATACTGCCTCCTCTAATGGTTTAGTCTGACATCCCATCAGACTGTTCTTTTTAATAAAAACAAACGGAGACATCAAGCCGAGTCCCACCAGTGCGTAAAATCCAACAAAGAGAAATCCGACATACACAAGAGCCCTTGGTCCATTTTTCCAGCCTCTTTGAGCCATGAAAGTGGACAATACGGTCGTCCCCTGAATACTAAAAATTACAAAAAACAGATGAAGAAGGCCAGCCAACCAAAACTGGGAGGGGGTTTGATTAAAAGCATTGGCCGCCCAAACAAACAGGACGATAACACTCATCGCCCTGGGAAGGCGCAAACCTCTCAGATTTTGGCTGCTATAAACATCTTGTTCGGACTGCCATTTCAAATGCGCGGCTAAACCTACGCTAAACCAAACCGACAAAAGACAACCCGAAAGAAAGTAGAATGGTCCTTGATAAAGAAGAAGGTTCCGGAGCATCGCTGGATCCCATCCAGGAAATAATAAGCCGCTTTGCTGTGCCTGCTGAACAACTCGGTCGACAAATTGGATCCAGCCAGTAAGTAACTTGGCGCCATCTAAGGACTGACTGATTACCGCTAATCCAATAAGCCCTAAAACTGTTGTCAGCAACAGAGTACGAATCATCAGATTCCAAACAGGAACTTGGCGTTGGATGCTATCTGCGACAAACACAGCCAAAACAAATGAAAGAAGTACAATCGGCAGTGGCACTTCTAATACCAGTAAAGCAATCAAGGCCCCCGCGATACTAACTACTTTAGGCCAATAGTCCGGCAATCGACGATGAACTAAAATAACTGCGAAAGAGCTCATTAAAACCGAAGAAAAACCAAGCCCACATAAAAGCGCATAGAACGGTAAGCTCAAAAGATTTACCGGCTCCGCCTTGGGCTTATTTTCATTTTGGTCGTTAACGACTCTCATTTAAAACACTCGCTAAAATTTTTGTCTCTTTTTGTGAGACGCCTTGCCGATTTCGAAAGTTTCGACTCCACAACTGGCCAGAAATTTCCAGATTTAATCCAACCTTCAATCGAGAAAACCACTGTTCAGCTAATTCGCCGGAAAGAACCACATCGAAGTATCCCATGTTGGTCAGCTCCAGATGAGACTGCTTCACAGCGATAACGACTTCTCCCACCGGCACTCCTGAGGGAGTGTAGCGAAGCGGGCCTACCTGGCTCACCTTGCCCACTAGAAACACTTCGTTTCTCTCGGCAGAAAAAGGTTTCAAGTGCGAATTAAGCCTGTTGTTGTGGCTGGTGTTGAGCGCGCTTTCGCAGCTCTTTTGCCTCTCGGTTCTTCTTCATTTCTTCTTCAGCTAAAGTGATCTGCTTTTTGATCTTCGTATAGTCGTAATCAGCTTCCACTTGAACTGTAATGAACCGAATTACTTCGCCTAAAATTTTGAAATGGCGCTCAATTTCTTCAACAACGCCAGATTTTCCCTTGTAAACAACCACGGAGTAGCTACCCATGGTTTCATCATTGATAGGATAGGCCAAATGAGTCAGGCCCCAATTATCGCGGTTAACAACTTTACCGCTGAATTTCTCAATCACATTATCAACTTTTTGATGAATGGCGTTTGCTTCGGCTTCTGGCAAACCAGACTTCAAGATGTAAACGGTTTCGTAGGTGTTACTAGTACTGTAGGACATTTTATTTCTCCTTCTGGACAGGAGCGACAATTCGCTCCACGGCCCTAAAAAATCAGAGCAAGGTTATTTCTAAGCCTTGGAGATCTAACAGGAGTTACCAACCTTTACAACTCTAAAGGGATATCCAGGTGGGACTCACTCCCGCTGGGTAGATTCTTAAAGGTTTTCTGGTTTTCGAGGGTTTTTTCTAGCTGCCAGACAGCAAGCTCAAACCCCTTTAGATTCAGGGGGTTGTCAGCGGGCAAGTTAATAACGGAATAAGAAGTTTGGCTGAGATCTTTTTGGTGCTCACTCGTAATGAAGTTAGGAAAAAAGCTAGCTCGAATGATTTTTCCCCTAACGCAATGGAATAGAAAAGCATCGACAGAACCTGAATTTTCAATTTGCACACAGGCTAATTCATTTTGGGTCAATGCGGATTCGAATCTTTGAAACAAAGTTCTCAGCTGCTCGCATTTGTTTTGAAAACCCCAATCTGAGAACTCAAGTACTACATCCGGCCTTGTTGCTCTCGAAAGAATCGTAGACCAAGGGAAGGGGAGTAACTGGTCAGTAAGTGCGGTTTCGCGCTCGGGCTGGCGCTCGGGTAAAAGTACTGAGTGTCTTAAGGTCACCCGAGGAACCTCAGGGGGAACTACCGCCTCAAGAAGGGCGCGGACAGTTCCATTTTCAAAAAATAAAGTTCTTAACGTGTTTCCCGGTAGCTCTTCAAAGAAGACAAAATTTTCTCGCCAAAAACCTAAGCGTTGAATAAACGCCCACCGGTTTGCAGGCCTAACTTCTTTTGCAAAGACCCGCTGAAAGAGCATCATAAAAAACACCCCCTGAGTTTTTCATAAAAATTCTCTTTCACTTCCCAGAGTTGACCAGTGGACGGGCCCGATTTCCACTGAAGACTTTCCATGTTTTCGTCCCACTTAGGTGCACCAAACGGAAAAACAACTTTGCCCCCCGACTCCAAAAAAGCATTCAAAGTCACATGGGCTTTTCGAGTGATAAATTTGGAGCAGATTACGACACATGCTTTGCTTTCGGAAGTTGGGGCCCACGAACTCAACCAACAAAGTTCTTCACAAAAAGACGCTGCCTCGGTTTTTAACATCTCGGCAACACGGAAAGCTCTGAGGGAGTTGGGATCTACCTCCCCTTGAACAAGCACCGGATGAAACCCACTTTGATCATCGTTTAACTCTAATAGCGTATCATCAACCACAATACTGTTAACTCCAGTTGCTGGAGCAAAGGAAACCGATGACGATAGCCAAGGAAATTTAGCCTGCTCAAAAAGTGCTTTGATTTCATCTTCCCAAATCTGGAGCATTTTTGCTTTCAGGGATTTGTATTCCCAAAAAGCAATCCAGGGACGTTTATTCATCATGGTCTTTAACCCGCTCGGTTTTGATACGGATTGAAAGTTATTGAAGTTGGTTTGGAATAAAGAATTGAATCGTTCGATGGACCCGTACCGTTGCGAGAGCTCTTTTTCAATGAACAAAGGATCCAGTTGGCATGAGTCAGAACGCAAAATCCCCCAATCAAAGGAAACGCTCTGCAGACTTCCTTCAGGAGCGCGGTGAAGACTCAGTAAGGAAAGAGCCTCGGCCAAAAATCCGGTAAACCCTCTTCGAACCTCTTCATTTCTGAATGAGGGAACTCGAATAAACTCCCACTGGCTAATCAGCTCCTCTTCTGTTTTACACGGCACGAGGGCTTGAGGAGCAAGTTGGTGTGTCCAATTCGGAAAAGATCGCATTTCCTCATTAAAACCAAAGCGAATGTGAAGTGGGATTTGAAGAGATTGGGCTAAGGAACAAACTTTTTCCAGTTTAAGACGAGATTTCGAATGAAAATCTCTCACCCCCTGAAGAGTTTCATGATCTCCCCAGAATACTCGAACCAGGACGCCTCTAGATGATGTACGGTTCAGCTCCTGTAAATGAGCAGTCCAGTCCCCGGTGGGTAAGTTTGAGTAATCAAAAAATTGCAAGTTGTGGTCTCCGTCACAAATCCGTCATCGGATGTGATTTAGTATAAAAGTCGGAGCCATCAAACTCAAGATAGGTAAAATTCTGAACCCAATCGCCCGTATTTATGTAGCGACATTTGCGTCCGTTGATTAGCGTTGTCACGTCGTCAGGCAGATGCGTGTGACCCATGACGACCACGTCATATCCTTGATAAAAAATCTTTTCTGCAGAGGCTCGGTAAATCTGTCGAATTCTAGTGGCCCCTTGAGGATATTCCTTGGTTTCTTGATATCTGCGACTAGCTCCGGATGTCCTGACTCCTAGATCAAAGATCCACTTAGGGGGAACCGGTCTGAGGGCTAGATGAAGAAGATCTTGCCTTAATAAACTCCGCAAGAGTCGATAACCCCGCTCGGAGGGATTGCCGAGATCCCCATGGGCTAAATAAACTTTTTTATCCCCTAAGGTTATCGACAATTCATCTGTATGAACCTGAACACCTAGCTCGTCAGAAAAATAGGAGCCCAATCGGAAGTCATGATTTCCTTCAATATAATGGACTTCATGTCCTTGACGAGAAAGCGAACGCAGAACATCCGTGACCGGCTTAAAACGCTCGATCAAATAGGGCGTAGTACCGGGCCAAACATCAAAGAGATCGCCCAAGATATAGATCTTTTTAAATTGAGAGGCTACTTCCTGAAGAAATCGGATCACCAGACGAGTTTTTACGCTGGTGGCGTCCTGCAAATGAACGTCGGATAGAAATATTGCACTCACAGATAAAAGTTTTAACAAGTTAGGCGGGAATAGCAAGTAATGGCTTTAATCGGTTGGGGGAATGTGGGATTTAACGGAATTTTTCCTTTGAGACTCAGTTAGTTGTCGATTTTGGTTGAGCTGAGATTTTTCCTCAATGGCTTTAATTTGCGATTCAAACTGAAGCAGTTGATCTAGACCTTGGGGGGCGAGTGTAGCTTCGGCTCTGTAGCTAACAGCCTCGAGAGGACGTAAGGAAGTCAGTCTGCCTGGTTTTTGCTCCACCATGAAATAGGAGCTAGCCAAGACTCCCATCAAAACAGAAATACTGTAGAGGTACTGTAGCTTGTTCCTCATTTTTTCGGATTCATCCCCTCTGCCAGTTAGTCCCGTGACTACGGCCTTTCTTTGAAATACAAGGCTCGTGCCCAAGGGCAGGGCTCTAAGCTTCTGTATATAAAGGGCTTTTCTTTTGTCTTTTGGGGCGATTTTGAGAAGGTCCTGACCACTCTTGTGCGTTTAAAGCAGACGGGGCTGATAAGTGCTTGAAACTCTCGGATTAAAGTTGGGCTTCCTCAGGTGCCAAATAAGTAAGCAGCTGATAAGTCCTTAGAGATGTGGCAGGCGCCAGCTAAATTGAATTTAGGACTGCGAATTGTAGGGAGAAGACCGGATGGTTACCACCTGTTGGAGAGTCTTTTCTGGCCAATCACATTTCAAGATGAATTAAGGATTGAACCCTCCTCTCAATCATCCGTTTCTTGCGCTTGGACTGAAGACGCTCCTTTTAAGAATGTTTCTTTACATCAAGACAAAGAAAATCTGGTGGGAACTCTTTTGCTAGGGGGCTTTGGCTGGAAACCCTCTCGTGGGTTTTCTGTCGATATAAAGAAAAAGATTCCCATCGGCAGTGGACTCGGAGGAGTTTCTTCGAACGTGGGCACCCTCCTTCGATACCTTTGTGAAACAAACGAAATTACCAAGACTCAATCAGAGGCAGTTGCGAGACAAGCCGGAGCAGATGTTCCCTTTTTTTTAAATCCGACTCCCTCTTGGGTAACTGGAATCGGTGAGTTTCGAAATCCTCTGTCTTTTGTGCCGGGTACGAAGGAACGGCTTTACTTCCTGCTGATTCTGTTTCCCTTTGCAACCTCAACCCCGCTTTTATTTAAAAGCTTCCGAGAGAAAAATATTTCTTTTAGTCCTTCGACACCTATCGATATCGAACGAACCTGGGATTTCAAATCTCTCTGTGGTTTTCTAGAGTTCACTAAAAATGATTTGGAATCTCTCGCGGCGTCAGAGACTCCAGAAATTTCTAGGTCCTTGGAATCTTTAAGATTAACAAGACCTCTTTACTCAGGTTTATCGGGAACGGGTTCCACTTGTTTTTCGGTTTACCCAAGCAAAGAAAAAAGAGCAGAAGCAGCTAAAGAATTACAGAAATTGTGCCGAGATCTCCCTTGTAGGATTGTACTTGCAGAAACTTATTAGCTTCGTAGCGTTTCAACTGAGAGTGCTTCACAAGGAGACAACATGGAAATCACAGAAGTAAAAGTTTTTCCAGTCAACGAGGATAAACTAAAAGCCTACGTCACCATCATCTTCGATAATTGCTTTGTCGTTCGCGACTTAAAGATAATCAACGGCAACACCGGTCTCTTCGTAGCCATGCCGAGCAAAAAACGTAAAGATGGTACCTTTAGAGACATTGCTCACCCGCTCAATAGCGAACTTAGAGCTTCAATTGAGAAAAAGATTCTTCAAGTTTACGAAGAAGAACTCAAAAAAATGTCCTCGGCGGCTGCCGAAAACATGAAAGCGCTTGGTCAAAAAAAGAGAGACTATGATGACGAGGGTCCCTGATCAGACCAGTTCTCGATGAGCTCTTACGTGATCGGCCATAAATTTTACGACCTGAACAATTCCCATTCTTGACGTATCTACGACTACCGCATCTGCAGCGCACTTGAGAGGGGCATGTTTGCGAGTTGAATCTTGCTCGTCTCGATGTTGGTTCTGTCTGAGAATTTCCGATAATTTTATTTTTGTTCCGGTCTTTTTTAACTGTTTAAACCGGCGCATCGCTCTCACCTTAGAATCAGCCGTTACGTAAAACTTATAATCGGCCTGAGGAAAAACTGCGGTACCAATATCTCTGCCCTCTAAGACCACAGGAAATTTTTTGCTCCAACTTTTTCCTAAAGTACGCTGTCTTCGAGTGAGGGCATCTCGAACAGCTTTGAATCGACTCACTGACGAAGCTGCTTGACTTACTTTTGGACTTCTCAGTTTCAAACCCAAATCAATCCCGTTGACTAATAAATGCCGGCGATCAGGGCTGGGTTGAAAAGTTAAAGCCCGTGCAGTAATTGCAAAATCTCGTTCTGTTTTGGCTCCCGCCCTTAATCCAAAATAGGCAACACTTCGATACATAGCGCCTGTATCGAGCAGCATCCCTTGTAATTCCTCTGCCAACAATCTACTCACCGTAGATTTTCCAGCACCTGCGGGACCGTCGATCGCAATAATAAAACCTTTTTTGGAATGCTTTTTCACCATGCTCACTGCTCCTTAATAGAGACCAGCCTTCCCAGCAAAGAACCGATTTTCACTTTTGCATCAAATCTTACTAGGTACTTTTTTGAATCATCGCTCAGCCACATGTAGAGATCTCCGGTAGGCCTCAAAACGTTGTTCAGCTTTACGTCTACTTTGATTTTCCAACACTGGAAAACCCCCGCTCCACTGGTAACTATTTCTTTGGCAACAGGAGTGAGCTCTACATTCAGGTTCTGTCCGTTCTCATAAATCCAGAACTGTTGTTTTTTATTTAGCTCATAGTTAAGGGCTCTCGCATAATACAAGGCACTAAACATGTCGCGCGACTGAGGAGGCATCGAGTCCGCTCGATCGATGTCCTGATTGCCCCACTTCTGAGAAATCCTCTTTGACCAATAATAAGCCTTTTCATTGGGGTGATCAAAAACCACGCGAGTTTCTTTCTTTTGGGCTGTTTCAAACATAGAAAGCAGAAACTTATAGGGGATAAACCCAGACCTATCGATGAATGATTCAATCGTATTATCCACGTGATAAATGGTGTCGACCATTTTTGAAGAAAGAACATTTCCCCAAAGATGAAAGCTAGGACGTCCTTGAATTTCCGGTCCTTCACGAACTTCCAAAACACCCTTTCCGGCCGGAAGGGTGAGCCATGTTAAATCGATTACCATTCGCTCGCCTATTTCGAAGGGGACCTTATCCACTGGAACAATTGAGAAAGGTGTTTTTGCAGAGACCTTTTTCGGGGCATTCTTCGCTTCTACTTTTTTTGTTTTTTTCTCCAAAATCACCGGGACGGCTTCTGTCGAATCCACCTGACCATAAGTAGGCACAGCGATATTTGGATCGGGAGGAAGCTCAATACCCGTGGGAGTAGCGTTCATTTTCTGCGACGAACACCCTTGAAGCACAAAGGCTAATAACAAAGCCATAATAACGGGTTTTATTCGCCATCGAGACTCGCCACGAAAGGGTTTCCATCGTTTGTGCAACCACAACCACTGCTCGGGAAACTGTCTCACCTGTTTCTCGATGGTATCGTTATACCATTGAGTCTTTTCATAGAGCCGTTCCTCTCGTGTTTCTGACCCAACAACAGATTCCTCTAACTTTTCAATATGGACTTGAATTTTTCCGTTCCTTCCGCGGTAGCTATAAGCCGTAAAAAGAGAATTTTTACTTTTTTCAGTGATAAGGGCAAGTCCCGCCGCCGTGCCAGCCTCCCGCCCGAAAAAAGTGACGGGTAAGCCAATGGGCGGCCCCATAAACTGGTCCAAAACAAAAACCACAAAACGCTGTCTTCCCAAAGATTCAAAAATATCTCGGATCGTCCCCGACTCATAGATCACACGAGCTCCAAAACGAGTCCTAAACCAGGTAAGAAAGTGCTGGGCCACCTGAGTTTGTTGTCGCTTTACAATGATATCGCATGGCATTCCATGGGCAGAAGCTGACTGAATCGCAAACTCCCAATTGCCCAGGTGACTGGTCAAGAGGATCCCTCCTTGATTGAGGGCCATTTGCTTTTTGACCGGTTCCCAAAAGAGATCTGTTTTGGTCTTAAAATCCTCTGAGGTCCAAATAAGAGACTCTATCCACTCAAGCAAAACGAGCGCATAGTGAATATAGTTTTGCTTGCCAAGTTCTTTAATTTCTTCTGGACTTTTCTCATCTCCAAAGGCTCGAGTAAGATTTCCGATCACGATAGCGCGCCTGAATCGAAAAACATCAAAGAAAAGCAGTCCTGCTGCACGACCAAGGAACAATTTAGCCCTGTAAGGAACCCAATTGAGCAAATAAGAAAAGGGAAGGAGAAACAATCTTAGCATGCTTGTCTCATCCTTATCTCCAGAGTCTCCCAGAATTCCAAAGGCAAATCGTACTCTGTATGAGCTACCCTCAAGGGTAAATCGAATTCGCCAAACAGGTCCTTTACCTTGAAAAAGTCTTTTTCCGTCGTAACAAAAAACTCTACAGCGCGGTCTTTGGCTAATTTTATGAGCTCTTTAATATCGTCTTTAGTATAGGCGTGGTGGTCTGGATATATTTTTAAAAACTCGGTGGGCGCCCAATGACTAAGATCCTCAATAAATCGCTGGGGCCTCCCAATTCCACAAAAGGCCCCAAAACGCGTTTGATCGGGATTCACGGTCTCTCCCTGATCATCCAAAACAGAAACAGGTTTTCTGAGACCTACAAAGCAGGGAACACCTGGGGCTAATTGGCTAACAATATTTTTCCAATCTTGAACCCAAGCCGAATTCCGATTCGAACAGGTTATCAAAATCAAAGTAGCCCTTTTTACTGAACTAAGTCCTTCTCTCAGGTTTCCCAGGGGAACGCAGGCGGTCTCCCAGGGATTGTCATCACCCGGGAGGACTAACAGATTAATAGTTCTTTCCAGTTGGACATGCTGGAATCCATCGTCGAGCAGAGCTACCTGATATCGATTAGCCAGATCGAATTTTTGAATAACCTCAAACCGATTAGCTCCTATATACACGTCACTATCAGTTGAATGACTGATGACCCAAGGCTCATCTCCAAACTGAGTCGGGCCTGATTTTGATTGCTCATCTAATTGAACACCCACTTTTGTCGAATGGCTTTTATAACCACGAGATAAAATCACTGGCTTTATGGACTTCAAATGATTTGCTAGCTGAATTACAATGGGCGTTTTGCCAGTTCCCCCTAGGTGGATATTCCCAACGGAGATAACCAACAGGCCAGGATTATTTCTTTTTCTACTCCTCAAAGTAAAATCAACTGCGAGTGAATAAAGCCAGGACAAGGGCAGTAATGCTATCCAGAGCAAATCACGTACGAGTTGAGCCATAGGAACCTTGATTTGAACTCGCACGGCTCTTTTTAAGGTTTTCAACAACTCGAGAGGCAGCTCGCGTTTGATCTCCCTTTTCTCCCAAAAGCTGTCGACAGCTTAAAAGTGAGGACGCCATGTTTAGTCGGGAGAGACCACTATTAATCATAAATTTGATTTCAGAGAACAACTTTTGAGGAGATGCGTTTTCCTGGAAACATTCTTTTACTACTTCTCGGCCCAGCAAAATATTAGGCATCCCAATAAAACCTTGATACTTGATCAGGTTTTTGAAAAGCCAAGAGGACGACTGGCTGACTTTATAAAAGAGACAAAAGGGCGTTCCAATAAGTGCGGTTTCTAGGGTCGCAGTTCCGCTCGCTACAACGGCAATATCTGCCCACTGCAATGATTCCCAACTATCCTGGGATACCTCTGCTGGCTTCAGCCCAAGTTTTTCACTGACCCAAGAAGTTGAGAGGGTATTCGCTATCGGAACCTGAATTTGTGCTCGTGGATACTCTTTCTTTATCAACTCCATCAGACCACGAAGAATAGGGGCATGGTGCCGTATCTCGCTTTTTCTACTTCCTGGTAATAAAGCTATGCGGGGCTCTTTTTCGATTACCGCTTGGTCTCGATACCTTCTTCGAGGTTGTACCATTTCAACCAATGGGTGCCCCACAAAGGAAACTGAAATTCCGGCCTTTTCATAAATTTCTTTCTCAAAGGGAAAAACCACCAGCATCTCATCGACTCGTTCTTTGATGAGTTTGATTCTGTTTTTTCTCCAGGCCCACAATTGGGGAGAAACATAATAAATGACTGGAACTCCCAACTTTTTTAATTTCTTGGCCACTCGAAGATTAAAATCAGGAAGATCAATTAAAACCGCAATGTCAGGCTTTCGCTGTTCGATGACCTTGAGAATTTTTCGGTAGGATAACAAGACGTCTTTGGCGCGGTCCCACCAATCCGAGAAACCAACCACATTCAGGGACTCCGCTGGAACCACAACTTCCATCCCCTGCTCAACAAGCCTTTTTCCCCCAACCCCGTAAAAGGTTGCTCCAGGCACAAGCTTTTTTACTTCACGAACAAGGCTTGCTGCTGCCAAATCGGCAGAGGCTTCTCCTGCAACCAAAAAGATATTAGTGGACATATTCCCCCCAATATCGCGATAGGAATTTCTTCTCAAGTGGAGAAAGTCTTAATTTTTCTGGTTGGCCCTGCTTCTCGGTTATTTTCTGTTTGATTGCTTCGGTAACTTCCAGAGCGCGAAGACCGTCTGGGCCGCTCACGGGAACTTGCCCCAATCCTTTTACTGCCTTCACAAAAGCATCTACTTGTTCCGATAACGAATCACTCTGTCCCAAAGAAATAGTTTGCTTTTCAAGGGGCTCGTCATTTTCAACATCTAAAATCTGAGTCGTTCCAGAAAGAAGATCACAATTAACAATTCTATCATTCCAGATAAGTTGCGTTTCCCGATGTCGCTCGGAGGCAACCCAATTGGCTTTCAGGTGAGCAACGGTTCCCGACGGAAATTCAAGTCGAGCATAGGCTATATCTATGGGGGTAAGTCCCGCCGAAACTCCTTCTGCAGAAATAGAGACTGGGGGCTCCTGCATTAACCACAGCACAAGATCTATGTCGTGAATCATTAAATCAGTAACTATATCCATGCCTCGTTCTCGAGAGGGAACTAGGGAATTTCTTTCCGTCGAAATGACAACGGGCTTTTTGTAAGATCTCAGCGGAATCTGGCGCAACAGCGAAAGCCAACGGTATCTCTCAACAAAGCCAGTCTGCAAAACGAGATTTTTTTCTTGGGATATTTTCACAAGTTCTGCGGCCAGTTCGACACGGTCACAAATTGGCTTTTCAATAAACAGGTGAAGGTTGTTGTCTAAAGCTTGTTTTGCTATCTCGAAATGCGTGCTCGTGGGACTTGCTATAAAAACTGCGTCAACCTCAAAAAAAAGCTCTTCTGATTTTTCGTAGGTTTTTAATCCATGTTCTTTAGCAACTTGGGTTAAACGCGCTTGATCTTTGTCATAGGCTCCCACCAACTCGACTTCGGGGTGCTTTAATAACTTTTCCAGATGGTAAGTCCCCATCTTCCCAAGACCAATCAAGCCAATTTGTAATTTTTTATCCAGCACTATCTGACGAACCCCACTTTAGAGTTTTGGACGAAATCAATAAAATGTTGGGCCTCGGGTAAGGAACCAAGCTCGGAAACAGCTTTTTCGACAGCAGAGGAAACCGTAAGATTCTGTAAATAGAAAATCTTGTAGAGGCTTTTTAGCTTTTGAATAGTTTCATTGCTGATTCCCCGGCGGCTCATCCCAATTGAATTTATTCCCTGAACCTCAAACTCATTCCCTTTACCCATTAGGTAAGGGGGAAGATCTTTGCGAAGGAGAGTGCCCCCACCGATATAACAAAACTTTCCAACGCGACAAAACTGAACCACTCCACTAACACCGCCAATATTGGCATAATCTTCAACTACGACGTGACCCGCTAACTGAACCGCATTGCAGAGGATGACATGGGAACCCACTACGCAATCGTGAGCCACGTGGGCGTAGGCCATTAAGTACGAATCCGATCCAATAGTTGTTTTACCCGTTCCCTGTGCTGTTCCACGATGAACGGTCACAGACTCACGTATGATGGTGCGATCGCCAATTTCTGTTAGGGTTGGCTCCTGATGATAATGCAGATGCTGTGGCTCAGAACCTAACACTGTAAAGGGAAAAACTTGGACCGCTTTACCCAAGGTAGTATTTCCTCGAATAGACACGTGCTCTTGAAGATTGGAATCATCACCAATGCTGACCCCTTCTCCAATCACTGAGTAGGCTCCAACACGCACGCGGTGACCTAACTGCGCTTTTGGATGAATAATCGCAGTGGGATGAATCACTGTTTCAGTAAAACCCTCAGCCATTTAGTTTTTCCTCGAGTTTTTTTAATTTCCTAGCCATCTCTGGTAGCTTTTTTGAAATCTGATAGGTTCGGAGAGCCTCCGTAAGGGGAGTTGCCGGACACTGAAAATATTTTTGGTTAGCTTCCAGATCGCGAGTCACTCCTGTTTGTCCCCCACAAATTACATTTTCATTAATGGTGAGATGGCCCGCGACACCCACTTGTCCTCCCAAAATCACTCCATCTTTCAGAACTGAGGAACCCGCAAGCCCAACTTGCGCACAGAGGATACAGTTTTTCCCAATTCGACAGTTGTGACCTATGTGAACTTGGTCATCAATTTTCGTGCCTCGTCCAATGAAGGTATTTCCAATCGTACTCCGATCAATGGTACATTTGGCTCCAATTCGAACATCGTCTTCGATTGTCACACCACCGATTTGTGGCATTTCAGTAAATCCGCTATCTCCCTCAAGAAACCCAAAGCCTTCCGAACCAATCACAGCTCCAGAAAAAACTCGAACTCGATTACCCATTTCAACCCGGCACAGAATCGTTACAAAGGGGTGAATCTCGCAATGGTTTCCAATAACAACATCAGGTCCAATATAGGAAGATGGATAAATAATCGTTCCCTCTCCTATAGTGACATTCTCGCAAATAATGGAACCAGGACCAATCGAAACTCCCTTCCCCATTCGGACGGAAGGATGAATTTTTGCCTCGAAAGAAATTCCTTTCCAGGGTGATGCTGGCAATAAGGTCTTTGCAATTTCTGCAAAGGCTGCCTTGGGTTCTTCGACGATTAAAAAAGTAATGGGGGAGTCTTTGATGACAGACTCTCGATTGGTGAGAACAACAACCCCTGCCTCTAACTGATTTAAATGGCCCCGTAATTTTGGGTTTGAGAAAAAGGCAAGGCTCCCCGATCGGGCATCTTCGAGAGAAGACAAACGCTCTATAGATACTTCCCCGTTTCCAACCAAAGAAGCATTTAAAACTTTGCTTAATTTCCCCGCGGTTAGGGGAAACGACACCGATTCCATCATGGCCAAAAACCTATATGCTGCAAGGCATGAAGTAAATGGACTTTCAGTCCAAACCTCCAAGGTTAACGAGGACATACCAAGGCGCAGAAACAAACGCAATGCGCCGCAACAATGGCCTCGCTAAAAGTTGAATATCTTGCTAGAATTAAAGATATTTCTGGCTCATAGCCTACAATCCCCACAAGTCCATGACATCGCCAAAATCAGCTCATTTTTGGAAAAGCAATCCAACTTTTCGTAACTTTCTCTCGGTAAGCACCATTTCCTTGCTGGGAAGCAATGTTTTTGATGTGGCCATTCCTGTTTATGTCGCCCAAAAAACGGGGTCGGTGTACGCCCTTTCCGCCGCCACCGTAGCCCTTCATTTACCCTTTTTTCTCATGGCGCCGTTTACCGGATATTTGGTCGACAACTTCAATAAGCGAAAAATTTTGCTCTACTCAGATATTGGTCAGGTCCTCTGTCTTGTTCTTTTGTTGCTCTATGAATTTGTTTCGGCGAAAGCCCTCTGGCCCCTGCTATTGTCCGTGTTTGTTGCCAAAACCTTGATGATTCTTTTTGAAACGGTCACTACTTTTCAGTTGATTCCGTCACTGGTTTCAAAACAAGAACTCTCCGAGGCAAACGCCTGGTTTTTATCCTCACAGCGCCTGGTTCAAATTGCAGGACCCCTGATTGCCGGTCTTCTCATGGCCACCCTAGGGCTTACGAGCTGCATCGGTCTGAACATTTTGAGCTTTTCAGCGACTTTATATTTTGTGGTCAAAATGAAGAATTTGGATCGGCTGATCGGCGAGGAAAATCAATCGGGAAACTGGAGAACAATCACCTTAGGAGATATTGCTTCCAACTTTTCGGGAAGTTTTAAATTTATTTGGAACTCCCCCGTCTTTAAGCCCTTTGTGTTAATGATGTTTTTCTGGAACATGTCTTCCATCAATCAGAATCACCCGACAATTACTCATTATTTTTCTATTTTGAATAACTTTAACCCGGAAAAATTTGGGTTAGTGATTTCCCTGTTTCAGGTTTTGGGTTTCATTGGATTATTTCTCTCGGGAAGCTGCTATCGAAGATGGGGCTTTTTGAAAGCTTTCGTGGGGGCAACCGTTTGGCTCGCGGCATTCACTACCCTTTCACTTTTATTTTTTGATGCACCCATCGCTCTCGCCATCGGAATTGCTATTTCAAAAGTTGGTAGCTCAGTTTTTTCCACAGGAACTTTTTATATCCGGCAAACCCGCGTACCCCGTTCTCGAATGGGGGGAGTGAACGCCTGCCTGAGAATGTTGTTTATGCTGGCCACTCCGGTATCTTGCTTTATTCAGCCCATCCTCGTTGAGCATTTTGGATCTCTGACATCGTTTGGATTTGGCGCCCTGTGCTTGTGGGCAACGGTATACTTCGCTCTCAAGGTAGGAAGAACTTATTCATCTGAGAAATCGTTAGGAGATCAGGTAGACAACGTCAGCTCTACGTTAGCTGCCTGAATGGAATTTGTCTGTGGGGCATTCCAATAGAGGTGAATTATCTCGGAAGAAATTTTCGACCAATCTAAATAACTCACAACCCAATCTCGAGCGTTTTGAAGAAGAGAGCGGCGCTCTTCAGAAGAGTTTCTTTCGGCCCAAAGCATTCGCTTCGCTAGAGAACCGGATTTTGCTGTGGGATAAATAGATTCGGGTAAAACAGGTTTTAGATATTCGGCCCCGCCACTCTCGCTGGGCACGATCGGAAAGCCCCCAGCCAAAAGCGTTTCGAAAGGCACTCGACCAAAAGGCTCATCCAAACAGGGGTAAATGACGGCGATCGCTTGGTTGAGATGTCGCCATTTTTCGGGACCATAGGTCGGAGCTAAGATTGAAACGTGATGTCCTAATTGGAGCTCTTCGATTTTTTTTAGAATCAGTTGCTCATATCCATGCTCGATTGGTCCCTTCAGACGAAGCTTTTTGTTTCCTCCCAGCTGCCGATACTCATGGTATGCGTCCAAGAGAAAGAGAAGATTCTTTCGGTGTTCCAATCTTCCAAAGTAGAGAAAGTGATCCGAGAGCGCCTGGACCTCGTGAGGTTGTTCAGTCTCACGAGCCCCGCAAACTCCATTGGGAATCACCGCCAGTTGATCTTCACTGAGGTCATAAGGTTTCAGCTGATGGGTCTCGTAATGGCTTAGGGCAATTACCTTATAGGCTCTTTGAACAATGCTCTTGCCGATGAAATAGTTAAAGGCTCTTTTGAGCTGTAGCTTTCGTCCAGCTACTAACATCATGCCCCTCGGGTGCAAAATGTAAGGAACATTGAGCTCCTGACAAATCTTAGAAATAAAATAATATTCCCAGCGCCAATGTCCGTTGAGGTGCACAACTGAGACATTGGAGAACCAGTTTCTGAAAGGGTGATTAGAATCTTTCCAACAGTCGTAGAAATCTTTCGGCGTGTACTCGAGTGGATTTTTTAGTCCAAAATCTCGCACAAATTTTCGGTTCCATCTATCTTCCCGACACACCAGCTGAAGATTCACCTGGTTTGCTAGCGACTTGCAAAGCGAAGCTTCGGAGATCGCAGCTCCCCCATATTCGGGAGCTAAGCCAGAGGAAAAGAAAAGGATCCGCATTTCTTGTTTCATGGGCCTAATCGGACTCCCGCTTTTTTTAAACGCGTAAAGTAATCAACTGTCTGCTTAAGCGCTTGGGTCTGATTCAGATTAAGATCGAGGAATTTAACGAGAAAAACTTTTTTGTTATCACTCCAATTGAGATGGTTTTTTACGGTAGCAACCAGAGTCGTAGTTGAGTCGATGCTGAGTAGGAGGGTTATTGAATCACCAACTGAGGGAGAAAAATCCGCTTTTAAAATTCCGCCCTCCATGGAAAGAACTAAAATCTCAACTGGAACTGGGCGGTGATTTTCGCTTTGAATTGAGACTTTTGCTTCTAGGTTCACTTCAACGAAAGAACTTAATTCGGAAACAAGAGATTTTGCGTACTGCACACCTGAACTCCTTACTAAATTCTGCCAAACATCAGCTGTATCGAAAAACTGGGGCTCTGAAGTCTGCTAATGTTGGGTAAGAAATATCCAATGGAAAATCCTAACGATGCCCACTGACCAATTTTGATGTCAGCAACAATCTGTGGGTGAAAGAGAAGAAATCCTCCCGAAGAAATCCGCTGAACCTGAAGCGTGGTATCTGTTTCTGAAATAATTTTTGAAACGGAGAATCCCCCACCACCAATCATGAGCCGGGCCATCAGCCATTCGGAAATAATGTACTCGCCAACCATTCCACCATAACCAATACCGAATTGGGCAGACTCACTCCCGCTCCAGAGAAATCCACCACCACCACCACCACCAATGCGAAAAGTTTTGCTTGCCCAACCAAAACCGATACCGCCAATGATAAGGGGATTTCCGGCTATGGTTTTGTCGAAGTTAGCTAGGGAAGCGTTATTGTATTGAATGAAGGGCCCGCCTTTGCCTCCGCCGAGAGTCTCAGCGTTGGAATTCGGCACTAGAAGAAAAAAGCACAGAAGCCCCCCAAAAATGAATCGCATTTTTAAATTTTAATTCATTTTGCGAGTGGAAGCTCGACCTATTTGTAGTGTTGAGAAGTTGGTTTAGTGCGTTAAACGCCCCATTGCATGTGGACTTCCTTCAACTCGACCCGCCTGAGTTACTTCCATGAATTGTGCTTTGCGTTGGAGATCTTTAATCGTGGCAGCTCCACAATAAGTCATGCCTGAACGAATTCCACCCATGAGATCTTGAATCACTGCTTTTACGGGGCCCTTCGCGACTACTTCAATCGCTACTCCCTCGGCAGTTTTCCAATCGGCCATTCCACCCATGTAGTCATCTTGAGCTTCTTTTGACGCCATTCCGCGGAATCTTTTGAATTTTACTTTTTTTCCTTGGCGATCTTCTTCAATGATCTGCCCAGGGGTTTCATCAGTTCCTGCTAACATTCCACCCAGCATAACAAAGTCCGCTCCAGCAGCGAGCGCCTTTACCGCGTCGGAGGGATATCGAATTCCACCATCTGAAATCAAAACGCGATCAACTTTTCGGCACTCATGCAAGGCAGTTAACTGAGGAACTCCAAATCCTGTTTTAATTCGCGTTGTACAAACCGAACCCGATCCAATTCCCACCTTGATGGCATCAGCGCCAGCTGCAGCTAAATAATCTGCACCGGCGTAGGTGGCGACATTGCCTGCAATTACTAAAATATTGTCCTTATATTTTTGACGAAGAGATTTGATTGTTCGGTTTACCTCTTTAGAGTGCCCATGAGCCACGTCCACACAAATGATGCTCGCACCAGCCGCAACGAGAGCTTCCGCTCTTACTAGACCGTCTTCTCCAATTCCAATCGAAATTCCTGTCGAATCTTTGTGAGTAATTCGATTGAACATCGAAACATTTTGTTCGATGGTCAAAAAACGATGAAGGATGGCCATCCCGCCCAAAGCTCCGATCGTGTTTGCCATTTCATCTTCGGTAACGGTATCCATGTTCGAAGAGATCAAAGGAAGAGAGAAGTTTCTTCCTTTTAAACTGACAGTGGTGGTAACGAGTTGCCTCGATTTAATTCCGTTGTATCCAGGAACTAATACGACATCATCAAATGTTAAACCCTTCAAAGCGCTGAACAAGAGCACCCTCCTGACTAAATTGTTCGAGAGCCTTTTTCTCTCCTACTTCAGGTGAAAAAGCAAACTGAAGCCTAATTGGGCTGCTCCCTTACCATCGAGAAGACCCGCTCGGGTCCAAAACTTCAGCCAAGCATAGTCGCTAAGTCTTTGGTTTCCGGAGACTTCAAAGAATCCAGCCGGAATTGTGCGGCTTACGGGAAGTTCCCCTCCAGAAAATCCTGCCCCCAGCAATAATCCCAAGGATAAGAAGCGCTGAGAAACACTCGGATGACTGAAATAATACCAAGCTCCTCCCAGGGTAGTAAAAAGTGAGCCTCCCGAAACTAAAAGAAGCTGGCCCTCGAGTCCCCAACCGATTTTGTCTCCGGGTCCGGGAAAAACCCCCAGTCCAACTCCGCTAAAAAAACCCATTCCTTCCCAACGACTTGCTCCAAACGAGGCATTCACAAAAAAGGGGCTCGGATTGGGTTCGGATTCTTTTTGGGTGATCGTAGATTTTGTCCGTTTTTTACCAAGCTTCTTCTTAGGAGCTGCTAGGGAGAGCGGGGCCAGAAGGATACAAAGGAGAATAAGATTTTTTCTAAGCAGTCCCATCAGAGTGTCACCTGAGTTCCTTCATTTCTGATTTTCGAAACTCGGATATTGTTTCTTCCATCCTAGGTTTAAATAAAGTTCGGATGAGATCGCTCTTTTTTAACTCGTCTACTTCCATTAGGTCTGTCACTACATAAACTGCTTTATTCGGATCGGGGGGCCACGCAAAAACTTCTGCTATTCGTATTGAGGAATCAAAAAAATGATTCGTATAAACATGGATTTCAATATTGAGATATCCCTTTTCCTCAAACTCCATATTTTCTGAAAGCCGGTAAATGGGCTGGCTTTTGTCTCCGGTTATATGAATGCTTTCTGATCGAACGTACTTATTCTTTGGGCCTTCTGGCTTCATCTTATTTGCCCAGAGATCTCCCATTAAATATTCATAAGATTTCGGATAGCGAGATTTTAAAAACTTGGTCAATCGAAATGCTTTTTTTACATACGGGACATTATCAATCCTGTTCTCATAGCCTCTGAGTTTTTTTTCATTCAAATACTCATTTAGTCTTTGGCCAACAAATTGAGAAAAAAGTTTAACTCGATTTTTTGATTGCAAGAGCGGCTTGATCTCAGAATCAAGTTGAAGTTTAAACGCACACTTTTCAATCGTACAATTTTGGAGGCCTTCTAGTTGATCTCCGGTAATTACCTCTTTGGGAATGGGAAAGGAATCAAAAGAAAAGGGCGGCTTTATTTTTCTTTTAAAGCGCTGATTCTGAATTCTTTTTATAATTTCAGCGGCTGGAATTTCAGTTACTTCAGCAGACTGCGAGATAAGAAAGTCTTCTTGATAATCCGCCCAATCCAAACGCCCTCTACTGTCTAAGGAATTAAGATAGGGCCTTGAGGGATCCAGAGAAACGCCAGCCCACCCGTTTAGGCCAAACACAAGAATCAAGAGATAAGCGTTTTTCAATTTATCCGATAGGTTTAGTAGTCTCTGGTTTGTTCAATCGTGGGATCCCCTTCAAGCATGCTGAGGTACATCGCAGCCATCTTGTTCTCGGGATCCAAAGACTGCGCTTCCATCCATTCTCTTTGAGCTTCAGCAAAACGCTTCTGGGTGTGATAGCAAATTCCCAACTGAATTTTAAGCTCGGGTGAACGAGGGTGTTTTTCAATGGCTTTTCGAAGCAAAGCAAAAGCGCCTTCTTTTTCCCCCGTTTTAAAAAGGCATTTAGCCATTTGAAGATTATATTGGAGGCTTTCTGGCTCTAGATTCAGTGCCTTCGCAAATTCATGATAGGCCTCTCGAAACCTCTCGTACCGCATATAAAAAGTTCCCAGCTCCGCATGCTTTTGAGAGAGTTGCTTATTAATTCGGGGATCAAACCCGGGTTGAAGTTTTTCAAGCCGTTTTTTGGTTTTCGAAAAAACCTGAGCGCCTTCTTTGTATTTGCCCATGTCGTTGTAGAGACTACTGAGGGCAATAGCAGCTTCAGTGTGAAAGGGATCTAAATGGAGGGTCCGCTCAAAAGCCAGGGCCGCTTTTTTAAACTTTCCTTTTTTGGTGTAAACGTTCCCCAACAAATGGAAAACTTCGGGAGCCTGATTATTGACCAAAACCGCTTGTTCCAGGATTTTTTCTGCTGAATTCAAGCTGCTTCTGGCCAAATCTTCCTGCGCCATTCTTATCAAAGACTCAATACTCTGTTGCTGAGACCCCAACGTGGCTGACAACGGTCACCCCTTTTTTCTCATGGTTTCCAGAACACCTTTTACTTCTGGTTTGTACTTAGTGTTAGGAAACTGATTAAACAGTCGCTTTGCAGCATCCTCTGCGTTGTCGTACATCTTTATATGGTAATAGCTCTGTACTAATCGATAAAGCGCTTCTTCATCATACCCTAGATTACCGTAGTCCTGAAGAAGGGCAGAGTATCGGTAGGATGCGGAAAGATAGTGTTGGCGCTGATAGTAAAAGTTAGCGACGTAGTTTTCGTGTTCAGCTAGCCGTTTTCGAGCATCAATGGTGTGCTCCTTAGCCTTGGCGACGTATTCAGAAGAGGGGTGTTTTTGCTCTAGCACTCCAAAGGCCTCAATCGCTTTATAAGCAGCACTCAGATCTCGTGCGGAATCATCAGGAATTTGCTTAAAAAAGGATAATCCAATTCGGTACTGCACGTAGTCCGCTTTTGGATGGGTAGGATGAAGCTCTTTGAAGATTTCGTAGGCGCTTTCTGCTTCAATATAACTCTCCTGCTCGAAGTAGGTGTCCGCAATCCGTAGTTCTGAATCGATTGCCCGTGAGCTGTAAGGAAATCGGTTTTTGATGTCCCGATATTTCTCTAAGGCGATTAAGTAATGTTCTTCGTTGAAAGCCTCTTCAGCACTTTTAAAAAGTGCATCGGCATCTTCTCGGTTAACTTCTTTTCCGGCGCAGGCACCCAGTAGCGCGGCTAAGATCCCGCACAAAACAACGAATCCCGCCCACTTTGTGACGATTCCTTCACATTTAATTTCCACAGAAGTCCGCATGAAATTCCCTCGTTCTTTCGGACATTACCACAGGCTCCGGGCTGGCAAAAACTATCTCTTAAGTTCTGCGGGGCGTCACACGATAAGTCTACTGTAATTAATGCGGTGCGTTTTGGTTGTGCCGTTTCAAAGGGTGAGGTTGTGATGAAAAGAATGTCGAACGATTTAAGAGAAGATGTTTCTGAACTGGTTGAGAAGGTCACAGTAGAGGAAGCTCGAAATACAGTTTTAGACAAACTGGAGTCGGCTTTTAAAACTCTCGACCCAAAATCTCTGGAGGTTTTGCAGGCTTATTTCAACGGGGTCACTCTCGAAGAACTTAGCCAACAAAACGCCATCTCCGTTGACCAAACACAAGATTGGATTCGCCAAATTAAAAGACAGCTGATCACTCAGCTTCAGAGAAACAATTCTGTGAGGCACTAATGGACTTCTATCAAGATCAGATTTTCAGAGAGTTGGTTCAGGAGCTTTTGTTAGAACCCTTTGCTCAACGCCACCACTTTCATGAAAAAAATTTACTCAGTGTTTGCCAGGAAATTGAGTTGGGCTTCAATTCCCTTGATGCCCAGACAGAGAGCTATCAAAAGTCTCGGGATTCGGTTTGTTTGATTTTGAGCCATCTTGAAATATCCGGTTTATCCGAAATGCCCGAAGGAACTCTCGGCACATTCATCGGAAACAAAGGAAAAACTTCTCCACAGCCCGCTTCTTCTTTTATGGATGCCGTTGATTTTTTCGGCGCTTTAAAATTATCGGGCCAAGCGATATTAAGCTCCCAACATCTCGATCGTCTAATTGGTCAAAACTTGTGTCTGGAAATTGAAAAACAGGCTAACGCGGTTTTGATAAAAAAAACCTCTAAACATTTTTCGTTGGAACAACTCGGCAATGTGGCGCAGGCACTGGGATTGAGCCCTAAGCTAGCCGAGCTGCTTTTCTACTTCGATGAGAAAAAGAACGAGTCACTTTCATGGGAAGCTGACCTGTCTTCAGATTGGCTCTCAAAATTAGAACAGAATTTTTCAGCAGCTCTTGATTATCTCAATCAATCACTGGAGCCCAGCTTCAGGCAGGACAGGGCGGCTTGAGGGGGTTATGGAACAGGCACCATTAAATAGAGAGGGAACTCCTAGTATTCAGGAGGCTCTTTCACAAGCAGAGCAGGAACATTGGCTTGAACGCCCCAATGCTCCTCTGGCTATTCGACTAGCTAGCTTTGTTCTCGACCTGATTTTCATTTATCTGTTTATTCACGGCCAACACCGATTACTACAAGCGCTGTCTATTTACTCAGCTACTTCGACCCAAAGCACTTTGTTTTTACTAAATCCTTTTTTCCTCGGATTCGTGGATATCTTTGTCAGAACTAGCTTCCTTTTCTTTTACTTGGTTTTTTCAGTGAGCCATTTTGGGGGCACCCTCGGAAATCTCCTGCTAGGGCTTCGAGTAGTTGACGACCAATCGGGCAGGAAGTTGAGTTTAGCTCGCTCAACGACTCGCTTACTTTTCGGTGTATCCACCAATCTACTCTCCCTATCAGTGGCTATGTCTCGACCCGATGGGCGAACTCTGCATGATCTCTTGAGTAGAACCATCATTAAGAAGATTCGAGGTCGAGCATGATTCTGTTGGTACCGACATCTCCGGAGGTTCCTCGATTTCATCGCCCTACGTGGGGCGTCTCTTGGATTGTCGCCCTGCTTTTGATCGTTTGTTATGTTCAGTTCTATCCCACGGTTCAGGCGGATCAAGACTACATTGATCATTTTCAAGGCTTGAAAGAAGATGGCTTTCTAAAGGACCCAGCTGCCGAAGCTAAATATCTTTCAGAGAGACCTCTTTTAAGCTTAACGATTTCACCTAAGAGCTGGAGCGTGGAGCGTGCGATCTTCTCAAACTTCATTCATGGGGGAGCTCTTCACCTCATCCTTAATCTTATCGGTGTCATCGCCGGAGTAAGAATTTGCACAACGTTTATTCCTTTTTTATGCACATTTTCTATTTTTATAGTCGGAGGAACGCTGGGCCTTCTTTCCAGTATTTGGATAACAACTCCTGGGGTTGGAGATTATGTTCCTCATTTGGGGGCAAGCGCTGGCCTTTTTGCGCTGATGGGAACTTATTACGTCTATAATTTTAGATTTAGAACGTCCTACTTCTTTTGGTTCCCCAGCAAGCATGGCCAAATTTCGCTCAAGACAAGTTGGTTTTTCTTCTTGGATGTCATTCTTTTGGAGCTCCTCCTTTCCACAGCACAGTTTCTTCCAAGCTCTTTTGATGGAGTGGATCATATTGCACACGTGGGCGGCTTCATTTCGGGTTGTTTCTTGGCGCTTGCCTTAAGGGCTTTTCAACGTTGGCCCTCAATGCTTCAAACTCGCGGCGAGTTTCTTTACTGGACAACTTTTCTGGGAGAGAAATTAAAGAGTTCTGGATTTGATCCGGTTCAGGCTACCTTCGTCGGATGGATGGAGTTACTGAAGATCAATTTTTTTAATGACCAACTCAAATCAAAACTCGCTCGGCATTTAGCCAATCATTCCGCTTCTTTTTCAGATGAGCAAATCAAAGCTGCCATGCGATTTTTTGGGCCCACTTTTATCCGTTTGTTTCCAGCGGATATGGCTTCCCTGATTCAAGCCCTCAATCAAAACAAACAGTCTTTACCGCTCGAATGGTTGAAAAGGATTCCCTACGACAACATCATTTGCATATCTAAAACTCTTGCCACCTCTAAAGAAAACGAAGGAGATATTCTTATCCTAGTCTCGTCTTACCAAAGAGCTCACCAATCAAACAAAAGACTGAGTCAGCGACTCGAGGTTTTGATCAAACAAATGGAGAAGGTCACACCGAACCGTTTGCAGGCTTCTGGGGAGTAGCTCCGCCGGGCCGATACTGCCGGTACTTCCACCTAAGAAAATATCCCGAGCCAAAAAAGACTGCCGAAAGAACAATGAAGGGCCACACCGGCAGAAGAATCATGCCCATAATGAATCTCATATAGATATACGGAAGAAACGTGTTCCAACCCAAGAAGCAGAGAAATTTTCCTAGGGCAAAGACGTGGCTACCCCATTGATATCCCCCGAGGCCATCCACGATTTCTGGGGATTCAAAGTTTTCAGGAGCGACCAACTCCGGATGTTCGGTCGTGACCTTAGCGGCCTCTAAATTCACTCTCTCAAGAATTGCGGCATTTTCTCGAACACATCGGTATTCAAGCCAAAAAGTCTTGATGTTGTAAGCAAAGGTGAGCCAGGCCATCAGGCCATGGAGCGTTGACCAAAAAGAGCTTCTTGCAGTGGAGAGAGCCCCTCCAAGAAAAGCAGTTATTAATATCATCAGGATCGCATAAAGAGCTGGAGGGAAAGTAATTTTTCTAAACGATTTCGTCTGTCCGACAAATTCCGGATTTAAGTGAAGATCTTGGACCAACTCTCGAGTGTCTTTGCCAGCACCGGTAAAGATACCAAAAATTAAACAATGGGCGGAAATGGCGAAAAAAGCGGCTGTCAGGCTAAACATTAAATGACTTGGATGTCCCAAATACCCTAAAAGGAGGGCTAAGCCCAAAAGACCCGAACTAAGAATGGAGGAGAATCCAAAAAAACCTGTCATTTGGCTTCGCACCCTAGCCGAAACCATCCATCCACGCAAGATTTTGAGCGTTCGGCCCCCGAAGACCATTGCAGGTTTATGGCCATCCGATTATAAGAATTCCAATGTTAAGTTCACGAGTTCCTTTAAGGCTTCCGCAGTCCGAATTAGAATCTATTTCCCTGAAATGCCGGAGGCTTATTCTTACGATGCTTGAAAAAGCCCAGAGTGGACATCCGGGGGGCTCACTTTCGGCAATTGATTTGATTACTGCTCTGTTTTTTCATGAAATGCAGATGGACCCCACAGATGCGGCTTGGGAAGACCGAGATCGATTCGTTCTCTCTAAGGGCCATGGAGTTCCGGCCTTATATACAGTTTTGTCTCAACGGGGAGTTCTTCCTGAGTCAGAATTATCCACTTTGCGTCGGATTAACTCTCGACTACAGGGACATCCTGATCGCGTTCTTTTTCCATTCGTTGAAGCCTCTACTGGCTCTCTGGGGCAAGGGCTTTCTATTGCACAGGGAATTGCATTAGCGCTGAAGCTTCAAAAGAAAACAGCGCGCGTTTTTTGTTTAATGGGCGACGGAGAAACCCAAGAAGGGCAGATTTGGGAGACTGCTATGTCGGCCCCGAAATACAAGCTAAATAATTTGGTCGCACTCTTAGATAACAACAACGGCCAAATTGATGGTCACGTAACGGAAGTCATGGATCTCGAACCGATTGCGGAAAAATGGCGCGCTTTCAACTGGGCCGTTCACAAGATTAATGGACATTCTTTTTCTGAAATTATTTCAGCACTTGAAAAAGCTCGAACTGAGAAAGATCGACCTACTCTTATTTTAGCAAAAACAGTCAAGGGCAAGGGTGTGTCGTTCATGGAGGATAAGATCGGCTGGCATGGAGTTGCTCCCACTGCTGAAGAACTTAAAAAAGCCCTCGAAGAGTTAAAAGGGGAGAAATCCTAATGGGTGCAAAAGCAACTCGGGATAGTTTTGGCGAAGCGGTCCGGGATCTTGGAAAAGAAAATCCTGCCATTGTCGTTTTAGATGCCGACCTAAGTGTCAGCACGAAGAGCGTTACTTTTGCAAAATCATTTCCTGATCGTTTTTTTCAGATGGGAATTGCAGAAGCCAACATGATAGGCACTGCCGCGGGAATGGCTTTCTCGGGTCTCATTCCTTTTTGCTGTAGTTTTGGCTGCTTTCTCACCGGAAAATATGAAACGATTCGAGTCTCTGTTGGATATTCAAAAGCAAATGTAAAGCTGGTGGGAACTCACGCAGGTTTAGGGATTGGTGAAGATGGTTACACTCAAATGGGTTTAGAGGACATGAACCTCATGCGAGGATTACCAGGGATGACCGTAATCAATCCAAGTGATGACAAAACAACACGAGCTGCCGTTCGGTTCGCGGTTGAACACCAAGGGCCTGTTTATTTACGTCTTACCCGTCAAAAGCTTCCGGATCTTCATGCCTCTGAATCTGTTTTTAAAGTGGGCAAAGGAATCGTCCTGAAAAAAGGCGCTAAGCTTGCTCTCATTGGTACGGGCGGAACGGTAGCAGAAGCTCTTCAGGCTTCCGAAAACCTTGCTGACCGTAATCCGTGGGTAATTGATATTCACACGGTTAAGCCAATCGACAAAGACCTGCTGAAAACTTTGGCCCACGAATGCACTCACATTGTGACTGTGGAAGATCACAACATCATTGGCGGATTGGGATCCGCCGTGGCGGAAGTCTTGAGTGAAACTGGGTTTCAAGGAAAGCTCCTGAGACTCGGAGTTCAAGATACTTATGGAGAATCAGGACTCCCTGATGAACTGTTTGAAAAGTATGGATTCTCGGCTCATCAAATTGCTCAAAAAGTAAACGATTGGTGCTAGAGTAGGTTTTCACTTCTGCACCCACAAAAAAGCTCATGTTTTCATGTGTTTATAGTCACTCCCCTGGATCAGTGTCCAACCTGTAGTCAAATTGAGAATACAGTTCTCGGCTAAAAATCTGGCCGTTCGAATGCAGTGTTTAGCAATTGGAAAAACATTTTTATGTACGGCTTATTCTTTATTTTAATGCTGGGATTTTTTCTCTCGGCGTCAGTCCACGCGGATTGCTCAGACGGTGTCTGCACCCTCAATAGTAGACCTGTAGCCCCAGAGACTCGCGAAGTAGCTGGAAAAGAAAAAGAAGAATCATCAGAAAACGAACCCCGCCCTTACAATATTCCACTTCCTGGCGGTGGCTCTTACCAGGCAACCGAAAAAGAATATCAACAATGGGTCACGCAACAACAGAAGACCCAGCAACGCCAACAAATGCAGCAACAAATTCAAAACCAACTTCAAGGCCTCATGGGTGGTGGTGGCGGGGGCGGGTCGGGCGGCGGTGGAGGCGGCGGAGGAGGAGGCGGCGGTGGTGGATCCGGGGGCGGTGGTAAATCGTCTGGAAACTCGAATGCGATAAAGCCATTAGAGGCATCTGCTTTTGGACAAATTCCTAATTTTTCATCGAACCCATCTCAAAAGGCGCTTGAGGAATTGGTCGGTCAATCTGGAAAACCGGATTCTGATTCCCAACAGTTTTTGGATGAGATTAAAAAGCAAATTGAAGAGTCAGCAAAGAGACCCGCGCCAACTCAGCTCAATGCAAAACTGACTAGTGGAATCAATGACCTTAATCAGCTGATTATGGAAACCCTAGCAGCACTTCAGGCTCTTCCCGCAACGCTTTCTAGTAATGAACAACTACTTAAAAATGCGAGGAGCATCAAAAAGCACCGTGCAGTGGGAAGGCCTCTAGAGGTTCCAAGAGATCGGGGTATTGTGGTGGGGCAATCTTATTCAACTATGATGGGCGGGCGAGGAATAGCAAGTTTGGCCAGTGGGACCGTTCCCAAAGCTCCGGAGCCAGTCATAGAAGCTCCGAGAAGGGGACGTTCTTTAAGATCCTCTCACCATCGCAGGTAACTCTTCTAGTTGAGAATCTCTCGATAGCCTTTCAGCATTTGCGTGAGTTTTTTTATTTCGTGAACATCTTCAGCTTGCGGTCGAACTTCTAAATAGTGCTTCAAATCGTCCATTGCTTTTGAAAAGTATTCCATCTCGCAATAGAGAATTCCGCGATCCCTAGTAAACTCTGGGTTTTCTGGGAAAAGAGAAGTTAAGATCTCAACTGCACGAAGTGCCTCAACGGCTTGGCTTCTCAGGATATAAATATGTTTGAGTTGTTGCACAAGACGGGAGATGAGCTGGGTAGAGTTTACTTTTTCAAAAAGACTTGCCGACAGCATTCGACTTTTGTGTAATGCAGACCGAAACTTTTTCTGAAACTCTTCTTGTGAGAGGAGTTTTCCTTGGTCGAAAACATCGACATAAAAGTCCATTCCCTCGGAATGGATCCTCATTAAATAATAAGAAGGAAGAGCCAAGCACTCGTACGAAAGTCCAAGTCCTTCAGCAAAAATACTGTAAATCACGGCCATGCAAAGCGGACTTGCGATCTGTTTTTCTAATACCAAGTGAAGATAATAACGGTTGGGATCATCAATCACCTGTTTATATTTTTCACTTTTCCCTTCAATACCAAGGACTTTAAATATCACATGGTTGATTGCTTCCACTACAGCGAAGGGATCTTCCTTAGATTTGTCAGCGCGCACTCGAGCCTGTTCAATCGAGTGCTCAAGCTGGTCGACATAGGATTGAGTTTCAAAAGCAGAATCCTGAATCTGGCCGACCAAAAGACTTCCTTCAAGCAAGTTATTATTGCGAATACAGTCTAATAAAGCTGCCTTGGCAGTTTGCATATGAACTTTCGTTTAAGGATTTAAGATGAAAAAACGCGAAGAAAAAAGAACCTACAAATTTAAGTTTATCGACCACACTAAAAAAATCAATGTCGGTTCCCTGACGCTTTTGATTGGGTCATTCGCACCGCATACAATCCACAACACCGCGCTTCTTTATAAAGGTTGACGTAGCTAAATACGGCTGGGAAAACAAAACCTGTGAAAAACAAAGCAAAATTTATTTTCGCATGCCAACAATGTGGCCAGCAGTACTCTAAATGGGTGGGACGATGCACAGACTGTGGGGAATGGAATAGTGTTGTTGAAGAACGCGATAGCTCGGCCCCCGCTGGAAGTAAAAGCAGTGGAAGCACGAGCCAAACATCGCCCGAACCCATCTCCCAAATTTTAGCGAGCGATTACCCACGTTACGTTTCTGATCTTCCTGAGCTAGACAACGTTTTAGGCGGGGGGTTGGTTCCGGGTAGCGTCGTGCTATTGGGCGGCGAACCGGGAGTTGGAAAATCTACTCTTCTTCTTCAGGCGGCCGATCAATTTGGACGCTTGGGAAAAACCATTCTTTATGTGAGCGGGGAAGAATCCGGTTCCCAAGTGGCTTTGAGAGCTTCGCGATTGGGAGTCAGCACCGATCGAATACTCTTTGTCTCTGAGACTTCTTTGGAATCTATTCTGGGTCATATCGAAAAAACCAACCCGCAGATTCTCATTCTGGATTCGGTTCAAACAGTCCACAGTCAGGAAATGGAATCGCAACCAGGGAGTGTCGGACAGCTTCGCGAATGCTCCAATGCGATCATTGCCACCTGCAAGGGCAGAAATATGGCCGCTTTTCTTGTGGGTCACGTCACAAAAGAAGGGGCAATTGCGGGACCGAAAGTTTTAGAGCACATGGTAGATGTGGTTCTTTATTTCGAAGGAACTTCGTCTCAAAATTTTAGAGTTCTCCGGTCCAACAAAAATCGATTCGGCTCGACTCACGAGATCGGAGTTTTTGAAATGGGTAGCCAGGGTATGCGCCAAGTCGCCAACCCTTCTGAGCTTTTTTTATCTGAGAGACCACAAACGATTCCCGGTTCAGTTATCGTTGCAAGTGTGGAGGGAACTCGGCCAATTTTAGTTGAGGTACAGGCTCTTGTTTCTCACAGCGCGCTTGCTATGCCTCGTAGGACTGCGCTGGGAGTAGATCAAAATCGTCTTTGTTTGCTTGTAGCCATTTTGGAAAAGCGGGGCGGATATCGGCTCTATGATCAAGATGTTTATCTCAATATTGCAGGAGGAATCCGAATTAATGAGACAGCTACGGATCTGGGAGTGGTTGCAGCTTTAATTTCAAGTGAAACGGGTAAAGCAATTAATCCAAAAACTGTTTTTTTTGGAGAAGTCGGCCTTGGGGGAGAGGTAAGAAGCGTTCCGAAAGCTGCAATTCGCCTGAAGGAAGCGCAGAGAATCGGGCTAAAACAAGCCTATGTTCCAATGAAGATCCAAAAGGAAGTTGCTAAAGAATTTCCTCAAATGGACATCATCGGAATCGATCATATTCGCCAACTAAACCAACACCTTTAAGGCCTTGATAGCCTTGTCCCATTTTTGGATCTTTTCTTTTCGTTCTTTGGCAGACATTTGAGGCTTAAAAGTCTTATCTGTTTTCCACTTTTTAGTAATTTCTTCTAAATCACTCCAAAACCCGATCCCCAAACCAGCCTGTAAAGCTGCTCCGAGGGCAGTCGTCTCAATGACTTGAGATCGAATCACTGGAACCTGAGAAAGATCGGCTTGAAACTGCATCAAAAAGCTATTTTCAGAAGCTCCCCCATCGACTTTGAGAGGCGAAAGCTTTCTCTGAGAATCCATTTTCATTGCGGCCAAAAGTTCGTTTACCTGAAAGGCAACGCCTTCCAAGGTCGCTCGAGCGATGTGCGCAGGAGAGGTTCCCCGAGTGAGGCCAGTGAGGAGGCCTGTGGCTCCGGGAATCCAGTGAGGGGCCCCCATTCCAGAAAGCGCCGGGACAAAAAGAACGCCTGCGCTGTCAGATACGGAGAGAGCTAGCTCCTCAACTTCTTGGGAGGCACTTAAAAGACCAAGACCCTCTTTGAGCCACTGGACTGCCGCACCGGCAATAAAGGCACTACCCTCTAATCCATAAGTTACTTTGTCTTTTAGTTTCCAACTTACCGTGGTTAACATTCCATGCTTTGAAAACACCGGAGTAGTTCCGGTATTCACCAGTGCGAAAGCTCCAGTTCCATAAGTGCACTTGGCGCTACCCTTTTCAAAACAAGCTTGCCCAAAAAGAGCAGCCTGCTGATCGCCCGCGATCCCAGTAATCGGAATTCCATCAGGTAGAGAGCCGAAGTTTTTTGTTTTACCGTACAAAACCGCTGACGGACAAATTTCGGGAAGAATGTTTTGAGGAACCTTAAACAGCTTTAATAAATCTTCATCCCACTCGCAGGTTTTGAGATCCATGAGGAGGGTTCTGCTGGCATTTGAGACATCTGTTTTGTGTTCTCCCGACATCCGATAAAGCAAATATGAATCGATGGTACCAAAACAAAGTTTTCCCGAGCGGGCCAAAGCATTTAGTCCCGAATCATTTTTAAATCTCCAATGAATTTTGGTCGCACTAAAATAGGGATCCAGTAATAGACCCGTTCTCTTTTGAATCTTCTTTTCCAGCCCCTTGGACTTTAAAGTCGCACAGAAATCGGCTGTTCGCCTGTCCTGCCATACAATTGCTTTACCAACGGGAGTTCCTTGTTCGTCGCGTAACCAAAGAGCTGTGGTTTCTCGTTGATTCGTGATTCCAATTGCTGACACATCTTTGGGCGAAACTCCGGTTTTGTTTAAAAGGCGATCAATCGCATGAAGGACCGAGCTCCATATTTCTTCTAAGTCATGCTCTACCCACGACGGTTTTGGATAATGTTGCGGAAAGTCTACCGTCTCTTTTCCCTTAACGGCGAGTTCGCGATCCACCAGGAGGGCGGTGGTCCCTGTGGTTCCTTGGTCGATAGCTAGAATAAAAGCCGGCATGGTGCCTCCCTAAATAAACAGTTTTCCATGTTACAATAACTAAATGTCAGCCATTAAGCAGCGAGATCTTGAGCGTTTCAAAAAAACCCGAGCAGGGCTTATTGAGTTTGCCTGCATCCTTGAGCAAGCCAATCCGAAAGTTCGAGATAAAATAATAACTGAAGTGGGAGGCCTTGATCCTAGTTTTTTGAGGACCGCGCTGAAAAAGGTGGTTTTTTTTGAAGAAATCATCTACTTGGATGAATCCATACTTGCAGAACTTTTGAGTCACGTTTCCCCCAAGCTTCTGGCCTATTCACTTTCGGGAATGCCCCCCGAGTTTAACAAAACCATTTTAGACTCTTTGGATTTTAGAAAAATGCGCCAAGTTCAGGAAGAGCAGGAAAAAATGGGGAAGACGAGCAATAGCCTGGTATTTGGCTCTCAGATCCAAATTCTTAAGATCGCTCGGGAACTGGAAGAGAAGAATAAATTTATATTTGAACTTGTGGATTGTCCCCGTTTCAACTCCCCGGGGAAACACCATCTTCGCTTGGTTGGCCCCAAATAAACTGGTAAGGTGCCGGCTTCTATGGCACAGCTGAATCCCGACTTAGCTCTTATTTTTGAAAAAGCTTATCGAGATTTCCACTCCGTGGCACATCGAAATCAAGACCCGATTCGTCTGGTCTATCAGTATCAAGATCCAAAAGATCAGGAAGTCTCCGCCTTCTTAACTGCTCTTCTCGCTTATGGGGGAGTCACGACGATTATTTCGAGTGTTAAGAAAGTTTTGGCCCCGCTTGGAAAAAACCCGCATGCATTTCTGAAAACGGCCTCTTTAAGAGGATTGTGGAGTGGTTTCTACCACCGCTTCACAACAGGAGAAGATATCGAAATAGTGATGCAGCGGCTTCAATGTGTGCTTCGCCAGAACGACTCTATTGAAGCTTTTTTTCTAAAAGAGGGGAATCAACAGCCAATGAAGGTTCTCTTAAGTTCTTTTGTGAGAAGACTTGAAAACGAACCTTTACCTCTCTACTTGAAAAAAACAGCGGAAAAGAGATCTCGAAACTTGAAATACCTCATTTCAGATCCGGCGCGCGGAAGCGCTTGTAAAAGACTGAATTTATTTCTCCGCTGGGTCGTTCGGCCAAAGGATGGAATCGACTTGGGCCTTTGGAAACAACTTTCTCCCAAGCAGCTTATTTTACCGGTAGATACGCATCTGCTGCAGACATTGAAGCGCTTGAAATGGACTCGGTCTGATCAAGCTACCTGGAAAGTGGCTGAACTAGCTACAGAGAAGTTACGGTTTTTTTGTCCGGAAGATCCGATCCGCTACGATTTTGCTCTCTGCCACTTATCTATGTCAGGACATTCTCTTCAAATACCTGAATCACGAGGTAAATCCCATGCGTAAATGGAATGATGACCCTTTTACCAAAAAGGCCAAAAAGGAAAATTATGAAGCCCGGTCCGTATATAAACTTGAGGAGATAGATAAGAGAGAGCGCGTGATGACGGGCGTGACAAACGTGCTTGATTTAGGAGCCGCTCCGGGTTCCTGGACTCAATACTGTCTTAAAAAAATTCCAGCTCAGGGCAAAGTGATCGCTGTTGATTTAGCACCTTTAGGGTTTTCTCACCCTCAAGTCATCTTTCTTCAAGAATCGATTGAGGGATTGGATTTGGCTCCGATTATTGGAAGCGCCCAAATTGATCTCGTCTTAAGTGATATGGCTCCGAAAACGACGGGGGTTCACGATACGGATGTTGCACGCTCTTTTGATTTGGCCTCTTTAGCACTTGAATCCGCAAAGCGTTTTCTAAAGCCGGGAGGAATTTTCATTGTAAAACTTTTTATGGGAGATTCTTTCGAAGAGTATCGAGCGCTTCTCAGATCATCCTTTGAACAGGTCAGGATCCTTCGGCCAGAAAGCACCCGCAAACACAGCCGAGAGGTCTTTTTTGTCGCGAAGGGGTTTAAGAAGTCTCCTTGATAATCTGACCAAGAATTTCATGAATTTGCTCCAGCATCTTAGCTGTAGCTCCCCATATCAGCTCCCCCTCCCAAGAGATTCCGATACTTTGAATCGTATAGTGTTCTTCTCGTGCTTCAACAGGCTTGAGTCCCTGCTGAAGAAGGGTTTCGATAGGCAAGAGGACTATTTTTTCGACCTCATCGGGATTTACTTGAAACTGATAGGGAGAATTTAAGATGCCAACATAGGGGACAATGGTAATAGCCCCTTTGGTCAGCACGGGGTTCAAACATCCCAGGACATGCACTTGGTCTCTAGAAATACCCACTTCTTCTTGAGCTTCTCTCAGTGCGGTTTCTAGCCAGCCGGCATCTGTTTTTTCCCGAAAGCCCCCGGGAAAACTCATTTGTCCCTTGTGGCTTTCGACTTTCGAAGTCCGTTTCGTGAGCAAAAGGTGCCCAAGCCCGTTGTCGGTGGAGGGCAAGAACAGAACCAATACAGCTGCGCTTGTTTCGTGGGGCAGTTGAAAATCTTTCTCCGGCTCCACCCTTAACTTTTGCGCTAATTTTTTTGGCCACATGGTTTGCATAGAAACGACTTCAAAGAGAATTGGCAAGTTGAGAAAACTTGAAAAGCCCCTGATTTCATCAAATAATATCCTCAAAAAGGAGCCGCCCATGGGAGTTGTCCCGAACAAATCTAAGGAATGTATTTTTTGTAAACTGATTCAGGGAACTTTGCCCAGTAAAAAAGTATATGAGAATGAACACGTGTTTGCGTTTCGAGATATCGCTCCTCAGGCTCCGGTTCATGTATTGATCATCCCCAAAAATCATGTTGATGACGTCCTGGATATCAGGCCAGAGGACGGCGCCGTTTTTCAGCAGCTTTTCCTGGCCGCCCAACAAATCGCAGGCCAGCTTGAAATTGCCGGAAGTGGTTTTCGACTTGTTTTTAATAGCGGGGATCACGCTTGCCAAACAATCCACCATCTGCATCTTCACTTGTTAGGGGGCGCGCAGATGGGGGGATCCATGGTGGGATAAAAAAGTAAACAAAACTATTTTTGCAGTAACACTGCTGCGTCATCGGAAGTCAATTGACAGTATTTTTCATGTTATTTAATTTCCAATTTACGGAATTTTTTTAGGGCGTTTTGCCCAAACAAAGCATCACTTTTGAGGAAGAGTAGAAACGCTTTTTAGTAAGCGGGGGGATGTTTTACTTTTTGTTTTCAAATTGAGGTTAAGAAGCAACATGCACGTCATCAAAAGAGATGGAAGTAGAGAAGAAGTAAAAATAGAGAAGATCCTCCATGCGGTTAATCGGGCTTGTCGCGGCATTCCAAATGTTGAGGCTCTAGATATTGCAAAACGAACGATCAGCGGACTTCACGATGGAAGCACAACCGAAGAACTAGACAACCTTTCTATCGCGACGGCTGTCATGTTAATGGCCGAAGAACCAAACTATTCCAAAGTGGCTGCCCGAATGCTTTCAGAAAGCGTTCGAAAAGAAGTCGGGCGCGACATGGCCTTTCGGGATTATTTAAAAAGAGCTTCTGAACATGGGGCCTTAAGTGATCGAGTCCTGGGGCTTGCAACAGAAGATTTTCAAACTATCGAATATGCCATTCGCCATGAGCGAGATGATTTGTTTGAATATTTCGGCCTGAAAACTTTAGTTGATCGCTACTTATTAAGGCATCCCGAAACCAGAAAAGTAATTGAGCGGCCTCAGTGGATGTTAATGAGAGTTGCACTGGGACTTTCCGAAAATGTAGGCGAGGCAATCGAGTTCTACGACATAATCAGTCAGTTCCTGTACATGCCTTCCACGCCTACTTTATTTAATTCAGGAACCCGTCACCCTCAAATGAGCTCGTGTTATTTGCTCACCGTAGCGCAAGATAGTCTTCAAGGAATTTATAAAACCATCACGGACTGCGCCCACTTATCGAAGTGGTCTGGCGGCCTGGGAGTCGATTGGACACCCGTTCGAGCATCCGGAGCCCTGATTAAAGGAACCAACGGCCTCAGCAATGGGATTATCCCTTTCTTAAAAGTTTTTGATTCTTCTGTTCACGCCGTAAATCAAGGCGGAAAGAGAAAAGGGGCTGCTGCAGTTTATCTGGAGCCCTGGCACGCCGATATTGAGACCTTTTTAGAGCTGAGAAACAACACAGGCGCAGAAGAACGAAGAACCCATAATTTAAATTTGGCCCTTTGGATTCCAGATCTTTTTATGCGAAGAGTGGAGAGCGATTCTGATTGGTCGCTTTTTAGTCCAGAAATGGCGCCAGCGCTCTTAAAAACCTTCGGGCCCGAATTCGATAAAGCTTACGAAAGTTATGAGCGCGAAGGAAAGGCACTTAAAAAGGTTTCTGCCCGCCAGCTTTACTCGAGAATGATGCAAACTCTGGCTGAGACAGGAAATGGTTGGATTTGTTTTAAAGACAAAGCAAATCTGCGCTGCTCGCAGACTGCGCGCCCCGGAACCATCGTTCGAAGCTCGAATTTGTGCACTGAGATTTTGGAAGTAACGAGTTCTGAAGAAACAGCTGTTTGCAACCTCGGAAGCATCAACTTGAGTGCCTACGTCAATCAATGCAAATTTGACTTTGAAAGACTCGGGCAAGTTGTCGAAAGAGCAGTAACTTTTCTAGACCGCGTGGTAGATATCAATTTCTATCCCACGAACGAAGCCAGCAGCTCCAATAAAAAGTGGCGGCCGGTTGGATTAGGCATCATGGGACTTCAGGACTGCTTCTTCAAAATGGGTTATGTTTTCGATTCACCGGAAGCAAAGAAACTTTCAGATCATATTTCTGAAACTATTTACTACCACGCATTAAAAACAAGCTCCAAAATTGCAAAGCAAAAGGGCTCTTTCCCGGCATTCAAAGACTCCAGATATGCTTCGGGAGAGCTACAGGTTCAATTGGCTCAACCAAACCAGCCTTTTATGCCTGAGCTTCACTATGACTGGGATGCTCTTGCTCGAGATATTCAGCGCGACGGTCTTCGAAACAGCTTGTTAATAGCTGTGGCTCCTACTGCGACTATCGCTTCGATCGTAGGATCTTATGAGAGCATCGAACCCCAAATCTCAACTTTTTTTAAGCGAGAGACCTTGAGTGGGGAGTTTCTCAATATTAACAGATACTTGATTGATGACCTAAAACAGATGGGGCTTTGGACACCTCAAATGCGCGCTAAGATTATCGAATCAGAAGGCTCGGTCCAAAACATTGAGGCGATTCCTTTAGAAATTCGCGCCAAATACAAAACCGTCTGGGAAGTTTCCCAAAAGACGCTCATCGATATGGCAGCCTCTCGCTCTGCCTTTATCGACCAATCCCAGTCTTTGAACTTGTTTTTGGAAGAACCAAATATTGGGAAATTATCGTCGATGTACATGTATGCTTGGAAGCAGGGAATCAAAACTACCTACTATCTTCGTTCGCGCGCAAAGACTAAAATTAAGAAAACGACGGTCGAAACTCCAAAGGCCGTGACTGCTGAAGAAGCCGTCGCATGTTCTTTGGAAAATCCGGAAACCTGTGAAGCTTGCACATAAAGGGTAAACACCATGATTCTCAACACTGAACTCAACTTGACCCTGCGGCCAATGCAGTACCCGCAGTTTTTCAAACTTTACAAAGATTCCATAAAAAATATTTGGACAACAGATGAGCTGGATTTCTCCATCGACTTCGAACATCTCAGAGACAAGATGTCTCCAAAAGAAGCCCACCTTATTAAGCGCTTAGTTGCTTTTTTTGCAACAGCCGACAATTTGGTTGCGCATAATTTAGTTTTGAATTTCTACAAACACATCAACAGCCCTGAATATCGAATGTTTTTGGGTAAACAGCTTTTTGACGAAATGTTGCACGTCGAAACTTACTTGCTGTTGGTAGACAATTACCTCCCAGACCCGGTTGAGAGAAGCGAAGCTTTCGATGCCTATCGAAGTATTCCATCAGTAAAACTCAAAGCGGATTTTTGCTTTAAGTACATGGATTCGATCAACGAACTGGATAAATTAGACACCGATCAAAAGAAAAGGCAGTTTGTTCAAAACTTGATTTGCTTTGCGGCCTGTGTGGAAGGCCTCTTTTTCTTTGGTTCGTTTGCTTATGTTTATTTTTTAAGAAACAAAGGATTATTGCCAGGACTTGCCGCCGCTACAAATTGGGTTTTTCGTGATGAAACCACACACATCGATGCTGCAATGTCAGCTATTCAAGTGATCCGAGAAGAGTATCCACATCTCTTTGATGAGCAACTGAGAAAAGCTACTGAGAACATGATCGATGAAGCGATTGAAGTAGAATTGGCTTTCTGCTCAGATGCCCTAAGCCTCGGAGTGAGCGGGATTTCACCCAACATGATGAAAGACTACCTCATGTACTGTGCTGATAATCGGCTGGTGCAGTTAGGTTATCCGAAAAAATACTTAACCAAGAATCCATTCCCCTTCATGGTTCTTCAAGATGTGCAGTCGTTAACAAACTTCTTTGAGAAGAGAGTGACGGAATATCAGAAGGGGTTCTCGGCAACGAAACAGGCCGTGGTATTCGACGAGGCTTTCTAGCCAACAGCTAGGCTGGGAATAAGAAGTTCTGCACTAGGAACCGCCTCAAGTTGATTGAGGGCGCCAGATACTTTGGCCCCTTTAAGAACTGATAGTCCCTCACGATAATTGAGCTCGCCATTTAGTTTCGCATTGGAACCAATTTCAATATCAGTCGCTTCTATTTTTCCAGAAAACTCGCCATCGACGTAACACTTTCCACCCGCGACAACTGAGCCCCCAACAAACTTCCCGGTAATATGAACATCTCCTCCAGCCGAGATATTTCCCTCAATCATTTCACCTTCGACTTGAACATTACCGCTCAGGGTTTCTATATTCCCTCTGCAACTTCCTTTAATACAAACACTAGAGCTATCTCGTGCAGTGATGTTTCCTAGGATTTCGCCACTGAGTTCCAGATCACAGGTAACTAAAATATCCCCCTTGAGCCGGCTACCTTTTAGAATGGAATTGATTTTCTTTGGAGTTGGAGAGACTCTCAAAATGGGCTCGACTGTCACTGCTGTTTTGACCTCGTTTTTTTTGTTAAAAAAAGACATGGGTTCCCTACCTTTTCTCCTTCCTAAATCGGCAGTTTTGATTCCTAACTTGACCCGTTCTCAACACGCCGTGCTGTAAACGAACGTGCCGCTTACCTGCCTTTTTTTGGCGTGGTCTTAGGGAATACGGGACTTCTTGCGGAAAACTTAGGCCCTGAACTTGGCACCTGCTTGCAAATAACAAGTCGAAACGCGAATGGCTTCGGCGTGGAGCGTGTGCGGAATTATGAAGAACTTTTTAATTGTCCTAACCCTATCGGCTCTGTCCCTGATGGGCTGCAATAAAAATTCAACTAGTGGCTTTAGTACCAAAATTGGAATTGTTCTCGATGGGTCCGTTCCAGAAGATCAACGCGACTTGATTGATCTCGATTTATCAAACCTATCGCGCCTGAATCTTTCCGTAAGCTCGTCAGATCTCCAAGTTTTAAATGTGAATAGCTTTAGTGGCTCAGATCTCGTTGGTTGGCTCACCACCCGTGTCCATTTTATAGTAGGGGAAGATTTTGATTATGCCGAGCAAGCCTCGATCGTAGGAACTCTTTCTTACCGTCCTCAGATTTTTTCAAGTACGCTTTTGGATGATGATTTTCTAGCTCAGAATAGTCTGGTAACTATTATGGTGAACATCGGAAGCGCACTCTACCGCTATGGCAAAAACAATTCCGAAGTCCTAACGCTCGATGTAGGGGGCCAGCGCATTTACGTCCGAAGCCCGCGAGTAGGAGTAATTCAGATTGGTGAAGGGCTTTTTTCTTCTTGGTCCGTGAGAGGCACCAGCAGCAATACCCTTGCGAATAGTCTCATACGACTTTCTGTTTTTTTCCACGAAGCGCGACACTCAGATGGAAACGGCGACAACGTCACATTTCCCCATGCGGTGTGTCCTGATTGGCATGATTATGGAGGAAACTATTCTTGCGATAGCAGCTCCAACGGCCCCTACGTAGTGGATTCTATTATGTTGAGAAACCTCAGATCTGCTTGCGTGGGTTGCTCCAACACAGAAATTCAAACGTTCAAGGCTTTCCAGGCAGATGCAGAAAGTCGTCTTCTTCCTGGTTCTACTTATAAAGATATACGACCTGAGCAAATCCCTTGAAGAAAAAGAAAAGACATCTTTATTTTTTATTCTGGGCGCTTACTTTCATAAGCTTTGCCTCTTTGCTTGGCTGGTATTTATTAGATCAGTTCAAGGAAAAGTCCTCCGAACAAGCTAACTTTCTCGAAGAGCCGTCAAATGCTGTTCAGGTAGTTGAACAAAGAGATGCCGACCCTGAAGAAGTAAGGCCCCTACCAGATATTTCTTCGGAGGAATTGGCGTTTCGCCAACGAGCCAATCAAGTGCTAGAGGACTTTCCCAAGAAAAACATTTTGAAAGAACGGGGGCGAGATCAGCATAAGCCGCCAAGAGAGCTCGTGGAGGCGAGTAGTGAGTTAGGGACAATAGAGGATTTACTCGATAAAAATCCGGAGTTAGCAAAAGAAGGACTCCGATTTTATCGAAAATGTGCCCTGAGAGACGAGCTCCTCACCTCGCTTAGAGCGCTCTGTCTGCACAATTTAAAAACAAGGGCTAAAAAGACTGGCTTTGATAAGCGGATTCGCTGGAGTGAATTTCCAGACAATCTTCATCGAATAGCTGACAAACTATAATCGGAATCGAAGGCTGGCTAACAGCTGAATGACTCGATTGTAAATTCCTTGTTCGAGAGCCACTTGATTGATGTCAGAAAGACCCCAACCGTAACGAGCGCCAATTCCCATTTCTAAATCATCAGAAAGCGCTAACTCAAGGCCCGCTCCTACATAAATCCCAACTTCGAAACGGTTTGTTGCTGAAGTAGTGTCGAGTGAAATTCCGTTAGTGGCATCTGATGCTGAATGCAGATAAGCGATCCACGGCCCGGCCATTAAACTGGGGGCGATATTATTCCAAGGAAACTTGGCCTTTAAAAAGACAGGGACTTCAAAATATTTGAGGCTTGTTTCTCTAACAGTGACTACTCCAGACTCCTTCCAGCCTTTGTTCATGTAATTGAGTTCTGCTTGAACAAACCATTGGTCCATTAATCGATATTCAACACCAGCGCCGCCGGTATAGGCGGTCTTTTCCAGTTTTCCACGATCTGAATTATTGGTTCGAAGTTGCCCCAGGTGGATTTCGAAAAACCAAGGAGAAAGATTTGCGGGAGTCTCAGAGTCGGATGGAACAGGCTTCGCAACAGGCTGAACAACTGCTTGCGGGGCCGCCACCTCAGGCTTTACGATTTCGGCAGCTGGGGTTTCCTCTACCGCCATTTCTTCAGAGTTGATTTCATTAACATCTGCTGCGAATCCATTAACGGCGATTAAAAGGGCCAAACCAAAAATCTGTTTTTTCATAAATTCCCACGTTTTATTTGATGTAAAAAGATGTGCCCAGGGACGGAATCGAACCGCCGACACGAGGATTTTCAATCCTCTGCTCTACCGACTGAGCTACCTGGGCAAGCCGAACACGTACAAAAAGAGCTAAGAAGGTATCTTCTCGGTCGGGGGTGGTCAAGAGAGCTTGTGGGGATTCTTTTTCGCCCAATCTAAGAAAGCTTGTACAGCTTGAGCTCGGTGGCTCACCAGGGCTTTCTCCGCCGAAGGTGCCTCTCCCAGGGACTTTGCTAACTGGCTGGAATAAAAAATGGGGTCATAACCGAACCCACCGGTCCCCTTAGGATTTCGGTCGATTCTTCCCTCGCAGACCCCCTCAAAATAGAGAGGCTCGCCCCGGGGAATTAAGTAACAAAGAATGCAGCGAAATCGGGCAGTCCACTGATCGGCCGGATAAGGGGCTAACTGTTCATACAGTTTTTGAAACCGCTCTTTCCAGGAAATACCCTCTCCCCCGAATCGAGCGCTCCACAGTCCCGGTGCCCCATTCAGGGCATCGATCTCAAGGCCTGAATCATCTGAAAGCACGGGAATTTGATAGATCTCGACGTATGCCTTTGCTTTCTTGTATGCGTTTTCTCGGTAAGTGGTTCCGTTTTCATCAACTTCGGGAGCGCGATGGTCGGCCGGCACACAACTAAACTGGGGGGACAACAGACTTTGGAATTCTTTTAGCTTTCCTAAATTTTGAGAAGCAATCAAAACAGAATTCACTTCATCAGAACCTGTTTTTGAATTTGAAAGAGCTCCTGAATTCCCTTTTCTGCCAATGACAAGAGACTGTGTAAACTTTCACGATCGAAAGGTTCGCTTTCTGCGGTTCCCTGAACCTCAACAAATTTTCCCTCAGAAGTCATGACCACATTCATATCCACTTCAGCATCTTTATCTTCTGGGTAATCCAAATCGAGAACAGGAACTCCTTTTACAACGCCAACTGAAATCGCAGCCACTGATTTTCGGGCAGCTTGGCTTAAGGAGGGAATTTTTTGCGACATTTTTTGGAGTGCTAACATCACCGCCACATAGCTCCCGGTAATGGACGCAGTTCGCGTTCCTCCATCAGCATCAATGACATCGCAATCAACCAAAACAGAACGTTCTCCTAATAAAGAAAGATCAACGGCAGCTCGCAAGGACCGACCAATCAACCGTTGAATTTCCATGGTCCTACCGCCAATTTTACTTCTTTCTCTTTGAATTCTTTGACCCGAACTTGCGGGCAACATCGAATACTCAGCACTCAACCAACCTTTTCCCTGACCTCTCAGCCAACCAGGAACCGAGTCCTCAATCATGGCAGAACAAACGACGCGAGTGCCTCCCATTTCAATCAAACAAGAACCAGGCGGATGAGATAGATAGTGCGGAGTAATTTTAATGGGGCGTAGTTGATCGGCAGTGCGGCCGCTATGTCGTAACGTCATTTTTATCCTAACTTTCTAGTTCTGAGACCAAACTCAATAATGCCGGAGCTTATAGCACTGGCCAGACGTTTTAGGTAGGCTTCTTTCGTAAGGAGTGTGGATTCTTCGGGATGGGTCACGTAACCAACTTCAACCAAAATGGCAGGCATATTGGTTCCATGCAAAACGGTGAATGGTCCCTGTCGAACTCCGCGTCCGTTAGAGAGCACCTTATTAGAAATGGAAGAAAACATTTCTTCTGCAAACTTAGCACTTTCATTTGTATGAAAAGTAGTCCGAACGTCCGACAAAATAGACAGCACATCGTCTTTGCCGGATGGAATTTGGCCTTCACTCTCTTTCAATGCAAGCCGCTCGGTTTCGGGATCAGACGCCTCTGGACTTAAAAAATAAACTTCAAAGCCCCGGGCTTTAGATACGGGCGAAGAATTGAGGTGAACACTCACAAACATGTCGGCACCCCACTCATTTGCCATTCGAGCTCTTTCCTTGAGAGGAATGAAAACATCTTCTTCGCGTGTCAGTCTCAGCTCCACCGGATAGCCCTGCAGTTTGGAAATTCGCTCGACTTCTCTTTTTACTTTTTTGGCAATATTCAGGCTTGCTTGTTTTTCTCGAATCCCGTGGCGGCCTGCTGCCCCATCATCTTTTCCCCCGTGTCCGGGATCAATCATGACTTTAAGTCGATAGCTTGCAGTTTCTTTGTCAGGATCACTTACCCGTTTTGATTTCTCGGTTTTTTTCTGGGCCGGCTTCTCAAGCTCGACAATATTCACGGGGCTCATCAATAGATTCTGGTCACGATCAAAATGGTGAGGAAGCGCACTGTCAGATTCCTCGAAGGGAGAAGGCGGTTCTTTCGCGATGCAACGTCCTTCAGTGACGCTCAAAGCAACCAAAAAAAGCAGTAATAGCTTACAATGAGAAATCCACTTCCGGCATCTCGTCTTACTCATCTGGAAATCTTGATGAACAAAAAACTTCGACACATTTACCTTCTTGGGTTCTTTTTTTGTTTGGGATTTGTTGCGACGATCAGTGAGGGAGTAACTAGTAATAAAGATAGTAACACAGCCGTCAGAGTTCTTCTAGACAAGGCGATCCCAAAAGGAAAAGTAAATTCACTCCTCTATTCAACCTTTTATCGTTCTCAGCCGGCTCGAGGCTGGATCCGCGCAGAGCGAAATCTTGATATCTTGCTCGGCCCATCGCAACAGAACCCGATCATAGTAAATTCAACTCCCCTTCAGGATAGTTTCGTTTTTGTTCGGGGTGGGAGAAACCCGTCAGACAAAATTAGTTTTCACGGGCGCTTATTTCGAGGCGCCTTAAAGTGGATGCGGAACCGAGATCGGTCTTTCTCTGTCGTAAACTATTTAAGCCTGGAGGATTATTTATTGGGAACGCTAGGAAGCGAGATGAGTCCTTCTTGGGAACTCGAGGCTCTCAAAGCACAAGCCGTCGCTTCGAGAACCTACGCTTTGTATAGGATTCAACACCCGAAGCAAGCCGAGTTTGACTTAGAAAAAACCACTCAAGATCAAGTCTATGGAGGAGTGGAATCGGAACACCCCAGAGTAGCAGAGGCGGTAAAACAAACTGCGGGTGAAGTGCTTTTATTTAAAGATCTTCCGATTAAGGCCTTTTTTCATTCCCGGTGTGGTGGCAGCACTGAGACCCCGGCTTTTGTATGGAACCACCAACAGGGATATCCTCAGAAGAAAGTTTCCTGCCCTTACTGTCTGCAAAAGCCGTTTTCATGGCAAACATTTGTGCGAATAGATGAACTGCTGAAGTGGACGGGTTTAGACTTTGGTCGAGACTTTAAAATTGAGCCAGGAGATCGGGGCCCCTCGGGACGCTTGGCCAGCTTAAAGCTCATCTCCGGCGAACAAAGAGCCACAATCGGTACCGACACCCTTCGAAGTCACCTCGGTTACACTCGATTGAAAAGCGCAAACTTTGATTGGCAGCACGATGGGGAGCTGGTGATGTTTCAAGGAGTTGGAAATGGGCACGGGGTGGGAATGTGTCAATGGGGCGCTCGGCACTTAGCCCAAAAGGGCAAGACCTATCGAGAAATCCTTGCACATTATTATCCGGGATCCACTCTTAAAGTTTCACACTAGCTTTTTACCCTCTTTTTTTTTATGACACTGCAGTGAGAATCGACGAATTTAATTACGAGCTACCCGATCACCTGATTGCAAGGGAACCGGTTAACCCGAGAGATCATTCAAGACTCTTGGTGGTTGAAAGAAAATCGGGGCAGATCTCTCATCACCATTTTTTTGATCTGCCAAAATTTCTTTCGGCTGGAGACTGTCTCGTCCGAAATACTTCGCGAGTGATTCCCGCGAGAATCCCCTGTCTCTCTTTAGATGGAAAAAAGTTTGAAGTTTTTTTATTAAAAAAGAAACTGGGCAACCCAAACGTCTGGGATTGTTTGGTTAAGCCCGGGAAGAGAGTAAAAGAGGAAACTCCCCTCGTGTTGAAAGATCAAACGGTGGTGCGCGTTCGAAAAACTCCCTCTCAAAGCTTTGAAGTTTCACTTCCAGACCGATCAGATTTTTGGACCTGGCTCGAAACCGTGGGAGAACCCCCGCTTCCTCCTTACATCAAAAGAAAACTCACGCCGGAGGATTCCCAGCGGTATCAAACCGTTTTTTCGAATGAGCTGGGATCAGTTGCCGCGCCCACAGCTGGACTGCATTTCACCGAACGTCTTCTTGATGAATTAAAGAAAAACCAGGTCCAATTCGCAGATGTTCTGCTCCATGTGGGATATGGAACTTTTGCACCTATGCGTGGGGTTCATCTGAACGATCATGTCATGCACGAAGAGTTTTATAGCATTCCCCAAAAATCCTTAGACCTGATAAAACAAACTCAGGACTCCGGAAAGCGGGTCATTGCCGTGGGAACAACTTCGTTAAGATCGTTAGAGTCCCTTTCTGTTTTTGGGGCCGAAGGAAACACAAACCTGTTCATCACGCCGGGCTATGAGTTTAAAGAAATCAAGGGGTTGGTGACCAATTTCCATCTCCCCTTATCAACTCTTTATGTCCTGGTTTCTGCTTTTTTAGGACAAGATCTTTGCAAAAAAGTGTATCAAGAGGCCATCGAAAAGGAGTACCGATTCTATAGTTATGGCGATGCAATGCTCGTACTCTAAACTCCGCCTTGACGATCAGGGCGTCAAACCAGTACCCTTGAGCACTTTAATAGGCCAGCTGCCAACTCTAGTGAGTTGTTCGGCTGTAATCCTTAACTTGATTGGAGAGTGATTCCTTTGCCAAGCCTAAAGGTAAAAGACAACGAGCCTTTTGAAGGAGCGCTTCGCCGCTTTAAAAAGCTGTGCGAAAAAGGTGGAGTTCTTTCAGACGTTCGCAGAAGAGAGTTTTATGAAAAACCCTCAGTGCGACGAAAGAAGAAGTCCATTGCTGCTCGAAAAAGAGCCTCGAAACGCGTTTTTGAGCGTCGCTCAGGGTGAGATCCTTATGGATTTAAAAACCACTCTGCAAAACGATATGAAATCCGCTATGAAGTCGCAGGAGCCTACGAAAGTGGGATGCTTGCGGATGCTCATAGCGGAGATCAAAAAGCGTGAAATCGACAAGCGATCCCCGCTTGATAACGCTGAAATTCAAAAAGTCATCGCCACGCTCATTAAACAGCGTGGGGAATCAGTGACTGCTTTTGAAAAAGGCGGCCGCGCCGACCTAGCAGACAAAGAAAAAGCAGAGATTGATGTTCTCAAAGTTTATCTTCCTCAACAACTATCTCAGGCTGAAGTCGAGGCCTTAGTAGTTGCAGCTATAAATGACTCGGGGGCCACTGGGCCTAACGACATTGGAAAAGTAATGAAAGCTGCTCTTGCAAAAGCCGACGGACGAGCCGACGGAAAATTAGTCAATGAAATTGCCAGAGCAAAGCTCACCCCTTCCGCTTAAGTTCTACCAAAGAGATACTGTCACCGTAGCTAAAGACCTCCTGGGCAAGGGACTTTTTGTTCGTAAAAACAAGGCTCGGTTTCTGTGCGAAATCGTAGAAGTTGAAGCCTATTTGGGTAAGCACGACGAAGCCAGCCATAGCTTTCGAGGGCCGACCCAAAGAAACCAATCGATGTTTCAAGTCGGAGGAACGGCTTACGTTTATTTGATTTATGGTTTTTATTTTTGTGTGAATGTTGTGACCGAGGAGAAGGGCGTCGGATCAGCTGTCCTTTTGAGAGCTGCGGCACCTTTAAGTGGACATAAAGAAATGCAAAAGAATCGAAAACTTAAAGAGCTTTCGCGCCCCGAACAACTCTTAAGTGGCCCAGGCAAACTAGCCCAGGCCCTGGGAATTGATCGCGCTTTTGATGGCAAAAAATTTAATCGACCCGACTTTAAAATTATCGACTTAGGAAACGTTTTGAGCGAATCTGCGATTAGTTCTTCACCTCGGATTGGCATCAGTAAGGCAAAAGATCAGCACTTAAGATTTTTTATTAAAAACAGCCCTTGGCTCTCAAGATAGGGAAAGGAATAGATTTTGTTTTCGGATTCGACATTAAACGAAATTCGAAGCCGCTGCGATATTGTCGATGTCATTGGCCGCTACGTTTCCCTAAAAAAAAGCGGGCAGGGCTATCAAGGTCTTTGTCCTTTTCACAACGAAAAGACCCCTTCCTTTCATGTACACCCGGCGAAGCAGGTTTACCGATGTTTTGGTGGTTGCGCGAAGGGCGGAAATGTTTTCACTTTTATCATGGAACACGATGGTCTTTCATTTCCCGAAGCGGTTAGAAAACTTGCTGGAGAGGTGGGAGTCCGAATAGAAGAAGACAAAAATTTTGTCAGACAATCCCCGAAGCCCATTTCTGAAAGCCAGGTGCGCGCATCCAAAGCCTTGGAACTCGCAGCAAAATATTTTAATCACCTTCTCGCCCAGAACAAAGAATATGCTTTTGCGCTTAAGTATGTAGAAAATCGCGGCCTCACAAAAAAGTCGATTGAGAAATTTCGCTTGGGGGTCGCCCCAGCTGGCTGGAACACACTCATCCAGTTCATGACGAAGCGAGGATTTACTTGGGAAGATCTGCTCTCGGCTGGTTTGGTTGTTCCCAAAGAAGACTCTAAATACAAAGGCTACGATCGTTTCCGAGAACGCCTCATGTTCCCCATCACTGATAAGAACGGACAAGTGGTTGGGTTTGGAGCACGCGCTTTAAAAGAAGGCGACGAACCCAAGTACTTAAATTCACCCGACACACCTTTATTTAATAAGAGCAAAATTCTCTACGGTCTTTCTGAAAATCAGCGCGATATCCGATTGAAAGGGGAAGCCTTGGTCGTCGAAGGCTATATGGATGTCGTGGGGCTTTACGAAGCAGGGGTTTCCAACGCCATAGCCCCCATGGGAACTGCTCTTACCGTCGAGCACTGTCGAGAAATAAAATCTCTGACTCAAAAAGTAGTTACTATATTTGATCCAGATGCCGCTGGAATCAGCGCTTGGCATCGAAGCATGCCGATTTTTTTAGAAACGGGTCTTTTTGCAAAAGACGTGTCACTGCCAGACGGCTTAGACCCAGATGAGTTTGTAAAAAAAGCCGGGGCTGAAAAGTTTTACGAGCTCTGTGACAAAGCTCCCCAACAAATTACTAAGTATTTAAAGGAAATTGCGGATAAAGGGGTATTGGGGGAAAAAGATAGAGGCCGATACTTACAAGAACTGATTCCCATTCTGGTTGCGAGTCGCCGTCTCCCTGACAAAGGAGCTGTGCTTTGGGACGACGTTTCGAGACTCCTCGCCATTTCTTTTGATGCGATAAAAAAGCTGGTGCAGGAGTCTCCTTCGCGAATCACAGCCCCTACGCCCGCGCCTGTTACAACACAAAATCGACCCACACCCACGCGCAAAGATATTCGACAGAAAAAGTTTCCTCTGGACTGGGAATTTTTTAAGGGCGCTCTGAGATACCCGGAGGCTTTCTTAAGTTTTCCAAAGGAAGACTGGGTGGGCTTCCTCAAGGACCAAGAGCTTGAGGCCATTCTTCTTCGTCTTTGGGAAACGCAATCGGCTTCAAAGATGGTTGAAATTTTAGAAGAGCTCTCCAAATCCCAAACTTGTCCTGAGATTTTAGATGCGGTTTCAGAGCCTCTTTTAAAGGAAGTTGCATCCACCCCAAACGAGCCCCAATGGTTCGCGGAAGTCGCAAAACGGATCTCCGAAAGGCGTAAAAAGGCCCAAATTCATGGAATAGCTAATCAGGTTCGAATGAGCCAAAGATTAGGTGACGACCAGGAACAAATTAAGCTACTGGAACAATTGAGGAATTTGAGATCCGCCAGCGCCCCCACCCCCCAAGAACCCACTAGTCCAAAAACCGGTCCCCAGGACCATTGAAACCCCGCACAAGCAGTGATACAAATCTGAACTTATTTTGAAAATGCGGGAGCCTGCTCTAAAAGGAGTAATAACGCGATGCCGAAGATCGACAAGAAAAAAGAACTTCAAAAGCTAGTTGTACTCGGAAAAGAAAAAGGTTTTTTAACTTACGAAGAAATCAACGACGCCCTTCCTGAAGAAATTTCTGAAAGCGATTCGATTGATGAAGTGATGACGCTTTTAGAAGACAATGACATTGAAATCGTTGAAAACGAAAAACAATTTAAACAAGCCAAAAAACAAGTAGCAGCAGACAAAGAAGAGCTGGAAAAAGAAGACACGCTCAGTCGCGGGCTCGACCCAGTTCGTTTGTATCTGAAAAAAATGGGTTCGGTTGCCCTTCTGACTCGCGAAGGTGAAATTGAAATTGCAAAGCGAATCGAAGATGGCGAAGCCGAAGTTCTTGATGTGATTTTAAACTCCTCCATGGGCGTAAAAGAATTTTTGGCCATTGGAGATAAAATTGAAAAGGGCAAACTCCGAGCAAGAGACGTTCTGCGAGGTGCGGAAAGCGAAGGGGAAAGCAGCGAAGAAGAAGATGCTTCCGCTGAGCCTTCTACTGAAGCAGCCGTAGCTGTGGCTGTAGCCGGAGAGGAAGAAGAATCCGAAGAGCGAGATCCTGGCTCTACATTGGTCGGCGGACTGAACGAAGGGGAAGCTCGAACCAAAATTCTTGAAGGCATGGCGCTTGTTCGCTCCTTTGAAAAGATTTTGAGTGGAGTTGAAGCAAAGCTCTTGAAGTCTGGGCTTAATCCCGAAGAAAGAAAAAAGCTTCGCGAAAAACTCGCTTCAAACCGAAAAAAGATTGTAGATGTTTTTCAAGACATCAACTTCAATCGAAAAACTATTAATAAGATTGTTGCTAAGTTTAAACAGCAAGTCAGCCGAATCGAAGAAGCTGAAAGAGAAGTGTACGGGGCTTTGAGAAAAGTCGGCACCGATCAAATTGGGAAATTCAGAAATCTTCTTAAAGACGCAAAGAAGAATAAGAAAATCGAAGAACAAGTACAAGCTAAGTACAACTTGGATTACCAAGGCCTCTTGGAAATTGAGCACATCATCAACTTGGCTGCCGAGAAAATTGATGTGGTTGAAAAAGAAGCTAATTTGCGTGCCCGAGAACTTAAGGACATGTACGAAGCGATTGTCGCCGGAGAACAAAAGTCGGACATCGCTAAAGCAGAGCTGGTAGAAGCCAACCTAAGATTGGTTGTTTCTATTGCAAAAAAGTACACCAATCGTGGGTTGCAGTTTCTTGACCTGATTCAAGAAGGAAATATTGGTTTGATGAAGGCCGTGGACAAGTTTGAGTATCGAAGAGGATACAAATTCTCTACCTATGCTACTTGGTGGATTCGCCAAGCCATCACCCGTGCGATTGCAGATCAGGCTCGAACTATCCGTATCCCAGTCCACATGATTGAGACCATCAATAAACTCATTCGAACTTCACGGTATTTAGTACAGGAATTAGGTCGCGAACCCACACCTGAAGAAATCGCTGAGAAAATGGAAATGCCGGTGGATAAGGTTCGAAAAGTTCTTAAAATCGCAAAAGAGCCTATTTCACTCGAAACTCCGATTGGTGAAGACGAAGATTCTCACTTGGGCGATTTCATCGAAGACAAAGCCATGCTGTCACCTTCCGATGCAGTGACCAACGTAAACCTCTCTGAACAAACTCGTAAGGTCCTTGCGACTCTGACGACTCGTGAAGAGAAAGTTTTACGTATGCGCTTTGGTATCGGGGAAGCTTCTGACCATACTCTAGAAGAAGTGGGACAAGACTTTAACGTGACCCGTGAGCGTATTCGTCAGATTGAAGCGAAAGCGCTACGAAAACTTCGACATCCAAGCCGAAGCAAGCGCCTAAAGGCTTTCATAGAGAACTAAAATTTCTCGGTGCTATGGGGGGCCCATAGCTCAGTTGGTTAGAGCAGTCGGCTCATAACCGATAGGTCCCAGGTTCAAGTCCTGGTGGGCCCACCACAAACTTTTTCGATGAGTTCCCTGGCACACCCGTTGCTTCCGTTAGCGCCCAGCGAGGTGCGGGCATGTTGCGGGCGTTGTTCCTGATTGTTTTCCTAATAAACTCAGTTTCCTTTGGTTCCGTTTGTCTCTCCCACGAAAAAGCAGTCCTTCCTAAGTTTATGAAGGGTAAGACTTTTGTCTCGGGAGCGCCTCTTTTAGTAAAAGTTTCGCAAGCAAAGAAGGCAGGGCCCGAACACTGTACTTCCTCGACAAACGAGCTGGGTTGGCAAACCTTAACGTATTCCTTTCCGGAACGCCTGCCGTTGAAAGTCAGTCTCTACTCTTCAACGCTGGGAAGTCTTCTCTGGAAAAGTGAGCGAAGCTTTTCCCTCTCCAAAATCACCCTTCTTAAAAAACAAGGGGATAAAGAGATTTATCATTGTGAAATAGAGGATCCGAAGTCGAAACTGGTTTATGAGTTCTTACTCAATTTAGAAAATTCGGATACTCGTCTTCGAGTAAAGCCCTAAGTTTTAGCCGTAGCCTCTCTGTATTCTCCTTAAACCCCTAAGATCCTTTCAAAAAGATGCCTGTATAAGATCTTTACAGCCTCTTGTTTCTCCCTGCGTGTTTTGACAGTTGAAGAGTCCATTCCCATACCAAAAATCTGAAATGGCTTAGATTCTTAGAGTGGTCCCTTTCTTGCTCTTAAACGCCCCAACGGGGGACGGTACATGACAAAGCCTGCTTTTCTTTTTCTCTGTCTTTTCTTGCTCTCTTTGAATGCCCACGGGGAACACGCTTTTCAAAAAGACAATATGATTCGTGGGTGGGCTGGCCGAAAAGACCGAGTTCAGGAAAATTTTGAGTGGGAAGTAAAAGATATTCGCTCGAAACTTGAAGATGCTTCGGCCCTGACAGATGAAGAGCTAAAAAAACTTTTGGAACGCGTTCAAAAGCTTCGAGCAGTCCAGGAGGTTTTCAAACAGCAGGCAGAAAAGCTTCAAGTAGACGAAGAAGTGAGTGCCGTAAACAAAGCCCGCTTGCCGGGATTAATCAAAATCTATGATGAAAGACTTGCGACTGCCCAGAAGCTTTCCTTGGAAGTTTTGCAGAAACAACTTCAAGCAAATCAAAGAAAAAGTCAGCGGCCGTTTGTGGAGGCAGGCCAGAGCGAGCTAACTTTTTCTTATTAAAACGAAAGGAATATTACGCCATGAATAGTATTCACTTTGCATTGCTCTTTACTTTTATTTCCTTGAGTCATCCCAGTATAGCTGGGACCCCCGGCCTTCATTCGGGTCCAGGGAAGGAGCCGACTTTGGATGGCCGCCCGGAAGAAGGTAAGACAATCGAGCAGAATGGGGAGCCTGTGGAAATCCCCACCGATATCACTTCAATCGACGCTCTCCGAAAGTGGCTTCAGCGGTTTCCAGAAGAAGAAGTGGTCATCAAAATGGGAGCGACTTGGTGCGGGCCCTGCCGAGACCTTCATCCCGAGATTGAAAAGCTTGCTAAGAAACAAATAGGAAAGCTGAAATTTTTAACCATCGACATCGATAACAACCCGATGTTGGCCAAGCTACTATCTCCGAGGGGGATGGTGCCTGCGGTTGTAACACTCAAAAACGATGGCAAGAGCACACCCTCTCAACCCCTCATTGGATTTAAAGTGAATCAACCATCACCCATTGGGAATTGGCTAAAGACGAAATAACCATGAAGAAACTGCTCCTCATTTTGCTTTTAAGTTTTCAAGCCTGGGCCTTTCCAAGCCTCTGCATGAAGGCTTTTAAGAAGCTCACACCGGGAGAGTTGCGGTACATTACGCCCGAATTTTTGAAAGCCCACACCCCCAAGTACTCTTTGGAAATCGATTACACAGCGGTTTCAGATCAATGTGCTTACGGAAGCTGTTGGTTACACGCCAGGCTTTCACACATTGAGCAGGAGATGAAAAAAAGAACGGGCGAAGAAATCAAGCTTTCTCGTCATTACCTCATCGCCCAGTCTCTTTTGGATAGAATCGATGCGGCCTTGGAGAGCCCGTCTTCTCCGATCTTCCAGGGCGGAAATGCTCATTACGCTGATGAGCTCGTAAAACGTTTTGGCGTTGTTCCCGATCATCCAGAAATTTGGAAGCCTAGAGTCCAGTTTGAAAAATCGCCACATGGCGGGCGCCTGGTTTATTTCTTAAATGCGAGAGCCGCTAAGTTTCACCAAGACGCCAAAGACCTGACTATTGAGTCGAAAGCCTATTTGGACCTTCAAGACGAGGCCAGAAAGGACATGCGAGAAATTCTTAAGACTTATACGGGGCCGCTTCCCAAGAAATTTACCCTTGCTGATAAGACGTTAAGCCCAAAAAGCTTTTCGAAGATCCTCACTCAAGGTTACAACCCAAAACCACTTTGGGTATTTCCTGAAGTGGAACCCCTCAGTGGGAACTTAAAACGAGAAAGCTCGTTACAAGTCGCTGCTTTGCCAAGTTATGCTAAGTCATCGCGAGAATCGCTAGAGAAGATTGAAAAACGAATTATTAAAGCACTCCAAAATGGGCAAAGCGTTACCCTCTCCTACGAAAACAACACGCTTTTTGCGGATCGGGACACTGGAATTATGTCTATTAATGCGTTTGCAACGCCAGGAGGCTTTTCGCCGCCACCCCGACTTTATCGAGACGCCTTCATGAGCGGGAGCGGCCAACACGCAGTCGACATTGTGGGGGCAGATTTAGATTCAAATAGCCGAATCATTAAACTGAAAATTAAGAATTCCTGGGGTACCGAATCGGGAGATGGCGGCTTCTACCATATGTATCGGGACTACTTTGAAAACTTTGTAACCAGCATTTATGTTTCCGATTCTGAGGCTACGCGGCCTTCTCAGCCCTAAGTTCTCCTTCCCAATTGACCCAGACTGATCCAAGATAGAGTCCTCATGAAAGCTCTTTATCTTTTTTTAAATGATCTCAAACGAATAGATGAAAAAGTCTTTCGCTTACGCCAGGAACTGGACCAAATCCCCGTTGATTTGGCTGCACTGGATACCGAAATCGGCAAAAGTCTCGCAGGCTTTCAAGCGGTGAAAACCCAACACGATGATTTAGAGAAATCAGTAAGAAAGGCCGAGAGCGAGCTCAGAGAAAAAGAAGACTTCCTTCGAAAAGCTGAAAGCAAAATGATGGAAGTTAAAACGAATGAAGAATATAAGGCAGCCCAAAAAGAAAATGAGACCCACAAAGGCGAAAAAGAACAGCTCGAGGAAAGGGTGCTCGGGCTTCTCTCTGAACTCGAAGGTTTCAAGAAAACCGTAAAAGAAGCAGAAGGCGTTCATCAAAAACGTGCTGCTGAGCTGACCGAATCCAAAGGCAAGCTCCAAGAAGAGGGAAAAAGCATCCAGCGCTCTTATGAAGACCTCTTAGAAAAAAGAAAAGGGGTCCTTTCTCAAATGGATCCTAACACCAAGTCACTCTATGAAAAGGCAAGTCAGACCGTTAAGGGTGTTCCCATTTCAAAAATTGATAAGGGGATGTGTTGTTCCTGTAACGTCCGCATCCGTCCCCAGCTCTATAACGAAGTCCTAGGGTTTAAGGCGGTTCACCGTTGTCCCAGCTGCTATCGAATTCTCGTAGCACCAGTCGACGAAACTGAGGCCCTGTCTTAAAAGTGAAAGGAAAGCACTTGATACTTTATTGTGATGGAGCCTCTCGCGGTAATCCAGGTCCCGGAGCTTACGGATTTGTCCTGATGCACGAAGAAGATGTCGTCTTTAGTCACGGAGCTCGGATGGGCGTAGTTACCAACAATGTGGCTGAATATGAAGGTCTTTTGAAGGGCCTAGAAAAGTCGATTGAGTTGGGAGCCACGGAACTCACCATCAAGAGCGACTCTCAACTTTTAGTAAGACAACTTAACGGCCAATACAAAGTGAAAGCCCCACACATCATTCCTTTAGTTCAAAAGGCTAAGAAACTCTTGGTCCAGTTTAAGAAAGTGGAGATAACCCATATCCCCCGGGAACAAAACTCCATGGCTGATGCACTGTGCAACGAAGCATTAGACCGGAGTCCGTGATATTATTAAGTAATGTCAGATAGATCCCCTCTTGAGAAGCAGCTCATTACTTGTGTTGTTTTGTTTCTTCTTTTGGGACAAGTCATCTTGTTCAGCGCAACTGGAGTTCCCGCACTTCAAAGATACGGATCAGAATTTTATTTTGTGAGCCGACAAGCGGTTTCAGCTGTGTTGGGTTTTCTGCTCATGCTGTTTCTTTCCAAAGTGAGATATCAATTTTGGTTCAAGATAGCGTACGCACTTTTTGCGTTTGAAGTCCTCCTCGTGGCTGCAACGTTTATTCCCGGAGTAGGCCATCACGCACAAGGAGCTTCTCGATGGATTCGGTTTCAGGGTTTTTTACTTCAACCGAGTGAGCTCTCAAAAATCGTTGTTCCCCTTTTTGTAGCACGATTACTTGCTGAATCGAAATTGGAACCCTTCTCTACAAAAAAATTTCTGGGAGCCACCGCTTCGGTTTTGCTTTTGTTGGGGCTCATCTTCAAGCAGCCGGATCTGGGAACCACCACGCTTCTGGTGCTTGCCATGCTCGGAATGTTTTTCATTGCGGGATTAAGCCTCATGTACCTTTTTACCGGCGTTCTTCTCGGAGGAGCTGGGTTTGCTGCTGCTCTGATTCGCTATGAATACCGAAGAAAACGCGTTTTTGCTTTTTTGAATCCGTGGGCGGATCCCCAGGGATCCGGATTTCAAACCATACAAAGTTTTCTTTCATTTCACTCAGGTGGAATTTTTGGTTCCGGAATTGGAAATGGAAACGCAAAACTTTTCTACCTCCCAGAAGTACACACCGACTTTATCTTTTCGTTAATTGGAGAAGAATTGGGTTTCATTGGGGCCGTTGTAGTGGTTGCTGTCTTTGCTTACTTTTCTTATCTTCTCTTTCGCACTTCGTTTAAAGCAGCCGATCGCTTTGCTTGCTACTTCGCTTTCGGACTCGCTTTCCTTTTGACAGCACAAGTTGCTGTTAATTTAGGAGGCGTAACTGGACTTCTGCCAATCAAAGGATTGCCTCTGCCTTTTATTTCTTGGGGGCGTTCCGCACTCATCGTCAATCTCTCCATGGTCGGAATCCTTCTCAACATTGTCAGGCAATCAGATCCTGAATCAGGAAGGGTCTCTTCCGAGTCATGAAAAAAAAGAAGGTTGTCATTACCGGGGGCGGAACGGGTGGTCATGTTTTTCCCGCGCTCGCCATTGCTGAAGAGTTAAGAAAGCGCAAGTTCAGCGTGCTCTATGTTGGCACCGAGCATGGAATGGAAAGTAAGTTCGTTCCAGAAAAGGGCTTTCCGTTTTACACGGTCTCAACTGGCGCTCTCAAAAATCAAAGCGTTCTGAAACGCATCTCTTCGCTGATTCATTTGTTGAAGGGAGTACTCTGGTCCATCGGTTTTCTCCTGCGAGAAAAACCGAGCCTCACGATTGGTGTGGGGGGCTACGTTTCAGCACCGATTTGTTTGGCGAGTTTTATTCTTCGCATTCCTATTTTCCTTCAAGAGCAGAATGCTTCGGTAGGTATTGCCAATCAACTCCTGGGGAAATTAGCAACCAAGATCTTTCTCGGATTCAAAGAAGCCGAGTACGCCTTTAATCCAAAGAAATGTATCGTCAGCGGCAATCCCCTTCGAGAAGACTTTCTTTCTTCGCCTGTTTCACCTGTTAATCCAAAGTCCCTTCACCTCTTAGTTTTGGGAGGTAGCCAAGGGGCTAAGGCAATTAATCAAGCGATGATGGATTTAGCTTCCGATTTAGTCTCTCGATTTCCTGGAATTCAAGTCACTCACCAAACAGGACAAAGTGACGCTCCCCGGGTTGCCGAGTGTTATGAAAAGATCGCAAAAGAGAGATTTCAGGTTCGTCCCTTTATTCAAAACATGGTCGAAGCCTACAACCAAGCAAGTTTGGTTATTTGCAGGGCCGGTGCCCTGACGGTTTCTGAACTCATCCAAATGGGTAGGCCAGCCATTTTTGTGCCGTACCCACGCCGGGGACAAAACGATCAAACGGCAAACGCACGGTTTGTAGCAGAAGCCGGTGCCGCAAAAGTAGTAGAACAAGGGCCTCAGTTTAAAGAACGCCTTTGGTCTGCTTTGGAGGGCTCTTTTAACCCGGTAACCCTCCAAGAAATGGCCGAAAAAACCTCCCGATTGCGATCTTCCTCAGGGCTTGCTACCATCGGCGACCAGTGCGAAATTGCATTGCGTTAAAACCTTGGGCTTTTTGATAAATGTACAATAATATCAATCGGATACACCTTATCGGGGTCGGCGGAATCGGCATGAGTGGAATTGCCGAATTGCTTCTAAGAAATGGCTACCGTGTCAGCGGCTCTGATTTAAAGGAATCTGAGCTTTGTCTGCACTTAGAACGCCTTGGGGTAAAGATTTTTCGAAGCCATGAAGCTCAAAACATCGAGGGCGCTGATTTAATCGTCTATTCATCGGCTGTTTCTGAGACTAACCCAGAGTTTTCAGCTGCCCTAGCGAAAGATATTCCCTGCATTCCCCGTGCGGAAATGCTCGCAGAACTTATGCGACTTAAATATGGAATTGCAGTCGCAGGCGCCCATGGAAAAACAACCACCACATCGATGATTGCTTTAGCTCTGACTCAAGGGGGACTCGATCCCACGATTGTTGTCGGCGGCCGAATGGATAATTTTGGGGGGACAAACGCACGTTTAGGATCTGGCGACTTTATGGTCGTTGAAGCAGATGAGAGTGATGGTTCTTTTAACAAGTTAACCCCTTCGATAGCTATCGTCACAAACATGGATAGAGAGCACATGGATCATTACGAAACCATGACGAAGCTTAAAAAGGCGTTTGTTTCTTTTTTGAACAAAGTTCCTTTTTATGGGCTTTCCGTTGTGTGCGGTGATGATCCGTATTTGCGAATGCTCTTAGGAAAAGTGACTCGAAGAAAGAAGACTTACGGCTTTGGAAAAAACAATACCTATCAGATTACTGACTACACTCCGACGACCGAGGGGACTCAAGGAAGAGTTCGCATCGGAAAAGATATTCTTCAGCTAAAGCTCCAGGTGCCCGGAAAACACAATCTTCTTAATGCTGTCGCAACCCTCGCGGTTGCAGACGAACTTTCTATTTCTCGAGCGACAACGCTAGAGGCTCTTTTGGCTTATCAAGGAGTTCAAAGACGCTTTCAAAAACGAGGAGAGGTGAGAGGCATTACTTTCATTGATGATTATGCCCATCATCCCACTGAAATTTCAGCAACTCTATCCGCTGCCCGAGAGCGCTTTCCCAAAAGTAAAATCCGAGTGGTTTTTCAACCGCATCGATACTCTCGAACAGAAGATCTGTTTGATCAGTTCTCCACCTGTTTCCGCTCTTGTGATGCAGTAGCCGTAACAAATATTTATGCGGCTGGAGAAAAACCCATTTCTGGAGTGAGCTCTGAGATTTTGGTCGACAGTATTTCTAGAGCCGGACACCCCATGGCCCTTTTTTCAGAAAAACCAATGGAGGCGATTGAAAACTGGCTAGGTGAAAGCGCTCCCGGAGATATTATTCTCACTTTAGGAGCTGGAGACTTACCCAGTGTCTATAGAAACCTCTTTTAAGAATCGCCTAGGAAAGAGCGTACTCTTTCACGAGCCCTTAAAAAATCACGTGGCTTATCGAGTGGGTGGCCCAGCTGACATTCTCGCTTTTCCTCAAAGTGAAGAAGATTTGGTTTGGATAGGTCAAAAAGCTCAAGCGCTCTCTCTTCCTCTTACTGTCATTGGACGGGGAACAAATTTGTTGGTTTCTGATAAGGGAATTAGAGGGATTACCGTTTCACTGGAAAAAGCCTTCAAAACCATCGAGCTTCTTTCTCAACAACCGGACGGTAAGATCTGGGTGAAAGCCGGGGGCGGAGTGAGCAAGCCCGAGCTCCTAGAATGGGCCGTTCAAGGCGGATTTACGGGTCTTGAATTTAGCTCAGGAGTTCCAGGAACCATTGGGGGCGGCATCTTCATGAATGCGGGGACCAAGTATGGCTGCTACGGAGATATCCTGAAGGAGCTTAGACTCTTCGATTTCTCAACCGGTGCCCAAACTTTTTCGAGAAATGAATTTCATTTCGGTTACCGCGAACAGACGGCGGTAAAAAACCGCTTAGTTCTTTGGGCCACATTTGAGCTCATCCGCGGAGAGCCCATGGCGATTCGCACTGAAGTTAATCGAATTATTCAGGAGCGGGCTGACAAACAGCCGCTTGATTTTCCGAGCTGTGGATCCACTTTTAAAAATCCGGAAGGATATTCTGCTGGAAGACTGATTGAAAAAGCGGGACTCAAAGGGCGAACGGTCGGTGGAGCACAGATTTCGGAAAAACACGCAAACTTCATCCTGAATAAGGGGAATGCAACCGCACAGGACATTTTGGACCTTATCCAAATCGCCAAAGACACGGTACAATCTCAATTTGGAGTGACGCTCGAGTGTGAAGTGATTATCTTAGGTAACTAATGGGCAGAGAAAGAACCAAAAATAGGATTGAGTTTTCTAAGACCGCGCTGGTCTGCAGTGGCGGGGCAACCAAAGCGGCTGCTTTTCATATTGGGGTCTGTCTCGCTCTTCGTGACAAGGGATTTTCCTTTGTGGGCGGAAAAGCGGATGCTTCCCCAGAGATCAATTCGGTTCCTTACCCGAGGCCCAGATATCACCCCCAACAGATTGCGACTTACGTGGGATCCAGTGCTGGTGCATTGATTACGACTTTGCTGGCTGCAGGTATTCCGGTGGAGTCGCTCATCAATTCTTTCACCTCAGATATCAATTTTAGAATTCCCGGAGATTTTCAGGAGATTCCAAAAATTCAGTATCGGGACATGCTGAAAATTAATTGGCCCAAACCCTCTGCCATTTTGAGAAGCTTTAGGCAGAGTCCGGTTTTGGGAAGAACGGTTGAGTCTTTTGTTTTAAAAAACTTACGCCTACCCGGCCTTTTTTCAACGGTTGGAATTGCAAGATATCTTCAAGATCACATTTTACCTACACCCCACTTTCACGAGCTTAAGCCAGATCTTTTTGTGGTGGGAACTCAACTGGATCACTCTCGTAAAATTATTTTCGGACGTTACGGGACCGAAAAAGCATTTGATCAATACTCGCAATACGCTTCAAATGCGACTATTTACGATGCTGTGGGAGCCTCCTTGTCGCTTCCTCCGATATTCGCTCCTTACAAAGTAAAGCACGGCCCCGATAAAACTCGCTATTACATTGATGGGGAAATACGGGAGACCCTTTCTACTCACGTGGCTAAAGAAAATGGTTGTGACCTCCTTATTTGTTCTTACACTCATCAGCCTTATCACTACCGAGATGAAATCGGATCGCTCGTACACTATGGAATGCCCGCAATTGTGATTCAGGCACTCTATCAAGCCATTGAACAAAAAGTTTATGCCGCAAAGAGGGCTCACGAGAACAAAACAATCGTTTTAGAAACCGTCAGGGAATTTTTCAAAACAAAGAAATATCCCGAAGAAGATTTAGCTGAGTTAATCAAACTGCTGGCTGAACGAACAGATTTTAATGAGAAGCTAAACTACATCTTCATTCACCCTGAAGCGAAAGATAAACAGATGTTTTTTGGTGATCACTTCACCTTGAATTCCACGACTCTTCAGGAAGTTGTCACCATTGGCTACAAACGCGCGATGGCTGAGCTCAGAAAATACGATCTCCACCCCGTCTGACTCCCTCATTAAACCAAGAGAATACGTCACCAATGGCATAGGCCTTGCGACCTTACCCTGGGTCGGATTGGAGCTGGGGTTAAAACCCTGCTCTGGAACCGTTTGTGTACTTAACAACGGTCAACAAAAACCGTCACAGGGAAACGCGTGGAACCGATGTGGTTTGAGAAGAGCGGACAAAAAGCTAGAGTGCACTCGCAGTATACGCACGTCATGGCCTGCGCGATTTTTATATTGAGTTTGTTTCTGGTGAGCTTCTCTTCCCCGCTTGAAGAATGGACCGATTCTGAAGACAAGCTGGAGCCGATTCCCCTTTTGACAGAAGCAGAGGTGTTGAAGGCGGATCCCCTAAGGGACAAGGCCTGGGACCTTTTTCATCCCTCCTGGAAGACCAGTTCCGTTTGGGAGACGCTTCAAGCAAGTGGTCAAACCGTACGAGCAACTCGTGACCCATTTGAAGAAGCTTCCACTAACCTTGAGTATTTTATGGACGACCCGTCCAACCGGCTAGAGGCTGAGTTTAAGATTCCTCCAACTTTACGATCGCGCGTAAGTTTCTGGCTTCAAGTTTTTGGCCGCTTTACTAGCCAAACAAAAATTATCCATGATCGTTATCATCCAGAAGTTATCTACGGTTATATCGATTTTAGGCCGCACTTTCGTGCGACGAGTTCTGCTGCTACAGCAAGCTATCGATCGGATAGAACAGAGCGCGAAGTTCTAAGAGGCCTTAAAATACGAATGAGAGAAGCCGCAGGCTTAACTGATACCCACCTTCTGACAGATTTCGAAAGAGAGCGATTGAAGGAAATGCTTTTAAAGGCTGGAGGACTCGACGAAAAAGGAATCAAGAAAGCTCTTCGCAATGTGCGAACGCAAACGGGTCAAAAAGATCATTTTCTTTCAGGAATTGAACGCTCGCAGCAGCTCCTCCCCCAGATAGAAAACATCTTTAAAGAACGCGGACTCCCGGTGGGACTCACACGGATTCCCTTCGTGGAATCGTCGTTTAATCCAAATGCTTATTCCAGAATAGGTGCCATCGGCCTGTGGCAGTTCATTCGAAGAACCGCAAGACAAATGATCCATGAAGACTCTCCTCAAAAGTGGCGCGATCCTGTTGCGCAATCTAGAGCTGCTGCTCGAATGTTAAAACTGAATCGCAACGTCTTGCCCGACTGGGGGCTTGCTATCACCGCTTACAATTCTGGAGTGGGTCGTGTGCGACGGCTGACACAAAAGTATGGAGTCGAGGGAGTGGATTCGATGGAGCGCATTCCTACTAAGGAAGATTTTGGTTTTGCTGGCAGGAACTTCTTTGCTGAAGTATTGGCTGTTAATCTTTTAGAAAGCTACAAAGAGGTTTTGTTTGAGAGAGAACTGCGGCTGATTGAGCCTTCCCTGGTTTATAACAAACACTAATTGATGAGAATGCTAGTCCGGTCGGCGCCTACGCGGGTGACGTGAGAGCGTAGCAATTCCCCGTGACTGCTTTTCCATTTCAAAACATATTCACCGGGCTCAAGATTGAAAAAAGAAAATCCGGGACGATGAGAGGACAGACAAAGTTGTTTTGAATCGAGCTGTTGGTCTTGATGAAGTGGATAAGGTCCATGCTCAGGTGAAACCGATATGCCATCCATTTTTTCAAGGCTTGCGAACACGCAACGCCTTTTGTTGGCGAAGAAACTTGCTTCGGCGCCGCCCAAGAGGGTTCCCCGGCGAGGAATTTCCGTCACGCGGGCTACAGAGGCTTGTGCTTCTTCCAGCAGGTCGGAGTCCGGTAAATAAAAAGTATGATGAGAGCGATTATCTCGGCTGCTCCAGGGAACCGTATGCCAGGAGGTGGGATAGCCCTCAGCCAACACCTCAAAAGTAATCACGCCTGGGGGTAAATCAATTCCTGCTATCTCAAACTCACCGTTTTCGTCCGTTTCGACTTGAGTGGGGGCTCCCACTATTTTCACAAGACCAACAACTTTTTGATGCCGATAAGGATCGACTAGAGTTCCCCGGAAAGCATGTTTTCCGCCTCTTCCCGATTCAAGATAGTAAGCCGAACCTGGCTTTGTCTGAATCAGATGAGTGACTGCACTTCCGGCTTTACCTACTGATCTAAAAGCTGGGTCGACATTGAAGTAGGCGTAACTGCCCATCGAAGTGGTCTGTCGGCGATTCAGATCAGGAAGCAAATTGAAATACACAGGAGCATGGGATCTCCCAGAAAGCGTGATTTCCTGATCAGCATAAGGAGCTCGAGTTTCAGGATTAAAAACACGGCCCATAATGAGCGCTTTTTGATCAGAGTGCGGTCTTTTTGTAAAAAACTGGGTTACCGTCTCTATCATTTTTCGGGGCACGAGGTGCACCGAAACATACCCAGTGGTCTGAAAGACTGGAACAACTACTTGAGTGGGATAATAACCTTCCGCTTTTACTTCAACGATAAACTCGCTGTTAGCTGTGACATTCGGAATTCGGAAAGTTCCATCTTGTTGAGTTGAAATGGCTCCCCACTGCGGATAACCCAATACTTCAACTTGTGCTCTGGAAACCGTTTTTTCACTTTTGTGATCCGCGGGATTTGCTTCAAATACCGTTCCCGAAAGAACCACACCACTCTGATTTTGTGAAGCAACAGAACGAGCAGCTGCATCCACTTCCGATTTAGTAATGTGGAAGACCACTCGGCGTTTCGCAGTTTCTGAATTCAGTGCTGTGGGATAGGTAATTTGAGCGACCGGAACCGCCTTGTTCGGATTAAAAAAACTAGCAACAAGTTGATAGGACCCTGGTACATCTCTTCCATCCCAATTAAATTCTTTTTCTGGGTATTGATAATCTATAAAGACCGTATCCTGCGGATCGCGAGAGTCTCTTCGTTGAAGGCCTAACTCTACATGCCCCTGATTTCCATCTAGCCACTCTTGAACGCCTCTATCAAAGGTTAACTTCCCATAGACCTGTCCTACCGGTTCGTTGTTTTGGATATTCAACGACTCAACCCCTGGGATCAAATTTTGATTCGGGTTCTTTTTTGGTTGAGTAGTCACCGAGGGAGTCTTGGGTCCTGAAGCAGGAACGAGGGTTCTTTGGATGTTTTCTAACAGACGCTTCCCTTGTTCTACCACTGATTCAATTTCGGTTGGTGCCGCTTTTATCGGCCTAAGGTCTTGAGTACTCACCGTGGGCCTTAAGGCTTCTCTCTGAGCGATTGTGGGCATCACTGCAGGCGAGGACTCGTCCTCAGCTGAAGCTACGAGCTCCGTAGGTGGATTGGGCTCCACCGGAACCTGAACGGAAGCCATTAATTTGGGGACCTTTGAGAACTCTTCAAGAGACTCCCAAAGCGAACCATAATCATTGGCGACCAGAACTCCTTCGTGGATATTCAAAGGCACCTCACGAGGAAACAGAGCGGCTAAAGAAAACTGGGGATCTAGAAGGGTTTCACTTTCGTAAGGATCTAAATTAAAGGGACTGCCTTGAGGCGCTTCCAAAAGACCCACCTCAGCAATTTGGTTGAGTTCCGGGGATTCAACAGGAGCGACTTTCTTGATCTTGGGTTTTTTAAACCGGGCGGTTCTTTTCTTAGGTGCTTTTATTTTCGCAACCGTTGCCACAGTTTTTCGATGGCGATTGAGTTGCTTTGAAAAAACTCTTTCAGATTTTGTGGGTGCCTCTTCAGTAATAACTGCCACCTCAGGAACGGGTTCCGTCGGTTGAGTGATTTGCACGGGTTGCGCTGGCTGATTTTTTACTTTTGGAGCAGGCGTTTTTGTCTTCGCTAAAAGAAAAAGGCAAAGCACGACAAAGGATAAAGTCGTGTTTGAAAATTTAGAATTTCGGATTCTTTTTAGCACTGCTTTCACACTTCCATGTGGAAAGAAAGAGAAGGGAAGGACCTCTTTCTAGTATATATTTCGGTAATTTTTTTTCACCTCTTAAATAAAATAAATCGTTGAAAATACTGAGTATTCTGGATACTCTTGGGGTGAATAATCATGGTTACTCACCCCCACAGCTTAGAATTTTTAAATCGTTGGTTAGTCAAAGAAGGATTCTCAAAAAAAGTTTCCGTAAAACTCCTTTTGGGAGATGGTTCAACTCGCTGTTTCTACCGGGTTGAGGATCCCGAACACAAAGCGTCCTGGATTTTGGTGAGCGATCCGGAATGGAAACAAACACGGGATTATCCAGCGCACCAAAAGGCACTCGAATTGGCCCAAATTCCAGTCCCGGTTTTTCGGTCAGTCGATCCGAAACAGGGAATTTTATTGATGCAGGATCTGGGAGATGAGCTGCTCCAACACCGCATTCAAAAAGACCCCACGAAAAAAGAAGAGTGGCTCAAAAAGGCCGCAAGTCTTTTGGCTCACCTTCATGGAAGGCTTTATCCCGTTCCCCAAGAGCTGCCAGTCACACAGCGTCGGTTTGATGAAACAAAACTCTTTGAAGAGCTCTCTTTTACACTTGAGCACTTACGACATAGCTACTTAGGTCTCAAGCCGTTAGAAACTCGACCACTCTCAGCGGTTAAAAACTTTTGCCAAACCTTGGATAGACTTTCTCCGCAGGTTTTCTGTCATCGCGACTACCACTGTCGAAATCTTTTGGTGCACGAGAACAGTCTTTGGATGATTGATTTTCAGGATGCTCGTCTAGGGCCCCCGGGATACGATCTCGCAAGCCTTGTTTTTGATGCTTATGTCCCTATTTCAAATGAGCTTCGCCTGAATCTTATTCGGACTTATCTAAAAACGCTGGAATCCTATCCCTTAAGAAGAGCTTTAGAGGACTCTTCTTTCGAGCGGGATCTCTATTTGCTGGCTTATCAAAGAACGCTTAAGGCAGCTGGTTCTTTTGCTTCTTTTTGGACGCGATTTAAAAAGACGACTCATCTTGCTTATATCGAACCCGCTCTCAAAATGGCCAAATCGATTGAGGCTTTAGGATTGATTCCTAACGACGTTACAACCGCATTTGAAATCGATACACTACTGAAACAATTGCATGGGAAAGAAAAACATCAATAAAGGAATGATTCTCGCGGCTGGCCTGGGGACACGTCTTCTGCCCATCACCGAGCGATACCCCAAACCGTTAGTGCCTGTTTTGAATCTGGCCAACATTCTTCATACGGTTTCTCTTTTTCGACAACACGGAATTAATGAAATCATCATCAATCTTTTTCATTTGCCTGAGAGAATCGAAGAGTTTTTCAATGAAGTGCCTCAAAAAGATTTTCGAGTTTCCTTTTCCAAAGAGCCGGTACTTCTCGGAACGGGTGGAGGGGTGAAGCGAGCAGAGTCTTTTTTCAACAAAGAGTCTTTTGTTTTAGCAAATTGTGATTTTATCTCGAGCCTCAACCTGACTCAGCTGATGGAAAATCATTCTCGGTCTGGGGCCTGGGCAACCATGGCGTTAGTTGAAGATCCTATCAAACAGAAGCTTTATTCAGCGGTCGGAACAACGGACCAGGGCTTTCTGTGTTCGTTTCCCAGAAAAAAGACGGCAGAACCCAAACGCCAGGGAATCTTCACCGGGGTACATGTGCTGGAACCAGAAATTTTTTCATTCCTGGAAGAAAAGCCATCTGGAATTAATGACGTTTTGTATCCTGCTCTCATGGAAAATCACCCAGACAAAGCTCGAGGTGTTTTCATGGATGGGGCTTACTGGTTTGATACGGGTGATATTCCGGCCTTGTGGCAAACGAGCCAAGAACTTTTGGGGATGCTTTCCAATTCAACGGGTCGACTGTTAGAAACTATTTCGAGTTATGGCCCAGTTTATCGAGAGGTAGCTCCCAAAGTTTGGACAACCCAGAGAACTAAACTGCCCGATCATCTTAAAGTGACAGGCCCCTGTTTAATTGGAGAGGGCTGCCAGTTCGAAGAAAGCGTCGCAATCGGTCCTTATTCTGTGATTGGAGACCGGGTCTTGGTTGGGGCCGGTTCTGCAATCAAGAATTCTGTTATTCTTTCGCACTCCCAAGTGGGCTCTCAACAAACCATCTCTGAGAGCCTGTTCTTTGAAGGCCGTGCTTTTTCTGCACTACCGAGCTCTTCCCGTTCTTGAACCTTGGTTCATAAACCGACTAGATGCTGTTCCTCTAGCGCCTCGGAAAGCGGTTCGAGTTCTTCGCAGACGATTGATGTTACTTGTGGGCCCGTTCTGCATGTAAGGGTTACCCATCATCTGCTGATTTGCCATTTGGGCTTGCATCAATTGCTGTTGCAGCTTTGCCATTTCCATCATGCTCTGGGTCTGCGCTGCTTGAGCAGCTGCGAGCGGACTTGGACGAGCAGGATCCGGATTTCGATTCGCATTGAGTAGCTCAGCCGGAATTGCCGTTGCAGCTACTGGTTGTGGCATCATCGGATACGGAGGATACGGCTGCTGCTGCTGTTGTGGATACTGCTGCTGATTCGGATTTTGCTGCTGTGGTTGCGGCTGCACACTCACAGGAGGAAATTGGAATGAGCGGCTATTGTCAGGAGATCCGCCAACACGATTAGGTTGCACAGCATCCTGTCTTGCTCGGACGAGCTCATTTAAAATTTTGTCACGCTCAACCTGATCTTGCTCAAGCTGATTATTCAATTGAGCCGGATCGAAGAAGGCTGAGTTCCCTTGAAAAGGCGCATTCAATCCAGGAGAAATCGGCAACACGTTGCTTTGGGCACCAGGAGGAAGCGCTCCCGATCCTGCCGCAGGGTTTGCGGGTTGCTGAGAAGCTTGTTGGCCATTGCCATTGTCTGCGCCGTTTCCTTCAGGTGGAGCAACGGCTTCTTCTTCTTCAGTTGAAGTGGAATCAGAATCGACGCTCGTATCTGGAACAGGGGCTCCCGGAGCTTCCACTTCCAACTCGCATGCGTTTTCTTCTTTAATGCCTAGTTTTTTAATCTGATTATTAAACTCATCGATTTGCTGGGTCGTCTTAGCATCGTCAGAAGGTTTAAATTCCTTAGCCACACAGAGGCCAAAGATGCCATCTAAAGCTTCCACCACTTTTTCATCGGCTTCGGCAAACTTATCTTTCGATGATTTCAAGGCATCTGCTTTTTCTTCTAAGAATTTTTTGATTTGCTCATGAAAGCGAAGAGCCGAATCCATCCCTTGGAGAGTCTTGAAAGATTCTTCAATAGACTCTTTGAGAGATCCGGAAGCTGACTTCTTTTTCTCAAGCTTCATCTTATCGATATATTCGTCAAAGAAGCCTTTTAACTTTGCATGGACTTCGTCTTTGCAACCATTTAAGGAGTCACGGTAAGCAAAAATCGTCTGAAAATGTTTCTTAAGTTCTACTGCCTGTTCAGCTTCTGAGAAATTTTTTGTGCCGCAGGCCTCAACAATGGCCTTGTCACCTTTTTTGGCGGCCAAAGCGTCGATGATTTCTTGGTAGGCTTCTTTCCAGCCGCCTGATTTTCCTGCAACGGTTTTTACCCGTCCAGTTCCGCCGGCATTACCTTTTCTGGAAGCTTCATGGTCTTTTTCGGCTATCGCTTGTGAGCCAATCACACCACATCCAAAAACCACCGCAATCGCCACAGTCACTTTTTGAAATTTCATTTGCCATTCCCCACTTTCACAAAAACCATCGCTGTCACTGTCCAATGAGGAGACCCCTCTCCTAGGACAGAAAAAACACTTGAGTTCCTTGTTCAGGGGAAAATGGTGCAAGCGCTATTCCAATGAAGCGTTTACGCCTGAGGGGTTGTGTAGTCTCTCTGTGACCTTCTGTAGACTGGTTGTTTTCGGTGTTAGGAATCTGCCAGAGGCGGTTACAGGGGGTGTTAGATTAGTTACGGTCTTGTGGAATACAGGAAAAGCCCTCGAAATCTCAATCCATCTTCAGAATCGCACTCTGAGAAAGTACACGAATACAGCGTGTGCCTAGCTGAGATTCTCACAGGGCCTTTTCCCATTGGAGAATTCCGGCCACTCATAACTTGATAATAATTACAAACACTTATATGATGTGGGCTTGGGACTAGTAAGGACCCCGTAGGTTTGACCTTGGGGAAGCCTTATGTAATAAACGGGCTTCAATTTTCACTGGATTCTGCGATGGATGAACTGGACTTAAGAACGGAAGAGATCTCAACCAAGACCCCTTCAGGCGCGTCTGGATTTCTTCTTCAGAACAATCCCGAACTCCAAAAGTTGTTTTTTACCCCCACGGAAAATGAAAACCCAAGGGTGAACGACGCTAAAATCCGAAGACTTTACATGCAGGCGGCTTCTCAGCAGTGGTATGCCCCTCAACGTATTAACTTTGATCAAGAAATCGCAACAGATGCGGAGAGCTTAAGGATTTGGCGAAAGTTTATTACTATTTTCTACACGCTCGAAAAAATGGGCCTCAACGTCATTCATAACATGATGTCGAAAGCGGTTCGAAAATATAAGAGCGAAGAGATGGCGTTTTACCTCTCGGCTCAGACTTTTGATGAAGCACGGCACGTGTTTGCTATTGAAGCTTACTTAAGAAAACTAGGAGCGCCTCCAAAATACGATTGGAAGTACCATGTTTTGGGACAAGTGGCTTCGATGGGGGCTTTCCGAGTAGAAAACTGGCTGTTCTCGACTCTCTTCTCTGAAAACTTTGCTTCTACTTTTATCAGGAGAGCTCGCCAAGCCAACATTGACCCAGTTGGAAATGAACTTTGTAAATATCTTTTAGTGGATGAAAGCCGACACTTACATTTTCTCCACATTGTTTTGCCAGACGTGATGGACCGACTCTCCATGATGGGTAGGACTTACGTGAAGGGCGCTCAATTCTTCATTATGAAGTTCAGCGAAATGGTTTTGAAAAGCATGGAAGCGGAAGCCGCTCATGTGGGGCTTGACCGCAAAGCCATGATGGAAGAGATTTTTGAAAACGTAGAAAAGGGCTATGAAAGCTTTGGCGTGAGCCGAAAGTTTTTGTGGTTTCCTAACATTTATCCAACTAAAATTACCCCGACTCAAAGGATCGTGGTTTCCCACTAATAATTATGGCAGACTGGAAAGATGCTTACGAAGAAAATGTCCCAGGCAAATGGTACGTGGATAAAAAGTGTATCCTCTGCTGTGTCTGTGCCGAAGCCGCGCCGAAAAATTTCAAAGAAGCCGCTAGTGGGGATCACGACTATGTCTTTAAACAACCGGAAACCGAAGAAGAAGTCCTCCAGTGCGAAGAAGCGATGGCAGCTTGCCCAGTAGAAGCCATCGGTAACGACCGCCCGTAACACCAAAAGGTACGGCCTTACTTTTGGAGGTATTTCTTCAGCCTTTTTGATACCTCTTCAAGAAAAAAAAGCGCTTCTTTAGCTTCTTTTTCGCTGTACTCCTCGGAGGGAATAAAATCTTGAGCGCCATAGTAGGAAAGTTCTCGCTCACGCCGAAGTTTTTTAGACCACTCAATCAAGCCATCTTCTATTTCTTTAAATTCCACGGGGATATTCTTTTTAAGCTCTGAGAGTTCCTTTCCCGGATCGTGAGAGAAAGAGGGAGACCACCCCATGGATCTTAAAAGGGCTTTTAAAAACAATTCGAGAGCCTCTTGAGATTCTCGAATGACATCGGAGTAGCTTTTTCGCTTCAAGTACTCCGGCAAGACCTCCACCCGAACGGTGAACGTTCTAAAATAAGACTGCGTGAGTTTATCTAGCTCTTGTTTTGCCATATCCACTTTCTGAGCCGGCCCGTTCCCAGGGCCTGAACTTTGAGTTTTTTCTGAAGACTAGCCATCTGTTTCAAAAACGTTGACCAGCACCCCTGTTTTTCCCAAATCATTTGTCCATCAGAGGCAATCGAAAAATAAATGGGAGTGATTTCTCTTTCTGGAGGAGTGCATGAAAAGAAATGAAATGTCGGCTCGCCTTCTACCCCGTGGTTTTTCAAAAGGGAAAACTCATCTTTTAAAATATTTTGGAGTTCATCACAGAGCTGATGGCGTCGAGCGGAGTTTGGCATATCTTCACACAGAATTCCAAAATCAAAATCGGAACGAGAAAGGGCATCTCCTCGAGTGCGAGAGCCATAGAGAAAAACAGCGCGGGCTTCAGAAAGTTTTTCTTTTTCTAAAAATCGTCTGAGCTTTGGGAAAAGGACCGCTTCAAGAAAGTGGGAGACCTCTTCTTGAAGCCAGAGTTCTTTAGAATCCGTTTCGGGCTCCTCTTCCACTCGAAGCGGGATGAGCTCAAATCGTAGCCCTTTTTCTTGAAGCTTGAAAAACGGGTAGCCCCGCAGCTCTTTGGGAAGCTGGATTCGGCCTCGAGCATCGGGTTGGATGTAAATGGGCCCTTTGACTAACTTCATTGGTCCATTGTAACATTGTTACACGGGCCACGCAATCCACATGAACTATCTGATTTCATTCAGTAATTTCAAAGGCACTCTCAGTAATACCGAAGCCTGCGCTATTGCCTGCGAAGCCCTTCGAGAGAAGGGGCACACGGCGACGGCGCTGCCTTTGGGAGATGGCGGGAAGGGGACTTTTGCGTTCCTAGACGTCGATTCCTCCATTCAGAAAAAGCCTTACCAAATTACCGGGGCTTTTGGGGATCCGAGAACAGCACAGACCTGGTGGAGGAAAAATCCGAGCGGTGTCTGGCAGATCTTTTTAGAAAGCACAGATGCCATTGGGTATCCGCCCTCAGAGCCCGAAAAAAGAGACCCCCTCGGTGCCACAAGCCGGGGACTGGGAGAGTGGTTGCTTCTCATGGAAAAAGATCTGGGAACTGAAGCTTGTGAGCTTTTTATTGGGCTTGGTGATTCTGCCATTTCAGATGCCGGGCGAGGGATGAGGGAAGCGCTCGGAGAAAAGCGATTTCCGCAATGGAAAATCACTGTGCTTTGTGATGTCGATAATCCCCTTTGTGGTGAGCGAGGCTCAGCGAAGGTTTTCTCCCCCCAAAAAGGAGCAAGCCCTGAGCAAGTGGAACTTATCGAAAAAAGAAATGTCGATTGGGCCATGGCGATTAAAAAGGGTTCCGGCATAGACGTTTCCCAAATGCCGAGAGCCGGATCGGCCGGGGGCCTCGCAGCTGCTCTCCACGTTTTTTTAAAAGGTGAACTTGTTTCGGGAGCAGAGTTTGTTTTGAAAGCTTCGCGCTTTGAGGAGATTTTGAAAGAACATGACTACTTGATTGTGGGAGAAGGGAAGAGCGATTTTCAAACGCTTTCAGGAAAATCTCCTTGGGCTGCAATTCAAGTGGCAGAAAAGCTTGGGAAGAAATCGATTTTGATTTCAGGCGTTCTGGGCGAGGGCTCTGAAAAAATCGTAGCCCCCGGTCTCATCGCGAAAGTGGCGTGTGGAAAAGAGCCGGATGCGAGGGGGGCGTTGAGAAGGGCGGTAAGGGATATGATTATTACTCATTAATGATAAATTCGTACGGTATCCCTTTAAGTTTAAGTTCTTTTTTCAACTTTTCTAAATTGGGAGTGCTACTACGCCAATCTACATTCTGCTGACGGTTTCCATTAGATCGCGGCATTTGGGACAAAACCTGAGGTGTTCTCTCTAGAGGTAAGTGCGTATCCGCCATGAACGAGTCCAGCTCGGCTTTACTCGCATTTTTTTTAGGTTCGAATCTCCAAACACCTGAGCTATCTAAATATTCTGGCTCCCTGAAGGTAGGCTGCTTACTCTTCGAGCGAAAGTAGCTAAATACTGTCTACGTTTTTGACACGAACTCTTTAAGCGAACTCTAACCCTTCGAAATCTTAGGCAGGAAGCTGTCTAAATGGTTACAGCTGAAAAGGCCCCAGACACCTCTGTAAACTTATTGATGTACAGGGGTTCCATTGAAGTTCTTAAGAATCAAATTCTTAGCGCTGTTCTTGTGCGTGATGTGTGGGGTGGGGATCTGTGAACACAACGACAGCATCAACAATTCCAATCAACCAACAGATAGCGCCGTTGAAGCGTTTAAAGATGGAAGACTCGATCCATTTTGGGAAATTATCAATAAATATAAAGAAGCTAAGGATTCTGAAGCCCTTAAGGAGTTGGCGGGCAAAATCAAGAGCCTCAAGGGCGAAGACGTGGATGGTGCGGAGGATGTAGCCAGTAAATTGTTTGATTTAGCCAAGGAGATTGAGGAAAAAGTCCAAAAAGACGAACCACCCAAAAATCAAGAACCCAAAACCTCAATTGCAGTGCCCGCAACTCCTACTACCTGGGGTCCTAAATATGGAGCCCCCTCGTCCCCAAAAGGCAACGTTCAAGGAGCAGGAAATGAGATTAATGCGGTAAGAGAGGCCATTAAAAAAAAAATGCAAATTGCCTCGGGGCCCTCTTTGCCGGACAGAAAAGAACTCCCTAACTTACCCCATCAGCGCAATCTTCCTGATCTCGACTCTCGCGACGCTTGGAAGCTCTCCCCAGAAGAAATAAAAGCTGCAAGCGAAGCTGAAAAAAAAGTAAAGGATCGTTCACTCTCCACCCCGGAGAGAAACAAGGCAGCTCTTGATTACCTATATTACAGAGCCCCAGACCTCATTTTTGATGCACTCCAAAACGGTGCCAATCCCGAGGAAATTGGTAGACAGTTCTTCGGAAAGAGCCGAGCCGCCACTTTCCTAGCAGATAGGGTGGAGGAATTGACATCGCCCGCTTCTCCTAAAACCGCAGAGATCCTGGCTCGGTTCAAGGAATCGACAGGAAAAGAGGTGCCCAGTCTTTTTGTTTCCTCACTAAATCAACTCTCTCCGACTGATTCGAATAAGATTCTTGCCTCTTTAGAAACGGCATTTGTTGCAAAAGGACCAGACGGAAAGCTCAACACTGAATACACAAATGATATTCAACGTACCCTGTTTCAGGATCTTTCCGCTCCGGGCGGTCGTGAGGCTATTGATAGACTTTTCTCCCTGACCCATGGTCAAGCCCAGTCAACTCTAAGTGAAGCTCCTGGAGCAATGGGGGATTATGTTAGAGCTCTTAAAGCAGGGCGATTTGAGGACGCTAGAAGTCTCCTTGAAGCCCTACAAAAATCAACAGGAAAGGACTATCCGGAAAAAGAATTAAAAACCCTTCAAAGCCAACTTCTCTACGATCAATTGATTCTCTCCAATCATCGAGGAGAAAAACCAGAAGACAACAAACTTCTTCGGGAACTTTCAAAGCAGTTGGGATTGAAAGAAACCGACGTTTCTCAATTAGCAGCGCACGTTAAAACTCTTCTGACCGAGGGAAGGGGTGTAAAAGCCTTTTTTGATTACACCCAGTTTCAACAAGGCCGTGACAACCCAGATGAAACAGTGATGAAACTAATGAGGGCGCTGTCTGAAACTCAAACAATTCTTACTGGTCTCGTTAAACAAGGAGAATCTCTTTTCACTCAGGAAAGTGCGAAGCGCGCTCAATTTGAGAAAGAGTTCCGAGCTAAACTGGACGAACGGCAGCGCCTCATCGATCAGTGGTCAGAGATTCAAAAGACAGTGATTCGCACTCAACCATCATTTGCGATTTTGGCAAGTAATGAACATAGAGAAGCTGTTAAAGCTCTGGAAACCGCCAGAGATAAGATATTTATCTCAGAGCTAGGCATTGCCAGAAGCCAGCTGCACCTTGGAGAGGGACAAAGTGGGCTTGCGCTGAAACCAGAAGAGTTTTTTTCTGATCCCCAGTTTTTTGGTTCATACACAAGAGCCTTGGTCAAACACTCAGCTGATGCTGGACTGGGAATGGCTTTGGATTGGATAGGGGATCGCAATCGAAACAGTGGCTACCGAGGAGAAAAGCCAGAGACGCTTCTCAGACAAGAACTCCTTTCTCGACCGACCGCGGACCGTAAAGAAGTAAACCAGGTAGTGGTGGATACAAGGCACTGGGAACTCGGGGATCCTGGTCGCCAGCTAAATTCGGTGGAAACGAAAATCAAAGAGGCTCGAACACAAATAACGCAGATACAAACAAAAATAGAAACTTCGCCGTGGACCCAAGAGCAAAACAAAAAAGAGGAAGAATTTAAAAAATCCCTAGAGGCTCGTTATGGTGTCCCTTGGTCGGTATTAGAGCAGCACTTAAAGGGACTTGAGACGAGCTTTGATCGATCTCAAACTATTGAAATGGGAATCGTAGCCCCAGGAACCACTCTTCCTGGTAGAGAAAAATTGAAGAGCGCAATAGAAGCTGTTTTTGAAGCTCCCAGAAAGCAAGCTACGGAGACACTGACCGCTTATTGGGGACCTTTAGCTAAAGGACAGTTAGAGCAATTCCAAAAACAAGCACAGGGATTAGGCGAGCAGCGAGATGGAAAGGCACAGGAGTTATTCACTCAACTCAACAATCAAAATATTGGGGTTCCATTGGGAACTCGCTTTGAGTTTCGTGGGGGAAGTACGCAAGGCTCGTTCAGTCAGCACATTGAAACGGCGGATAAGGCGACTGAGCTTGCTTTTGGGGTACCCATGGGAAGCCAAATGATCAAAGCTGCTCAACAGCTTGCCTTACAAGGAGTTAGTTATCTTAAAGTCGGATCCGACGACAAAGGAAACCCCATTTTGTGGTCTACGGGACGATTCGGAAATTTTACAGATATTAGAGGAAAACAATTAGGCATGTCCGGAGTGTCACCACTCTTACCTGCTGAGGCTAGAGAAGTGGTAGCGAGAGCAAGAGTTGCTGCTGGGAATCTGGATCAGCGCTTGGTCGAAAGATCCAATCTGACCCAAAATCCGAGTGGAACTGATTTTGTAGTAGCCCCGAAACTTCTCTCTCTCAACTACCAAATCCGAAGGGGCCTTGATGAGCTGACTGCCTTCGGCAATGTTCCTCTGAATTCTAAAGGAGAGACAGCTATCGAGAGGGCGGCAGCGTTAACCGGATGGAACAGTCAAACGGAAGTAGATGAAACGATCAGGGCTCTCTCAGTAGCTAAAGTGCAAGCGGATGAGCAACGCTGGCGGGATAACACACGAGGATCTCAGATTGTTTTGTCGCTGATTCCACTGTCCAAAGTCACAATGCTTGGCAGACTTGCTTCTTCGTTTCAGTCGGCAACGGGAATGTATGCTCTTAGCCAAGCCCAATCTGACCTCACCCATATCTTTAACAATGATGTTTGGGGTATGAATACTTCATTGGATTACCGCGCAGCCAACAATCAAGCAAAAAACTTTTTTATAAATACTTTGGCTTTTCGAGCGGCATCCAATGGATTTTCTGCGGTTGCAAAGTACGGCTTGAGTCCGTTGGTTGAAAGCGGAAAAATCTCTCAAGGCCTCGCAAATCGTCTCGTAGGATTAGCATCAACTGGAGGGGCGGTAGTTACGAGTGCGGGAGTTACAACGATGGCCAGTGGAGATCCGGGGTCGTATTACAGAAATTTGAAAATATCTTTAGTTAATGCTGCGATACCGTACTCAGTTTTTGGGGGGAAAACTTGGATTGCAGCTTCTGCGGGAAGTTATCTGACCAGTTTAGGACAAACAGGTCTCATCACAGCCTTGCAGGCGCGGGAAAACGGGGGAACCGTCTACGACTCCTCAGGAACTCCAATCAATTATAACGATGGCAATGGATGGAAAAATGTTTTTAGAACGGTAGTCGATAACCTCCTACCAGATTTAAAGGCTACTACAGTCGGTGCAACTCGAGCGGTAATGGGAACCCGTCAGCCAATGCATACTGCCAAAAACCCGCCAATCGTGATGCCAGTTGAACAACCTGGGAGATCGGATGGTTCTCCTTCGATAAAGCCCACTCTCACTCTGCCGCCACCACCACCGGTGCCATCAGGGCCCTTACGGCAATTCAGTGAGGCTCAGATCGCGACCGTTACAAATGCCCTTAACAATGCAGTTAGAGGCAAAATGACTGAAGCTGAAATGCAGGGACTCATTCAAGTTTTGCTTGAATCTCCCAGTCTAAATAAAACAGGAACAGTAGATGACCTGGCAGGCAAAATCGGTCCCCTGCTTCCCGGACGAAACAGAGGGGATGTGGAGAGAGTGGTGGAGTCTGCCTCCAAGTGGATAAGGGGTGAAACGAAAAACCTTTTGAGAGGAATCCAAACTCCTGAAGGACGACCTTTGGATCACGCCACAATTTCACTCTTCGAAGCCAAAGCCATTCGCTGGGCTTTGAATCCAGCTGAATTTGGCAAGAAACAGTTAATCGCAACTGGGCCGGAACTGGAAAAGTCAGTAGGCCCAGGGAAAAGCGCCGATTTCGTTACACGCTCCTCAGGCGGTGAATACAATATCGGCGAAGCCAAAGCCGCTACGGGAACGGGGGGAGCCGAATTTAAGATCGGCCAGCTAGAAAATACCGCGCGCCACCTAATCTCTAAAAATCCAAACGCTAGATTTGGACATTTTACTTTGTTTATTCCCGAGATTGTTAACTCGGTTAAGGGCCACTTTATTCAAGGAGACCAGCTGTACTCATCAGCAACCGGCGAACCCGTGAAGGTCACAATCGACGGGAAAGTATTGGGTCCGGTGAGAGTCGTTCGAATTAAGAACGAGTCTTGGCCAGTCGCTGTTGCCTCAGATCCAGGTTTCAAAGGCTTTGAAGACGTCATCGAAAGAGTGGCGCGAAGTCGAGGCCTGAAACCTGAAGACCTAAGCATCGGAGAAAAAGACACCATCGTGAAATTCGAACGCGGAGTAGCTGAACTTCGAGCTGCTCGGCCCGAACTCACCTACGCTGAAGCATTCGATAAACTCTTGAGTATTTCTGAGCTTGTGAGCGTAGACAATCGAGCGAGCCAACTGAATCCTAAGGGCGGTGGAAAAAAGAAGTCGCTTGATCCCGTAGTCTCCGACATTTTGATTAAACTCGGACCAGAGTTCTTAGATCGCCCCTACTCTGAAAGATTGAAAGCCGCAGAGCAAGCTCTCCGCGCCAATTACGAAATCGATGAAAATACAGGTTATCGAAATGTAAGGCCAGATGGAACCATTGTTGAAACTGAAAAGCTTCTTCCCATTCTTTCGGAAGCCATTGCTAATATCCATCCGGTTGATCTGGGACCCCGCCCCTTGTTTCGAGCAACAGCGGTTGATGCAAAAGGCTTCGATTTAACCAAACCTCAGGATTTAAGACGATTGGTCGAAGAGGATTGGGGTTGGCAACGCGACAAAAAAGGCTATGCCCATGCGGGTCCTGATAAAAAAACGACAGAGAGCTTTGTTGAGGGCGTACGGATCAAACCGGGGCAAATAGGAGTCGTGTATGAATTTCCACCCGGGACTCGGGGTTTTGCCGTAAATGGCGAAGGCCCAATCAAACGCAATGGAGTAGTTGCACATAAAACGGATGCCGTGGTTCCGAATGATACGGGCATCCTATTTCCAGGCAAACACTTTGAGCCAGATCTTTCGAGTGTTCGAATAGTAGATGGAAAAGTACACGTTCGAATGAAACCGATTAAATAAAATCTTTAATGGCACAGAAACAGTCAGTTTTCGTATTCTCCATAAGGTGCGGGGAGCTCTGCGGTTTCACCCTCTTTGTCGAAACACCGGGCCAAAACTTGTCTAGTTCTTCGACACCATTTGCTGTGTTACAATTAAGGCTCATCAAGGAGTGCGATATGTCAGCTCATTACACTTTTTTCTCTTGCCTCATTTTACTTTCTGGATGGATTGCAATTGCCGAGCACGAGTCTCGCCCTAACCAGAATGGCAGTCGACCTCGAACTGAAACGATTGGTTTTGGCACCATACCCGATCCCAAAGCAGGAACTCTGCCGCTTGAGTTCAAGCTAAAAGACAAACTCGTGCCCGCGAACACGAACGGCAATCCAGGTTTTGGTATTTCCACCAAGTCTACATTACGTAAGGATTTCAGTGCCCGGTGCCAGGCGACACTCGTCAGATCTGAGAATGGCATCTGCACCGCCGTAACCGCTAGTCATTGCCTCTACGACGATCTCATAACAGCCAAACGAACCGGCTTTGATAAAGAGGTTTTGAAAAAAGAGGGTTGCCCAAAAGAAATCCAACAGCGTGGCGCTCTTTGGGGTGAGCTGACCATCTCGATGGCTGATTTCGGGGAAGTAAAGGCGATAGGAGTGGTGAATCAGGAGTACTACGCAAAAACTAGAAGTGAGGACTCGGCCATTTTTAACTTCAGCTGCCCGAAAGGCCCTGGAAGCGTGCCGGTGGTTCCGATAAGCAACAAGACCTTAAAGGCAGATGAGGCCGTAACGTATGGAAAAGTGATGGCCGGGAAAGAGGGGCTTTACGAAGGGAAAGTGTATCGTGAGCCCAATGTATTAAAAATCAATTCGAGAAAAATCGGAGAGGCTCAGGAGGCGGTGAATCAACCTTCCGATGTCACCATCCAGCAAGGAGATTCTGGAGGGGGATTGTATAGCAAGAATGCAAACGGCGAATTGGAGCTAGTGGGCGTTCTTTCGGCGGGAGACGATATAAGAAAAAATCGGCCAATCGGGAATTATGCTACCAATAAATCTTTGGATTTTGTCCGCTGTCTTTTGGGAATCGAATCCCCAAGTGAAGAAAATCAAAAAGCTGCTGGAGCACCGAAGTCTATGTCGGAGCTCTCCGGCGGAAAGCGCTAAGGCAGTTTTACCGAATGGTTTGAATCACTCCGTTAGACTCCATTACTCTCGTCCAGCCTGCCGAAGCTTTCTTCGCTTGAAGAGAAGACATCCCTCGAGCAAGGAGCGCGTCTTCGATGGCTTCGGCAACTCCGTGCGATTCTTCCATCGCAAGCTCTACTCCCGGATCGGTTAAAACTTCCGACGCGATTTTTCGATTCACAAAATCTTCCGCGAGCTCTTGGGCGCGCTTCAGGTTCACTGGCCCCGAAGCAACGACGGGAACTGGAGCTGCGGTACTTTCTGTTTTTCCAAAAACGCCGTCACTCTTCATAGCACCCGTCCAACCTTCCGAAGCTTTCTTCGCTTGCCCCGACGACATTCCACGAGCAAGGAGCGCGTCTTCAATCGCTTCGGCAACTCCGTGCGATTCTTCCATCGCAAGCTCTACTCCAGGGTCGGCTAAAACTTCCGAAGCAACTTTTCTGTTCACAAAATCTTCCGCGAGTTCCTGGGCACGCTTTAGATTAAGCTGCACGTCTCCGGGAAGTTGCGGGTGAAGCTTTTGAAGAATGTTTTCGCAGCTTGCTTCAGCGAAACCACTACTTAACATTACAAACAAGACAAAGAGTGTTTTTTTCATGGTTGATTACCACCGATATCCTTGAAATTGTAAGTTGGGTGCTTGCATCGAGGGGCTTTGGTAAGCAGGGGCTGTCTCCTGCTCGCCAACGTTCCTAAAGCGGTGCTTGGGAACCAGCTGCTCCAATAACATCTTGTTGATTATTTGGCCCCATCGCTTATCAAAATCACTTGCGCTGGATTGGTTGGGATTTGTAGCCGGCTGTGTAGCCACCACTCGCTTCGGTCTTAAAACAGGCATTCGAGATCTGGAGCCTGCTTGTTGGCGTCTAGAAATTTCAGCATCAATTTTTTCTCTACGCTGATCTTCTTTTGTAACTTCGTCCTGAGAAAATCGAATGCCTTTGGTCGCCTCTCGTGCAATGAGAAGATCCCCAGTGGTTTTTACAGTGAGATCCGCCGTCAAAGCATCAAAAGAAGGCGCGGCCACGGGTTCTGAGATGGAATGCGCGGGCGCTTGAGGCGCGGTGCCCGCACTGGGGGGCACTGATGAACCTTGGGCCAACGGATTAGCACCAGGCTCTGGCGGTTGGGATTGGGGCACCTCTGCCTTTGCTTCCTTTTGTTCTTTTTCGCTTTCTGCTACTAAATCTTCTTTCGCAATTTGCGATTTGAAATAAGCGATGAGGTCTTCTAGCTCTTTGCCCTTAATACTGCCCGGCTTGTTCTTCGGCATTCGGCCGTCTTTCACAGCATCGATGGCTTGCTCCCACTCAGCTTTTTTCCAATCTTTTATAGCTGCGATGACAACGTCTTTATCCTGCGTATGACAACCCACGCAGTTCTGCTGAAAAATCTTCTTTCCGGCTTTTGCCTCACTTGTTAGATTTTCTTCCTCCTCTGGGGGTTGTTGGGTTGCCGCTTGCTCATCTAAAGAGGGAGCAGGGACTTCATTTTCATCGGCGTAGGGTCTTCCGCCCTGAGACTGCCCGGGCACTTGAGAGCCGGCACTGGCTCCGCCTCCCTGAAATCCACCTTGTCCACCACCATGAGAGCCTTGCTGGGAAGGAAAGCGTTGCTGGCCGGCACCGCAGGAGCCGCCTCCACAACCGCCACCTTGTCGAGGACCGCAAGATCCTGATCCGCAGCCACCGGAGGACATCCTTCTTCCGCCACCAAAAAGTCTTCTAATGGGCCCGACTCTTCGAGGTCCCACACCCCGACAAGTGTTCCACCCGCAGGGATTAAATCCTTTAAAATCGCTGGCGCGTCTGCCAAAACCTCTGGCTTCAACAGAATTCGAAATGATGAAGCTTAAAAAAACAAAGAAAGAAAATATTGAAACTGAACGCATGAAATTCCCCCGTTGAATTTCTATAATGCAAAAGGGGGCCCAGTGGGTTTTCACGCCCGTCTCAAAAGTGAAGATTATGAAAAACGTATTCTGATTAGACGAAAAGAAGGCTGTGTGCCCACGGGAAGGGTGAGAGAAGAGCTTGGGTTTCAGTGACTTAATTATTTTGATTCCTAAACCGTGGACAGCTTGTGGGTGTGTACACAAGGCAGGCAGTTTTTGTGAGCCAGAGAACGTGTATTCAACAAGTTAATGAATGGCACTTCTCTTGCTCCTCTTAGCAGGCGTGAAGTCTTTCATTTTCATTTTGGCTCTTGGGCTAAGCCTTACTCCTTCTTTTTCAGAAGACGGCGATAGGGCCAAAGTGCGCACTTTTACCTCTAAGGAACGCCCGAGCACCGTGGATGACCACGGAGGACGTTCAAATGATGAAGAAACTGCACCACGAAGAAGACCTGTGGTGGATTATGGGGAAAGCGCGCTGACAAAAAAAGAAGGACACCCTTTTGGAGAAAGCTTGGTTTTTCCGCAAGGGTATCGATACAAAGTTACGAATTGGTAGGAGATTTATGAGAAAGTTTTTATTTTTGGTTTTGGTTTTGAGTGCGGTGGGGATGGGGGAGAAGCGTGCTGAGCCCCCCAGCCCAACGGAAAAACCCGATGACACAAAGGACAGAAAAGTAGGGGAGGGGCTTTCCGACAAGACCAGCGACGTTCTGGGTTCCACGACTGATCTAGAACAAAATTTAGATACTCCTGATTTTAAGGAAAAGATTGAAGACCTAAGTCCTCAAGAAAAAGAGGAGCTGAAAACAGAAATTAAGAAAAGACAATTAAACACTGTGGATAATGAGCAGAAACAGCGATTCGAGCATGTTCTGAAGCTCCTCGACAAGAACGAAAAGGAAGTAACTCACTCGTCAACGGCTTCATCTAAACCCACCGGCACGACCCTGCAAACAACAGGAGGAAAAGTAATTGGGAGGGATGGAAAAATTGACGTTTACAAATTGCCCGGCGGTTTTGAAGTTCACCTGGATCCGCAAGGGAGAAAAACAATCGATGGGCAACCACTCGTAGTCATTGGAAAAGAAGGGGCTACGGTTATGGATGGTCTTTTTCCTGCCAGTGCTTTTGGTTTGCAAGTGGGTGGTAAGGGAGAAATCTCAATTGATCCAAAACCCAGCACGCTGACCGTTTCGGGAAGTAATGGGCCCAAAATAAATAGTGCTGTTCCGGTGATTTTCAATGACAAGGGCGACGCCTTTGCTCGTCAGGGCGTGCTGGATGAAAAGGGCAGTCAGACTTTGTATTGGAACGAGAGCGGAAAAGTGAGAAGCATGTCTTACGAAGGCGGAGAGATTCAAGTAGATGTAAAACTGCCCCCAGGCCTTAAAACTACAACAAGTAGACACAGTCAGTACTTAACCGTAAACACCCCGGCGGCGGAGCGTCTCCCGTCTAGACCGGACACGCTCGAAACATTCATGTTTTATTATGGAAACAATCGTCCAGAGCCTGAAGCATTGCCGGCGCCTGATAGTAGCACTACTACACCACAAGCCGCCTTGAGTGCTAGCGCATTTAAGCGCGCAGGTCGGTGTTTCACAACCCCCGATGGCAGGCGGGTGTGCCCAAATAAACCCCAATGATTTCTCTTTAGTTTCTAATCCAGCTGCATTTCCCGTCTAAAAAACCTCCTCTTCCACTCCTGATTGTATTGCAGAAGGGGTGCAGGAGTTTCATCGATTTTCGTATGAAACATGGGATGCTCCGGGTTCCCATCAACACCAGCTGGGTCAATTAAAAAAGCCTGATAGATCTTATCGCCACTCTGGTAATACGTTCCCTCTTTCGGTCGAGGCGCATTGGGGTTTAGTCTCGTCACTCGGAAAATCACATTCATGGGATGGGGATCGGGGTGTTTTTCAAGAATGGAAAGCATTCTGTCCGATAGCCACCTTTTCGCAGCTTCTGGCTCTGACTTTAAGATTGAAGCTTCTTTTCCTGAACCAGCGACCACTCTCGTTCCGTATTTGTTCCGAGCCGCAAGCAGATCTTCCATCACCACAAAAAGACGGCGCTCGGCTCTACTGTTACCAGGCAAGAGGGAAACGCCGACGATTTCAGGTCCCCGGCCTTCGTCTCTCCACCGTTCCATCTGTTCGATGATTTTTGCCTGATACTCCAGGGGGTCGGAAGGAAATGATTTTGTGACTACCGTGGATCCCCCCACGAGCGTGACTACGTTTACCCCGCCACTGTTTCCGCCGAGGCTGACCCCGCGACCCGTTGTCGCCACTTCTTCATCGATGGTTTTTTTCCACCCAGCAGGATCGCTTCCTTGAAAATACTTTTGAAAGGCCGCCTGTGAATTTGGCTGTGCAGAAAGTTTTCTGGTCAGCGCTACCAGCGTGTCCCTCACACAGCCAGCCTGCGACGGCGCTGGGGACACGAGCGCCGCTAATAAAAGAAATTTGAAAATGAAATCCATGTCTAGCCTTCCTCCGGATCGATAAAAGAAAATCATCATACTAAAAACCGCTCATTTCAGGGACGCACGTAGAGTCAAAACAAGGGCAGAGCCCGATGAGCACTAGGCCAAACTTAAATGCCAGAATATAATGTTGGTCTGAATGACACCGTTTTCTAGAACAGAAACTTTTACCGTGCTGAATATTTCGCTAGCTATTTCAAGCGTGTCCGATGCTTCGAAACGCTTGATCGACCTTGCTGAAAAGAACACGTCTGGTTATGTCTGTGCCCCGAGTGTCCACACCGTAATGTTAGCGCAACAGTCACCTGAACTTGCGCAAGCCCTAAACAACTCCCTCATGAACTGTCCAGATGGACGACCCTTATCGTGGGTTGGCCGTATTCAAGGGTACAGCGATGCAGAGCAGGTTCGTGGCCCCGACCTAATGCTTGAGATATGTAAATCATCCGTTCCTAAAGAGCTTCGCCATTTTCTTTATGGCGGAAAGTCGGGAGTAGCTGAGAAATTAAAGAAAGGGCTCGAAGAAAGATTTCCGGGGATAAAAATTGTAGGAACCTGTAACCCCCCTTTCAGGCCTCTTGATGAAGTCGAAACAGCGCGGTTACGAAATACTCTGAAAGAAGTAAGGCCACATTTCATTTGGGTGGGACTGGGAACCCCTAAACAAGACCTGTTTTGTGCCAAGCATGCCCACGATTTTGGGGCCGGAATTATGATTGCGGTAGGGGCAGCATTTGATTTTCACTCGGGCCAGCTCGCCGACTCTCCTGCCTGGGTTAGAAAGGCGGGACTTCAATGGCTCCATCGACTCATTCAGGAACCCAGACGCCTTTGGAAACGGTATCTCCTTCTTAATCCTCTCTTTATTTTTTGCGTGACCAAGGAGCTTTTTCAAAAATACATCTCAAGAAAGCGCGCGCCAAGAAAGTGAGTCTCCCGATCAGGTTTCAGTGATGCGACCAAAACCTACTCACCTCATTCTTGAGGGGCGTTAAACTTACCCGGGTTTTTAGCCGATAAGACAGGGCTTAACTACGTGTATTCAGGTCCCCTTGGAGTGGCCCGAAACTTGTAGCTAAGTTTATTAAATCTAAAGGATTTTATGCTTTCACGGCGTGCACTCTTTATTTTCGGGGTATCCTTCGTTTTTGGAGGCGTTCCTGTTTTTTCTGAACACGAAGCCACGCCAACGAAACGTCCCAAAGTCCCTTCACGAACTTCCCAGTGTTCAAAAACTCAGTTTGAACAAACTTTTGGTTTGAATTCGCTGGAGACAGAACTCAAATCAAATACTGCTCAGAAAACTTCCCGACCTCTGGTGCCAGTGGAGTCCCTCACAGAGAAAAGATACGGCGGTGGGGGCATGGGAGCCTCTTGGGCCTATGACGTCGTCACGGCTTGGAGATACAAAGCGCCCGATGATCGCATTTTTCGTTTAGCTGTTTCAGATTCCCTTTCTTGTCTTGCGGAGGGCCAAGAAGGGTCTTCCAATGCTCTTTCATCTCTTCTCAACCAAGATGGAATATTTAATCAAGTACAGCCAAACGGTGGGAAATTAAAAAGGGATGGGACCGCTCGTCCGGAAGATCTTTTGGTCTACCAGAAAATGCGCGAGCTCTTTGAAAATCTAAAAGCGGTGATGGCTAAGCATAAAGGCAAAAAAGAGTTTGCTGCTTTCTTTCAAGCCTTTTTCAAACAAATTCAAAAAAACGAAGAAAGCCTTCTTTCCAAAGAACCTAAACTCGAGCTTCACCCCGATCTTTTGAAAGAGATAGAAAAGCTTCGAAAAGAGGGCTCAGACGAGCTGCTTTCTTTTGTTACGGCATTTAGCAAAACACCCGAGTTTGATTATTGGCTTCACCCCATTCTCGCCAATTACTTTCGAAAAGCCGTAGGCGATCCGGCCTTTTCGTTAAAGCCGGGCGAAGGCATGACGCAAGCCCAGACGAGTGATCTGGGAAGAGAACTCCAGAAAATATTACAAGGGACGCTCACCCCTGCAGATGTCAAAGGCCCAAGCCCCATTGATCCTCTTCAGACACAAGGGCGGGTTTCTTTCTCTCGGTCTGAAAACAGCGGCGAAGTTCATCTAACCACGCCCTCAACTCGCGATCTTCTAGAGCCCGACTTGGAAACATTTCTGGGACGTCTTCGAAATCCGGATGAACGACAAACAAAGGCCGCGATTCAAGAGACAGCTCAGAAGCTTTCTCGTGCCTTCAACGATCGCAATCAGGCCACTGGGGAATCTCTCTCGCCAGAATTTTTGGCTTTGCGGGATGCCGCCCAGCATGTGCTTTCACAACTCTCAAATGACCCCACCGCAGCCGCACAAGCAACTAGCCTTGAAGGGGAAGATTCTTCTCGACGCAGAAACGAAACCGACCG
>CAMCTJ010000002.1 GCA_945878405.1 Bdellovibrio sp. ZAP7
ACCTCCACTCTCTCAAATGTCTCCAAATTTTCGAGAGTATAAAGAAGCCGTCCCATGGTGATTTGATACATCGTCAAGCAAAGCGAGCGATGAAGCTTGGTGACCATTCGGTCGGGGTACTGAGCAGCCAAGTTTTGTATTAAATTGATTTCGGTTCCAATAAAGATCTGGTCCCCTGCCTGTGTTTCCTTGGCCACAAATTGTCGAATGGCTTCAGTACTTCCTACAAAATCCGCTTTAGCAACGACATCAGAAGTACATTCGGGATGAACTAAAATTTTCGCTTTTGGATAAAATCGTCGAACATGTTCCATATCCCGTACAGTAAATTTCATATGCACCGGACAATACCCTCGCCACAGAATAACTTTTGCTTCGTCGTAATCTTCCGGACTTCCTCCATCTGGCTGTTCGGGATCCCAGACAGCGATCTCAGAAGGATCAATGCCAAATTTAAGCGCTGTATTTCTTCCGAGATGTTCATCGGGCAGAAAGAAAATCCGCTTTGATTTTTGAAAAGCCCACTCAAACGTTTTCATCGCATTGCTCGAGGTGCAAATCGTTCCCTCTCGTTCACCACAAAAAGCTTTGATGTCCGCAGTGCTATTCATGTAGGTGATAGGCGTTGTAGCAGGCCCAGCTTTTAAAAAATCCCAAGCTGTAGTTACTTGGGGAAGAGAAGCCATATCAGCCATTGGGCATCCTGCTTCGGGATCGGGATGCAAAACTGCTTGCTCGGGTCTTGCTAGAATTCGTGCGCTTTCTGCCATAAACCGGACGCCAGCAAAAACGATGTATTTTCCACCTTCAAAAGTTGCAGCGGATTTAGACAGACCGTAAGAATCACCTACGAAATCAGCGAGTTCTGTAATCTTCTTTCGCTGGTAGAGATGAGCAAGTAAGCAGACATCTTTCCCCTGACTTTTTCTAACAAGTCGGATGCGTTCTGCTAATTCTTCTTCCGGAAGTTTTTCCAATTCGGCAATTCGGTTCAAGTCCATAGGTTCTTCCTTATCAAACACTGTTCTCATCCCGCAAGTAGCAGCCTAAGGAACGTCTGTTTCGGAGGCTTGCTTCTACAACTAGCCGTGCGACTAATGAAGCATGCCGGAGGCCAATCAGCTCATCGCTCAAAGCTGCATGCCGATAAAATTGGTCAATGCCTCTGGACAGTTCTCCTAGAACTCCCTGGGCTCTTTCCAATCTCAAATCGGTTTTAATTAAGCCAACATAATTCCACATCGTGTGTTTCAAAGTCAGCCAGTCTTGGGTTAAAAAAGATGGTTCGATGCTTCCGGTTTCACTTTTCCAAGGTTCAATTTCAGGAATAACGGGAGTGCCTTCTTTTTTAAGCGAGGTGGCTATCGATTCGCCGGCCTTTGATCCCCAAACCAAGCCCTCAAGAAGGGAAGTGCTCGCAAGGCGATTGGCACCGTGTAAACCGGTACAGGCGACTTCTCCAGCGGCCCAAAGATTAGAAACAGAAGTTTTTCCCGAAAGGTCTGTCCAAATACCCCCACAATGGTAGTGCGCTCCAGGAACCACGGGTATCGGCTCCTTGGTCATATCAATTCCAAACCTGAGACATGATTTAAAGATAAAAGGAAAACGTTCCTTGATCCAAGCAGCGGGTTTGTGACTGATGCTGAGAAAAACGCACGGAGCACCCGTCGCTAGCATTTCTTCGTGTATCGCTTGAGCCACTTTATCTCTGGGAGCTAATTCAGGAGTCTCTAAAGCAGGGAGTCGCATTTTCAGGAAACGCTCTCCTTTTTGGTTGATGAGGTAGGCTCCCTCGCCACGTAAACTTTCCGAAATCAAAAATCGAGGTCCGGTTGCCTGAAAAAAAGTAGTCGGGTGAAATTGGACATACTCTAAATTTTCTAATCGACAACCAGCTCGATGAGCCAGTGCGATACCATCTCCCCTTGCAAACTTCCCATTCGTGCTATGAAGAAAAAGCTGACCAATGCCCCCAGTTGCTAAAACTGTGTGAGCTGAAAAAATGGGTTCCACCATGCCAGTCTTTTGAAAGAACACAAAAGCCCCAAAACATCGAGCTTCCCCATGAAGGACGGTGCGATCACTCGCATGAAACGAGGTCATCAGAAGATTAACAGCTGTAGCGCCACTTAAAAATTCTATTTCGGGTAAGGTTTTAGCGTAGCTTAAAAGAGCTTCTTCAATCGCACGTCCCGATTCATCTGCGCGGTGGATAATTCGCGTGGCCGAGTGTCCTCCTTCTCGGGTCAAGTGATAATGAGCATGATTTTCATCTTTATCAAAAGGCACTTTGGCCTTTTTAAGGAGAATCTCTTCGACCAGTCGTGGTCCCTCTTCAACGAGCTGTCTTACCGCCGGAAGATAGTTAACATTTCCACCGGCTTTGATGATGTCATTTTCAAGGGCTTGTGAATCACTTTCCGGATCATCTCCTTGATAAATAATTCCCCCTTGGGCGTAGGCGGTGTTCGTTTCTGGCAAGTCAGCAGCAGCTGTAATAACTAAAGATTTAAACCCCTGTTGGGCAAGTGAGATAGCCGCAGAGAGGCCTGCGATTCCTGAACCGATAATCAAAACGCGTTTTGATGAGTCCTGAGAGTTCATAATCTAAAATCCAAAGAAAGATTTAATACGGAAGCTGAGTGAGTCAGTTTTCCGACGCTGACGTAGTCAATTCCTGTTTCAGCTAAAGCTCTCACCGACTGTAAGTCCACTCCACCAGAAGCTTCAATTCGACAGGGGGGAAGTTTTTTTCTGATAAGAGCAACAGCAGATTGAACATCTTTCGCTGAAAAATTATCCAACATGATGACATCGGGAGGATAGGGACAGGATAAAACATTGTTTAACGAATCAACATTCTGGACTTCAATTTCAATTCCATGAAGAGGAGAACGAGCTTGATGAGCTTTTTGGAGTAAAGCCACTTCACTTTCAAGGGCACTGTGGTTTTCTTTTATCAAAATTCCATCTGACAGAGATCTTCGGTGGATTTTTCCTCCCCCAGCTTGAACCGCAGTCAGCTGGAGAGTTCTTAAGCCCGGGAGAGTCTTTCTTGTGGCTAGAATTTGAACGGGATGGGGTTTTACAGCTTCTACAAAAGACCGGGTAAGCGAGGCCACCCCACAAGCATGTCCTAAGAAATTTAGGAGGGTTCTTTCAATGGCTAAAAGAGTTTTTCGGGGACCGGTTAATTCAACGATTTGTGTGCCGGAAGAAAGCTGGGCCCCTTCCGAAATCCCCCAATGAAACTCTACTTCACCGGCAAAAAGGGATTGAAAAGATTCCAAAACGGAAACCCCAGAAAAAATCCCATTTTCCTTCGAAAATACAAATGCTTGAACTGGTTTGTTCTGGCCATTTTCGAGCAGTTTACCCGTGACGTCCTGAGTAAAATGATCGGTTTCCAGCTCATTTTGGATCAAATGTACAAGACTAAAGGAATTCATTAACGCTTAGCACTATCATAGCTGCTGGCGTTCGACAATCGTCGGGGAAAAGAGCCGATTTTCAAGCGCCACGATGAGGCTCATGACCATCAGCCCCCCCAAAATATCGAGGAAGTAGTGCTGCTTGGTTGTAAGAGTCGAAGCAAAGATGGCAAGCGACCAAAGACTAAAAGCCAACAAGGTCCGGCGCCCAAAGTGCCGCATTGACCAAGTGGCAACTGCGGTAAGGCCCACGTGCATGCTGGGAAAACAATTTCTAGGAGAATCAGCTAAGGCCACAAACTGCATGACGGCTCCCAGTAACCAGTGGGTTTCTGCAGGATAATTTGGACGAGGGTAGGTGGTAGGAAATCCATAAAAGAAAGCGCCACAGACAAAGAGCACTCCAAACATCATCCGTGTGAAGGAATTAAATTTTTCTTTTTCAGTTAAAAGAAACATAGCAACTACAAAAACAAAATAGTCCGAAGTGTAGATCAAAAAAGTCCAGGGAATGAGAGGCACAGCTCTATCAATCCAGAACAAAGGAAGTTCTTTGGGGGAAAGGCTCAAAAAGAAATTAGGAATCACATAGAGAAGACCATAAGCACTCATGAACAGAGCAAAAATACCGAGGCGATAAGCAAAGCTGCAGTTCTTAGGTGACACCATGTTTCGATCTCACCAGCTTTTACTTTTTTCGTCAACGGGCCAAGAGCTCATCAATTTGCCGAAACATTTCTGGAGATGCCCAATCACGGGGACCTTCGAAGGTTTTTACAGGACGTCCCTCGCGATTAATAAAAATCGTATAGGGAATTCCCTCCAATTTGTATTGAGAGATCTGCGATCTCTTAACATTGAAAATCAAATTTTGCGGGAGACGGATTCCTTCCAATTTATCTCTTAATTCAGACTCGGGACTTTCCTGTATATTAACGGCTAGGACGGTCAACCCATGGCTCCTATAATTCTTTTCCAGAACACTTAAAGAAGGCATTTCTTCCATGCACGGCTCGCACCACGTAGCCCAAAAATTGAGAAGAACTGCATTTCCCTTGAGGTCATGCAAGTTGACTGTTTTACCATTGGGCATGCGAAATTCGAGTTTGGGAGCCAAATTAAAGTCTTTTTCCAGAGAGCCCTCAATCTCAATGTCTCGGGAAACTAACGTGAAAAAGATGACCAGGCCCACAATAGCAATAACAGGTATAGCGATGACGATTTTTTTGCTAAGAGCCATAGAAAAAGGGGTTAAGATAAGGATAACATTGCTTGGGGAGAAGAAACCATGAATTTGTACGGGGCAGCCAAAGTCGGGGGCGATATCTTAGCTTACTGTGGGAAATGCAAGAGAGACCTTGCCCATGTGATCATAGCGATGATGGGGACTAAGCCGGCTCGGGTGATTTGTAAAACTTGTCAGAGTCCCCATAACTATCGACTGGGAGAAAGCGGCAGTTCTTCGAGGAGAACATCTTCTCTTGCTCCCAAAGCTCCTCGGGCAACCAAGACTTTTGTGAAAAATTCTGAATATTGGGAACAGAAGATGGCTACGAAGAAACAGCTTCCCATGAAGCCCTATAAAACTCAGGAACTATTCCAATTAGGCGATGTTATTAGTCACACCAAGTTTGGTTTGGGAATCGTCGAAGAAGTAAAAGACAACGGAAAAATCGTTGTCCTGTTTCGAGATGAAGAGCGCACCTTGATTCATGGAATGGGTGCATCCGTCCGATAAGTTGTTCTGAGATCACTTATGAAATTCATTGTCATTTACTTGATTCTGACATCGGTCGTCTTATCTTGGGCAAAAGATGCTTCAGATTGCCAAAGGATCTTCGAACGAACCGGAACATCAGTCCTTGTGGATCGATTAGCAAAAGATCCCGTTGCTCTGTTAAAGGGAAGAGATGCAACTGTCTCTGAGGGGCTTCTGGTAAGAAAATGGGATCCCAGACTTAAAACAACTTTTTATCATACCGCCTCGGAACCTGATCATGTTGGAGAGTCTCCGTTGGTCGACCCAAGCGCCAAAGCCGTCGCGCTCTTTTTTCATGGTTCAGGAACAGCTAAATCAAGTGGTCGAAATTTTATTCACAATATGAATTGGCTTGCCCAACAGGGAATCTCTGGAGTGGCAGTTGATCTTCCTTTCCATGCTTCTAATAAAGGCGAAGCCCGATTAAGCGATCGAGCCGAGTTCATAAAATGGCTTCGAGAAGCCGTCGGGGAAGTAAAAAAATCTAAAAAACCCATTTATTTAGTAGGCCACAGTTTCGGACCTGAGATCGCACTTCAGTTCGCTTCGGAATTTCCGAAGGACCTCAACGGCGGAGGGTTGTTTTTGATCTCAGGTGCTTGGGGAAAAAGTCCTTCTCATGAGTGGATGTATGAAAACGTTACAACTCCTGGAATGTCCTTTATTGGAGGGGATCAAAAAGTTGAAGATAATCCTGCAGGGGGCGACTGGGCGGGTAAGATGGCTCGACAAAGCGATTGGCACACTCGAGGGCTTTCTCCCGACTTGCGAGTAAAATTGGTAGTAGGAGAAAAAGATGAGTGGTGGCCTGCTCCTGGACCAGGAGAAAAACTTCCCCGAGGCGTAAACTTAGTGAAACCGTCTGCTCCCTATCCGAACCAGTTGGGAAATGCAGGCATAATGAAAAAACTGGGAGTTTCCCCCGAACATACTTTTAAAGATGCAGTGAAGTGGACTCAGGAAAAAATCCCTCAAGCGGAAATTGATGTTGTTGAGGGCTATGGGCACTTTATTTTTGATTCTCGTGATCAAAGAGGTGGGCCACTTCTCAATCGACTTCTCCTTGATTTTGCTGGAATTGAATATTCCAAAACGGCAGAGCAGAACAAAAAAACAGCAAGACTTGAAATGGCCCTTCTTGCCGAGAACAACAAAGCTTTTTTGGATTGGGTCGGACAACAAAATCTACCAAAGCTGCTGAAAACCGAAGTCAGTGCAGAGCGCGTTTTGGATCAATGGAAGACTATTGAGTTTTTGACTTGGAAAAAAGTTCTCACCGAAATGAAGGAAGTCGATCCGGAATACTATGAAAGCAGAAAATATTGGCTAGCTAAAGAGATCAAGGAAATGCCTGAGGATGTCGCCGAGTTTAAGCGCCGAGGGTGGAATGCCAACGAATTGCTTTTCGATATCAGACGCTATCGTGAATCGATGGAAGGTGGGCAGAGTTCCCCAAAAGGTGAGGATCCATACAAGCCAAAATTACCCCAGGTGTCTGTGGCTCTTTTAGGGGAACAAGCTCAGACGACTTCTTACGGCGGATCCCTCCTTAATTCAGAATTTCGTAAAAGCCTGGAAGGAAAAGGAAGTATTCAGAAAGAAGAAGAACTGGCACCAGGTTTTAAAAGACTTACTTTTGAATATAAGGGTAATGAAGGAAAAACCTGGGTCGTTTTGGATTCGGAAAGCCCAGAAAAAGTAACTGAATTTCTCCAGCGTGCGTATGAGGAAGCTTATCGCGCCAATGGTTTCATTGCTCCAGGAGACAACTGGGAAGCGGTAGTGGATGGAATCAGAGTAAAAGCTGCAAATCGCTTAGATCATAAAAATAAAATCTACCGATTGGAACGAGTCACGTTTTCTAAGGATTAATACTAGCTACGTAGGAAAATGTTCCCGAAGGTTCCACTTTTAAAACCACCGCCGGCTTGATCGCGTTTCGGTCCGAGTTAATAGAAATCACTCCTGTAACCCCTTGAAAATTTCGCGTAGACGCAATGGCTTCTCGGATGTTTTTAGGACTCAGATCAGAAGAACGTTGAATCGCATCCAGCGCAATCGAGGCAGCATCATAGCCTAGAGCGGAAAGTCCATTGGGCCGGTGGCCGTATTGTTCTTCAAAGCGAGAGACAAAGCCCTGTACTGCTGCGTTTTTATCATCTGCTGAAAAATGATGACTAAAATAAGCCGGCAAGAGTGGGCTCTGGTCCTGTGGGTTTAAATGGAGTCCGTCCCAGCCATCTCCTCCTAAGAGAACAGCTCGAATTCCAATTTCTTTTGCCAGAGGAATAATTTTCTCTACTTCACGGTAATAACCAGGAATAAAAATAATATCTGCCTTTGTAGATTTAATTTTGAGGAGTTGGGCACGATAGTTCCCAGCTCGTGAAGAATAATTGAGGTCAATGAGGATTTGGCCGCCCATTTTTTTAAAATCATCTGAGAAAAAATTGGCTAGAGCGTGGCTGTATTCACTTTCCTGATCTCTAAGAATGGCTGCTTTTTTTAAATTAAGATGGTTGATTGCAAATTTTGCCATCACTGAACCCTGGAAGGGTTCTATAAAACAGCTTCTAAAAATATAATTCCCCAATTGTGTGATTTTAGGATGAGTGCTCGCAGGGCTAATCATCGGTACTTGATAAGATTGAGCAACGGGAGCTGCTGCTAAAGAAAGAGAGCTGGCTACCTCTCCCAAAATGACGTGCACGTGATCGTGATTGATGAGCTTTGTGACTGCCGAAATCGCTTTTTCAGCTTTTCCCTCGGTATCGTAAGAGATGATCTTGATGTGTTTTTTCCGGATTCCGCCTTTACGATTCGCTTCCTCTACGGCCATCCAGATTCCTTTATGAGTGTCTGTTCCGAAAACGCTTTCAGCACCCGTCATGGCGCCGTACTCCCCCAATCGAATTTCGTTCTCTATAATGGGCAAGGTTTTGGAGGAGGAATGCTCGAAACAGCCCGACAGTAAAAAAGCCAATAGGAAATAAAGGGATAAAAGAACTTTCATTGCGTCTTATCTGTTTCGAGCTATCTATCCGTAATGTCAATTTAAACAGCGCTCGGATTGACAGTCTCAGCCCGGGTCACCTATTCTTTGGGGCCTATGAGCAACCCAAACGAAAACAACACATTTGAAACCTCTTTGAAGGAACTTGAAAAAATCGTCGGCCAGCTTGAGGGCGGAGAAATTCCCCTAGAAGCTCAACTAAAGGCCTTCGAAAAAGGGGTGGCTTTATCCCGCGAATGCTTAAAGCAATTAGAAGAGGTTGAGCGAAAAGTTGAACTGCTGATGCAGACTCCAGAAGGGGATCTTAAAACAACTCCTTTTGATGTTTCTCAATGAATTTCAAGACTTATTCTTCAGAGTGGGTAGCCTTAGTGGATGCTGGGATTGAGCAGAGTCTCAATCATTATCGAAAAACAGCCTCTCAACGGTTTGCTCCTCTCATTGAAGCAATGGAGTACAGTCTCTCCGGCGGCGGAAAAAGATTTCGGCCAATGCTTACTCTTGCCACTGCACAGTGCTTAGGAATCGATCCTCAGGAGGTTTTGCCGGCTGCACTGGCTGTGGAGTACATCCATACCTATTCCCTAATCCACGACGACTTACCCGCTCTAGACGATGACGATACACGCAGAGGAAAGCCTTCCAGCCATAAAAAATTTGGAGAAGCGGTCGCTATTTTGGCAGGGGATGCTCTTCTCACTGAAGCCTTTGGACTTCTCGGGCGACTTCAGGAGCAAAAGAAGTTTAGTCCCGCTCATGTTTTGTCAGCTTTAGACCTTTTAGTATCGGCGGCAGGGGTACGGGGACTAGTTGGCGGGCAATTTATCGATATTACGTTAGAACAGACCCAGTTCAATTTGCCCGAAGTCGAATTTATCCATATCCATAAAACCGGAGCGATGATTGTGGCTTCGGTGCTCTTGCCAGCCCGATTAAGTGGGTTGGACGAAAAAAACTCTTTATTATTAAAGCGTTATGGAAGTGCACTGGGGTTAGCTTTCCAGATTTCAGACGATATTTTGGATGCTCAATCCAGCGGCCGATATGCCAGAGGCCCCCGAAAAAAAGCCCGTCCCGCGTATAGCGAGCTCATGAACCGGGCTGAAATGCAGGATCTTTTAGACCAATTAATTCAAACGGCTATTGAATCTGTGGAACCTTGGGGTGACAAATCCCAAGCACTCAGAGATATTGCTGAGTTCATCCGACATAGGAAATACTAGTGGGAAAGCTACTCGATCAAATTAATTTACCGCAGGACTTGCGCCGCCTGAAAGGGAAGGAGCTCGGTCCGGTTTGTGATGAGGTCAGAGATCTGATTTTGGAAGTCATTTCCCAAAAAGGCGGCCATTTTTCATCTAATTTAGGAACGGTAGAACTAACCGTTGCTCTCCACTATGTGTTTGATACCCCCAAAGATAAATTAGTCTGGGATGTCGGTCATCAAGCTTACCCACACAAGATCCTCACCGGGAGAAAAGATCGTTTTCACACCATTCGGCAACATGGCGGAATTAGTGGTTTCACAAGTCGAGCAGAGAGCGAGTATGACCATTTTGGAGCTGGCCACGCGAGTACTTCTATTTCGGCTGCTTTAGGAATTGCGGAAGGGTTAAGACTCAGCGGTTCTGATCATATGGCTATTGCCATTATTGGCGATGGCTCGATGACTGGTGGACTTGCTTTTGAAGCTTTGAATAATGCCGGTCATATTCCTGCCAAGAACTTAGTTGTGATTTTAAATGATAACGATATGGCCATCGACTCCAATGTGGGGGCGCTGAACCGTTTCGTGAATCATGCTTTGATTCACCCTGGTTACAATCGTTTAAGAAATGAAATCAAATCAGCTGTAGATTCTATGGCGAGCCATGGAGTAGACCTTTCCAAGTTAGCTTCTCGCGCTCGTAAGAGCATGAAAAATTTCTTTACGCCGGGAATTCTCTTTGAATGTTTTGGATTTCGATACATGGGGCCTATCGACGGCCATGACATCGATGCCGTAGTGGAAGCCCTTTCCTTTGTGAAGGAGACCGGCTCCGAGGGCGGACCTTATTTGGTTCATGTGGTCACCAAAAAAGGAAAAGGTTATAAACTCGCTGAAGAAAATTCGCTGAAGTACCACGGAGTATCTCCTTTTTCGATTAAAGACGGTATTCAACCCGGAGCTCCTAAAAAACCAAATTACCAAGATGTTTTTTCCGATACTTTGATCCAGTTAGCAAAAGAAGATCCCAGAATCGTCGCGATTACTGCAGCAATGCCTAGCGGAACAGGAATCAATAAGTTTCAAAAAGAATTTCCAAAAAGAACTTACGACGTGGGAATTGCAGAAAGCCATGCCGTTCTCTTTGCTGCTGGCCTGGCGACTGAAGGGTATCGACCAGTAGCTGCTATCTATTCTACATTTTTGCAAAGAGCTTACGATCAGTGCATCCACGATGTGGGTATTCAAAACCTTCCGGTGATTTTTGCGATGGATCGAGCTGGGTTGGTGGGTGCGGATGGAGTGACCCATCAGGGAGCTTTTGATCTGACTTACTTAAGAGCCATCCCGAACTTTGTAATCATGGCTCCCAAAGATGAAAACGAATTGCAACACATGGTAAAAACGTCAGTGGAATATCAAAAGGGTCCGATTGCGTTCCGTTATCCTCGAGGAGAGGTCGTGGGCGTTCCCATGGATAAAAAACTCAAGACCTTACCGATCGGAAAAGGAGAGCTTCTAAAAGCTGATAAAGAACAAGTGGATGTCCTTTTGATTGGAATTGGTTTTGCCGTTCAGACCGTTCTTGAGGCCCAAGAAAAAGTACGTTCGGAAGGGTTTAGCACCGCTAGTATTAATGCACGCTTTGTAAAACCCTTGGATGAAAAACTCTTAGTTGAATGGATCAGCCGTTCCAAATTGGTCGTCACGCTTGAGGAAAATACTGTCTGCGGGGGATTTGGAAGCGCGGTACTCGAGCTGATGCAGAAAAAGAGTTTGAAGCAGTCCGCTCTTTGTTTGGGACTTCCTGATCTTTTTATTGATCATGCAAGTCCTGCAGTTCAAAGGAAACAGACTGGTTTGGATGCGGATAGTGTCGTTGCAAAAATCCTCGAAAAAATAAACGAATCGAAACCTTCTTCTGTTCCAGGAAGTCGACGGACCACAGCAGAAAGTTCTATCGTCCTCAATTAAACATGGGAAAAAAACGACTCGACGTTTTATTAGTCGAACGTGGACTCTGTGAGAGCCGCGAGAAAGCCCAGGCTTTGATATTGGCTGGAGAGGTTTTTGGTCCGCAAGGGCAGAGACTAGAAAAGCCGGGAACTGCTTATCCTGTGGACTTTGAAATCGAGGTCAAATCTCGTTCGCTTCTGTTTAAAAGTCGGGCGGGGCATAAGCTGCAATTTGCCATCGACAAGTTCCAAGTTTCAGTAACTGGAAAAGTATGTATGGATATCGGAGCCTCGACCGGGGGATTTACTCACTGTCTTTTGAAAAGCGGAGCTTCCCATGTAGTCGCAATCGACGTTGGCTACGGACAATTGGATGCTGAGCTTCGCAATCATCCCCAAGTCAGTAATCTAGAGAAAACCAATGCACGCTACCTCACAAAAGAAACGCTGGGGGACTGGGGTGAGAAAGTGGAGCTGGCCGTGGTCGACGTTTCTTTTATTTCTATTGAAAAAGTAATTGAGCCCCTATCGAAAGAGTTTCTGTCTCTGAAACAGTGGCTTTTGCTTTTTAAGCCACAATTTGAAGTGGGTCCTGAAAACTTAGGAAAAAAAGGGAAGGTAAGAAGCGATGAAGCGGTTCAAAAAAGTCTTCATAAATTTGAGGAATGGATGAGCATTCGCGGCTTTCAGAAAAAAGGTGGTCCTGAAACTTCTCCTCTTCCAGGTAAAAAAAGTGGTAATCTAGAGTACTTATTTTTTTATGAACGCTAGAAAACATCCCTTTCTTCTTTCACTTCTATTGATTTTGAACCTCTCTGCTTGCGCTATCAAACGTCCCGGTTCGGATTTGAAAACCTTTCAGGATTTGGAGAATGTTGATTCAAGTCCCGTTCAAGTGGACTCCGATACCCGAATGGAGTTTCCAGTGACACCTGGGGCGGCAGCTGGCAGCTCTGAGGGATCTTTTGCAAAAAAACCGGGAATTACGCTTGTTTTAGGAGGGGCCGGAGTCGCAAGTTTTGCAACGGTAGGTCTTCTCAAGCGACTGAAGATGGAAGGCGTGAAAATCGATTTGATCGTAGCGAGTGGGTGGCCAGCACTCTTTGCTCTTGGTTATGGATTTTTTAAATCGGTTCATGATCTCGAGTGGTTTGCCATGAGACTTCAAAACGAGGATTTTGAGAAGGCCTGTAATTTGAAAAAGGGCGAAGAGGAAGGTGCCCTTTCAAAGCTCATCGAGAGTTTTTTAAAGAAAAAAGATTTACGTGATTCTCAAACTCCGATCATTATCGTGGCTGGGAATACCGAAAAAGAAAAACAGGGGGTTTTTGATTCTGGAGAATGGGTTGATCCGGTTTTAAAGACGCTCGCCGTTCCAGGCCTTTATCGAAATTTTCCAGAGCAAGACATCTCTGTTCCGAAATCATTTGATCTTCAAAGCCTCGGGGTATCTGAAGCCAAAAAAAGAGGAGCTTATCCGATATTGGCGGTTCAAATGTACTCGGACTATATAAATTTTTCTAAAGGCTCCAAGGAAAACCCTAAAAAGCCAACCATTAGAAATATCTTTTTAGCTTCTTTGCGGAAAAATATTCGAGAAGAGTTAGCTCAGGCTGAGGGAGCTTTTCAGGTAGAGTTAAAAGCTGCCCCTCTCGATTTTTCCCAAAAACGGGCAGCTATTCTGGCAGGCTCGGTTCAAGCGGCTCAGATGCTCAAGCGAATAGGTCAGAAAAAATAATAAATACATATAGTTGATTATAAGATCCCAGTTATTGACTCGGCGCATTAAAAAGGGTAAAGTGCCCGCCGTGTTCCGGTTGAAATCTATTCCAATTTTAGGGGGACTGCTTTTGATCAGCAGCCTTTTGGGGTGCGGGAAACCGCTACAAAGACCCGTTCTTTCAGGGCCACCTTCGGCTCCAGTCGACCAACTCATTTTAGGAAGAGAACTCAGTGCAAAGGACCTACGAGAACTTTTTAAAATTCTAAACCAAAAAGGTGAGTTTAATTCCCTTGCTCAGTGGATCGGGACACTCTCTGATGCCGAATTATCCGCTTGGGGCCAGTTCTTAAACGAATGGGTGTATCAAGACGCTCTTTCTTCAAAGGGTTTGATTCAATTAGTGAAGGCCCGTGTTCAAGGACAAGGGTTTTCGCTTTGGAAGAAAAATCTTCAGAAACTGGGTCCGGCTTTACCCCAAATGTTCGAGGATGAGGAGCTTTGGTCTCTTCTTCCCAGAGTCGCCGGAACGTTGGATCCCCATTTTGTAAACGGTGTTTTGAAGCCTCTAGGGGCTGCCGCCGATAAAACCTTATTAGTGCCCGAGAAGCCGGAAGTGAACACAGGGAAAATCTGGGAGGAATTCTTTCAGCTTCTAGGAAATGAGCCAACCCGATTAAAGCTCCAAGACCTGATTCAATCTGTCGGAGATCTCCAGTGGGTAGCTCCATTGGCGGAAGCCAGCCGTGAAAATTTAAACGCCTCAGGAGAAACTTGGTTTAGTCAGTTAGCAAAAGATTTTTCCGAGAAACGAAGTTTCGTGAATCAGGCTTTGCGACTCGCAGAACTTCTCAATCGGCCGGCCGAACGGGCAGTGACCGTACTTCAGGAGGGGCTGCGCTCTAATCCCGACATCATTCACGCTTTGACGATGAGGTGGGATCCGATTTTTGTAAAATCGCTTTCAGAACTTGTCAGACAGGTACTCTTAAAGCCCGAAGATGGTAGCCGCTTGGACCGGGAATTTTGGCTAGCACTTCCTAGGGGAGACGTAGGTGCCCCTCCCACTCAAGAATTTATTCGACTTTACTCGGTTCTGTATTCCGGGATTCAAAAGATTTCAGATCCCCGAAGGCTTGAGCCCCAAGTAGACAGTGGTTCTTATCGTTTGCCGCTGCAATTAAATGCGCTTTTTTTAACTCGTCTTCTTGAAGAAGCCGTTCGTCAGTTAGCACCCAAAATAAAAGAAATGAATCCAGAATCCTTTGAAGAGACTCTCTGGAAAAGCCCAGTTCTCATAAAAGAGTTTCGCTTAAACCTCATCAAAGACGAATCGCAAAATGAAGTCTCCGAATCCGTTCAACGAGATCTTCGAAGCTTGGGACTTCTGACAACGCTTTCTCGTTTGGAAAGTCTGGTTCGAGAACAGGATAGTGGAAAAAATAATTACTCAGTTACTTTTTCTTCCGAAACTCTCTCCCTCACCGAAGGGTTCTCTGAAGCAGTAGCTTCAGCACATGCGGTAAGACCCTTCGCGGACATTACTCCTTTTCTCGTAACTCTCGTGCAAAGCCTGATCGGAACCCATTCAGAAAGTGGTTTGGGCCTGGAGTTTTTAAAAAGCTCACCTAACCTACTCGCTCAAGGACAAGGTTTTCTGGCCCAGATTGATAGCAAGCAGTGGCAGCAGCTGAGAAAGCTTCTGTTTGAAGATCTGAAAATTGGTGCGCTTGAGATGGAAGATCGTGCGTTGTTGGTCAGTCTTTTTCAATCTGATCTCGAAGTGGCCGAGTGGGTGAATGAAATCTTAATGAACGTTCAGAGCATTTATGCCTTAGATGGACTTTTCAGCTTTTATCACTCCTTTATTAGAAAACTCGGGGCACCTGAACTTTCCAATTTAGGAACCACCTTAAGCATCTTATCTGAACTATCTCTTTTTAAAGAATCCGAAGAGGGGGTTCCAGTAAACCCAGGATTTCAATCTCTTCTTCTCAATGGGAATAGACTTTCTAAAGGAGTGAGAGGCTTCGCAGGCCTTTCAGCGGTTCAGGCAAGGCTTCTTCAGGGGAAATTAAACGAAGTACTTGGGGAGGATCTTGAGGGTCAAAAAGGTTCCGATTTGATTTTTGGAGTTCTTGCGAGGCTAACTGAGAGAGTAAGCCCGGAGACTGTTTCTGGATTTACCCAAAGACTTTTCGAAACCGAATGGAGAATCACAGATTCAGAAAGTCAGTGGATCAGCGATTTTTCAAAGAAAAAAGGATTTTCTGAGCTCCACGAGCTTCTTAAAAGCCGAAAAAATCAGGTTTCCGTCTTGGATTTAATGAATGAAGTAAGAGTTTTATCTGAAAAGAAAGTCGTCGACGAGGGAATGCGTCTTTTGGCCAAAATTCAAAATGAACGAATGAAAGAAATCGCTTTAGTCATTTTGGAAATGGATCGCTCAGGTGAATTGTTTTCGCTTCTCGATTCTGTACCACTTATTTTTAAAAAAGGAGAAACCCCATGAAAAAACAAATGCTCTTAGTACTAACGGTGGCCTTACAGCTGTTTGCTGCGGATCGTCCGGTAATTCCTGAGGCCCAGATGGATTTAGGGCTCACTCAAGGGAAAACGGTAGCTGAATTTTTTCAAGCACGGCTTGGAAACCAAAAGTGCGCAAGTGAACTACAAGATTTACGAGCAAAACACCGTGAAGAAAAAAACAAACTTCTTGGACTAATGAAATCTGGCGCTGCCGCAAGTGCCTTAGATGCTCAAGAAAAAAACATGAGTCGTGTGAGAGATTTATTAATGGGAAAAATGGAAGAATGCGGAGAGTGTGCTACTCGGCCTATTGATCATCGCACTGTCTACGCTCCCAGCGGAACCCAGCGCTGGTATATTGCTGATGGCTCTTGCTATCTCCCAGCGCTCGGATTGTCGCCTAGTCAGATGCGTGCGGCTTTTGACAAAGCTACTGCTCGTATGTTGGACAATGGACGATACACCAAACAGAATCAAGGTATTCCATCGATTCTTCTCTTTGACCGAGTGGATGAAAAAACAGGAAAGGTAATGCCTCCAGGGCCTGTTGAGAGTTCACCTTTTTTGATCTCTTTAAGTGTGAAAGGACCTTCTTTTGTTGGGATCGTCTCCGCTTTCAATTACTTCATTAAGAACGAGTTTGAGAAGAAGAGCCAAAACGGAGTTGAAGAAACGGTGATCCGATTTAACCAAGAAAAAATGCCAAGCGGCTATGAAGCTCCTTCTAAGATCTACGACACGACTGCTGGTGGAAAGAGGACAGCAGCGTTTGTTCGCAATATTTCAGAAGTCCAAGGACTTTGGTACTTCAATAGCGAGGGCTACTTCAGGTATTATACGGCCGCAGACTTCGGGATTTCGCTCAATCTCGCGGACGACTTTGCGAGAAAGACGCTCTTAGAAGCTCTGTTTTCCGTAACCGATGACAGCATTGAGGAGGCCAAGTGATCGAAAGGTATAGCCGACCAGAGATGTCGCACCTCTGGTCTGAAGAAACCCAGTACCGAACTTGGTTGGATATCGAAGTTCTTGCCTGCGAGGGTTGGGCAAAACTAGGAAAGATTCCAGCCGGGGATATGAAGAACATTCGGGAGCGTGCTGGGTTTGAAATCGATCGCATTCGAGAAACAGAAAAGAAGACCAAACACGATGTGGCCGCTTTTGTTTCTGAGGTTCAAAGGACCATCGGAGATTCGGGGCGTTTTGTTCATTTAGGTCTTACTTCCAGTGATATTGTCGATACGGCCTTTGCCTATCGTTTGACTAAGTCAGCTGAGCTTATTCTCTCGGGTCTTCGAGAGTGTTTAGAAACAACCAAAAAGCGAGCGCTTCAAGATAAAAACACCCTCATGATGGGTCGCACGCACGGAATCCATGCAGAGCCCATGACCATGGGAATGAAGTGGCTTTTGTGGCACGACAGCCTAAAGAGAGCCTATGGACGGATAGAGGTTGCGAAGAAGGAAATCGCGGTCGGTAAATTATCGGGAGCTGTAGGAAACTACGCCCATGTTCCTCCTGAAATCGAGAAGTTTGTTTGCGAGAGCCTGAAGCTTCAGCCCGATACTCTTTCTACTCAAGTGATTTCCCGTGATCGGTTTGCTGCCTATTTTTCCTCTTTGGCGCTCTTGGGGTCTTCAGTGGAAGCCATAGCCGTTGAGTTAAGACACTTGCAGCGCACAGAAGTGGGAGAAGTTAGGGAAGGATTTAGTTCGGGACAAAAAGGGTCCTCAGCTATGCCTCATAAGCGAAATCCCATCAGTGCTGAAAATCTGACCGGTCTTGCTCGCCTTTTGCGAAGTATGGTGATCCCTGCAATGGAGAATTGTGCTTTGTGGCACGAGCGAGATATCAGCCATTCTTCTGTGGAGCGAGTGATTGGGCCCGACGCCAATATCTTAGGAGATTACCTTCTTTGGAGATTAAACTCGCTGCTAGTTAACTTGGAGGTTTATCCCGGTAAGATGACCGAAAATCTTCAGTTGCTCTCCGGGGTTACTTATTCGCAAACGGTTCTTTTGAAGCTGATTGAAAAAGGCCTCTCCCGTGACGATGCCTACGCGATTGTGCAGGGCAATGCGTTACGAGCCCTTGATGAGAAAGTTTCGTTTCATGAGCTATTGAAAGCTGATCCTAAAGTCGCTAAAGTTCTCCCACAAGTAGAACTCAACACGCTCTTTGACACCCAAAGTGCATTGAAAAACTTAGACTACTTGTACGGGAAAGTTCTAGGGAATGATAATTGAACGAAAATCCCCGCTGTACGATGGCAAATCAAAAACGATCTTTGAGACGAATCAGTCTGAACTAGTCATTCAGTATTTTAAAGACGATGCGACTGCTTTTAATGCTCAGAAAAAAGGCACGATTGTAAATAAGGGCCTTTTAAATAATTTAACCAGTTCTCAAATCTTCGAGTTTCTCGCTAAAAACCAAATCCCTTCTCATTTTGTTAAAAAATTATCGGAACGAGAAATGCTGGTGAAAAAACTCACCATCATCCCAGTCGAGATAGTAGTGAGAAATCGAGCTGCCGGTAGTATTTGCAAACGCTTGGGCCTTGAGAAAGGAAAGGCATTTTCTCATCCCATCGTAGAAACTTTTTTTAAGAATGATTCGTTGGGGGATCCGCTCATCTCCGAAGAACATATTTTTCATTTTGGATGGGCAACACCAGCTGAACTTAAGGAAATGAAGGCTTCGGCTTTGAAAGTAAATCACATTTTAAAACCAGTCTTTGAATCAATTGGTCTTGAGCTTATCGATTTCAAATTAGAATTTGGAAAAACAAAAGACGGTTTCGTTCTTCTTGCAGATGAAATCACTCTGGATGGTTGCAGACTTTGGGACAAAGCCACTGGAGAGTCGATGGATAAAGATAGGTTTCGTCACGATTTAGGCCGAGTAGATGAAGCTTACCAAGAGGTAACTCACCGTTTGACTCAGTTCTTTTCGAGGTCACTATGAAAGCAAGAATTCATATTTTCTATAAAGACTCTGTCTTTGATCCCCAGGGCAACACAGTTGCGGCATCGTTACAGCGTCTGGGATTTAATACGGTAAAAGATGTTCGGATAGGAAAAGTAATCGACGTCACGCTCGAAGCAAAAAGAATCGAAGACGCTCGAATCGAAATCGGAAAAATGTGTGAGAAGCTTTTAGTGAATCCGGTTATTGAATCTTATCGATTGGAGTCTATTGAGGCATGAGAGTAGGGGTCATTACTTTTCCAGGGTCCAATTGCGATGAGGATTGTTCCTTCTCGCTGGGGCAATTAGAGGGAGTCGAAGTTTCTCGGCTCTGGCACAAGGATACTGCTTCGCTTGGAGAACTCGATCTTATCGTGTTACCTGGCGGTTTTTCCTATGGAGACTATCTTCGCACGGGCGCGATGGCCGCTATTTCTCCTATCATGTCTGCCGTGAAAGAGTACGCCAGCCGTGGGGGAAGAGTTTTTGGTATTTGTAACGGATTTCAAATTTTGTGTGAATCTGGCCTTTTGCCGGGGGCTCTGGTGAAAAATCAGAAACTCGGGTTTATCTGCAAAGAAGTTACCATAGAAGTAGGCGACCCAAGTCCGTGGACTGCACCTCTAAGCACGGGAACTCAGTTAAAGCTTCCTATTGCCCATGGCGAGGGAAGGTTTGTTGTTGATCCCACGACCTACTCAGAAATGAAAAAGCACGGGCAAATCGCTTTTCGTTATTTGGAAGACTTAAACGGCAGTTTTGAAAAAATTGCAGGTATTACCAACCGAGAAAAAAATGTGTGCGGAATGATGCCTCATCCGGAACGAGCAGCGGATCTTAAGAGCCGCGATGGAATGAAAATTTGGAACGCACTTCTTCGTCAGGTGAGAGAAAAAGCATGAAATGGATTTCGGATACAGTGATTTCAACTCTTGAGCTGGCCAAAGAACTGAGTTTGAGCCGCGAAGAGTACGAGTACATTTGCGGGAAGCTTGCGAGAAAGCCAAATGTTGCGGAGCTTGGCATTTTCTCAAGTATGTACAGTGAGCACTGTAGTTACAAGTCGAGCCGAAAGTACCTGAAGAGATTTCCCACCAGCGGGAAACGCGTTTTGCAAGGACCGGGGGAAAATGCTGGTATCGTTGATATTGGCCATGGGTATGCAGTAGCTTTTAAAATGGAAAGCCATAACCACCCCTCCTTCATCGAGCCCTATCAAGGGGCTGCGACGGGAGTGGGGGGAATCTTAAGAGATATATTCACTATGGGGGCCCGGCCCATTGCTCTCATGGACAGTCTGTGTTTCGGAGATCCCAGAAATTCTAAAACACCGTCGCTCGTAAGGGGAGTCGTCAAAGGCATTGGGGATTATGGAAATGCAGTCGGCGTCCCCACGGTGGCTGGCCAGACTTTTTTTCATAGTTGTTACAACCAAAATCCCCTCGTGAATGCTTTCGCCTTAGGGCTCGTAAAAACAACGGATATCTATCGAGGGAATGCCACTGGTATCGGAAATGTGGTGGTTTACGTGGGGGCAAAAACGGGGAGAGATGGCGTTCATGGGGCGACCATGTCTTCCAAAGAGTTTTCCAGTGAAGAAGAGCTGGCTCGACCTACAGTTCAAGTAGGAGATCCCTTCACGGAAAAACTCCTTCTCGAAGCAACCCTCGAAGCAATGAGCGAAAAGCTCATGGTTGGAATTCAAGACATGGGAGCCGCCGGCCTTACTTCGTCGAGTTTCGAAATGGCTCATCGAGCCGGGACTGGGTTATCACTGGATTTAGATAAAGTTCCTACTCGAGAAACGGAAATGTCAGCCTATGAACTTTTGCTTTCCGAATCTCAGGAACGAATGCTCTTAGTCTGTGAGCCGAAAAACTTAGATCGATTAAGGCAGGTTTATGAAAAGTGGGATCTCCATGCAGAAGTGATTGGTGAAGTGATTGGGGGAGGTCGGGTTCTGATGCAAAAAAATGGCATGACCGTTGTCGATTTGCCAGTGGAGCTGGTGACGGATCCCCCGAAAGTCGAAAGACCCCTTATGGCCCCCAGTGATTTAAAACAGAGATGGTTTGTCGACAGAAACAAACTGCTCCTCGGTTCATTAGAAAAAAAGTTTGAAAGCGTATTTGAAGCCACCAGTTTTGCGAATCCTGAACCTATCATCCAGCAGTATGACTCAATGGTGGGAAACCGAACCGAAGGCGATTCGTTTGAAGATGCTGCAGTGTTAAGAGTTCGAGAAATTCCCGGAAAAAACGTACGCTTGGCTCTGACCGTAGATGGAAATCCCAGAGTCTCCTGGCTTTGGCCCCTAGAAGGGGGAAGGCGAGCCATCGCGGAAGCCGCTATTAATTTGGCTCTCAAAGGGACTCAAAGTATCGGGGTTACCGATTGCCTAAACTTTGCGAGTCCCGAAAACCCGGAAACGGTTTGGCAGTTTTCTGAAACTGTTGAGGGCATATCGATAGCTTGTGAAGCTTTGGGGATTCCCGTTATCTCTGGAAATGTCAGTCTTTATAATGAAACGGATGGTAAGCCCATTTATCCGACACCGATGATTGGAATGGTCGGCCTTTCAGAAGGTAAAGAAAAAGTCAGGCCTTCCGCTTTTCACAGTTCGTCGCTGGACCTGGCCTTAGTCGGTTTGCCTGAGGGTGGGATAGGGGGAAGCCTCTTGGCTAGTCAATGGTTCCAACGAGACTGTGGCCAGCCGGAAGAAACGGATCTGAAATCCTTGGTGAGAACTCTCAATTTTCTATCGAAAATAAAAACCAAGAAATTTGATTATGCGATTCATGACATTTCAGACGGCGGGCTGTTATTAGCTGCGCTTGAAATGGCCTTTTACTCACGCCTAAATGGCTTGGGAATCGAGATATCAATTCCCAGAGAAGTAGATGTCGATGCATTTCTTTTCGGTGAAACGGTTCCTCGAATTTTGGTTGCCTACGATACGACCGAGAGCACAGAAGTTGAAATGCTCGCCAATCAAGCCGGAATAAAGTTTACAGCTATTGGAAGTGTGAATGAGCAAGGACAGTTGGTGGTAAAGCAAGGCGGAGCAAAAGTATTGCAACGAGATCTGGCCCAATTGAAAACAAAATGGGATCAGCGTTTAAGAGGGTTTTTCTAATGTGTGCTATTTTTGGCATTGCTGGACATCCCGAAGCTTCTAATGTGACCTATCTGGGTCTCCACGCGCTTCAACATCGCGGGCAGGAAGGCGCTGGAATCGTCTCAAGCCGAGACGAAAAACCCTACGCTTTAAAGAAAAGAGGTTTAGTCGGTGACATTTTTTCTAATGATGAATTAGAGCGTCTTCCTGGAAAACAAGCCATCGGTCACACCCGATACTCCACTTCTGGCGGAGACAAAGAGGAAAACCTCCAGCCTTTTCTCGTGCGAACAGCTTCCGGTTGGGTCACCGTTGCCCATAACGGAAATTTAGTGAATGCGGCTTCGCTCACTGCGCGCCTTGAGAAAATGGGTTCTATTTTTCAAAGCACCTCAGATACCGAAGTGCTTGTGCATTTAATTGCCAGAACGGGAGAACCTGACTTGATCAAGGCCCTGACCACGGCTCTTGCGCAAGTAGAAGGAGCTTATTCGCTTCTCGTGATGAACCAAAACACATTAATCGCGGTCAGAGATCCACATGGGTTTCGGCCTTTGGTGCTGGGACGATTTCAAGAGAGCATCGTCTTTGCGAGTGAGACAACGGCTTTTGATTTAATTGGGGCGACCTACGAAAGAGAAGTAGCGCCCGGTGAAATGGTTATTGTGGATCTCACTGGGAAAGAAGCACCACGATCTTTTTATCCTTTCCATGAAATTGCTCATAAGAAATGTGTTTTTGAGCAAATTTATTTTGCAAGGCCTGACAGTGTCGTTTACGGGGCCGGAGTCTATGAAACTCGAAAAGCGCTGGGAAAACGATTGGCGGTCGAGCATCCAGTTCCTCAAGCCGATATGGTCATTCCGGTTCCTGACTCGGGAGTTTACGCAGCCATCGGCTATAGTGAGGAATCTAAAATTCCCTTTGAGATGGGGATTATCCGCAGTCACTACATGGGGAGGACGTTTATTGAGCCAAGCCAATCTATTCGTGATTTTGGAGTGAAGTTAAAGCTCAATCCTTTAAGTGGATTTCTGAAAGGGAAAAAAACCGTAGTTGTTGATGATAGTTTGGTGCGAGGAACTACTTCTAGGAAATTGATTCAACATCTTCGCGATGCTGGAGCCACCGAAGTACATTTACGAATTTCTGCTCCCCCGACGATGCATCCCTGTTTTTATGGAATCGATACACCCACCCAGAAAGAACTTCTTGCCTCGAGGAACAGTGTTGAGCAAATCCGAAATTTTATCGGAGCTGATTCTTTAGGATACTTAAGCTTAGACGGTTTATTGCAAGTATGTACGACGAAATCCCAACCAGGATTTTGCCACGCCTGTTTTTCAGGCGAGTACCCAACTCATTAATTAGAGTTTTATAAAGACACTGCATTCCGGAGTAGCGTTTGGCTTAAGCTGGTCTTGCTTACAAGTGATTACGACTTCTTCATTATCAATTTCCAGATTCTTTATCAGCTTACTTTTATAAACCGCCACAGGAACCAAAAGGGCATTGTAAAGTGTTTGGGCCGTTTGGGGATTGGTGAGGACTAAGCGAACTCCCTTAGCTTCTGATTTCTGAATGATCTGATTTGAGAGTCCTCTGAAATCAAAAATGAAGTGGCAAGCGTAAGGTTCGACCGCATTGTAGTGGCGGTTGAAGCAAGAGAGTTCAATACTGCCATCGTTGGTTCTAAAATTCTTTCCTTTGCCTTCACTGAGTTGTCCCACGGGGAGATCCAATGAATCATAAACAGTCACAGCCTCTTTTCCTTCAAACGTCACATGAAGAAATTCTTCCACCGAGTACTTGTGAGTTTCTGCTTGGGAAAAAGAAGAGACCAAAACGAAACAAGCTAAGGATAAGAGAAAGCGCATAGTGAACACCTCAAATTTGATGCGCTGTGTCTACCATAAGTAAGTGAAAAAGGGAAGAGGGGAGAAAACTAGCCAAATAAAATCAAACATTTAGGCTAGTATCAATGTTTCCCAAAAACCTCAAATTGCTCGGTGTGGAAGGCATTGTCGGGCTTGATCAGAATGGTTTTTCCAAACCTTTTTTCTAATAGTCCCACATGTCTGCTTTCTTCTTTTGCTAAAAGGCTTACGACACCGGGTGAAGCAAAGACCACAATGTTTTGCGTTTGAGATAGAGCTTCTTTTTCGATTTCTCGGAAAATTTCAAAAGCCACTGTTCGCCTGCTTTTTGTGTACCCTCGGCCATCACAGTGTGGGCAACTTTCCGTGAGGTATCGAATCAAGTCTTCATGGGTTCTCTTGCGAGTCATTTCCACAAGACCCAATTCGGAAATTTTTAAGATATTCGTTTTCGACTTGTCTCCGGAAAGAGCATCTTGGAGCGCATTGAAGACTTTCTCCCGATTTGAAGAAGACTCCATATCAATCAAATCGATAATGATGATCCCGCCGACGTTTCTGATTCTCAGCTGATACGCAATTTCTTTTACGGCTTCTAAGTTGGTACGAAGAATCGTTTCTTCAAGACTCTTGGATCCCACATATCTTCCGGTATTGACGTCGATAGCAGTGAGAGCTTCTGATTGGTCAATCAGAAGGTATCCGCCCGATTTCAACCAAACCTTTTTGCTGAGAGCTCTAGAAATTTCAGCTTCAATTCCATAGTGCTCGAACAGTTGAGACGGCCCTTTGAACAGCTTCACCCTGTTTTTGAGTTGGGGCATGAACTGTCCAATAAAATCTTGAATGCCGTCATGATCAGAGGGATTGTCGATTACTAAAGAATCTACATCCTCAGTAAAGTAATCTCGAACCGTTCTATAAGTGAGCGAAAGATCTTCATGGATCAAAGCGGGGGCTCTTTTTTGAGAAGAGTCACGTTTGATTTGCTGCCAGGTGCGGATGAGATAATCGGCATCGGCCTTGAGTTCGCGGAAAGTTTTTCCTTCTGCTACCGTTCGAATAATGAATCCAACGCCTTTTACTCGTAAGCGCTTCGTGAAAATATCTCGTAAGCGACGTCGTTCACGGTCGCTTTCGATTCTTCGTGAAATACCGAGGTGTTTTACCGTTGGCATTAAAACGAGATTTCTTCCAGGCAAAGAAATATGAGTCGTTAACCGAGCTCCTTTTGTTCCGATAGGAGCTTTAGCCACTTGGACTAATATTTCCTGACCTTCCTTTAAAAGATCCTGAATGTTGGCAGTGCTTCTTCTTCGCCGGCTAAAACCCCGTCTTTTGTTATTGCGATTTCCGTAGCGCGGTCGTTGGCGGGCAGACCGACCTTCTCGGCTTTCATAGCGGCGACCATCTCTTCGGGGACCTCGTCCTCCCTCGCGGTTATCGCGAGTGTCTCGGTTGTCGCGGGAGCGATTATCGCGGTTATCGCGAGTGTCTCGGTTGTCTCGATCTCGGTTATCTCTGTCGCGATTGTCACGTGATCGGTAATCACGGTTATTGCGAGTATCTCGGTTGTCTCTGTCGCGAGTGTCTCGGTTGTCTCTGTCGCGAGTATCTCGGTTGTCTCTGTCGCGAGTATCTCGGTTGTCTCTGTCGCGAGTGTCTCGGTTGTCTCTGTCGCGAGTGTCTCGGTTGTCGCGGGAGCGATTATCGCGGTTATCGCGAGTGTCTCGGTTGTCTCTGTCGCGAGTGTCTCGGTTGTCTCGGTCGCGAGTGTCTCGGTTGTCTCTGTCGCGAGTGTCTCGGTTGTCTCTGTCGCGAGTGTCTCGGTTATCTCGGCTGTCTCGATTGTCTCGTCCTTCTCTGGAGCCCCGGTAGTTTCCGCGGCCACGTCGTGGTTCGCGAGAATCTTGTCTTCGGCCTTGGTGGTAACGATCTCGCTGAAAACCCGAGCGTTCAGTTGCTGGTTTTTCATTTCCAGGTTGGGGACCTTCATCTTCTTCAGTAACCTGATCGGTGAGCAGTTCTTTTTGTCGAATCTCCTCGGGCATCGGTTCAAAAGCAGGCGCTGGTTCAGCAGATGCTTCCGCGGGAGCTTCTGGTTCTTTAGCAGAAACCGGAGCAGGCTCTGTGGTTTCCGTTTCTGCGTCGGTTAATTCAAAGTCAGGTTCATTGTCGGGAATAGAAAGAGGTTCTTCAAATTCTTCGTCGTCCTCTTCCTCTTCGCGACCTTCAGGAGGGGTGAGAGAAGGGGCTACAAAAATCGGAGCTACTGTGGTGTCTTCTTCGATGACCAAAGCTTCCGACTCTTCACCAGCAGATTCTGTCTCGGTCGTTGTACCTTCAGAGGGTTCTGTCGAATCTGATTCAGAATATCTCTCATCTGAATCGTCAGATTCCTCTTCATCTAAAACATCGACATCGCTTCCAAAAGGTTCATCGATGATGTCATCCACATAAAGAAAGGCAGTACGCTCAAGCCCTAATTCCAAAAAGGCAGCCTGCATCCCCGGGAGGACTCTTTTGACGACCCCTAAATAGACATTTCCAACGACGTTTTTATCTTCTTCTCGTTCGATATGAAGTTGTTTGATTTCCCCGTCTTCTAGTAAGGCAACGCGGGTTTCATAGTGGTTTGAATTAACTAAGATTTGTTTGCTCATGAATCAGATTTCTTTAATAAATTTAATCAGCTAGAAGGGGTTCAGTCATCCTCATCATCTACTGCCGAGACCCTTTTTGCTAACCTGCTCCACGCCTATCCAGAGATTTGGAAACCTTTGGTGACTCACAGGTAAGGGGTAAGAATTATCATCGCTTTTGAAGAGAGTAAATATCCGATTCAAGAGGCCCGATAAGGTAGGAACAACTGCGGCTTTTATAAAACGCTATGCGTTAGGAGATCTATGAAATCTGCCATCCTTCTCTTGTTTCAATTAGCACTGGCAGTGGGGATCTTTGTAGTAAACCCAAACTTTTTTGGAATCCTTCAAGAAAACCCCCAAAGTTGGTTGAGGTTTTATCAACACACGGCAGAGCTCTTTGCAGTCCCCTTTTGTCTCCTGCTCTTTAGCTTCAGCAAAAAGCCTTTGTTCCTGGGGCTTCGTTTAAGTTGGGGGATCTGGACTGCGATCATCAGTACTGGGTTACTCTGGCAAGCTCCAGTTCAGTTCACTGATATTACCGAATTTGGCCGCATCTTAATTGCTTTCAATTCCATCTTTGGATTTTCTCTTTCACTTTTTGCTGTCATTGAAATCAGTAAGATGTGGCCTTCACGAGATCCCTCTCTTACTCCGATCTCTGCTACTGCCCCCAAAGCTAATGGGGCGGCAATGGATATGGTCGAGGGTGCTTAGCGACTGATCCTAAGGTGCCTTCAAAGCAAATACTGACTAAGTAATTTCTCACGAGATGAAACGATAGAGTGGGGGTTGTTAGTTTAAAAGGAGTGTGAAGACTACTTTCTCCTCTGTAAGGATCTGTTCCCGTTAAGTGTACTTTCAAATCTTGGATGCCTTCTCGGAGTCCAATCCCCGAGGCTTTTGAAAAGGCTTCTTTTGCAGTCCAAAGAAAAAGCCCCTTATCTTCTATTTGGGTCTGGATCTCATTTTGAAAAGAATCAATCCGGTTAATTTCTTCCTGAGAGGCAATTTTGGGAAGAACATGTCCTACTTTTCGCTGGCAGTTTTCGATATCAATTCCAACTGGAAAAGATGAAATCACAGCAACAGAGATTTCTTCCGTGTGGGCAATCGAACCAAAACAGTTTTTAAGTTCCAAAAACCCTAACTTTTTATTGGGGACTATCTCCAAACTTAAATTCTGAGTTTGCAGAAGGTCTTTTAAAGCGGTTCTTCCTGCGAGAAATGTTCTTTGAGCTTGGGGGTGAGAAGCTGCAGCTTTCTGACCCGATGCAGCTTCTAGTTTTTCAAGTGACCACTTCGAAAAATCAAAAAAATTCCAAATCAGCATTGAGAATTACCTAATCAGGAAGCGTAGCACAAAACTTGTAAGCTTGAGAAGCAACACGTTATTAAGAGAAAAAGAAGGTAGTCCGATGAGTTATTACAGATGCAAACTAAAAAAAACATAAGCTTCTTTTCTCTGTTCGTGCCCTTCTTTCTGGCTCTCGTGGCTTTTCAAAGTTGGGTGAGTCATGCGGAGGAGTCCCAGAGAGAGAAAGTCTATGCCCTTCAACAAAGAGCAAAAGCGACTTTATTAACCAAGCTGAGAAAGGGTGAGGACGATTGGGTAGATATTCAGGTGGTTACTCCTGTGGATTACACCAATCTCATTTCAAAAGACTTCGTAAAAAATATTGTTGAGGAAGTTTTTCAAGCTTATGACCCTGATATTTCTGTCAGGAGAAATGCATATAAATTGAAGGGTGTCTCCTTGGATATGTTGAGGCTTGCAGTCGCGAATACCAAAGCCGATGTTCTCGTTTCGACTGTTTTTCTCCCCACCAACGTAGATGTTTATATTTACGACAAGAGAAACCCCTTTCAGATCTATGCTCAGAGCGAGGCTTATGTAGAGGGGAATCAAGAAGATCTCGATGTAAAAATGGCAGAGCACTATACGAGAATCGCTTTTCGTCGGGCTCTCTTTAAGTACATTAGCGATCAGACGTACGATCTCCCGCGAGATGGGAGTCCACCGGTTTTACAATCCCCCATCCCTCGATTGATAGCGAGTTATCAAACGGTTGAGATGATCAACCGAGACGCCAATTCAAATTTCTACGCCTCCTTTAACTGGGGAGCAGCTTTAAGTAATGGAACTAGTGGCAAGTTTTGGAATTCCAGTTTGATATCCCTAGAACTGGGTGCCAATGTGCTGGGGAAACTTTACGTTGAAGGAGCTGCCGAAATTTCTGCCTATAACTTAGCTGTAGGTTCATTGAAATATTTATTCACCGACCGAGATGAAGCTTTCCGATTTATGTTTGGTATTGGCGGGGCCGTACTTTCAAATCGGCATACTTTTGATTGGGATCAGTCGAACGATATTCAGGGAAGAAAATTTTACGTCGTGCCTAGTTTTTCTGTGATGTTTCCCATTTCAGATGTTTACCTAAAGCTTGAAAGCCGGGCTTTTATCAATTCCAACTCACAGATCTATACGTTTATGCCAGGCCTGCACATCTGGTTCTAAAGGAAGAAAATAACTCCGACTCCAGTAGAGAGTACTAACCGATCGGTTCCGTAGAAGTTGAATCTTGCTTCAGCTTTAATTCCAATATCTACCAAGGGTACCAAAAATCCTAGGGTTCCAAAGGCCATTTGACGCATGCCATTGTATTGGGGGGCTTGAGGGGGGCCGTCGGCGAAACGCAACCCCGTCACTTCAGTCCCTAATCCTGCCCCCAAAAAGGGCCATAAACTAAAAGTTTCGGGTCTAAAAATGTGGCGGTAACCCGCAAAGACATTGCTCACCGAGGCAAACTCAAACCCACCTTCAAACCCATGTCCACCTTCCGTGATGTACCCGAAGCTCAGTGCTTGAACGCCAGTGACATATTTAGTGAAGAGAGTTCGTTGAAATACTGCACTAAACCCCATCAGGTGATTGATATAAGGTCTTTCAAACTCAAAACGACTCGTATTCTTGGCCATAGACGAAAGAATGGCCCGTCGGACAAAGTGCTTATTTTTGATCCCCTCAATAGGGTCGATTAACGTCTCGGGATTTTCAAAATCAAGATTCGGTTTCTTATATTCTTCTGGCTCAGCAGCCAGACAAGTTAAGGCAAAACTTAGAATGAGGGGGAAGAGAAATAGAGAGCGCATCCTCTAAGGATACCAGTGCTCTAGAAACTTAGTGAGCCGGGTGCGTCAGTAATTTTTTGCGAAAATAACTCGCCCTTTGGACTCGGAGCCGCACGAAATGCACTTACCGGCTTCTCGAATTTGGGCAAAGGGGACACACCGAATAGTGGCTTTTGTGTCGTCCTTGATCTTATCCTCGCACTTTCGGCTTTCGCACCAGTGAAGCTGATAGAATCCACCCAGTGTTTCAACTTTTTCTTTGAAAGTGGCGTACTCATTTTCAATATGAGTATTTTGCGTTAGGCGATCCGAAGCTTTTGAGTAAAGTGCTTTTTGAAAGTCAGCTAATTGCTTCGTCACTTCTTCTCCCACCTGATCTAATGGAACTTGAGTTTTAGTCCCGTCTCTTCGAGCCAAAACGCAGAACCCATTAGCGAGATCTCGGGGACCGACTTCTACTCGCATGGGGATACCCGTGAGTTCATATTCATTGAATTTATATCCGGGGCTGTGCTCCAGACGGTCATCTAAATGTACCGAGTGATTTTTCTGAATTGCTTGTTTTACTTTTTCGCTAGCTTCCAAAACTGTCGAATTATCTTTATTCTTTTGCAAAATGGGAACAATCACAACCTGAATGGGAGCCGCTTTCGGAGGAAGTACCAAGCCCTGATCATCGGAATGAGTCATGATCAAAGCGCCCAAAATTCTCCAACTAATACCCCAGCTCGTCTGGTAAACGTATTGAACTTGGCTGTTTCTATCTTGAAATTTAATATCAAAAACTTTCGCAAAGCGCTGGCCAAAATAATGTGAGGTCGCTGCTTGAAGCGCTTTTTTATCTTGCATCATAGCTTCTAAACAGTAGGTTTCCTCAGCTCCTGCAAACTTTTCACTCTCTGTTTTCTTGCCGGGGATTACAGGAATTGCAAAAACATCTCTCACAAAACTCAAATAGATATCGAGCATTCTCAGCGTTTCTTTGCGAGCGTCATCTTCGGTTTCATGGCAGGTGTGCCCTTCTTGCCATAAAAACTCCATAGTTCGCAAGAAAGGACGAGTTCTCATTTCCCAACGACAGACGTTAGCCCATTGGTTAATGAGAAGGGGAAGGTCGCGATAGCTCTTAATCCACTTCGAGTACATGCTGTTGATGATCGTTTCAGAAGTGGGTCGAACAATCAGAGCTTCCTCTAGCTTCTTGCCTCCTCCGTGAGTAACAACTGCACATTGCGGGGCAAACCCTTCCACATGATCTTTTTCCAAGTTTAAAAAACTTTCAGGGATGAACATCGGGAAATAAGCGTTTTGGTGCCCTGTTTCCTTAAACTTTCTATTGAGTTCAGCTTGAACCACTTCCCAAAGTGCATAACCATTTGGCCGCAAAACTAAGCATCCTCTTACGGGAGCCTGGTCAGCGAGTTTAGCGTGTTGGATGACATCCAGATACCATTGTGAAAAGTCTTCTTCTCTGGGAGTAATTCTATCTGCCATGACCTTTTACATCCTCTCAATTTCGCTCATTAAAAAATCCAACATTTGTGCTTCGGGAACTTTTCCAATCGGTTTTCCCTTTTTGTAAACTAGACCTTCGCCTTTTCCGCCGGCGATTCCAATGTCGGCCTCCATCGATTCTCCCGGGCCGTTCACTACGCAACCCATGACTGCGATCTTAATATTTTTTCCAAGACCTAAGGCTCGTCGCTCTACCTCTTCGGCTAGGCTATAGACATCGATGTCAGCTCGTCCACAACTGGGGCAAGCGATAATCTCTGGCATATCATTTTTAAGGCCGAGGCTCTTTAAAATGTATACTCCGGCTTTGACTTCATCCACCGGGTCGCAACTCAAAGAAACGCGAATCGTATCTCCGATTCCAGCCAATAAAAGGGAACCGATACCGACTGCAGATTTAATAGAACCATAGGTCTTAGTACCAGATTCGGTTACACCCAAGTGGAGAGGAGCTTCAGTCCTTTCTGATAATAAGGAATAAGCTCGGTAGTTATTAACGACATCTGAAGACTTAATGGAGACTTTGAAGTTGTAGAAATTTTGCTTTTCTACCAGTTCGATAGCATTCATGGCGCTTTCGACTAGGGCCTCTGATGTTGGGTGCCCATACTTTTTTAAGAGTGGCTTTTCTAACGAGCCTGCATTTACCCCAATTCGAACAGCTTTCCCCAAATCTCTAGCCGCTTTAATGACCTCTAGGGTCTTCCACTCGGCGCCGATATTTCCGGGGTTGATTCGTATACAGTCCACTCCGTGTTTAAGGGACTCTAAGGCCATTTTGTAATCAAAGTGAATGTCAGCAACAACCGGGATAGTCACTTTTTGAAGAATGGCGGGGAGGGCATTAGCCGCATCTTGATCATTTACTGTGACACGCACAATTTCACAGCCCGCAGTAGTCAGGTCTTGAATCTGTTTCAGCACTGCTTCTACGTCTTCAGTTTTAGGCGTAGTCATCGACTGAACGCGGATTGGGTTATTACCCCCAAGTTTTAAGTTCCCGACTGTAATTTCTCTAGTCGGTCTGCGATAAATCCCTTGAGATAAGTTAAGACTCATTAGTTTCCTCCTTGATCAGAAACATCAATTCCATAAGCTTTTATCTTCTTGTGAAGATGGCTTCTTTCAATTCCAATATGCTGAGCGGTCTTAGAAATGTTGCCACCATTCTCCGATAGCACTTTCAAAATAAACTGCTTCTCAAAACCGGCTTTAGCCTCTCGCAAATTTTTATCCTCTGGGCCCGTTGCCTCTTCAGCTGTGGGTTCGGGATCGAAGTTTGCGATTTCGGACCAATTTAACACATCTCCTCCCGAAAGGATGCAAGCTCTCTCAACCCAATTTTTCAATTCTCTGATGTTCCCGGGCCAAGGGTAGGATTGCAGCACCGATAGCGCGTTCTTGGCCATTGGGAAGGGTTTTCCGGGAGAAAATCGTTTAATAAAATGTTCCACTAGAAGGGGGATGTCTTCTCTTCGTTCCCTCAAAGTAGGGACGGTGATCGGTATCACGTTGAGCCGATAGAAAAGGTCTTCTCGGAAGTGTCCCAGTTTAATTTCTCGTTTGAGGTCCTTATTAGTTGCGGCAACCACACGCAGATCTAGTTCGATTAAGTCCTGCCCCCCCACTCGCTGAATCACACACTCTTCGAGGGCTCTGAGGATCTTAGACTGCATCTTAGACCCCATATCCCCGACTTCATCCAAGAACAAGGTACCGCCATTTGCGAGTTCGAATTTTCCGATCTTTCTTTCGTGAGCTCCCGTAAAACTTCCCTTTTCGTGGCCAAAAAGTTCGCTCTCAATCAATTCATCAGGAATGGCAGCACAATTTACAGCAACGAACCTTTCCTTGGCCCTCGGGCTCTCTCGATGGAGAGTTTTTGCAATGAGCTCTTTTCCAGTCCCGTTCTCTCCCTGAATCACCACCCACCCATTTGAAGGAGCCGTGATCTGAACTAACTGCTTAAGTCTGACCATGGGAAGACTGGTTCCGATGAGCTGTTCGTCCTCTTCTATCGCATCTCTTAAAATTTTATTTTCGCTCTTAAGCGCTTTCATTTCGAAAGCGTGCTCCAACATCACTAAAAGCTTATCAAAGTGGATTGGCTTTTCGATAAAATCAAAAGCGCCTAGTTTAATCGCTTTGACTGCAGTTTCCACAGTTCCATGGCCTGACATCATGATCACAATCTGTTCTGGCAGGGTTCGTTTTATCTTTTCTAAAACTTGAAGGCCGTCATCTTCGGGCATCCAAATGTCCAAAAGCACAATATCAGGTTGAAACTTTTTAATTTTTAATAGTCCCTGGGAACCTGATTTCGTAGTTTCGACTACAAACTGCTCGTCTTCCAGAACGCCCTTCAGGGATTCGAGAATGTTTTCCTCATCGTCTATGACCAAGATCTTTTTTAGGACCATGCGGGCAACTCCTCGGAAATGGAAAGCTTTAAACTTCTGGGGAACTCCAAGACCACTTTCGTTCCCTTGGGTTGATTAGCTAACATTCGAATCGTCCCACCATGATCAGTCACAATTCTTTGGACGATCACTAGGCCTAAACCCGTGCCTCCAGGTTTGGTCGAAAAATAAGGTTCAAAAAGTTGACCATGTACTTCAGCGATACCACAGCCGCTATCGCAGACGGCAAGACTAATCACGTCGTGAGTGGCATTCTCTGTCGTGGAGAGGGTGATGGTTCCATGCCCCGACATGGCCGCAACCGCATTATCAAACAGATTAATGAGCGCTCTTTTTACTTGGCTCTTATCTAGGCGAAGCTCCGGAAGGGAATCATCTAACTGAAGATCAAACTGAACGCCCTCATGAGCAGCTCGATAGAGATTGACTGTTTCAAGGACTATCGAGTTCAGATTTTCGGGACTTTGTCGGATTTCTGGCATTCTCGCGAAATCCGAAAATTCTCCTACCAGGTTTTTCAAAGACTCCACTTCAGTCAGAACAATTTGAGTGCTTTTATCGAACGTTCCGTCGTCTTGGATTTTATCAAGATATCTTCTTCGGAGTCTTTGAACCGAAAGTTGGATGGGGGTAAGAGGGTTTTTGATCTCGTGTGCGATTCTCTTGGCTACTTCGCGCCAAGCCATCATGCGCTCCATTTTTTGAATCTCACTGACATTAGCAAAGACCGCAACCACTCCTAGGGGCTTTTTTAATTCGTCTCTTAAAACTGATAGGGTGACTAAAACGGCGATTCTTTCTTTGTTTCTATTTTGGATTTGAACTTCTCGTTTGACCGGCTTTGAGCTCTGATAAACGGATAATAACAATTCCCGATAATCAGTTTGTTGACTTCCGGGTATTAACTCCCAAAAAGGCTTTCCTAAAATCTCCTGAGAACCAATTCCCAAAAGCTCAGAAGCCGCTGGGTTGATCATGGTGATTTTTCCCGCTTCATCAATCGAGACAACTCCGGAATCTACGCTTTCCAGAAGCACTTCGATGTATCTGCGTCTGTGGTTTGATTCCTCAGTCATTTGTCTCAGAGAGCGCTGAGACAACTCAATTTGTTGTTTGTTGTTTTTTAACTGAGTGACCATCTCGTTAAAAGAATTCACGAGCTGGGAAAGTTCATCCGATCCAGAGGCGCTCATCGCATAGTCCAAGTCACCTTTGGCAACTGCGGTGGTTCCACGCGCCAAGCTTTCAATCGGACCGGTTAGTCGTCGAGCAACATAAAAGCCGGTCCATGAAGCAGTGAAAAGAATCAATAAAGTCACTACAGACAAAATAGTAAAGTAAGTCGATTTGATCGGATAATTCAGCGGATTATCTGTTTTGAAGTCTTGGTAAGTTACATTGATTTCAGAAAGCTGTGAAGCCAAACTCAGAGGAATAAAGTGGTTTGCAAAAATCACTCCCCGATTGGGCCCCAGGAAGGCGCTACACCGTACCAGCTCTCCCGTTCCGAGTCCTAAGACGCGGCACTGATTAGTACCCTTAAAACTTTCCATCAGAGTATCTTTAGCCACTGGTGGAATGAACTGTCGCTTTTCTTTTGAAGCAGAAATAACCGGAGAGGAAATCGGGTCTGAGTAAAACTCCACAGCATCCAATCCATACTCAAGGCGGAAAGTTTCGAGTTTCTTCAAAACATTTTGGGGTTCTAGAGAATTATTTTGGATTTGAAGTGCAATTTTTTTTGCAAAGTGAGAAGCCGAGCTTTCGGTATTTTCGTAATAATTTTTTACGACATCGATACTTCTTTGAAGGGTTTCCCCGATTCTTAAATTGAACCATTTATCGAAACTACTTTTGATATAGAAAGCAGAAATCGAGAACAAAAGAACTGTTGGAATAATTGCAAAAAGAGTAAAGCAAAACACCAAGCGAGTTTTTAATCTAGAGCCGATTCGGCCTCGGCGTTCATCTAAAATAAGTTTTATTACGTTTCTGAAAACCAGGAAAAGCAACACCATGATGAGGACGATGTTGAGGTTCATGAGGCCAAAGAAGAAAATACTGTTCACAAACGGAAGTTTGGCGGAAAGACGAAAAAGATGGACCTCCACCGCAGTGAACGCCAAAACGAGGCAAAAAATAACAGCGCTGATAATACGCTCTCTTTGTCTGCGTTTAGATTCGGCTTTTTGCAGCTTGGACATAGGGGCCCCACACTAGCCCGAAAGCCGCTCGGGGTCTAGATTTCCAAGGGAAATCTGCCCAAGACTAGCGCTTGGAAAACTTTTCAGTTAGATTAGCTGCGTCATGAACCGAATTTATGCGGATTTTAATGCAACGACCCCCCTCAGTACGGTCGCCCAGAGCTGGATGGCCAGGGCATTTGAGTTTTGGGGAAATCCCTCTTCGAGTCATGCCCACGGAAGGCAAGCCAATGAAATCATTGAGGAAAGCAGGGATCTTATTGCTCGATCCTTGGGCGTTTCCTCATTTGAAGTCGTGTTCACTTCCGGGGGAAGCGAAGCCAACACCCTAGCGCTATTGGGCTCTTTTTTCCTTAAAAAGCCTCAGATGCGCCTTTTAACCACGACCGTTGAGCATTCGTCGATTAGAGATACCGCAGGTTTTCTGCAGGATCAGGGTGTTCCAGTGGATTATTTGCAGGTTAAGCGCTCTGGTCTTTTCGATTTAGAGGTTTTTGAGCGGCAATTAAATGAATTTCGTCCCACTCTGGTTTCGGTCATGGCTGCCAATAACGAAACAGGGGTCTTGTTCCCGTTAAAAGAAATGTTTGGGATTTGCCAGCAACGGGGAATCATCCTCCATACGGACGCCGTTCAAGTTTTTGGTAAAGTTTCTCCTGAAGAATGGAATTTTTGCGATTTGATTTCAATTACCGCCCACAAAATTTCGGGTCCCAAGGGTGCGGGAGCGCTTATTGTTCGAAGAGGAACACCACTCGTAGCGACTCACTATGGGGGAGCTCAAGAAATCAAACGACGGGGTGGAACCGAAAACGTGGTGGGAATTTTAGGGTTTGGGGGGGCTGCCTCAGATCTTCCCACCCCTGAGGAAATTAACAATGTCAGAATCCTAAGGGATACTTTCGAAAAAACACTGTTGGAAACCCTTTCCGGGGTCAGTCTTAATGGCGCCGATGTTACAAGAATCTCCAATACTTCCAGCATTCGATTTGAGGGAATTTCTTCTGAGGTCCTATTAGGGGCTTTGGATTTAGATAGCATCAGTGTTTCTGCTGGGTCCGCCTGTTCCTCGGGCTCTATCAGCCCGAGCCATGTTCTTTTGGCGATGGGGTTAAACAAACAGGAAGCTAAAGAGTCTCTGCGATTTTCCTGGGGAAAAACAACGACTCGCGAGGATGTCGACACTGTTCTTCGGGCTGTGATAAAGCACGTGACACGTATTCGAGATAGGAAGCGGAAAGTATGACGAATTTAATTCCCAATTTTGTTCCTGAAAAACCTTCCCGCATCGTAGTAGCGATGAGTGGGGGAGTGGACAGTTCCGTCACAGCTGGTTGGTTGAAGGAACAGGGGCATGAAGTGATTGGAATTTCACTCCAGCTTCATGACATGGCTGAAAAAATTGAAAACGAATTTGGAACCTGTTGTTCGTTAAGTGACATCATGGATGCCCGCAGGGTGGCTGAGAAACTACAGATTCCTTTTTATGTAAACAACATGGAAGAAGAGTTTCGACAAGCCGTCGTAGATGACTTCATTCAGGAGTATCTGAACGGCCGAACGCCCAACCCCTGCATTCGATGTAACGAGAAAGTTAAATTCCGACAATTGATGGATTGGGCCCTTGATTTGGGAGCGGATTATTTAGCGACTGGACATTACGCAACTGTGCTCCCTAATCAGGAAAACCATCAGATGGAGCTCTTTAAAGGAGGAGATGCTGATAAAGATCAGTCCTACTTTTTGTTTGCTATGAAGCAAGAAGATCTTGCTCGAACTTTGTTTCCGATTGGTAACTTTGAGAAAAAAGTAGTTCGCGATTTGGCCGTGAAGTATGGGCTTCTCGTTGCGAATAAACCCGATAGCCAGGAAATTTGTTTTGTGCAGGCCAAAAGTTACAAAGAGTTTATTGAAGAAGAAGTGCCTAAAGAACTTCTGAAGCCGGGCAATATTGTCGATCCGGAAGGTCGAGTTTTGGGAGAACACACAGGCCTTCATCAATTCACTATTGGCCAGCGAAAGGGGCTTGGAGTTTTTGGCAAAGAGCCTCTCTTTGTTTTGGCCCTGAGAGGAAAAACCAATGAAGTCGTGGTGGGTCCTGAACAGAATCTATTTCGAAAATCAGCGACGGTTTCTACCCTCAATTGGATTAACGAGCCCCTGACACAGACCCGAAAGGTTTGTGCAAAGATTCGGTATCGAGCTAAAGAAAGCCCAGTGGAAGTAGTGCCCCGCGCGGATGGAAAACTAGATGTTCGTTTTGAAATTCCTCAACGAGCAATTACTCCTGGACAAGCGATGGTTTTTTACGAAGGTGAAAAGGTTTTAGGGGGAGGCTGGATCGAAGATTTGTCCATCCAGTAACTATGCGAATCGCGTTTAAGACATTTGGTTGTAGAGCAAATAGTAACGATACGGATGCTCTTTATTTGGAGGCGATTCGCCGAGGATTTATCCCGGTATCGGAAACCGATCCTGCTGATGCCTACGTGATCAACACGTGCACTGTAACTGAAAACGCTGATCGAGATGCGCGCCATCAGGCGAATCGATTTAAGAGACAAAATCAAGGGGGGCTGGTAGCTCTCGTCGGATGCTACGCCCAAGTAGGCAGGGAAGAGTTGTTAAAACTTCCTGAGGTCGATTTCTTAGTGGGGACTGCCAATAAATTTAAGACCCTCGATTACTTTGAAGAGGCTTTCCGAACGGGAAAAATAGAAAAAGACCAAGTGGAGTTGGCAAAGGGCTTTTTGCCAGAACATTTTCCAGGTTCTCGCAATGCCAGAGCTACGATAAAGATTCAGGATGGATGTAATTACAAGTGCAGTTTTTGTATTATTCCCGAAGCAAGAGGAAGAAGCCGAAGCTTGCCTCTGGAAACTGTTTTGAGACAAGTCGAATCAGCCCATGCGCAAGGGTTTCAGGAGATCGTTTTAACAGGGATTCACTTGGCCCATTACGGGTGGGATCAAAACACAGATCTCGCAAAGCTTTTGCAGTCGATTTTCCAGATTAAGAATGGTCCTCGGGTAAGAGTCAGTACACTCGATCCCTTTGAGATCCCTGACAACCTGATAGCCCTACTAAAAGATGAACCACGATTGTGTCCCCATTTCCATATTGCACTTCAGAGTGGAAATGATGAGGTGCTTCGAAAAATGCGGCGACTCTACAAGGCGCACGAATTCTCCGATGTTACTGCGAAGCTGAAAGAGGCTCACCCTGACACTTTTATTGGTGTCGATGTCATTGTTGGTTTTCCGGGAGAAGGTGAAAAAGAATTTGAGGATACGGTAAAGCTTCTCGAGAAGTCATATTGGACAAAGCTCCATGTATTTTCTTTTTCTGCTCGTCGCGGGACTGTAGCGGCAGATTTAAAGCCAGAGGTTCCAGAACCAGTCATTGCTGAGCGATCGAAGACCCTCAGAGCTTTGAGTGATCGGCGCTATGAGGAGTTCTTAAAATCCCAAATAGGAAAAGAAAAATCAGTGATTTTTGAAAAACTCAGCAAAGGCAGTGAAGATGTGTGGCAGGGACACACCGAAAATTACATTCCCACCCTCACTGTGTCGACTGAGGCGAAATCCAAAATGGTTAAGAAATTGAAACTAGTAAAGGTGGAGGGGGAAAAGATGTGGACGGCTCCCTCACTTGGAGGAAACACCGTCCACTAAGAGTCTTTTAGTTTTTTGCAGCAGCTGGTTTTTCTTTAAGTTCTGCCGCCACTTCGATTTCTACCGTATCTCCGACAACCATTCCGCCGCCATCGAGTTGTTTATTCCAAGTAAGGCCGTACTCTTTTCGGTTCAGGGTCGTGGTTCCAGAAAACCCTCTACGAATGCCGCCCCAGGGATCTTTTACAGTGGGAGTAATTTCTACATCGTTAAGACTGACTGACTTAGTAACCCCCTTCATGGTGAGCTCGCCATCCATTTTATATTTGCCCGCTTTGCCCTTTGTTACCTTCTTAATGGTGTAGGTGATAGAGGGGTTTTTAGCGACATCAAAGAAATCCTCTCCCTTTAAATGGGCATCTCGCTTTTCATTGGCCGTGTTAACGGTACTGACATCTAAAGTAACTGTTCCAGTGGTTTTAGTGGGATCCTTTTCATCCATTTCAAGAGAGCCTTTAGCCCCAGTGATTTGTCCGTAGACATTGGAGACCATCAAGTGGCGAATTTTGAATTTAGCCGTTGTGTGGGCATCATCAATATCCCAAGTGGCCGATACTGCGGGGAGCGTAGCCACAAGCAGCATGGCTAAAAAAATAGATTTCATTTGGATTCTCCTAGTTTTTAAAAAATGATTAATCAAACAACAGGAAGTTGATTTTAGGGGGTTGCTTTGGTTTTTTCACCCCGCTGAGCGTCAGTGGTGTATGCTTTACTCGATTTTTGTTAACTTCTTATGATTCGTCACCTGATTATTGCTTTATGTCTGTTAGGGAACCTGCTCTTCGCATTTTCAGAAGAGCAATTAACGAGCGTCTCACAGTCCAGGCAATGGCACCGGCTTCTGCATTACAAAAGAGCACTTCCTTCCTTAAACATGAGGAGCGAAGTAGATGGGCCTGGTTTCTTCTTTTCTCCAAATGGAAAAACCGATCCCTTAGCTGAGTTAAAGGCAAGTTTAGAGGCCTACGATCAAAATATCGAGGTCGGAAAACTAAAGCTTCACCCGCAATGTGCTTTCCCCGCGCGTTTTCAATTTCTTCAAAAGGCCTTTAAATTAAAAGCCTCGAAGATAAAGTGCGAAAAATTTGAAGAGGTTTTAGAAGCTGCCAAACCCAACTCGGTCACGCTTGTTTTTTCAAGTGCCTATCCCAATAATCCAGCTTCCATGTTTGGCCATACTTTTTTGAGGCTGAACCGCAAACACACCTCCGGTGAAAAGAAATACGACATGTTAGATTACGGAGTGAGTTTTGCTGCTGCCGTCGCACAGGACGAAAACCCGCTTGCCTTTATCGCTTTTGGACTGACCGGCGGCTACAAGGGCCAGTTCTCCTATGTTCCCTATTATGTGAAGGTGAATGAATATAACAATTCTGAAAGTCGCGATGTTTGGGAATATGATTTATCCCTAACCCCCGAAGAAACCCGGTTTCTTTTGGCCCACGTTTGGGAAGTGGAGACCAACAGTCACTTCGATTATTACTTTTTTGATGAAAATTGTTCTTATCAGATGCTGACGGCTATTGAAGCCGCCAAACCAGATTGGGATCTTTCAAACTTTTCTGTTTCAGTTATCCCGAGTGAAACCATTAAAAAAATCGTCTCTATTCCTGGAGCGGTAACGGGAATTCGTTATCGACCCTCGTTGCGGCAGAAAATGGTCGAGAAAATTGAGGGCCTCTCAGGAACTCAAAAAACTAAACTGAAAGCGGTTCTAGAAAAACAAACTACGGCAAAAGAAATTCAGGATCCTTTTGTTCTGGATGCCGCGATAGCTTCTCTTTTTTATGAGAAAAACGAGCAAGAGGCGGTTTGGGAAGCTTCAAAAAAAGAGCTTCAAACGGGTCTTCTCTTACAAAGAAGTAAGCTGGGGAAAACAGCTGGGCCGGAAACCGAATTGAAACACGAAGAGAGTCGGCCAGATCTTGGCCACTATGCCTTCCGAATGAGTTTTTCCCCGGGATACCTAACTTCTGATGCTCTTCGGGGCGGGTTTCAAGAATTCGGAATTAAATCGGCTTATCATGATCTGTTGAATAAGGATCTCGGTTTTCTTCGGTTTTCTCAAATCGATTTTCCTCAAGTTTATTTCCGCTATTTTCCTCGCCAAAAAAACTTCCAACTTGAGAATCTTGAATTGCTTCATATTACGTCCTTGTTTCCATTAAGTGTTTTTGAGAAGAGGCCGTCTTGGAAATTGCAGATAGCCTACGGGAACGCCCGAGTATCGGACTGTTTATTTTGTAAAAGTTTTCAGCTTCGAGGAGGACTGGGCGCCAGTGCGAATCTCCTTAACGAGCAAAGTATTTTATATGCTCTGATACTGGCCCGATTAGAATTGGGAACAGCTTTCTCGAGCGGTTATCGTGTGGGACCAGAAGCTCAGATTGCTGCGATTTTTAATCCGATGGATGACTATAAAACCCGATTGGCTTTGGGTTTAATCTGGGACCTTGCACCCAAGCGCTCAAACCCCTGGCTATATCAAATAGACTGGGAGCACGCGTTAAGCCTCAATCAGTCTTGGGAGATCCGTGCTGCTCTTGGTTTTTCTGGAGCTGCCTCGCAGCAATGGAAAAGTACGATGCAAGAGGGAAAACTAAGTCTGAATTATTACTTCTGATGCTTTGTTAAAACCATTACAATAAGGGTCTACCGTTCATTTAAACCCTCAATCAATCGGAGAAATCATGAGAAAGCTATTTAGCTCATTAGTAGTACTAGTGCTTGTTCCCGGCCTTTCCTTTGCTGGAACTGGCAAAGGCCAAATGAACAATTCAAGTTCACGAGAAATGAATGCTCTCAGCAATCAAGCAAACCCAAGCGGAACTGATGGTTGCGGTTTGGGATGGCAAGTAACTCAGAAAAAAACAATGCTGGGAACCACTATCCGTGGCACCACGAACGCAGTTGTTCCCCCTACCTTTGGAATGACATCCGGAACCATGGGGTGCGATAAACATGAGATCGCGAAAAATGACATGGATGCTGCCAAATTTGCTTTTAACAATCAAGAGCCCCTTTCGATTGAAATGGCTCAAGGTGAAGGCGAATACTTAGCAGGTTTTGCAAAAACTTTAGGTTGTGAAGATTCCGCACAAGGAACCTTTGCAAAAATGACCCAGGAAAATTACGAATCCATCGTCAAGGAAGACCAATCAGCATTGAGTCTTCTTAAAAACGTGAAAGCTCAGATCAGACAGCACCCCGTGCTTTCTGAAAGCTGCCGAGCTTAATTAGTATCTGCTATCGAGGGGTGGGAAAAAGACCGTTCTTTTTCCCACTCTTTTTTTGCCCAGATTTTGAAAAAATCTCCTCATTTGGCTCAAATTAGCCCCGTACTCTTTCGTTAGTATCAGGGTTCACGGGGAGAAAAAAATGAAGAAAATATTCTGGGTAATTACCTTGTTATCTGTAGGGGTTTTATTTTCCAAACAGGCATCCGCGGACAGTAAATGCACCGATTATCAACAATCCATGTGTATTCAAATGGTCGCACCAGTTTGGTGTGTTTCTTTGTCAGTGGGAGGAGAGACTTTAAAAAAGCCTCTTTATGCTAAGGCCTCGAATTCCTGCATTGCGATTAATCAGCTTCGTAAAAAAGCCTGCGATAAAGGTCTTGAGTGGAAAGATCTTGCCGATGAAGAAGTTCACTGCGTGATGGTGAAACACTAAATATCAGTCGAATCACCCGCATCGAGAGTTCCTTTTCAAGGAGCTCTCGTGCGGAATCTTTAAGAGGGAACCTAAGTCTCTGATTTCTGCGTGATGCGACTTCTTTAGTTCGTCATCTGTTCGTTCGTGTATTCTGAGAGACTATCGCCCAACCCTTCGAATTTCCTGACCCAAGCCCATGGGGGAAAAATTGAAGTAAAGAGCAAAGAAGGCGAAGGCTCCGAATTCATCGTTTATCTGCCGCTCTAGAACTCCAAAGTTAAGTCGTACCTTTTGGAACGCCAAAGCGTCATGGTCGGTCTTATACGGTTTTAAAGATGAATCCTTTTCACAAAGCTTACGAGACCGGGCAAAGCCTGCTGAATCTTTCGTTTAAGAAGCCCCAATTTAATCAACTTGGGGGCTCTATAACTCTCGATAATTTTGGGGTGAAGACAGTTCATGAATTCTATGTTCTGCAAAGGAAAAACCTGTTTTTTTAGCAGGGCTTGATACGATTCGCTGCCTTTGCGAACATAGAGGAAGACATTTTGCTGATAATAGTAGGGCACTTCAGGATCTCCCCAGATTTGCGATCGAAAAATATCGAAGGGAACGTATCCATCTGCCACAAACATTTTGGCCCAATAGGAATGAGGCTGCTCATTAATATGGCCAACCCCACCCTGACCCGTGTATGCCGCACTAAACAAAACGACGTCTGCCAACTTGATGAGCGATTGAACCAGGATCCGCGCTGAAGCTGGTTTAAGATGCTCCCCTAGTTCAGTAGATATTGCCAGATCAAAACGCCGATTAAAAAAAAGGGGAAAGTTTAAATCTGTTTGGTGAAATCTAATGGAGCTATCCAACATCTGTTTTTGTGACAGCCACTGTCCATCAAACCCAACGAGATCACGAGCCCCAGCCTCTCTAAAGGCCTTCAGCCAAGCTCCTCTTCCGCAGCCTAGATCTACAACACTCTTGGGCTTAAAAATATGCCTAAGTAAGCGGACGTATTTTGTTGCACCAGCATAGGATCTTGCCGTCTGACGGTCGAAATAATGCTGATCATAAACCGATGCTATTCCCTCAGGGAGTGTAATCCTAGCGTCCACGTATCCAACAAAAAATAAAGTCCCAAAAGCTAGGAAGGGGGGTAGCAACAGCCAAAAGCTAAGCTTGCAAATGTTTGACCGAGGCATCACCTTGAGAATTAGACTTCGCATAGGCTTGCCCGGCAAGCCTCAGGGCGTTGGCGCGCTCCGCCAAATGTCGGAGAATGAAGGGCGAGTGTTAAATTCTTGTACCCTGTTTACCTTTTGGTTCTGATTGGAGAGCGGGGATTTTTCTTGCTGCAGATATCTTGTAGTATAATTCCCAGACAGATTGTCTTAATTGTTAACCGATGAGAAAAAACCCATCATCCAATATTTCAGTTGTTCTTAGTATTGTTCGAAAATTTAAAAAAGAATGTTTCTTCTTGATTTTATTTGTCACCGTTGATGTTGCTCTTGAAACCCTCAGTGTGGGTTCGGTGATTCCCATGTTGACAATCACGTTAAACAATTCAGTGGTCAGAGACAACCCAAAGAAATGGCTTTCATTCATCAGTTCCCATTTAAGTGAGTCACAACAAATAATTGTGATAAGTCTAGGGATACTCATTCTTTTTCTCATCCGAACTGCAAACAATTTAGCAACCAAATTCTATTCGTCATGGTTCACTAACCATCTCCGTGAATATTGGAGCACACAAATGTTTCAGAACCTTTCAGTTAATAATTCGGCACTCTTAAAAAACACTAAAAAAGGAGTCTTGAATAATTCTATTAATCAAGAGCCACTTTTTGCAGCTAAAGGAGTGAGCCTCCTAATAGACGTCATCGTTTCTCTGCTTTTAATGATTTCGTTGACAGTCTTACTCTTATTAATCAATTGGAAGGCTACTCTTACCTGTGTGGGACTTTTACTTTTGTTTGTTGGTTTTGTCTGGAACACTATGATGCGTTTTTCGTGCGAGTTTGGAAAAAACAGAGTCAAATTAAATGAGGAAATCAATCAGTTGTTGTGCGATTCTTCAGATGGCTGGCGCCAAATAAAAGTGTTGTCACTCGAGAGGGAGTTGTTTTCTGAGTTTCGGTTCAAGCTACGAAAACTGGTAACTGGGCTTGTAAAGTTCGAACTGATTAACAGTATTCCGAAGGAAGTAGGCGAGCTTTCGATTGTTTTCTCACTGGTTACCGGATTGTTTTTTGCCAAGTTTTATCGACATGTCGAGCTGTCACTTTTTTTACCTCAGATTGTATTTTTTTCTGTTTCGTTCATGAAACTGTTTTCGGCAGCGACCTCAGTTCTAAAAAAGGGGATGGAGATGGCTACCTGTCTGCCGTCTATCCTTAAAGTTCATTCTCTTTCAGGGGCTTCAATTTCCGGTGAGGTTTTGTCCTCGAATCCCCCAACTATCTTTCAGAGAAACCTCGCGGTCAAAAACCTAAGTTTTCATGTTGCTAAAAATCATTTGGTTCTAAATGATTTATCATTTCAAATACAGAAAGGTGAATTCATTGCGCTCATTGGGAAGGTGGGGGTTGGCAAATCAACTTTGTGCGACCTGTTAGCAGGTTTATATGAACCTTCTTCAGGAGCAATATTTCTGGACGGGGTTTCGCTTAAACAGCTGGATTTAGTTCAATGGAAAAAAAAGATCTCCTATGTAACACAAGAAGTCTTTCTCTTTAATGACACCATCATAAACAATATTCTTTTGGGCAATAAGTCCGCTCGCAGAGAAGACGCAATTAAGGCGGCTGAAATTGCACAGGCCAAAGAATTGGTTGAGGCCTTACCCCAGAGTTTCGATACTGTTCTGGGACCTGGAGGAATCACTCTTTCGGGGGGGCAGAAACAAAAAATAGCTTTAGCTCAAGCTCTCGTTAGAGAGCCAGACTTTCTAATACTAGATGAGGCCACAAATGCTTTAGATTATGAGTCCGAGGAAAAACTTTTCACTTCGTTGCGTAACAACAACAGAAAACAGACCATACTTTTGGTAACACACAGAACTCACGTTTTAAAGCATGTTGACAGGACATTACAGCTGCAAACGAGCTCAATGAGAGAATATCATTCCTCCATGGAGTATGACTGTTTTCAAAGGCCAGAACTTCAATGTTTACCCACCCCTAGAAAATGAGGGAAGAAAAACACATTCATTGTAATTTTCATTTGGCTCATCGGTAATATACTGAACTCGCTTACCTGATTTTATTGCCATCCAGGCCAACGGGTAATCATACTGATTTCGTCGTGATTTTATATATACAATTTTACATTCTCCTATCAGCCTCTTTAAGTTTTCAAAATCAAACTTTATAAGTGACCTTCTTAGATAGTAGGCTTTAAATCTCTTCGGCTCATCCGTAGGAATCGTAAGATCGCTCTGAAACAGACGTTGTCCCGTGACACTACCTTGGATGTAAAAGGTCATCGCTAGACTTGTAAATACAACGGCACATCCGATTCGCTTTACCAAGGTTCTTTGAAATAAAATGAGACTTTGACTTATGGTGGCTCCCCATACAATCGAGGTTGCTACAAACCAGGGTGTTTGCAATCGAGAGGTCCATGTTTGGTTTTTGACAATTGCGTGAAATAAAAGCCAGGAGCTCAGGAGTGAAAGCCCGATAATGTACAGGCGTTTGTCGCGCAATCTAACTATTAAAGGTCCTAAAAAAATAATCGTGACAAAAAGCTGCAAGGGATTTCCTACATAGTCTTCAGTTGATCTTATAGAAAAGACTAAATCCAATCTTGTCAGAATATTCAAATCTACTTCAAAGATTTTCCCAACAAAAGAGACAACGGGTAAACTGACCGCTGCTGGGAGATGGTCGACAATGTGTCGAATTGAGTTAAACAATTGTTCCATGGGACTACTAAGCCGTAGGGTCACTAGGTTTTCTGCATTAATATGACCGTATTTAAGCCACTTGTGTGTGATTTCAGAAATCGTAGCCAAAACGCCAAAGAAAACACTCCCTAGAGAAGAAATAAACGAGCGAAAATCCCGAACTATCGTTAAAAAGTAAGCTGGGGCTATGGCTAATAGGAAAGGCGTGCAAATCAGAATTGACGTGGGCTTAATTAAATAGCCAGTACCCATGGCGATGGGAACGGCACAAACTAGATAACGAGTGCAGTTTGCCCTGTAAGGAAAAATATTTCTTAAAAAGTGGTCCACCACAGCTACCACAATCACTACCGTAGGAACTGAGGCTACAAGATCATTTTGAGTTGTTTGAGCTTGTAAGACCACCATAGGGGCCGCCAAGAAAACCGAAATGATCGCAAGGCTGTTTAATCTAGAAACTCCCCAATTTATGAACCATCCCCACAACCCAAACCCGATGATTAAAAATGCATTCAGCTGAATGGAGTTTGCCCATCGATCGGACTCCCAAAAGAGTTGCTCGATTAAAATGAGGTACTCAGCTCCGGGAGTCATTTGATTTTGTCGTTGATCATTCGTGACGTATGGAAAGACGGACCGATTTTGAAACCAATTTGCTACCCTCGACATGTGGTAGGCCATACTGTCCCAATTACTGGGCGGGAAACACAGAGCATTAAAAGCTACGACCGACATGACTATGCCTAATAAGGCTATGATTTTTTTTTCAATAGATGAGCAAGCGGGCGAGTTTTGCCAGGGATTAGTAAACGCAATGGAGTGACCATTGCGGATGTAAATTGCACCCCACAAAATCAGGCATAACACCAGGACTCGAATAATCAAAGGAGTCACTAGATCAAATGAACTGAAAAAGGCCAGCAAAACAGAAAAGAAACTCGTAACAACACAAAAAGCTAATGGCAAACTTTTCAGGAAGGTTATCCTCAGCCATTTATCGATAGGCAAGCTTGCAACAAAAATGAGAGTTAATATAATCAAGCTGTCACTTTCATCAATGGAGCTAGATTACCGGTAAAAAAGAGAATGCTAAATAGTAAACCTGAAGAGAACCCATTTTCTGTGCCCGTGCCTTTACGAGTAGGCGTTTTCTACGTTTGTCGTCTGGAGCCCATGAAGACTCTGGCCCAGATGATGTATCGTTTCGCAGCTCGCGCTATAGGAAACTCACTGACTAGGTTCTCCAGCACTAGAGCGGTTTATTTGATGGGGGGCTCAGCTCATCGGATTATCCCCGCATTGTCCGACCTCGACTTCCTGCTATTTACTGAAATTAATCCCGATGTAATTTTAAAGCTTCGGCGTGTGTTTTTATTACATAAAAAACGGTATTGGATTCCAGGAGAAATCATTCCCTTAGATGAAAAAGCTCTCAAATTTTTGGAGACATCGGGCTGCTCTCTTTCAATTCATATTTTTGGCAGAACTAAAAAGATTGCAGGCGATACGATTAATATTACCCCTACAATTCCTCCAGATCCCGCAAGTCTTTTTATGCTTTTGATACGTTTTTTTGTGAAAGCGACAAGTTCACTTAGTGGTGGTCTGAGAAATGCTTCTTTGTATAATATTTTTGACTGCCAAAGACATTTATCAAAGATAATCGCATTAAACTCAGGAACAAAAGTAACAAGCTATCTTTCCGAAAAAGACCCCACATCATTAGTTCAGCTGTTTTGTGAAGCCTATTTGTTGTTAGACAAACGCGCAAAAAATCTTATTAGGGAAATATTTCCCAACGGCGTTCCGTTTGAGATTGCCTCGTATTTGGGTGACCCCACAAACATGCCAGAGCAGCGAATATTCAGAGTTGAATCCACAAAAGATGTCATCTCCGATTTGTTTCAGCAAACCTTGAACACGCAAGCCCGCACAACTTCTTTCCCACTTTGCCTTTCAGAAAGCACGGCAATCTGTCGATTAATTGGCCTAACACTAGAATCGTGGTCACAGGTTTTGAGTCGCCTTTCCTCTTTACCCGCAGAGATTACAATTCCTATTCTAACTGTTGTTGCTCGGGAACGAGCCATGAGACGTTATTTTCAACTCCCGGGTGATATTATGCTGAACTCTCAAGAAGCTATTAGAAGTAAACTGAACCAGTTTTGCAGATTGGGATGCTATCTCGCTACCCAGGGATATTTTTTAGAAAGAGAGTCGCTTGCCGAATGTGCGGAACCGATTTTGCCCAACACCACAAGAACTCTGAGAAGGACCCATCAAGGCTCGTCACAGCTATCAATCCAAGACATGGTGGAAAATACTATTCTGGTTCGAAATGAACTAGAGAAATTTATTTTTAATCTTTAAAAGCGCTACATTTTAAGTTCCGATTTTATTTTTCGAATTCTCTCAACGATACTAAGCCCAGTCGATCTTAAACACTGCCTTATAAACGGCCCAGAATAATTAAACCGCTGCCATTGATCACCATCGTAAACCCTTAGCCAAGTGTGTACATCTTCTCCACTCTCTAAAAGTTTTTTTATGATGTTCTGCAGAATTCGCTGATCCCCCGGAGCTCCTAACTCGCCTGCTGACCAGTCTGTCCAAAGAGCTAGTTTCTCTTTATTCCAAATTTGTTCAAAATCATCTTTCCAAGTCGTTAATACGGTCTTTGCTTTGGGGTGCTTTAGATTTATAAAAAAAGCCCCATTATTAAAGTCATATATTCTTCCGTCGAGTTTTCCCCTACAAAAAATAAAAGCTTTATCCATGTTCTCAAAAATAATCTCTTCAAGGCGAGGTCTGAAATTGTAAATATAACAATCCACATCTAGATAGAGTGCCCAATCGTGAGTTTCACTCAGAACCTCATCTAGCAGAAGATAGATACGATTGAAGGCTGCGTGCCGAGGCGTAAACCCTCGTTTTATTCCAATGAATGAATGGTAGTCATATTTGTGTTGCAAACAATACTTTCGAATCCCAGGGCCGGTCACTTCAAGGAGGGGGAGATACAATACGGGATCACAACTCTGAATCACTGCAATTGAAAGTGGAGAATTTACTGGGTTCATTTTTACTGGTGCTACTTAAGCAGTTGCACAACAGATCTTACTTAATTAATGTAGGAAAATGCTAACCGCGATCGTCTTAAATTGGAAGCGGCCCGAGAATCTGCCACGCATTATCGCTGCTCTGCAGCGATGCGAGATCGTAAATGAAATTATAGTTTGGAATAACAACCCAGGGATTAATCTTAAACTGAATAGGGGTGTCTGTGTTATCAACTCGAACCGAGATTTGGGACTATTCACAAGATTTGCAGCCGCTTTGTTAGCAAAAAACGATGGAATTTTTTTTCAAGATGATGATGTTGTTCTCGACGAGAACAGGATAATGCAGCTTCACAAGCAATGGGAAATTGCTCCTGAAGTTTGTCACGCAGCCTTCGGCCGAAGATGTGCTGTCGGTCCTTATAACAAAATAAATGCATGGGGAGATGTGGATGTTGTTCTCACTAAGGCAGTGGTTGTTCATAAAAAAGTGTGTCTGCAAGCGGCTCTCAACACCCAGTATTTTAAAGATCTCCCTGGAAGACCCCTTGGAAACGGAGAGGACATTCTGTTGTCTTATACTGCAATGTCCATGAGCGGAAAATATAACCGCGCGCACAATTTATTTTTAAAAGAAGAAAGACAAGACCCAAACATTGCTATAAGTCAACGAGAGCCAACTCATATGGAACATCGGGATCGAGTTCTAAAGCGGTGTCAAAAATTATTTAGTTCTCCCAGGTTGCCTTACTCAGATGCTTTTAATTTAGACCAAATCCCAGTCAGCCAACCGAGTCCGTAAGCAAAATGTACCATCGCTGTTAAAGGAACTGCGGAGATTATTCCGACAGCACCTAATTGCCGAATGGGTCTTGAGCAAAATGCCGCTATTAGGGACATAAATAGGTAACTCACCACCAAAAAGAAAATCGCTTGATACTTACCCCCAATAAACAGGGCCACTAAACAAATCAGCGCTACTGGAGGCGCCAGATAGAGGGGATGACAACTTTGCCAAGACCTCCAGGTTTGCTGAAACCGACCGAAACCGTAGGAAAAAGTCTGTTTGGCAAAGCTATGAATATTTCTTCTTCGGTGATGAAAAACATAAAGTTCGGAACATAAAATCGCCTTAAGTTTTAATCGGCCTATAAAATACAAGAAAAAAGTTTCCTGATTGCTTGATAGCTCATCCAAAAAATATAGCTCGCTAGGGACCATGTCTCGGCGGCATGCGAGATTACAAAAAATGATATTATGTTGAGTGGCTATCTGGAGCTTTCTCTTAGGCAAGCAATATCTTTGTCTAACCATCGGAGCCGCAAAACAGCTAGTCATTACAGCCCCAAAACACTTCTCGATTAGAGCGCTGTTCGGAGGGGTCAGATTAGCACCACCGGCTACAATAACATCGGGCTGCTCATCAAATAAGGCGAGTGTGGAATGAAAAAGATGTTGAGGAACAATGACGTCATCATCTAGAAAGTGAATTATTTTCCCGTGGCACAAATCAAAGGCCGTATTTCTTGCTTTAGACAGAGAAACGCGAGCAATTTGCACCCATCTAAACTGAGGATGCATAAAGCCTTTCAAAAAATGAACAATGCTAGGATGATCGCCATTGATAACGATGAGAACCTCCGAGTTTGGAGGCAACGCATGAGATACGCTTTCGCAACACGCCTTTAAAAGTTCCAACCTTCCACAGCTTACAATATGAACTGAAAGATTCATTTCATTTCACTCACACAATTTTTAATCTGAAAAAATGTTTCAAACACGTTAGCACTTTCGGATGGATTATGGGAAAAAGTGAAGTGGGCCACTTTAACTTCTGAAAAAACTCGAAATGCAGTTCCCGTCCGGCTGACTAATATTTTCAACTTAGCGAGGATATCATGCAAAGAGGCCCGGATAAAAAACTCCCAGATTTGGGGAGTTTCGTAGCCGACAACTAGCCATTTAAACAGGGGCCATAGAATATAGATTCGGTTAATCTGTACAATTTGGGCCTTCTTTTTCCGCTTTTTGCTGCTCAGAATTAACCATTTAATCTCGCCATCGGCAGCAATAGAGTCGCTAAAAAAATCAGCGCCAACGACGAATTTACTGCCAAAATGAAATCGTTTAAACTGTCGACAGTATTTACTGTTTATATTAGGCCGTTCTTTTAAGGCAATACGCTGAGGAAAAGCCAGCATTTTCCCCTCTTTTGTGATCACTGGGGTGTCATCAGAGATAATTTTGGTGCTTTGATTCTTAAGCAATTCCATCGCGAGTGTACTTTTTCCTCCTCCAGAGGGTGCCACCAAAACACCTCCCACATTGTGAGTAATGAAGCCAAACCCATGAATCCGATGGCAACCTCGCTTATCCATAGACTCACCTAGGTATGAGAGCGTTGCTAAATAAACAACTTCGTATGACACATCCGGATCTGAGCTATAAATATGGCAATATCTGGCAACAAAATCATACTCCACTTGAGCAGTTCCAAACATGCAAACTCGAATACAATTTCCAAAGGACCAAGCGCGCTTTGAACGAAATTGGTTACTCGCAACCAAAGGCGTCCAAGGACAAGGTTCCTTGGAAAAATGTCGAATGACAAACTGATCCTTTTCCAAAAAGGCTGTTTCAGGATTTAAAAAATAAGCAAAATCATGTTGAAAATTTGAGGACACTTCATGCATGTCTGTTTCTAAAAGGAGTCGAGTTCCATGAACCCAGAGTTCATGCGTAAACATTTTACCCTCACCATTTCTGGAAAATTACGAAGCTATTGCCGAAAGAAGGCAAAAATTAAAGCTCAATTTAATGTCTCGTAAATAAGATAGCGGTTCAAGGGAAATAATCCCGCAGTAGCCCTCACGAGGGCCCTTTAACGCATCGTTTATTAGCTGTAACTTTTATTACTATGATCGCAGGATAAATTCCCATTCATAAATTTCATTGCCGCGACATAATACCTGGGAAAAGTGCCGACCTTGGCTTTGGAAATTCAGGCGGTACCTTTTGGTAAACAATATGCAGTAAGAAATCATGTGGCTTGCCGAGCAAAAAGAGACACTCATGATTCTAAAACTACTTTTTGTCTTGAGTTTGGGATTTTTTGGTAGAGATGCACAGGCCGGGTTGGGACCCGTTCGCAGGATACTTCCTGATTTTGTTAATGGAGTTACTTTAGACTCTACTGCCGCTCTTGCAGATTCTCTAGATTCCATTGCAAGTTTAAAGGCCCCAATTGTGACTCGAATTGTCTTTGATGAATGGGTACCCGCTAGTTTCTATGTGGATCCCGTGAGTAGTCTCTATGAGAAAAGCTTCGTTATGGGAGAAATACTCGATTCCTCCGCGGTAAAGCAGTACACGGTTAAGCAATATAAGGCCCGAACAGTGGAATACATCAAAGCTCTCGGGGCCAACGTCGATCTCTGGGAGGTGGGAAATGAGATTAACGGGGAATGGCTTGGGAAAACTTCAGTCGTCGTATCAAAAATGACCAGTGCTTTTGACGCAGTAAAAAATGCAGGATTAAAAACGGCACTGACCCTCTATTACAACCCCGGCTGCTGGGCGAAACCCGACCATGAAATGTTTTTGTGGGCCCAGCAAAACATTCCGGATCGGATGAAGCAGGGGTTAGATTACGTTTGGGTCAGTTATTACGAAGATGATTGCAATGGAACCCAACCGGATTGGTTTAAAGTGATGAGTCGAGTGGCAACCCTATTTCCCAATTCTAAAGTTGGGATTGGAGAGTGTGGAACTACCGACCCACTCAAGAAAGAGGCTTTTGTAAAAAAGTATTATACTCTTCGTCCGGCAGTGCCTCGTTTTGTAGGTGGTTTCTTCTGGTGGTACTTTAAAACTGATATGGTCCCTAAAACTCAGCCACTGTGGGCCGTTTTGAGTGATACCATCTAAATCGAATATTTTTCACGGGCGGGGCATTTGTCCCCGAGCCGTTCTCTTAAAAGCACGAAGGCTTTTGCCGTGAGTTCGACGTCGGTCATAGACCGGTGTCGGGTCTTGGGATCAAAAGCGAGAGATAAGCGCTGGCAGAGTATATCCAAGTTATGGCGCTGTTCTCCGGGGAATGCTCGTCGTGAAAAAATCACAGTGTCGTAAACTTCAATTTGTCGTTTTACTTTCATCTGCATCAAATGCTTCATGATAAAAGACATATCGAATCGAGCGTTGTGAGCTACCCAATAGGCATCTCCCACAAAGTCTAAAAACTTTGGCAAGACCTCATCAATGGGTGGAGCATCTTTGACCATATCGTTTGTAATTCCGCTGATGGCAGTGGCTTCGGGTGGAATCAACCGCTTGGGATTTACCAGGGAATGAAACGTGTTTTTTTCATCAATCTCATTGCCTAATATCTTAATTGCCCCAATTTCGATGATTTCATCGCCCCAAGCTGAAAGACCTGTTGTTTCAAGGTCAAAAACGACGTGTTCATCGAGGCCTAAAGATAGCTGCATGAAATTCCCCCAAAACTTTCTCTTACCCAACATTGAAAAGAGTGGTCAAGATTGTCGCAAAACCCAAGCCCAGCAACTATTTTCGCCAATTACTTGACATTAGTCGTCGAAAAGAGTGTTTTGCCGGTAATATGCTTCAAGATAATCAATACTTAAAACAAAAGTACCAAATTTCTCAAATCGAGCATCGGTACGGGCAAAACATCCATATTTTAAGTGATCCCTATCTCTTTACCACTTTGGCTAAGCTGGGTCGCCCTGATTGCAAGCAGCCTCTCATTAACTCGCTTTTAAACACGCTTTACCGGGAACTGGTGAAAGTAGTTGTGAATCAGGAATTTCCCCTGGTGGAGACTACAGTCGAAACCCGCATGAAAGCACAACACCCTGAAGGCGCTTTTAAAGCAAGAATCATTGATCCCGATACTAAAGTCACTTGCGTGAGCCTTGCTCGGGCTGGAACGGTTCCTTCTCAAATCTGTTTTGATGCCTTCAATTATTTTTTAAATCCCGATGGTGTTCGGCAAGATCACATTAGCATCAACCGAAAAACCGATTCTCAAGAACAAGTGATCGGGACTCAGTTGGGCGGACTCAAGATCGGCGGCGATGTTCAAGATAGAATCGTCATCGTGCCTGATCCCATGGGGGCCACGGGCTCTACCATTCTTTCAGCCATTGAGATCTATCAAAAGCTAGGAAAGCCAAAAAAGTTTATTGCCATTCATTTAGTGATTACCCCTGAGTACTTGAAGCTCTTGAAGCAAGCTGACCCCAGTGTCATCGTCTATGCTTTACGGCTTGATAGGGGATTAAGTTCTTCCGATATTTTAGATAGCGTTCCAGGCACACATTGGGATCAGGAAAAAGGATTAAACCCCAAGCAATACATTGTTCCTGGTGCAGGTGGCTTAGGCGAGGTAATTAATAACTCTTATGTTTAGCATTTTAGCAATTGCATTTGGAGCCATATTTCTTGGAATGATCCTATCTGTTTTTATCACTAAAAACAGTCCGCCACAGCCGATCCAGTTTGCGCCTCCAGAAGACGATGAGGCCCATGACCCTAAAGATATTCGTCCGCTCACTTTGAACGATCTCTATCGACTCGGGGAAAAAATCTGCGAGAAAAATGATTTGGTTTTGAAAACAACCATTCCAGTGAGCGAAACCGAAGTGTATTGGGTTGCGGAAAGTAAGAATGAAATTTTTTGGGGCAGCTACGTTCTTGGATTTCATCAAGCGACTTCTCAGGACCCCTATATTTCCATGGCTACCATTTTGGAATTTAAGGATTTCATAAAAAGTGTTACCAGCGCAAAGGGACTCTATTTGACTACTGGGTATTACACAAAAGATGTGTACCAGCCTCTCGAGGGTCCTAAAGTGAATCTCTACAATCGATTGAAAATCATTGAGGAGATGAAAACGCTGGGCGTAAGTTTGTAGGAGATTATTATGGCGATTCGAAAAGTAGCAGCGATGGGGCACCCCATCTTAAGACAAGTAGCTCAACCGGTTCCCGAAAATGAGATTGCTTCTGAAGCCATCCAAACCCTCATCCAAGACATGGTAGAAACCATGGTCGAATATGATGGTCGGGGACTTGCGGCTCCGCAAATTTACGTGAGCCTGCAAGTTGTCGTCATGATTTGGGACTTTGATCCAGGTGTTGAACCCTATTTAAAAGTGCTGATCAATCCCGAGATTGAATCCCTTACAAAAGAGACGTCGACTTTTCCGGAAGGGTGTTTAAGTGTTCCCGGCCTCCAGGGCGATGTTCCCAGACCTAATTGGATTAAAGTAAGAGCTTTAGATCAGAAAGGTGAAAGAATTGGGTTTGAAGCAAAGGGATTTGCCGCAACCGTTATCCAACACGAGTGTGACCACCTTCTGGGCAAGCTCTACATCGATAGAATGACTGATCTTACCCGCCTCGCTTTCACTAAGGAATATGGCCGATACTTAAGCCCGGGAAGTGAACCTGAGGAAGGGGAAGCGTAAGCATTTACCAAAAGGAAACCCTTTTCGAGAGCCCAAGAAGCTTATAGACTGCTAGCCCTCATGAGGACAGAAAGCAAAAAAACAACCAAAGAAAAACCGACCTCTGCGCAAGGCCTTAATTTAGGGGTGCTGCACCGCATTACTGACCGAGCCTATTGGTTAGCGCTCGAAATGATCCACTTGGCCAATCACCGGCCTCAAAAAGAAAAAGGCGAACCCAAAGTCGGGGGACATCCCACTGCCTGTGCGTCTTCCAAGCATATTTTGGCTGCTATTCATCTCGTGATGCGAAAACCAGAGGATTACCTCGCTTGTAAGCCACACATTTCGCCCATGGACCATGCTTTCAATTTTTTGCTCCATAACTTTCGAGATAAAGAAGGCAACCGAATGGAGCTTTCTGATCGCCAAGTAGCGATGAGAAACCTACGGCATTTTTCAAAAACGGGAGAACCTGTTTTTCAGTCTTATCATGCTGAGAGCGATCCGGATTCTTTTCGCTACTATCCCTCCGGCTCTGTAGGAATTCCGCCCGTAAATGCACTTTATACAAGCTTGGGATACGCCTTTGCCAAAGATCATGGTTATGATCTCCCAGAAGATCCGACTTTTTACTGCATTATGGGGGACTCTGAATTTCGAGAAGGCTCCTTAATGGAAGCGATGCCCGATGCGGGAGAACGACAGTTAGGAAATCTAGTTTGGATCGTCGATTACAACCGACAAAACTTAGATGGGACTCGAATTCTCAATGAAGAAGCTCTGGGCGGGAGTGACGCCGACAGAATCTGTCGTTTAGGTGAAGCTAATGGATGGCGAAGCGTTAAATTAAAACATGGAAAGATTCGCGAAAAAGCTTTCAAGAAACCCGGTGGGGAAGAGCTGAAGCGAGTTTTAGATGAAGAAATCACAGATTTCGAGCTCCAAGCATTAGTTTCTTCTCAAAACCTTAAATTGATTCGGGAAGTACTGGGTAAAAAATCGGCAAAGCTTCAAAAGTTTTTAAAAGAACTTAGTGATGATGAGCTCAGGAAAATATTTTACAACTTTGGCGGTCATGACATTGAGAGCTTGGTAGAAGTATTTCAAGAGGCGAAAAAACATCCCAAGCGCCCCACGCTTCTCGTGGCTTATACCATCAAGGGACACAGCTTGCGTTGTGAGGGACATTCCGGAAACCACTCTGCAATGCCAGAAGAGGATGAGCTTGTCGAAATGGGTAAGCGTCTGGGAACTTCACACGAAGATCCCTTCCAGGACTTTGACAGCGGTTCTGCTGAAGAAAAATTTCTGGTCACCCGAAGAAAAGAACTGACCGATGGAATCGAAAACTTAATCAAGCAGATTGATCAGAGAAAAGAAAACTGGCTGGAAGAAATTCGGTCAGTTGATTTCCCGACCGATTTTGACATTACCGCCCTAAAATTTAGTCCGATTGCCCATACCCAATGGATGTGGGGCCAAATTGCAGCAAAGCTTGATCGCTTAGCGCACGGAAATGCTAAAGTTGAAACTGAGAATGATAAACAATGGGCGAAAGTAGCTAAGTACTTCATGACTATGGCCCCGGATGTGGGAAGCTCTACGAATACAAGTCCCAATATGAACGGGAAGCTTTACGGAGACATTGGGCAAGAGGACTTTGAAGCAGAATATGGAGTTAAAGATACGAAAGCTCCAGATGTTGTTCCTCACTTAGATAAAAGAACGGGCCATATTCGATTTGAAATCGCTGAAGGCAACTGTATGTCGGCGGCCGGATCTTTTGGGAAGTTTTTTTACTTCACGGGGATCCCCTTTTTCCCCTCGATGACGATTTACGACTTTTTTATTAAGCGGGCGCACGATCAGCTTTATTACAATCTGTATTGGCACTCTGCTTTTGCCACCATTGGAACTCCGAGTGGTATTACCTTAGCGGCTGAAGGAGCCCAGCACTCTTGGAAGTCAGATTTCCAAATTCCTAACTGTGTTGCTTGGGAACCCTGTTTTGCGAAGGAGCTGGAGTGGATTCTGGCTGATCACTTGAGAAGACATTTTACTCTTGAGAATCAAAATCGAGAGTCTGTTCTCATCCGAGGGGTGACCAAAGGAATCGTTCAGAAAGAACTCTTAGAAAGATTAAAAAAGCAAAGGCGATTTGAGGGGCAAACGGATGGAGAAATTCTTGAAACTATCCGACTTCACACTCTTCGAGGAGCTTATGCGCTAGTCGACTATCAAGGATTTGAAGATTATCGCCCAGGGGACAACGTCGTGCACCTCTTTGCGATGGGCGCCCTGGTCCCAGAGGCTCTTAAGGCTTCAGATAAGTTGCTTGAGAAAGGCATTTACGCAAATGTTTTTGTGGTTACAAGTTCCGATCTTCTCTTAGGAAACTTTGCCTACCACGAAAACTATGAACATCTCAAAATGGGATTGGGAATTTCGGGAAATCTGTATCTCCATTCAGTGAATCCGAAAGAAGTTTCAAATCGAGGAGACTGGTTGTCACTTAAGAGCGGAAGAGTTCCCATTGTTTCTGTCCATGATGGGGAGCCCGGACTACTAGATAATATCGGGTCGATTGTGGGAGTAAAACACCACAGTCTTTCTGTGAGAAAAACTTCTAAATCCGGCACGACTTGGGATATTTTCGAACTCCATCATTTAGATTCGCAGAGTATCGCTGAAACAGCAGAAAGAATGCTGGAAGAGACAGCCGATGAAGACTTTGTGGTTAACCCTTCTGTTCTTTAGTTCCGGAAGAAAGATAAGCAAGTGGATCAACTGCTTTGCCATTTGATCGAACTTCAAAATAGAGGCTTGGCTTTTCTCGATTTCCTGTGTCGCCGACAAAACCGATAACTTCTCCCGCTTCCACGGTGTCTCCGACTTCTTTATTGAACTTAAATAGGTGTGCGTTCAAAGTATAAAGTCCCTGTCCGTGGTGCAGAATAATCACGTTACCTAAGCCTCGAAGCCAACCCGCAAACTCCACTCCTCCGGAAAGAACCGCCGAAACGGGGGAGTTAAACTCTGCTTCGATTTCGATTCCCTTGTGATAAGTAACTGTCCCAAATTTTTCATGAACACTCTTACCAAACCCTTGAACAATAACTCCTTCTGTCGGCATGGGTAGGTTCCCTTTGGGTTCAAAAATCCCTTTATCACTTCCTTTTTTTGCCGAGGGTAGTTCCTTAAAGAGTTGGCTCAGTTGATTCGAAACTCGCTGATACTCTTTAGAGGCTAACCGATAAGAACTTTGCTTTTCATTAATCTGTGAAACTAAGCGGTTTTTGTTTTTAAGCAAATTAACCAGGAGAAGCTGTTGGTCTTTCAGTTCGTCGCTTAAGCCGGTCAATTTAAGTTTGGTGGCCTTCAGTTTCAGCTCAGCTTCAGCTAATTTCTGGGTTCTTTCCTGAAATTGCTTGGTCAGCTGGGCGTGGGAGCGAAGTGTGTAGAGAAGGACTCGAATCCTTCCAGCCAATTGAGAAAGGTTTTGTCCGTAAAAAACAAAACGGGTCATGCCTTCTTTTTGAATCTTATAAACTACCTTTAAAAGAAGATAGAGACGTTGTCTCTGGGCTTGTTCCAGCTTTTTTTGATTCTGATATTCCAGACCTAGGTTTTCCAAGCTCATCTCAAGCTCTTGTTGATGGCTGGTAAGCGTGTGGAGTTTTTGACGAACTTGATTTTGTTTCGCATTCAACTCATCGAGCGATTCTAAAAGAGTTTTTCTTTGGGTTTCTCTCGATTCGTAATCCGCTTTTTCCGACTGAAGGAACTTTTTTAAGGTGTTCGCACGTTTTTGAACTTCCTTGGTATCCGATAACTCAACGGCAGAACCAATGCAGGAAAGGGAAATGAAAAGAACCAAAAAAGAGTGAAAACTCATTCCTAAACTTGCTCCGAAGTTCTCAAAAAGACCGCAATGCTGCCTACAAGAGCCATGGTGATTCCCACAAATAAAAGAAGTAAGCATTGTCCGACGGAAAGAAACAACCAGGAAGAAACGCCAAGAACGGATCCCCAGTTACTGGCTAAAACATCTCCCATCAACCATTTGGCTAGAAATAGCAGGGTCATGGAAAAACCTGCTCCCAAAATGCCTTCAATGATTCCTTCCCACAGAAACGGCGCTAAAACAAAAGAAGTTTCTGCACCAATCAACTGAACAATCTCCATTTCTTCTCTTCGCGCTTGGTGACGCATCCCCATGAAATTCGCAATGATAAAGCCGCAGCCAATCACCAGAGCTGAGATTAAAACCCAACCAATCGTGGTCAGAATGCTTCTGACCTTCTTATATTGACTCAGCCAATCTTCTGAAAAATCTACTTCAGAAATTTGAGAGTCTTTCATCAGAACTGACTTTATTGCCGCGATTTGCTGCGAAGACGTGTCTGGGTGGAGTTCAAGCTCGATAAGATCAGGAAACAATTCGCTCCCAGGAAGAATTTCAGAACCCGTGGTTCCCAAGAACACCTGAAGTTCATCTGCTACTTTTCTTTTAGATTTAAAAGTCGCCTTCAGGACGTTTTCTTGGCTCAGTATGTTTTCTTTCAAAAGAGCTATCTGATTATCATTAAGCCCTTCTTTCAGATAAACCGTTCCAGTCATGTGGGGGTTCGTCTTTTCAGCAATGCTTTCGAAGTTACGATAGCCTAAGAAGAAAGACCCCATGATGAGGCAGGAAACGCTAATGGTAGCAATGCTCGCTAAATGGAGAAGAGGTTGTCGTTTGAAACTCTTCAAAGTCTTTTTGAGGGGTCTTAGTTGGTGGTTCATGGATTTAAGCGAGACCTCGTTCAGTTACGAGGCGTCCACCTTGAAGCCGAATCGTTCGAGCAGGGAATTCAGTCATTAAGCCTTCATCATGAGTTGCAATAAGAACTGTGGTTCCCATGTCATTAATTTCTAAAAAGAGCGACATGATATCTCGTGCTGTGTTGCTGTCGAGGTTCCCAGTGGGTTCATCCGCTAATAAAAGGGAAGGGCGACCAATAATTGAGCGGGCAATAGAAACTCGTTGTTGTTCTCCTCCAGAAAGCATCTGGGGATAATCATGGGCTCTATCTCCCAAACCAACCAGGGAGAGAACCCCCCGAACTCGGTGATCGACCTCTCCCGGGGTCATTTTCCTAATTTCCAGGGGAAGAGCGACGTTATCGTAAATCGTTAAATCGGGCAGAAGCTTGAAATCTTGAAAAACAAACCCAACTTCACGGCGGTACTGATAAATCTGATTTTTGGGCAGCGTCGAGACTTCACGATTATTAACATAGATATTCCCTGCACTTGGCCGTTCCATGGCAAAGAGAATCTTTAAGAGAGTCGTTTTGCCGGCACCATTTGCCCCAGTAATGTAGGCAAATTCACCGCGGCCTAAGTCAAACGAAACGTCTCTAAGAGCATAACGACTGGGCGAGTATTGAACCCCTACCCCACGAAGATGGACCATCTTTTGAGCCATGTGCGAGTTACCCTTATTTATAGTCGTGGAAAACGCCTTTATTTTAACATTTCTTTTGCCAAATCGACTCAAAAAGAAATATTAAGTTGAGCATGGCGGCATGGCCAAGTGGTAAGGCAGAGGTCTGCAAAACCTCTATTCCCCGGTTCGAATCCGGGTGCCGCCTTTTTTTCTTATGAAAGTTATCGTCGATTTTTGTCTAGTTCCCCTAGGCGTTGGGGTTTCCGTTTCAAAATATGTTGCGGCTTGCCAAGAAATATTCCAGCAAGCAGGCCTAAAGACCCATCTTCATGCTTATGGCACCAACATCGAGGGTGAGTGGGAACAGGTATTTGCCAGCATTAAAAAGTGCCATCAAGTGATTCACGAGATGGGGGCTCCCCGAATCTCATCGACTTTAAAGTTTGGTACTCGAACCGATCGCGCACAGTCGATGGAAGAAAAAGTAAAGAGTGTCCAGGAGAAGCTTTGATGATTCTGATAACTGGAGCTACGAGTGGTATTGGAAAAGCCTGTGCTGAGCTTTTGGCCAGCCAGAGAAAAGACCTTTTCTTAGTGGGACGACGTTTGGATCGACTCCAAGGCCTTCAAAAAGACCTAACAACAACCCACAAAATCAAAGTGGAAATCGCTCCTCTGGATATTTCTCTTTCCTCAGCCGTACTAGAGTTCGGCAAGAAGTTTTCTTCTGAACTCAATCAAGTTGAAGCTTTGATAAATAACGCTGGTCTTGCGGTTGGACGAGATACCATCCAAGAGGGAAATCTCAAGGATTGGGACACCATGTGGGACGTGAATGTAAAAGGTCTTCTGTATATGACCCATCAGGTGCTGCCTTACTTTGTTCAGAAAAAGAGCGGCCATATCGTGAATTTGGGATCTGTCGCTGGAAGATGGATTTACCCCAGGGGAAATATTTATTGCGCTACTAAAAGAGCGGTCAGCGCCTTAACGGAAGCTCTTCGACAAGATCTCTTGGGAACTGGGGTTCGAGTTACTGAAATTTCCCCAGGAATGGTTGAGACCGAGTTTAGTCTGGTCCGATTTGGGGGCGATCAGGAAAGAGCCAAAGCGATTTACGAGGGCATGACCCCGTTATCTGCAAAAGATATTGCGGAAGCTGTGGTTTGGGCCCTGATGCGGCCCAAGCATGTCAATATTCAGGAAATGATTATTTATCCGACTGAGCAAGCTTCAACTACCTTAGTGCATCGAAGGACTCAAAAATGACAGAAAAAAAGAATGTTTTAAATCCCAAGCTGAACAACGGCGTTGCTGAGATAACACCCGATCAACTTTTTCCAGTCCTTGGAAAAGTAACCTTAATCGATGTTCGAAGGCCCGATGAGTTTACGGGAGAATTAAGACATATCCCAGGTTCTAAACTGGTTACGTTAGGCCCAGAATTAGTTGAGTTTCTGGACGCACAAGACAGAGATCAGGAAATCGTTTTTATTTGTAGAAGTGGCGTTCGTTCGAGAGAAGCCTGTCTTTTTAGTCAGAAAATTGGATTTAAATCCCCGATCAATCTTCAAGGGGGAATGATCAGCTGGAACGATTATAAATTTCCTACGGAATGACTGGCTGTAATTTGAACGGAAGAGCATCCCGCTTGGGGGCAAACTCACTGGCGAGGCCTCTTTGCAATCGTCTATCTTTGGGTTTCAAGCAGTAGCCTTTAAAACTCGTATCTCCCGGGCAGTACCAGGTATCGACTAGTTTTATATCCATCCGTCCGTAACCGGAGTAGTAGTTTTGGTACTGATTAGGATCGAGGGTTGTTAGGACGGCGGTCTGAGTAGAAGGGCGGTTTCTTTCATTGTAAGAAACCACCCTTAATTTATAGACTCGGTAAGCCCCGTATCCGAGTTGAGAGAAACCCAGAACAAAAAGGGCCAAGAACCAAAAACTAGTTCGCTTTTGGAGCGGGCATGGGCGGTTTTTGAGCATTCGAATTAGGTTCCTCAAGTCGGTTTACCTTAATAGACTGGCTGTTTTGATTAAACCAATCTCCAAAGTTTTTTCGGGCGACCATAGCAACCGTAAACTTTGATGAGTCTTTCGATGGGCTATCATTTCGAACCACTGCCATGATTTGCCCAATCGATTCAACTTTGTCGCTGACTTTACCCGTGGGAGTTTTTTCTAAGAGCATCTTTTTAAAGAACTGACCAAACCCGACTCCACTGGGGAGAGCTGGCATGTGAGCTACGTCTCGATCTGAAGAATCCCAAGTCAACCCGTCTTTTTCTTTGATGGAACCCTTTTTAAAAGCAACTCCCATTTGTTTTGCCATCTCTTCCAACTTTGAGGGGTTGTTTTTGACTGCAGCCAAAAGTTTTTCCATCTTTTCATTTTCATCTTTATGGAAAGTCGCATCTTTTTGGAAAGCTTCTCTGAACGCTAGACCTTCAACTAAGGCGGGAACGACATAGAGGTCTTTGAATTTTCTCTTGGACCCATAATCTTTCACCAGAGCTTCTAATTTGGGATTGTTTTTAGAACTTCCCGTTAATCGGCTCATTTCCGTTTCAACCATTTGATCCTTCACTTCAACGCCTTTACTTTTCAAGACTTGAAGCAAAGTTTCTGATCGAATCAATTGCTCCATAGCAACTTTTTCGTTCATTTGAGGGTTAAAAACTTTCATCATGCTCAATCGAAGTGCCACATCATCTTTGGTAATTTTTTTCTCTCCAACCATGGCCACTGGTTTGGAACCAGTGCAGCTGACAATAAAAGCGAGAGCAAGCGGGACTAAAAGTAACTTTGGGATTTGTTTCATGTGGTTTCTCCTCAAATAATCTTAGCTCCTTATCGGTAGAGAAGAGAAAGTTTGTTACGGCTCAACGCGCCAGATATTTGGGTTTTTCACGACGGATTTTCTCAAGCTATTTATTAAAAGAGTCGAGACCTAATATATGAGCCGTTTCAAATTAATTATCACCCCACTGATATTAAGCGCTGCGATGTGTCTTTTTGCAGACGAGGTTAAAAGCGAGAAACCCCAGCAAAGAAATGCTGCGAGCACTTCTATTTATCGAAATCAAAGAGGGTTCGACTTGGCCGTTTTTCAATTCGGCGGGGGACTCATGCTTGATCTTCAAGATCATGTTCGAGGTTTGGGCGCCATGGCTTGGGCTCCCAGCTACCATTTTAATTCAACGATTTCTGCTCGATGGAACGTAGGCTTTATTTTTCGAAATGCCTTTGTAAAAGATGAACTAAGAGTGGCAGATTTTTCCCTAACTTTTGTCGAAAAACCAAAATTTAATTCTCCTCTTTTTGGTGAAATCGGGGGCGGAGTCCAATACTGGACTGGTGAACCTTCTCGAAAGTTTTACCCAGAGGCCAAAGCCGGTTTTGGTTATCAGTTTGGTGATGGTCAAGGTTTCTTCAAGAGTGTCCAGTTAAACTATGTCTATGTGATTCACACGCCTCTCAAAACCCAGCAGCTTTTCGCTGTGTTTACAATTGGGTTCTAAGTAAATACTCTTACCCCCATGGAAAAATTCATTCAGTTGGTCATGTCGGCAAACGACATTCTTTATCATGATTATGTCCTTTATATTGTATTGGGGACGGGCATTCTCTTCACTTTTTGGACTAAGTTTTGTCAGTACCGAGCACTAACTCATGGGGTGGCGGTCATTCGAGGAAAATACGACAGAGAAGATGATCCCGGAGCGATTAACCACTTTCAAGCTCTCTCGGCGGCGCTCTCAGCCACTGTTGGGCTGGGTAATATCGGTGGAGTAGCTCTTGCCATTGCTCTCGGGGGGCCTGGAGCTGTTTTTTGGATGTGGATGGTTGGTATTTTCGGAATGGCTTTAAAAGCAACCGAAGTCATGCAGTCCATGATGTATAGAAATACAAAGGATCCCAAAAATCCTCATGGGGGACCCATGTGGGTTGCCAAAGAAGGATTGAAAAAAATGAATCCAAAGCTTGCAAAGCTGGGTTCATTCATTGGGGGCGTGTTCTGTGTAACTCTTTTGATTTCGACGATCACAGGCGGAAACATGTTTCAGGCCTGGAACGTAGCCGAAATTACCCATTCTTACTTTCCGACTGTTCCAAAAATATTTTCAGGAATCGTAATGACCTTGATTACCGGAATGGTCATCATCGGAGGCATTCATCGCATTGGCTCAGTAACGGGCAGACTGGTGCCATTCATGTGCGGTCTCTATTTGGTTGCTGCAATTTATGTGTTGTTTGCAAAAGTGGGACAAATTCCCGAGATGCTTCAGCTCATTTTCACTTGTGCTTTTAATCCAGCAGAATCGAAAGGGGCTTTCTTAGGAGGAACTGCGGGATATTCCTTCTTATGGGGAATGAAGCGAGCACTCTTTTCTTCTGAATCAGGTCAGGGATCTGCACCCATTGCCCACTCGGCTGCGAAAACGGATGAACCGATTCGAGAAGGAGTCGTGGCTGGTCTGGAACCTTTTGTAGATACTTTGGTGGTTTGTACGTTAACCACCCTCGTAATTTTGCTCACCGGAGCTTGGAATCGTGGGCCTGAAGCGTTTTTTGAGAAAACACCAACGTTGGTAAACGCCACTCAATTGGTTGTGACTGAGGGAGACAAAGACAGAACTCTCATAGGGAAAATCGCAGAAAAAACAGATCAACACATCGACTTTTTAAATGGAAATCCTGGAGTGGGAGAAGCTTTCCTCAGACGTTGGCCCTTGTCTTCAGTTAAGAGCGAACAAAAAAGTGGGACGTACTGGATTCCTGAAACAGGAGAGATTCCCACAAAAGACCGTGAATCAGTTCGGATTACAGGTCCCTGGGCGGAAAATAATACGATCTTCATGGTGGCTAGAAAGCAAACTCTTGATTCTGATACTGGAAAAAATCTCTATCGAGTCTATGGCACTATCACCCCGGTGGGAGAGCGTCTTCTCGTGGCTTGGAAGCCCTTTGAGTCACTAGAAACCGCCGCACCGGAAATGGCTGGCCCCGAAGTATTTAATGATTTTGTGGGAGCCGCCCTTACGGGACATGCTTTTGACAGAGTGACACCGGGTCTTGGCATGTGGCTTGTGACGATTTGCTGTTGGCTCTTTGCTGTCTCGACTTTGATCTCCTGGAGCTACTATGGCGAGCAGGGAATGATTTATCTCTTTGGGCCAAAATCGGTTTTGCCTTACAAAGTCATTTATTGTGCTTTGATTTTGATTTCTACTTGCGGGTTTATTAAAACCGACATCGAACTAGATGCCATTACTGCCATGGGGACTGGAGTGATGCTTTGGGCGAACATTCCCATTATGCTGATTTTTGCTCGAGTGACGATGAAAGCCTATGCGGATTACATGCACCGATTGGACACTGGCAAAATGAAAGGCCATAAGTATCCTAATTTCGTCGACGTCATTGAAGGCCAAGATTAAGGAATGTCTTTGGGCGGTGGCAGTTCGAGAGTTGCTGTTCCCGCTAAGACACTTTTAAAATCTTCAAGTGTCATTTCAACTGGCCCTCGGGCTAAGCCGATCTTCCTGATATTTTCTCCGAGAAAGCTTCGGTACTGTTGTGCATATCCCCCACAAGTTACAGCATTCACCTCTTTAGGATTGGCTACCAGTAACTCTTGAGCAAAGAGTTGGGCATTGGGATCGAGCTCTATTTCTTGATACGCCCCAGAGAATTCCATTTCGGTTTGAGCAGGTAATCGTCTGGGATCGAGCGAACTTTCTGTTAAATGAACGCGGCATCGGTGAGTAAAAACAAACCAATTCTCGAAATACATTCCATAACCAATCCCAGTTCTTGTTTTGGGGCCAGGAAAAGAAATGCTGGGTAAATCGATGTAGTCTTGATTCGCCGGAATCAAAATATCTTTGTTCCAGATAAGTTTTGCGCCCCGACCGATGGACTTGAGTTCTGTGGCGAAAGAAATATTTCCGGTGAGCGCCAATAAACAAACCAAGATGAGGCCAAAAGATTTCGACTGGAACATGGATTTCCTCCCGGAGAAAAGCACTATAATGCCGCAACGCATCTAGATCTACATGAAAATTTAATTATCAATAATATTAAATACTTAAATCTAAGCCCCTCAAGTCGGCCCCTGAAAGATCCGAAAGGAGGGGTGGAGGAAATATGGCAAATACCAATAAAAACGAAACAGCTTCGAATAGCGCTGAAACCGGTAGCAAAGTAAAAGCCGTTCAGCCCAAAGAGGAAAAAAGACGTTGGACTATGGCTCGTTGTCGCAAAGTAGCCAATCGTTTTAACAGTGAAGCGGAATGGGCAAAAGGGGCGCCTTCCAGTTACAAGTCCGCCCAAGCTCATGGTTGGACCCAAGAAATCGTTAGCGGATTTAAATCTAAAAAAGCTAGCGAGACAAAAGCTCCAGTCAAAAAAGCCGCTTAAAACTGACTAAGTTTTAGACACCTGCCCTCCTCACTTCTTCCCGATTTCTGGAAAAAGCGGGGGGCAGGCCGGTTTTTTCATTCCCCTTACGTTAAATCGAGTGGCACTGGTCTTGCTCTTTTAAGGTGGGTGCGCACTTTCATTACCTTCATTCTTATGCTCGTCTTTGGTGTGCCTCTTTGGGCAGAGTCTCGCCAGGAACAACGATTTCAAAAGCCGATTCGTGATTTACAACGTTCTTTAAACAAAAAAAATCCCGACGAAGTATTAGATCTCCTCATCAAAAATGGAAATCGATCAGATTTATTTGAGTTGGAAGCACTCTTGCGAGTTTATGAATCAGAGTATTCAGAAACCTTATCCGGTTTTCTCGAGGACCATATCAAGCCTTTTGAGGATGAGTTAGGAAGGTGGATAGATCTGCGGGAGGCTATTGGGTTTTCCGAAAAAGTCGAAGCTCCCAAGGAAGTGTTGGCTTTCCTGAAAGGAAAAGAGGAAGCGTCACGGGAGAAATTAAAAAAATTTCTTGATGGCCAGAATCTGATCGGAAAAGAGTCAGGGACTTCTCCGCTTCGACAACTTGAAGACGCTTTAGAAGAAACTGATTGGTCAAAAAAAAAGAAGGACAGGAAACTTGTTCTTAAATATTTTAGTAAACTTCTGAATGAAATCGCAAAGAATGATTACGATATGAACTTAGTTGAAGAGGGGATCCACGAACTCCGTCGAGACACGAGATGGATTCCGATTTATCTCAGAAGCTTCAATGACCTTATCAAACTCGATGATAGAAGTTTTCCGGAAGCAAAAATTAGGAGTGAGGATCCCATTTTCCAAAGTCCGTACTCAAAGATACCTCGGGCAAAAGATCCGGTCTCTTTTCCCATTTTGTTTCCCAAGCTTGGTTTTTTAGCTGTGAACAAAGCCGTTGAGGGTCTAGGCAAAGCAAAGGACATGGGAAGAATGGAAACATTGCTAGCGCATATTCTCTTTAAGACGGGTGTTGCCTCCTCGAAAACCCAAGCAAATTCTTTTTCAAAGTCTCTTGTCAAAAAACACCCCGACTATGTTCCGGTGGTTCAAAAAGCTTCTACTCTTTATCGCTTTCTTGCGGATAAAGAGCACGGTCTTTTGACAGCTTTGAGACCTCTTTTAAAAGAACAAAAGGATTGGAAGAAGCAAGATTGCCAGGCATTCCTCACTGCCCTCAAAAAACGATAAAAAATGATGCGTAGCATTATCCCGTTGGGATTCTGCGACTTTTGTAATTCATGACCTATATAAGACGTGGCTCACCGTGTGCATTACCATCATGATAGGGGAAATCTTGGAGCATATGGATGAGCATCGAGAGTGAATACAACAAGCTATTACAACGGGTCGCTTTAAACGTCCGCCGACTTCGAAAAGAGTGCGGATTAACCCAAGAAGAAATGAGTCGAAAAGGCGGTTTCAACTACCGTTTTTATCAAAAGCTTGAAAGCGGCAAATATAGTCCCAATCTGTACACTCTTTTCAGAATCGCTAAAACTCACGGAGTAAAAATTTCAGATCTTCTCGATCGTTCTTCAAGCCGGTAGTTCTTAACATTTTTTTCGATTAGCGAAACAGTTGCAGGTTAAGCTTTCAACCTGGGTGCGTTCCTAGAAATTTCTGTAATTGAGCGGTGATCTCCTCAAGGGAGAAGGGTTTTCCAAGCCAACCATTCGCTTGAGCTTCCCGGGCTCTGGCCTCGGCATCCGCAGCGGCGGTCATCACGATAACCGGAGCTCGAAGAGATTGAGAAAAGTTTTTTCTGTAGTGTTCACTAAATTCCCAACCGTTCATGACGGGCATTTTCATATCTAACAAGATGAGGTGAGGCATCGGATTCTTCTGTAGGAAGTTTATGCCGCCTTCTCCGTTTTCAGCTGTAACCACCTGGTAGCCCTCAGATTCCAGATAAGTCTTTAGGGAAAACAGAATATCCGCTTCATCTTCAATCACGAGAATAGTTTTTTGAGTGTTTTTAGTAATCATGACCCTGTTTTCTGTAATTCCTTTTTTCGGGGAAGATCAAAATAAAAAGTGCTGCCTTTTTCTGGCGAGCTATGGACTCCAATACTTCCGTTATGGAGAGCAATGATTCCACGACAAATAAATAATCCCAGTCCTAGTCCCGAAGTCTTTTCATTTACATTTCCTCTTTCAAAAGCGGAAAAGAGTTTTCTTTGACCCTCTTCGGTGAGTCCTGGGCCATAATCTCTTACCGAGTACCGAACAAATTCGGGGCCGACTTGGAGCTCAAGATCGATGGGGGAACCTTCGGGACTATACTTGATGGCGTTGTCCAAGAGATTAGAGAGGACTTCAAAAATACGAATAGGATCAATCATGAGCTCCAATGGCTCCTGGGGAGGCGTAAAGTTAATTTTTCTATCTGGGAATTGAATTTGAAAGGTGGAACTACAATCGGCGATAAGACCGCGTAAATCGGTGCACTCGTACCGCAGTTCAAGGACTCCTCTATCAAGTTTAGAAACCTCTAAAAGATCAACCACCAGCCGGGAGAGCCTATCTAACTGAACGCGCATTCTTTGTAAGAGAGTTTTGTCGAGAGCTTCTCCCTTTTCGAGTTGTCTTTGAGTGAGTTGCGTCAGTAAGGAAGCTGCCGTCACAGGCGTTCTGAGTTCATGGGCTGCGATATCAAGAAATTTTGCCTTGGCCCGCATTGCCACTTCTGCGGCCTCCCGAGCTGCGCTTAATTCCTCCATCAGCTTGTGTTGTTCTGTGATGTCTACAAAAACGGAGATGCCCGACAGAATACTGCCATCTTCGCGCCGGACAGGGGCAGTCTGAGAGAAGACGACCCGTTTTTCCCCATTGGGTCGGATAAAAATTAAGTTTTCGGAAGATGTATGGCCAGCTCGAACAGCTTTGGCCAAGGGAAGTTCTTCGTTCGGAATAGGAATGCTATTGATATCGGTAATTCTCCAGCGAGCATAGCGGTTAATATCTACATTGGTTACGAGCGTTGATTGATCTCCACCGGCAATATTAAGGGCTGCTGGATTAACAAATCGAAGAAGCCCATTAGGAGCATCTCCAATGACAATTCCAGCGGGGCTTTGTACCAGAGCAGCTTCAAAGTACGCTTTTAGATCTCGGATTTCCCTCAGGGTATTTTTTTCTTTGGTGATATCTTGATTGAGTCCGAACATTTTAATTGCCGTTCCTTTTTCATCGCGCATCACATAGGCATTGGCTCTTATCATTCTGATGTTTCCATTGGGGTGAAGTACCCTAAATTCGAGTTTGAAAGACGTTTTTCCTGAAACTGCATCTAAAAGAACCTGATTGGAATATTCTGCATCTTCTGGATGAAGCCCCTTTTTCCATGTATCTACTTTGCCTGTGAAGGTAGATCGGTCGATGCCATAAAACTCGAGCATTTGATCATCCCAAGTAAGAGTATCGTTTTGGATATCCCACTCCCAGATACCGATATTGGCCGAAGCGGCAGCAAATGTGAGTCGCTCGGCTTCTTCTGCTCTGACCTCTTTACCCGTGAGCTCTCTGATTTTTTTTTGTGCTAAATCAACGAGGACGGTTCCAAAAACACCAGTCAAAAAGAAAATCACTGGGGAAACCCAGTCATTGGTTCCGGGAAAAGTAAGACCGTAAAAAGACAAAATGACAGTTGTTGTAAAACCTGCCCCAAGCCCCCCTCCAAAAAATGAAGTTAAAATAACTCCGAGTGGCATGAGGACGTAAGGGGTGGCAATAAACCAACTCCAAAGCAAGGACTGAAGAGTGATTATCATTCCAGAGATCACGACTCCCCACAGAATCTGGGATAAAGGATGCCTGGCGCGTGCAAGCTGAGGAATAAAGTTGAATTGATCCATAAGCTAATATGACCCGCTGAGAAAGCAGACTTCGTGCCAACGCCAATAGCCCGGGTTTTTAAGGGGAAAGGGGAGGAGTCAGGATAACTCAAAATGCAAAAGGCAAGGGTACCTTGCAAGATGCCCGTTTAACGATTAGTTTCCAGCCATTAGGAGAAACCATGAAATTGAAAGCCCTTGTAGCTCTACTGGCCCTTTTTTTAGCCCCTATCATTTTTGGTTCCGGTTTTGGCAATGAAATACCTGGAACTCTTAAGAGGGTTGAAACGTCAGAACAAGGAAAGCTTAGTTACGAGTGCGAAATCCACACCAGCACCAAGCACATCAAATTGCAGGTTTCTCTTCAGACGGGCAATGCCTTTATGGAAGCTGAACTCGATGAAGGAGTCAGAGTTAAGGGCTTTGCTTCTGAAACTTTCGATAGCAAAACGGGCAGTACTTATTATTTTCTCCAAGGCGGCTCTGCTCCTTATGCTCAACAACTTACTCTTGTGACCCGCGACGGTGGTAACTGGGCCGAATTCCGAAAAACTTACGGTGGCACCGCCTTCCGCTGCAACTAACACCAAAAGGTACGGCTTTACTTTTGGTGGGAGCATCAAAATGGCCCCAGAGTTTGATCCCAGATGGGATGAGCGATTTTCGCAGCCCGGATTCTTTTACGGCACTGAACCCAATGATTTTCTGAGAGATCACGCCCAGATGTTTAAGCCGGGTGGGAAAATTCTTTGTCTTGGGGAGGGCGAGGGGAGAAACTCAGTCTATCTTGCGCAAAAAGGGTTTGAGGTAACTGCAGTCGATTGGTCTTCCAAAGCCTTCGATAAGCTGGCGCAATTAGAAAAAGAGAGAAAAGTAGAAGTCACAAAAGTAGTGAGCGACTTAGCTGAGTTCTCCATAGGAGAAAACCAGTGGGATGGGATTGTTTCAATCTGGTGCCATCTTTCTAAAAACTTGTGGCGCGAGCTTTTTCAAAAAATCACCGCAGGCCTTAAACCCAACGGGCTTTTTCTTTTAGAACACTACACGCCGAAGCAACTGCAATTCAAAACCGGTGGGCCCCCAACTGCGGATCTGATGACCACTCTTCAGGAACTAAAAACAGAGCTCAAAACTTTGGAGATACTCGTAGGCCAAGAAATTGAACGCGATATCCAAGAGGGAAAAGGGCATTCGGGCCAAAGCGCAGTCGTCCAGTACTTGGGAAGAAAGTCGCAGTAACACCCGTCAAGGCAAGACACACCGAACGTCGTAGACAGCGCCCGAGGGAATACTGAGCTGGGTCTCCGCGTTTCCGTTATCTGCGTCTTTATAAAAACACCAATAAGAATTGTACTCAACCGCACTGGTATCTGCTGTTGCAGTCCAAGTCACCGTAGTGCCGCTTGGAATTCCATTGTCCCCGGCAAAAGTAGGGTTCCCATCCGTAAGAGGAATCTTGTAGTCACTGGGACGAGGCATGCGAGTTTCGTAAGCTGTCGGAAGCCGCATTCCTAGTTGGCTGCAAGTGGTAATATTGCCTTCGTACCAAGCTCCATCTAAACCATTCGTCGAATTTAAACTATCCCATCTGTCTATCCAATCTACCCCTTCAGTGAGAGTACTATTTCCCGTTTTAAGAGAAACGAAAGTCGCTCGTCTACTGTAATAAACCCAACGGTTTGTTAAGAATTTATTGCTATCATCTAAATAGGTATTGGTGGGATTAGCCCGGTTATCCAGTTGCTCCAAGTTCGACTGGGTCGCTAAGAAATCATCTGAGTGATAGCCTTTCCCGTTAGAGTTCAATTTTTTCTGCCAACTTGACCCCCAAAGACCCGAAGCAGACAAAATGCGAGTTCCATCGGTTTCTTTCCAAGCCTGAAACTGTTTGGTTAAGTAATCTATATTCGTGGAACTTGCATTGACGGTAATTGAGTCACCAACACAACTAGTTGTCTCTCCCAAGCTGTTTCTAAACTTCGCATAGACTGTCTGAGTGCCACTTCCCGAGAGTGTCCACACTTTCGTTACTGCATAGGGCTCCCACGTTCCGCCGCTATCACAGCCCGAATTGGCAGTAAGATACATTTCAGTTGCGTTTAAGTAGGAAGGCGAAAGACTCAAAGTCACTTGCTGGTTCGTAGTTTCTTTCTTGTTTGACTCGATATAAACAGTCGGAATTCTCGTGACTAAGTCGACGTATGTGGGATCGGATGAAGATTGATTTCCATCTTCAAGAGTGGCGCACAAATCTTGGGTGGCCGGCACATGGTCGTAACAGCTATTTCCTGTTCCCCCACAGGCCTTGGTACATCTTTGCAGAAACTGAAAAGAAAGCGTGGCTGTTTGACTGTCGGTGTTGGTGATTACAATGTTTTGTGAGCCAACCGAGCTAAAAGCTGGGGTTACGAACTTAACCTGTGTGGAACTCGTTCGATTGACTTGAGAGGCCTCGATACCTCCTACTGTAATCGTGATTCCCTCTCTGAAAAAAGCTCCAGTCAGAGTAATGAGATCTCCCGTACGAGTCAGTCCTGTGCCGGGTGAAGCGTTAACAATTTGAGGAGCTTCTTGATACGTATAAGTAGACTCCGCGTAAAGGGTGCTCGGATTGGTCACTCGTACCGTAACCGTTTGTGCTGATGAAAGTGCGGGACTGGGAGCGGGTACCACACATGATAGTTGGGAATATACCCCGTTCACTGGAGACCCCACGAGTGAGCAAGTGGCTTTTCTTGTATCAAAATAAACAGAATTTTCTGATCCCGACCTGAAATTGACTCCGCTAATTGTTATATTCGATCCGCCAGCTAAAGGCCCCGATGACTTATCAATAAAAGTGATAGAGGGTTGTCGGTCATCATGAAGAATAGTTGCAGAAGCGCACGTGGTCTCGTTACCAGTGAGGTCACGAAATTTCACTGAAAAATAGAGCTCGGTATTTTGCTTGGATTCTGGGACATTGTAGTCAATCCATGGGTTGAAGTAGGTCCAACCACCGCTTAGAGAGCTTCCCGTGCAATCATTACTTTCGAAAAGATTTAGCTGATATTCCGAATAGGGGTCCTCAGTATAACTGGCAGAAAAATGAATCCGAATCGAAGGATAAGGAGTCGCAGATTCCCCAGAGTTGAGTGAGATTCCCGTTCCCAAGGGGGCAATGTCGTCATGATAAATAGAATCAGAAACACACTCCGTCTCAAAGTACGGTGCTAGTTTGTCTCGGTATTTTACGTACACAGAAGTAGTTTGATTGAGCGGATTTAAAGTGTGAGAAATACTCGAACTGTAATCCACCCAAGTTCCGCCAACACTGCAATTCGCAGTATTGGTCACATACATTTCAATAGAGTTAGATCCCGAGGGGGTCATACTCAAAGTTAGAGTGACATTCGTCTTATTTGTTCTGGCAGCTCCCCCCTCGATAGAAATTCCGGGATTAATCGGGGCTGTGTTGCTGTGAATGATGCTAGAAGCAACGCATCCCGAAATGTTTCCTGCTTGATCTCTCACCCGTGCGTACACAGTATTGTTGGCGTTCAACGTGGTCAAAGTATGGCTGAGCGATTGGGTGGAACTTAATCCGAAAGAGACCCAATTTACTAAGAATGCATCATCAGTGCAAAAAGCAGGGTTTTGGCCGAGAGCCACCTCATAGGGTGAATCATTAGAAGTGACTTTCACAGTGACAGTGGAGCTATCAGTTACTGAGGCTCCGTCATTGATAGTAATCGCAATGGGATTAGAGGGTGGGGTATTGTCGTGAACAATTTGAGCTTGTAAACAAGACGACTGATTTAAAACAGCATCTCGATAACGAACATTTACATAAACGGTTTCATTCTTAAGATACTCTGGAATTGTAATAGTCTGACTAGACTCAAAGCTTACCCAGCTGCCGCTGCAAGAAAGAGAAGAGGAAGCACTCAAAGCAACTTGCATTTGTACCGAAGTCGCATCGGTTGCTGCATAAAGCACCGCTAAATTATCGCTCTTTGTCGGAGATGAGTTGCTAATACTTACAGTCGTAAATTGAGGAGCCGTGGTGTCAATCACATGCGAACTCAGAGCCAAGTCACAAGTCACATTTCCCGCTTTGTCCAGGGCTTGGATGTAAACATCATAATTTCCATCTGAAAGGGTGTTTGTAGAAATGGTTTGATTCCCATTCACATCGGTCAAAGAGCCCGAAAGGGAACTGGTACATGTGGCCTCACTAAACAGGCCTACAGTGGAAACTTCATTTACATTGAAACTAAAAGAAATAGTTTGTTGGGTAGTGGGGGAAGCAGGAGAGGTGCGTGTGACAGCAGATAAAACAGGAGCATCTATGTCGTAGATCCGGGTTAACGCGCTAGAAGGGGTATTCACGTTGCCGGCAAGATCGGCCGCAGAGCTATCTAAAACCTGAATTGATACTGTACCTAAGTTCTGGGGCGTTACGGTAAATTCCCAATTCTCATTGTTTGAGCCCCCTTGAGCTACCGGGACACTCACCGTGCCTCCGGAAATACTCAAACTTGAAACGGGAAAAGAAGCCATGGCTTCAGAAAACTGAGCAATCACTGTAAAGGGTCCATTGATGTTTGGAGTAGCTGAGCTTTGCAAAGTCACGCTGGGACGAGTGATTTCGTAAACTCGACTCAGAGAAGCTGATGCCTCGTTGGAGTTTCCGGTGGGATCACTGACTGCTCCAGCTATGACTGAGAGGCTTACCGTTCCCTCTACAGTAGGAGTAACCGTAAACTGAAACTTCTTATCTGTTTCAATCGTTTGCAAGTTACTCACACTGCCGCCAGTAATCGAGATGTCTGAAAGTGAAAAGCCGCTGATGATTTCTGAAAAGTCAGCTGTGACAGTAAACGCCGAATTGATTCTGGGATTGGAACTACTGTTTAAAGAAATCGACGGCTTGATGTCATCGAATGTGCGATTAACGATTTGTCCGGAGGCAAGAACGCCATTTCCCGCTAAATCCCTTGCTCCATTGGTAACAATCGAAACACTCACAGCCCCTTGAGCGGTTGGAGTGATTGTAAATTCCCAGCGTGTTCCGTTGCTTCCCGGCACTTCTGTTGGAGCGCTTGCACTTGCTTGAACTAAACTTAAATCACTACTCTCCACCGTGCCCATAGCCTCATTAAATTCTAATGACACTACAAAAGCCTGATTAAGAAGACTAGACGACGTGGAACTAAGATAAACAAGGGCCGGTTTAGTAATGTCGTAACTTCTCTGAAGCGTATTACTTGAGGCCGTATTCGGATTTCCCACTCTGTCTGAAGCGGCTCCCGCACTGATTGAAATGCTTACTTGTCCTTCCTCGGTAGGAGTGACTGTAAATGTATATTCTCGGTAGCCGTAGCCTGTGACATACGTACTGGGGACCCCTGTAATTCCACTGGCCGTTGCTTTTAGTAATTGAATGCCAGAGACTGAAAATCCAGTAACTGGCTCACTAAAGACTGCCTTGGCTTGGAACGGTTGATTCACGTAAGTCGAGCTAGAGGAAGTCACTGAGACCGTAGGGCTTAGGGTATCGTGAACTCGCGTTAAAGGTGCTGATTCCGAGTTTCCATTCTGAGCCGAGTCTAAAGCTCCATCGGCAAGAACTTTTACAATCACATCCCCTTCAACAGTAGGAGAAATGGTAAATGAAAATTCTTTGGAATCACTTCCCGAAACTTCTTGAAAGTTACTAGCATTGCCGCCGGTAACGCTTAAGTCTGATAGAGAGAGTCCAGTAACACTTTCAGAAAAAGTAGCCGTTACAGTGAAGGGCCCATTTACAAATTCAGTCGCCGGTGAACTCAGTGAAACACTCGGACGAACACTGTCGTGATTTCTCGTTAAATTATCAGATACCAGATTCAAATTTCCCGCGGCATCCGTAGCTGAATTTTCAGCTACTCTGACGGTAATGAGGCCCTGAGACAAAGGTTGAACGGTAAAGCGATACTGGGTGTAGTTCGTACCGGGCACTACTGAAGGGGAAACTGAGACCATTCCTCCGGCCACATAAATATCTTCGGAACTCAAACCGCTCACTGACTCACTGAACGTAGCTGTAACTAAGAAAGGACCATTGAGAAGCGAAGCTGCTTCGGAACTTAGCAAAACGGTAGGCCTCTCTGTATCGAGTAGATAATCGCCTACTTTCATGCAAGTTCCTTGTTTTTCGCCAATATTAGCCTGCACCATTACGGGATAGCTTCCATCAACTAAAAAGCCCTCTGTCACCGAAATGCTTTCGACACCCCCATCCCCTAGTTTTTCCTCTGTCTGTGAAATTTTGAAATCCTCACTACAGGTGCCTAGGAAGAGTGAAACACTAGCTGTTTTATCTAAGCGAAAGTTGACGGTAGGAGTGGGGTTTGTGGAAGTCTCTCCAGAAGCAAAACTGAGATCTCTGAGCTTCGGAAGTGTTTGATCAAAAGTAAAATTAAGTGCATTGGAGGCAGAAAAACCTCGTCCACTTAAATCTGTTACCACTGCCTCAGCAACGCTGATAACCACCAAACCATTCGCCTGAGGCTGAACGAGAAAAGTGTAGAGTTTAGAATTTACTTGAGTAACAGAATCTGCAGTTCCATTTAAAACAGTAACCTGATTCTTGGTAAACTGACTTACCGGTTTACTAAAGACTGCCGTGACCAAGATAGATGAGTTAGTAGTAGAAGATTGAGTCGATACCAAAGTGATCGCGAGTTCAGAAGAACTAACTTTACTAGAGTCGACTACGTTGAGGGGGTCGACGCGAGCTTTCACATCGCATCCCAAAAGGACCACGAGTAAGAGAAGTGGTCCGATTAGATTAATGAGTCTCATCTTAGTCCTCAAACGTTAGCTCTGACTAAGATTTTAACATGCTGACTATAAGGATCGGTGATTGTGAAGAAAATTTCACAATTCAATTATTGATTGTATTCCCCAAGCGATTCTGGCGGTAGTTAATTCCCAAGGGAAAATGACGGCAAGGGTGCGTTAAACTCTCTTCTTTTCAATCAGTTAGGAAAGAGAGGGTACGGCATCATGGAGTTTGTCATGGGAGCAAAAGCACAACTAAAACTCGATGTGATTAGCAAAGTAGAGCAAGGAAAAATACCAAGAAAACAGGCAAGGCAGATTTTAGGCAAATCGGAATGAACGCTTGAGCGTTACCTTGCTCAGTATAGAAAAAATGGAGTGTATTTATTAGACACGGCAACCAAGGAAGAAGGCCTCGAAATAGAATCAACGACGAACTCAAACAAAAAGTACTGGGGCTTGTGAGAACTAAATACCATGACTTTAATATGGCCCATTGCCTTGAGAGGTTTGGCAACAAAGAATCGACTCTCATTGCCGCTATTGTCGATGCTGACAGCAATATCGTTTACGGAGAGTTCTTCCCATCGGAAGATACGATTTCCTGTATGACGGTCTTACAACGAATCATTGAACGAAAAGGACTCTTTGAAATCTTGTACGTGGATAGAGTAGGAATCTTTGGCGGACACAAGCGCATGGAATTCTCTCAAGTCAAACCCTCGAGAACAACACAATCGATTAGAAATTCCAGAAAAATGAACCGGAATAGTGCGAGAGTTGGATGGTGTCTTGTTGGGAGCCTAACAAGGAAATTTGCTGGAGCTGCAACCCAAAGCCATAAGAGCTGCTTTGAAGTGCTTTTCTTTCTAAAAAGAGATTGAGTGTGTGGTTATTTTGAATCAGCGACATGGTCTGAGTCTGATTTGCTGAAACAATCGATCCCCGACCTGCTGCTAAAGTCATTGCGGATAAATGAAGGGCCCAAGTCTCCGTAAGCGCTATTTCGGATCCCATTCCGAGCCCAATTTGTCCGCCCACAATTCCCAATCGGGTAGCAGCATCTTCAAATTCCAGTCGTAGATAACTAAAAGTAGGCTTTAAGGTAAAGCCACTCGTAACAGAAATATCGTAGTGGAGCTTTCCTTCAATTTGGGAGTAAGACAATGTTTTCAGTCGTGAGTTTAAAGCCATAGCATAGTCAAACTTAGCTTGAGCTTTCAGATCTCCCCACAGTGAAATAGGAATGGAACGAAATGAGAAAAGAGCACGAAGATCGTTAAAAGTATCCGCAGAAGATTTGATTCCTAAATCTGTTAAACCGCCACCAACCCAAAAAAGTCCGGATGTTCCGCTGGTGGGTTCAGAGGAATGAGAAACCGACGAGGCAGGGATGTACCCTGCGGCTAAGCATCGCGAGGGCTCCCAAGATTCAGCTTGATCATCCCCTCTAACTAACGGTTTCTGAAATGAAGGCTCGTTCTCTTTAGGGGATTCTTTCCTGATCTCGTTCACCGCAACACCTATTACCGCCTCAATTTTTTCAGTTTTGAAGGATTGAGAAGAAACGATTGGGGAAGTTGTTTCAAGGTGAACATTCGTTTCCATTTGAGGGAGGGCGTTAGTGTTTCCCTGTGAAACAGTTGTTTGGGCGGTGGTTTGTACATTCGTTTGCGCAGTCGTTTCAGGTCTTACTTGATTATCAAAAAGTGCACAAAAAGCTTTGATGTTTTTTACTTCTTGAGGCTTGAGGCTCTTTAAGAAATCTTTTGCTTGTTTATCGCCTAATTGTGAGGCTTGGGTTAGCCAAAAAACTGCCTTTTCTCGATTTTGTTTATTCTGTGGCCCCATCAAATACAGACCTGCTAGAGCTTTCTGGGGAACTACATCGTTTTCCTCAGCGGCCATGAGAAAGAATTCTTCCGAGCGATTTAAATCTTGTTTAACTCCCAAACCATACAAATACTGTGTACCCGCAAGAACTTTCGCCGCATGACTTCCTCGAGAAGCGGCCAAACGATTCCAATAAAGCGCTTCAGAATAATCTTTTTTAAAACCCCGGCTCCCATAGAAGTAGTTGTATCCCAGAGCAGTGGTGGCTTCGAGATCATAATGTCTTGAGAGTTGCTCCAAATGTTGTCTTAAAGCTTTAGTGTCGGATCGCTTGAGAAGGAACAGAGTTTTAGCAGAGCCCTCAAGTTTCTTTTCTTTGGCTACTGCTCTCAGGGGCTGTCGAAATAATTTCACTTGTTGTTGGGGAGGGCACTCGAGAGTTAGGCCATTTTTTTGAAGGGAGAATGTGCAGCTCAGTTCTCCTTTGGGGAGACAAGTAGAATGAGAGGGGTTGGTTTTGTTGAGTAAAAGAAGCGAGCGGTTCTTGTTCTTAACGGAAAAATAATCACCCGACACCGAGCAGTTCGCACCTTCAAACGTAAAACCACATTGGGAATTGAATTCAAAACGATTAAGCGTCGCTAAATCAACCCAAGTGCCAACGGGCTCTTGGGTACATTTTCTTTGAGTCGTGGGCTCAGCCAAAAGAAAAGGTGAAAAAAAAAGGCCTAGGACAATCAGGCAATGAAAAAGCGGCATTGTTTTTAGAGAGACTGCCATATCTCTTTTATCGTCAAAAAGAGAAGGAAAAATGAATAAAAAGCTGTGTCTTCGAGGGGTTAAGAAGACGGAAAGTAATGCTTTGCGCATTTTGAGGTGCCGTCGATAGGCATAGTGAGAGGAAATCAATAGCCGCTATGCGTCCCTTTCTTAAATTGGGCTTCGTACTTTTTTCTATTTTGGGAGGCATGTCTGCTTTTGCTTTGAGTCCAAAAGCTTTTCTCAAAAGTAATCCGGTCCCAAGGGAACAGTTAGTTATTTCACCAAAAAGTTTTCAAAAGATAAGAACACTAAAGGACGGGAATCTGGGAATGGACTTTTTAGGAGAGCAAAAAGGATCCCGGGAAGTTTGGTTCAATAAAAAACAAATCTCCAATCAGAAAAAAAAGAGAATTGATACCACCTTTAACCTAAGTCCCAAAAAAACTCTTCATGAAATAAAAGTGATTCAAGAAAACGGATCTGAATATTCCTACTATTTTCGAATAAAACCTTTGCGGGATTTGCCTCCTACTTTGCGAGTCAGGCTTCGTTCGGATTCAGGCCAGATAATCCAGGGAGTGAAATCACAAGGAGCAGAAATTTCCGCAGACGCGTGGGTGAGTTTAAGTTGGATCTCTGAAAGCGAAGCTTTGAGTCCCGAAAAATTTGAATTGAGACAAGTCGAACGACAAACAAAGAACCTGCAAACCCAAATTGAAAAGGAACATGAGGAGCTGACAAGACTAAAGGCAGAAAAATTAGCTTTCGAAGCTGGTTCAAGAAAACCTTCAGCGACGACTGAGGCTTATCAAATCACTCACGAAAATTTTTTTCAGGTATCTCAAGGGCTAGGCTTTTTCTCTTTGCAGCAACCTCAAACGACTGTGGTTGAGAGTTGGAACTGGTTATTAAATTTTAAATATCAAAAGATTTCCTCACAGGGGTGGCTTGTTGGCCTGATGGGGCAAGGGTTTTTAGTTCCGCTGTCTAGCTCAAAAGCGAGCGCGAGCCCCCGATTCATTCAATCTGGAGTTGAGGTAGGAAGGGTTTTATCATTGGGAGAAAGTTTGAAAGTAATTCCAAAACTGGGATTTGATTATCAATCTCTGATTACCAATGCAGCAGCCGGATACAGAAACCTGATGGGCCCGAGATTAGAAGTGGGTGGGGAATATTCAGTCGATAGGGACTCCTGGTTAAAGGCCGGCTTGTTTATCAACCTGTTTGATTCTACTTTTCAAGGGTTACAGCCCTTGAGTTATCAATGGGGCGGGCGACTTGAGTATCAATGGAGGAGTGATTTTCTTAACCTCAAAACCTTCATCGCCGGCGCAGAGGTCTCAAATCTCAAGCTCCAGCTGAGTGATTCTGGTCTAACGAGTTCTCTTGTGAATAGCTACTTAGGCGTGAGGTTTTAGGGAGATTATCAGATGAATATTTTTATCCTTTTGGCGGTTCTGTCTTTGGAAAGTTGGTGGCCCGCGTATGGAGATAATATTGAAAATAAGCTCTACGACTCTTGCAACCGGCACGCTGAAAAAAAAAGGAAACAAGATGAAGGTGGAAAAGCCATGTGCAGATGCCTTGCCCAAAAGTACGCATCAGGGAAGGCCAAGAATCCTGACAATCCCGCTGAAATCATACAATTTGAAATAAAAAAAGATTTTATAAAGGATTTAATGAGAGATTGGAAAAATGTGGAATCTCCTCCCCAGAGAAAAGCAGGTCGGTATTTCAATAAGAAAAGAAACAAGTATGAAACGCTTACTGCTGAGGTTTTGGGGATGGGTCTGGGTTTTAATTGTTTAGTGGAGCTGCGCCCCGAGGGCATGAAAAGGTAAAAAGCGTAAAGCCGAAAGCCCAGTTAGCTAAATGCCTGTTTTTTTTAATAATATTGGTTGCGGGGGGAGGATTTGAACCTCCGACCTTCGGGTTATGAGCCCGACGAGCTACCAGGCTGCTCCACCCCGCGTCAAAAATGGTAGGGCTGCACACTACGAAATCCCCCGGGCCCTGTCAATCTTTTGGGATCTCCTGCTATACTACCGGCCTAATTAAGCTTCACCCAACGGAGGAACAGCGTGAAACAACTTCTCTTAACAACGGCTTTGGTTTTATCGGTAACTTTCTTATCGGGTTGCGGGATTCAAGCACTTCCCAAAGCCCAAAACACTGTCGATGCGGCCCTGGCCGAAGTAACCAATCAATATAAACGCAGATCGGATCTCATTCCCAATCTGGTAAACACCGTAAAGGGTTTTGCCAAACAAGAACAAACCGTTTTGACCGAAGTGACTAATGCCCGAGCAAGAGCTACGAGCATCAATCTCGATCCGAAAAATCTCAAAGCTCAGGATTTAGAAAATTTTCAAAAAGCTCAGGGGGAACTCGGGCGCTCCTTGGGACGCCTTTTGGTCGTAGCTGAAAATTATCCTCAGCTAAAGTCAGATGCTAATTTCCGTGATCTCCAAGCTCAGTTGGAAGGCACTGAAAATAGAATTACGGTTGCAAGAAATCGCTACATTGATGCGATTAAAGAATTTAACAACTTAGTGACCGTCCCTCCTTACAGCTGGACTAACTCGCTTTTCTATCACTTTGAAAAGAAACCGCAGTTTGCTCTAGAAGGAGCGGAAGCAACTGAAGCTCAAAAAGCTCCAGAAGTGAAATTCTAATTGAAGACGCTTCTTCTCACAGTTCTTTTGCTGTTCGGGAAGTGGGGGGTTGGGTTTTCCATTCCCCCACTCACTCAGCCCATCGTCGATACGGCTGGGATGATTCATTCCCAAACGGCTGAAACTTTGAATCAAGAGCTTTCCTCCATTTACAACGCTGGCGGGCCCCAAATTTCCGTCCTGACGATCCCCAGCCTCGAAGACCAAACGATAGAAGAGCGGGCAATCCAAGTTTTTGACCAATGGAAAATTGGCCAAAAAGGAAAAGACAACGGGGTCTTAGTTCTTATCTCTAAGAAAGAGAGAAAAGTTCGGATTGAAGTCGGCTATGGTCTCGAAGGGGACATCCCCGATGCTTATGCAAAAAGAATCGTTGAAGATGTGATGCTGCCCCAGTTTAGAAATGGGCAATTCACCACTGGTGTGGTTTTAGGAATTCAACAAATTGCTCATTTAAGTCATGTTGAGCTCCAAAAAAACTCAAAACTTCTGAGAAGAAAACCCAGATCAGCTATTCGGCCTGAAATGTTTATTTTCCTTCTTCTGTGGGTCCTTTTGGTTTCTCTTAGAGGCCGATCCAATCGACACGTCAGAGGGGGAAGGGGACCCTACACAGGCGGCTGGGGTGGTGGCGGAGGTTGGGGGGGCGGAGGAGGAGGCTGGAGCGGCGGTGGTGGCAGCTCTGGTGGTGGCGGGGCTTCCGGAGGATGGTAACAATGATGAAACATAGTCCAGATGACCTAAAACTTATCGAAGATGCAGTTCGAAAAGCAGAACTCAAAACTTGCGGCGAAATCGTTCCCATTATTTACAATAAATGCTCAAACACGAGTTTTGTACTTCCTGTTCTTTTTCTTTTTTTGTTTCTCATTTGGCACACTTTTCAAGACTGGTATTTTCCTGTCAATTACTGGGAGGGAAACCTATTTCTTCAGTTGGTTTTTCCCCCGCTTTTTATCGGTCTTTTCAGTTTTTTTCTTTCTCAACGAAGTGCGGTTCAAAGACTTCTAGTTCCCAAAAACAGAAGAGAAAAAGTTATCCGAGATAGGGCAGAGCTCGAGTTTTACCGCTGCGGGATTCCCCTAACCAAAGACAAAACGGGAATTCTTCTTTTTGTGTCTTTAATGGAGCGATACTCGGTTGTGCTTGCGGACAAAGCCATCAGCGAAAAACTTCCTCCAGAAACGTGGAATGACGTTCTGAAAATACTCAACTCCGGAATGAAATCTCATCAATTAGCAAAAGGGTTTGTGCCAGCCGTTGAAAAGTGTGGAGAATTGTTAGCGGCTCATTTTCCAATTAAGAAAGACGATATGAACGAATTGCCTAACTATCCAATTCTGCGACTGGATTATGAGTAGGCTCTTCTTGAGCAACACTCAACTCCTCTACAGAAACTTCAGCAGCTACTTCGGCAGCTACTTCTTTCAGGTTTTCTTCAAGTCTTCCTTCTGGGCTTAAGTCAGCAGGAGTTTCTCCCAAGTGAAGATCATTGTAAGTCATTGTACGTTTGCGACGACGGTAAGGAGTCGTTTCTTGGAAAGCTTTCAGTGCCTCTTGGTTTGCATGAGCCACTTCAGCGTGCTCTTTTGATTCGTACACTTCGTCTTGAGAGCGATCCGCCGTGTTGATCAAAGTTCCAATTTCATCAAGACCGTGTTGGAGATCTAAGTTTCCTACTTCTTCTTGATCGACTAATTCCTCTGTAATGAATCGATCGAGGCCCTTCTCCAATGTTTTGATAGGATCTTCGGTATCGCCTTGAAGTTGTTGCAATTCGCTCAAGGGTGGCAAGTGAGCTAAGTCCTCAAGTCCTAAAACTTCTAGGAACTTCTGAGTGGTCGCATACTGAACGGGACGACCAGGGACTTCGGCCTTTCCAGCCATCTTTACCAGACCACGCTCCATCAGCGTTCGTAAAAGGTGAGAACTATCGATGCCTCTGACCGTATCGATTTCGGCGCGAGTCATCGGTTGTCGGTAAGCGATAATCGCTAATACTTCCAAGGAAGACCGACCCAAACGGAAAGGCTTTGTTTCTAAAAACTTTCTTACCCAATCTGCATTTTGGGGTTTTGTGATGAATTGATAGCCCCCTTGAGCTTGGCGAAGTTCAAATCCGTAATCTGTTCCCTCATAGCGTTTCTGAATAAACTGAATCGCCTCTTCGATGTCTTCTTTTCGGGGATTTAAATCTGCAAAAACTTCAATGAATCGAGCTACTGAAACTGGTTTATCAGCTGCAAAAAGAATCGACTCAATCGCTGTTGTGATTCCGTTAATTTCCATACTCTCTCCCCGCTTAATACTGATCTAAAAGCCCTACATTCAATTCTCTGAGTTCCTTTACTTTGCGGACTTGAATGGGGCCAAGCTGTTCTGCTTGAATAATTTCAATAAACTTAAGTTTCGCTAATTCTAAAAGGGCTAAGAAAGCCACGATGACATCGCGTACGTGGCGTTCTTCTTTGGCAGGAAGCAGTTGCTCAAATCGAACGACTTCTTCTTGCTCCAAAAGTTCTTGAACCTGAGTGACTTTTTCTTTGATAGAAGTGGGATCCACCGAGATCTGCATCGGAGGCTTATGCGTTCTATCATTGGCAATTTTAAGACAAAGAAGAAGCTGAAAGGGATCCACCGATTCCAGAGGAGCATCCATTAAAGATTCAACAGGCATGATATCGGAAATAGCAGTAGCGCTTCTTGGATAAATATCTCTTCCCAGCCAAGGCTTCTGATCCATTTCCTCTGCTGCTTTTTTAAACTTTTCATATTCGAGAAGCTGGGCCACCAAAGGAAGACGGGGATCTTCTTCTGCTTCGTCGCCGCCTTCTCGAGGAAGAAGTACCATCGACTTCATCAACGTAAGAGTGGCAGCCATCACCATGAACTCGCCGGCGATGTTTACATCAATTTGGCGCATCAGTTCCAGATGCCCTAAGTAACTCTTACAGATCTTTGAAATCGGAATATCGTAAATATTGATTTGCTCTTTTCGAATCAGGTGCAAGAGCAAGTCTAAGGGGCCTTCGAAAACAGGGAGAGTAATTCGATAATCGTCTTTGGCAGAAGAATCAGTGCGAGTAGGGATGTCCCCCGCTGGCATCATGGCAGCATCCAAAGCTACCTTCGCATCTAATTGAGCGCTTCCCCCCATTTGAACCATGAGGGATTTATACCATCGGGAACTGGGTTAGGCTATGTGAACTTTAACGGTTGCTTCCGGGCCAAAAGCCCATAACATCAAGTACTTCCTTGATAGTCTGGGAAGCTATGTTTCGGGCCTTTTGATTGCCCTTTTTAATGATTTCCTCGATATAGGCAGGCTCTTTCTCTAATTCAGCCCGTTTTTTCCGGATAGGCTCAGACCAAGCGATAATTTGGTCCGCTAGAGCCTTCTTATCGTCAAAACAGGAAAGGGTGGCTGCCCGGCACTCAGCTTCAATCTGAGTCACCCTCTCTTTTGGGGTGAAAAGCTGGTGATAAGTAAAAACGGGGCAATTTTCAGGATGCCCCGGATCCTCACGCCTTGGCCGCTTTGTATCCGTCAGCATTCTGGAAACTTTTTTCTGGATGACTTCAGGGGTATCCGCTAACTCGACAGTGTTTCCATAGCTCTTACTCATTTTTCGGCCATCAAGGCCCGGAAGCTTTGCTGTTGGAGTAAGAAGCGGCACAAATTCGGGGAAAATCGGTTTTTTGTAAGTGGCATTAAATCGACGAATCAATTCTCGACCCATCTCTAAATGGGGTTTTTGGTCTTCTCCCACGGGAACGTGGGTTGCCTTATACAAGCAAACATCCACCGTCTGTAAAACGGGATACGAAAGAAACCCTAAGCTTCCCGTATTCTTCTCACCCAACTCTTGTTTTTGTTCTTTATAGGTAGGGTTTCGCTCGAGCCAACCAACCGAAGTAAACATCGATAAAAGAACAGTCAGCTCACAATGTTCGGGGACAGCTGATTGTACGAATAAAGTCGCTTTATCTGGGTCCACGCCCACGCTGAGCCAATCCAGCAAGAGTTCTCGAGTGTTTTTTCCCACTTCTACTTTGGCGAGCTCTCCCGTGGTGAGCGCATGCAGATCGGCGACCATAAAAAAGCAATCAGCCTGGTTTTGGAGTTCCAGATAATTAACCAGAACTCCCCAATAGTGGCCTAAGTGAAGGCGACCCGTCGGCCGCATTCCACTAAAAATTCGCTTCGGGTGTTTTATACGCCACCTCTTAAACGCTCAATGCGAGTGTCTAAATTAGGGTGGGTTGCTAGAAGAGCCAAAAGTCCCCGGGGCCGGCCACTAATCTTGAAAGCAGCGATGGCAGGGTGAGATTCATCTACTTTTTCAATACTGCCTTTGAGTGATTGAAGTGCGTGAATCATTTTTTCTTTTCCGGCAAAAGTAGCGCCTCCTTTATCGGCACGAAACTCACGCATTCTGGAGAATGCAGCAACCACCATTGCTCCCAGTAACGAGAAAACAATTTCAAAAACAATTTGAGTCCCATAGTAAATCCAAGGAGAAGGGGAACGTTCTCTATCCCGGTCTCCAGCAATGGCATTCGAAATCGCCCAAGCAGCGATTCGAGAAAAAAACATGACAAAAGTGTTAATGACTCCCTGAAGAAGAGTCATCGTCACCATATCTCCGTTAGCGACGTGGGCAATTTCATGACCCAAAACACCTTCGACAGCTTGGGAATCCATTCTTTGAAGTAAACCTGAGGAAACCGCAACCAGCGCGCGGGATCGAGTTGGGCCAGTTGCGAAGGCATTGACCTCCGGACTTTGATAGATACCCACTTCTGGCATTTTCGGAAGCCCAGCTTTTTCAGCTAAGCGGTAGACCATAGTTACGAGTTCTTTTTCTTCACCTCTACATGAAGAGGGATCAATGGTTTGAACTCCCATTGAAAATTTGGCCATGATTCTTGAAAGAGCTAATGAAATGAAGGCCCCTAGAAAACCCCACATCGCACAGAACACTAGGAGACTTTGATAATCAATTCCTCGAGAACTGAGGTAGGGACGAATGCCTAAGAGGTTCAGAGCGATGGAAATAGTTACAACGACGAGGGCATTCACTGCTAAAAAAAGAAAAACTCTTTTAAACATAGCCATATAAAACTCCTTAATTTCTAACAATATAGTAACTATTCCGTCAGAGTCCAGAGAAGAAAAAGGTGGGATTAGAGAAAAAAGTGAACGGTCAAATCATAGGAGAAAGAACTGGTCTCTTGATCCCGTCTTAGCCCATCTTGAAAGTTCATCGAGAAGCTAAATCCACCAAATCCCGAATCTCGGTAGTACGGTGAGTCGGAAAAAGAAAGCCCTAGCCCTACGTTATAAAAGGGAATCCAAAAATTTTCAGAAAGGCCTGGAGTTTCTCCCCTCTGATTTAACCATTCGGCTCCGCCCGCAAGAACCAGAAAGGGGCGAATCAAATCGAATCCTGGAATGTTGTATTCAGTTCTTAAGCCTGCAGTGAGGGGTACCCAGTGGAGAGTGACATCCGCTTGGCTTGTTTCCCCATTCTGTGAAGTGAGACTGTAGGTGCCTTGGTTTCTCGCGTATCCCGCTTTGGCAAAAGGGTAAAACTCAATCTGAGATAAGCCGCTTCTGAGAGGAAGACCCACTCCCAACTGGAAGGCCGAAATGCCCAAAAAACTTTTTGAATAACTTACTTTGTATTCTCTTGAAGAAAGAATCAGGCGACTAGGATTTAAAACTGAAAAAGTGCCAGTCAGTTCGAGCCCCGGAAAATTCACGGTTTCTTTACTGGTTTCAGAAAAAGAAAGAGCGCTGCTCAAGCTGAGAGCTATTAGAATGTAGATTAAACGATTCAAAGTCTTTCCTTAACAGAACCTCATGCTAGCATGGTCCCCATGCAATCTTCAAAAAACCAAGCTTTACGGAGCTTGTTCTTAGGTGGAATTGTTCCGGTAGTCGTATACACGATTATCGAAGAAAAAGCGGGTCCTTTATGGGGATTGGTTTTTGGTATGGGTTTCGGGATCTTAGAAATCCTTATCGAGGCCTTCCGATACCGCAAGGTGGAGACGGTAACCTGGATAGGGAATGGTCTTCTGGTGGTCATGGGAGGGGTATCCCTTCTGACTCAAGAGGGTATTTGGTTTAAACTTCAGCCTTCTCTTCTTGAAGCTGGGATGGCCGTTTTCCTTTTGGGGTCTTGGGCTTTCAAAAAGCCATTACTCGTGACGATGGCAAAAAAACAAGAGTTGCCTCCGGTTCTTGAAGATCGTTTTGCTGGGATAACGTTCAGGTTAGGGATTTTTTTTCTTCTCCATGCTGTTCTTGCAGCTTATGCAGCTTACTTTTGGTCAACACGAGCTTGGGCTCTTTTGAAAGGGGTAGGACTCACTCTTTCGATGCTGCTTTATTTAGGAATTGAAGTAGTGAATATTAGGCGGAATCTCCATGGAAGATAAAATACTTATTTATTCTTATCGGCGATGTCCTTTTGCGATGAGGGTTCGAATTGCTCTTCATGAAAAGAAACTTCCCTTTGAGGTCGTTGAAGAAGATTTAAAAAACTTTTCAGAAAAATTGCGCTCTTTGCATCCGGAAGCCAAAGTCCCGCTCCTGATTCATGGTTCTCGGGTGATTTATGAATCGGCCATCATCACTGAGTATGTCGACGACTTGCCTTCTTCCGAGCCCCGACTCATGCCTTCAGGAGCGGGTGAAAAAGCAGAAGTAAGGCTTTGGACTTATTGGTGCAATCATCAATTCAAGACTGATTTGGATCGATTTAAATACGGAACTTCGCGGTTTCCAGAAGCCGAATGCGTGGGAGCGAAGGAGCGGTTGATGGTCCATTTAGGAAAGCTGGAAACACAGCTTTCTCAGTCTCACTGGTTAGTCGGAAAAAGTTTCAGCCTTGCTGAAGTTCATATTTTTCCTTTTGTTCGGCAACTTTCAAGAATTCAGCCAGTTCCTGAATTTCTCTCTCAATTCAAAGCAGTGTCCAAATGGCGAGATGAGATATCGCAACGACCCTCAGTCACTGCCACGCTAACACTTTAGGGCTTGAACGGGCGCCAAAATGTGTAACTTTTTAGGTTTTTTGCTGGGGGGCTAGGCTCATGATCACTGGCATAGGACTTGTAGAAGCCTAGTCTGCCCGTTGTGGTACGTTGGTTCGGGCAATAGTTTTGTTTTCTCAGTTAGTCCGGTTTCGAACAAACAGGGAAAATTAGGATAGGGTTCCAGGCGATACCGTTTGGGACCCTAGTTTTTTTTAAGGCCTTAAAATATATTAAGTTGTGCTTCGCCGGGCTTCTTGATGGGTTCAAGCCCCAGGTGCCGGTAGGCGAGATCGGTAAGGACCCTTCCTCGGCTTGTTCGATTCACAAATCCACATTGAATTAAATACGGTTCGTAAACATCTTCCAAAGTTTCTTTCTCTTCGCTCAGAGCAGACGCTAACGTTTCAATACCCACTGGGCCGCCGCTATATTTCTCTGCGATGGCTTTCAAATACAGTCTGTCCATTTGATCGAGACCGATGCCATCTACATTGAGCATTTCCAGAGCTCGAGAAGCGACATCTTTTGTAATCACTCCGTTTGCTTTGATATCTGCGTAATCTCGGACTCGTCGAAGAAGACGATTTGCAATTCGAGGGGTGCCTCGCGCTCGTCGGCTGATCTCCAAAGCCCCCGGCAACTCAATTTCACAATTCAGAAGTTTTGCTGATCTTGCCACGATCATTTGAAGATCTTCCGGAGCGTAATACTCCAGTCGCAACGCCATTCCAAATCGACCCATGAGAGGAGAAGTCAATTGGCCAGCTCGGGTCGTTGCCCCAATCAAGGTAAAAGGCGGCACGGGAAGTTTCATGACTCGAGCTCCGAGGCCCTCTCCTAAAACGATATCTAAGTGCCGATCTTCCATCGCAGGGTAAAGCGACTCTTCGACCACTCGACTTAAGCGGTGAATTTCATCAATAAATAAAATATCTCTCGGATTGAGACTGGTGAGAATAGCAGCTAAGTCTCCCGCTTTTTCTAAAGCCGGTCCCGAAGTCGAAACGATTTGAACTCCCAATTCATGGGCCATCACATGAGCGAGCGAAGTTTTTCCAAGCCCTGGAGGCCCCGAAAAAAGAGTGTGATCCAAAGCTTCCCCCCGTAGTTTTGCTGCCTGGGTGAAGATGGATAATTTTTCTTTCAATTCTTTTTGACCAATGAAATCACCGAGCGATTTTGGTCTGAGACTCACATCCAGTTTGATTTCATCTTTCTGTGAATCACCTTGTAGGATTCGATCATCCATTTCCTACCTCGGGGTTAGTTCGGTTGGTATTTAACGAACGACTCGAGAGCTCTTTCAAGCAAAGTTTTAAAAGAGGCTCAAAAGATTTTTCTTCTGATGCCATCGCTCTATCCAAAGCTGATTTAATTTGGTGAGGGAGATAACCTAAATGGGTGAGGGCAGAGAAAAGATCATCTCTTACTTGGATGATTCCGCTAGAGATTTTTGATTCATCCGTTCGAGCTAAAACGGAACTCTCTTTTGCCCAACTGAGCTTTTCAATTTTGCCCACAAGCTCCATGACAAGTCTTTCAGCCGTCTTTTTGCCGACTCCCGGTGCTTTTGAAATTTCTCCAATTCTTTTTCCTAAAACAAGCTCTACTAAAGTGTCAGTGCCAAATTCACTTAAAAGCGAAAGAGCTGTTTTAGGCCCTAGTCCTGAAACGGATAACAAGAGCCTGAAGAAGAGCTTGTCGTTTTCAGATTCGAAACCGTAGAGCGATAAAATATCTTCACGAACGTGCGTGTGTAACCAAAGACTGACTTCAGTTGAGTGAGAAAGTTTTTCTAAACTTCTTCGAGGAACTAAAATCTCGTAGCCCAAGTTTTGCGCAAGCACTACGCAATGAAGGGACTCCAAGTTTTTAGATATTAGTTTTCCCTGAATAAAACCTAGCATGATAGTAAAGATTTCAGACGGGTTTGGCTTGCGTGGCAAACCGCAATCGCCACTGCATCTGAAGCATCCAATCCCATTTCGAGAGGGCTTCCCACCAAAATTCCCGCCATTTTCCTTACTTGTTCTTTATCGGCTCGGCCATGACCTGTCACGGTTTGTTTCACTTGGGATGGGGCATACTCAAAAAGTTTTATCCCGTGCTTTATGCAAAGCGCAAAAACCATTCCACGAGCAATTCCAATTTGAAAGGCGCTCCGAGGATTTTCAGAAACAAAAATATCTTCTATGGCAACTTCATGAGGATGGAACTTTTCTAATAACAAATCGAGCTTTTCGTATAAATCGCTGAGCCTATCGTAAAGACTTGCTTTACTGGGAGCTTGGATAGTCTCCGCCGATATCAGTTTAACGGAGCTTCCGGATTTTTTTATGACGCCAACACCTAAACGATGAGTGCCCGGGTCAATTCCAAGTATGATTTTTTCCATTATTTAGCAGTGAGTTCTGCCAATAGTTTATCATCAATATCAAAATTGGCGTGAACCTTTTGGACATCATCGTGATCTTCTAAATTCTCTAAGAGTTCCAGAAGCAGTTCGGCTTTTTCCTTGTCAACAGGCACGGATGTCTTTGGCACATAAGCAAAGCTGGCAGAAGCCGGAGCCATCTGCACTTTATCAAAGGCATCTCTGACACGGTACAGATCGGCTGTTGCAGTGAGCACTTCAATGGTTCCGTCTGATTGAGTGGTAACATCTTGAGCTCCCGACTCAAGAGCTACTTCCATGATTTTGTCTTCGGAAAAAGTTTGTGGTTCAAAAACAAGTTGTCCCACTCGATCAAACATCCAGCTCACGCTTCCGCTTTCGCCCATATTGCCGCCGCCGCTTTTAAAGAGACTTCGCAAATCAGCTACAGTTCTATTCTTATTATCGCTGGTTGTTTCAACTAAGATGGCAACGCCACCTGGTCCATAACCTTCATAGGTTACTTCTTCGATCGCATCTCCTTCGAGCTCGCCGGTTCCCTTCTTAATGGCGCGCTCAATATTATCTTTGGGCACACTTGCTTCTCGAGCGGATTGAATCGCTAGTCGGAGGCGAGCATTGGTATCTGGATTGCCTCCGCCAATGCGAGAAGCCACCATGATTTCTTTGGTGATTTTAGTAAAAATTTTGCTCCGTTTCGCATCGATGGCGCCTTTAATATTTTTAACTTTGCTCCATTTATTATGGCCTGCCATAGTTCATCATCCTCGATTTCCATATTGTTCTACTAATCGCCCAATTAAAAAAATCACGACTCCAATTCCGAGCATGGTCAGTTCTTTTGTCATGGAGCCTTCTTTGAAACCTACAAAGAGTGCGAGAGCTGTGACGGCCATCGCAGCTGCTTGAAGTGATTTGGCGAAATAAAACATCGACGAATTTTTATTCACAGCGACGCCGAAATCAATGAAAATGAACTTTATGAAAGACATTGTGACTTTGACTACTGACTTTGGGCTGGAAGACTCCTATGTAGCTGAAATGAAAGGGGTTCTTCTTGAGTTAAGACCTCAAGCTGAAGTCGTGGATATAACGCACAGCATACCGAGCTTTGACAAAGAAGCTGCGAGGTTTCAGCTTTGGCGCTCTTACCGATGGTTTCCCAAACAAACTTGCCACTTGGCTATTGTCGATCCCGGAGTAGGAGGAAACAGAAAGAATCTGTTTATCCAAACAGATTTTGGAAATTTCTTAGGACCTGACAACGGTGTTCTAGATTGGGCCGTTTCGGACGCAGAGAAGCGAAGTCAGAAAGCCGCTTTGGTGTATGAGCTTCCCGTGCCAGAGGGTATTCCACCGACTTTTTATGGCCGCGATGTTTTTATTCCATTTCTTGGGCAATTTCTAACGGGCCATCCTTTGAGACTCAATCGGATTGAGGCATTTCAATGTAAGGGATTTCCTGAGAGCAAAAAACTCAAAAAGGCATTTAAATGTCAGGTGATTCATGTGGATAAATTCGGTAACGGCGTTTTGGGGATTTCTCCCTATGAAATTTCAAAACCGCAGTTGATTTGGAAAAAAAAGAAACTCGGGATTTTTTCGCATTATCAGGCAATTCCCAAAGGCAAAGCGGGCTTAGTCGCAGGTTCACACGGACTTTGGGAAATCGCGGCATCAAGTGCTTCTGCTTCCAAGCTACTTGGATTTAAAAAAGGCGATGAAGTTAACCTGCAAGTGCTATAATAATTTAAGTGAAAATCATCCTCTCCATTTTATTATTGTTGGGTCTCTCGACCCCGTCTCTTGCTGCAAGAAAAGATTTTAAAGGGCTCTTTGGTTCCTATCAGAGAGATAAGTTTACTGAAAACGAAGCGAATGATTCGGACTGGGGAGTAGATCTTTCTCTCTCTTCGTTAATCCCGGTCACTTCCGTAGTGAATAGTACGAGTACGACGGGAGCCGCTGGCGATGCCATGCGGTTTTCTACCTTTTTCAATGTAGAAGGGTCCCTTCTTTTCTCGCTAGCTTACAATTGGCAGCTCTACGCAAGCGTTGGGTATTTCAGCTATGACACCCGAAAAGAAATTAACAACGGCAGCCTCAACCAAGCTCTTTTCCATCAGTTTGACTTTAAAGCGATTCCCGTACTTTTAGGGACGCGTTATCGATTTGGCTCCGGAGATTTGGTCCCTTATCTTGGTCTAGGGGTTGGCTTTTCAAGAGTCACTAGAAAAGGTTCTTACGATATTAGTGGTTCGCCAACCAACGAACAGATCGATAACGTGATTACGGGGCAAGTTCAGGGGGGGCTGGAATTTTACTTTAGTCCTCGGGCGGGTTTGAGATTAGAAGTGGCGGCTCATTATTTTAAAACTCCGGAATTTAGATTTGATGCGGGCACCCCAGTAACTACGTTTCCGCACATGATTTATCAGCCCAATATCTTCTCGGTCCGTTACTCAAGCGGCCTATTCTTCCTGTTTTAAAACCCTATTTAAGAAAAAAATCGAACCTACCGATATTTTATCGTGAGCAGCTAAGGGAAATCCTTACTGCCGATATTTACTTACCTTTTTGGGGGCTTTGGTTATGGGTGATTTATCAGAATTTGGACAGTTTATTAAAGATGGCGGAACCGCAGGATACGTCATCTTAACAGCCGGTTTTTTTGCTGCTGGATTAGCAATTGAACGCTTGATTAGAATTCGCCAGTACTCGGTGGATAGTCGAGCCTTCATGGCAAAACTGAAAAAATATATTTTAAGTGACAATATCGATAGAGCTATCAGCTTGTGCAATAGCAAGCCTGGTGCTCTGTTACCAAAAGTGCTTAAAGCTGGATTGACTCGGGCCAAAGATTCAGAAGCTGATATTCAAAATGCAGTTGATGAAGCAACGCTTGAAGTTCTTCCGAAGCTAGAAGCCCGCTCGCTTTATCTCCCTGTTTTGGCAAACCTTGCAACTCTCTTGGGTCTATTTGGAACGATTGTGGGTTTGATCATGGCCTTCAAAGGGGGCGATGCTGTTGATGCCGTTCAGAGACAAGCCTTTTTACAAAAGGCGATTGCATTGGCGATGAACTCCACAGCGATGGGGATCATGGTTGCGATGCCAGCTCTTTTGGTGAATACATTTTTGCAATCAAAGATCAACGGAATCATTTCAGACATCGATCAATACTCGGTGAAGCTTATCAATTTGCTTTCGGCTTCTAAAAAAGGCGGACACGTAGCTTCTTCAGAAGATGATTCTGCAGCAAGCGAGTAATGAGTTAGAGGACAATCATGGCTGCCAAAAAGCCCAGCTCCAGAACAAATCGATCACGACCAGACGATTCATTGAATCTCACGCCGATGATCGACATGATCACTTGCTTGATGTTTTACTTGCTCATGTTTGCGAGCGTGATGCCAGTAGTGATTATCGACGCGCCTCTGCCAAAAATTGCAGGCAACGCCGAAGAAGTCAAAAAGGCAAAAGATACAAAGAACAAGTTAGAAGTGATGGTGTACCTAACTGCCCAAGGGATTCGCGTTCGCAGTGATGTGGGCGGCGAAAAAACCTTTCCCGTGAGTCAGGAGGGAAAGTTGCCTACGGACGAAGTTCATAACTTCCTCGTGCAGTTAAAGAGCAAAAGTCCCGATTCACGAGACATCACCTTGATGCCGTCAGATGATACTCCGTACTATGTGATGGTAGATATCATGGACGCTGCTCGAGAACTGAAAAAAGATGATGCCGGTTATAGGGTTGTTCCCGTTGAAATCATGGGAAAACCAGAGAGTGAACAATTTAATCGATTGTTCCCGGATGTCAGTATTGGAGGCGTGTAATGGCTGGCGGAGGATCAAGTTCAGGCGTTGGAAGCTCTCGTATCGGGGGGGCTTTTACCCAGAAGATGAAAAAAAGAAATGAGATTGCTGCCGGCTTGAGTCTTACCTCAATGCTGGACATTCTCATGGCGCTTCTTTTCTTCTTGTTGCAGAACTTCTCATCGGTGAAAAGTGATTTCAGTGTTGGAAAAGATCTCACTCTTCCTTCTTCAAGTGCACTTCAAACCCCAGTGCCCGCCCTTCAGCTTGTAGTAACTCGTAATGCAATTCTGGTAGACAATAAAGAAGTAGTTCGATTTGAAAATGGGGACATTAAAAAAACAGACCTCATGGGCGACGGGGTAACGATTCGCGATTTAGCAATTGAATTAAAAAAGCTTAAAGAACGTTCCCAAGTTCAAAGTGCAGGAGATGATGGCTCTTGGGTGGGAAATATAGTGATGCAAGCAGACAAAGATCTACCCTTTAGTGTATTGAAAAAAGTGATCTACACAGCAGGAGTTACTGATTTCGTAATGTTCAAACTCGCAGTTCTAAAAAAAGAAGTCTAAAAGGACTTACTCATTCTAAAAATCCTTGTCACATTTGCTTTGGTGTTCCTCACTCACTCAGGGTGGAGTGCGCCGAATTTACGCGAATTTTCTTTTGAGTATGTTCAAAATTTAGATCCCTACGAAGTGGTTTCGTGCACGCATGAGAAAGCATCTGTTGGATTCTATGAATGGAATGTAAATTGCGAGGTTCGAGGAGAAGTGAAGCGTTTTTGGGTTCATCTTGCCGCCAACGAATACGGCAAAACAGGATTTGGAAAAAACGCTTATGAAGTTCTCTATTGGGTAACCAATGAGGGTGCAAAAAATCACCGTCACAGTTCAACTTCACTTTGGATTCATAACAGTGAAGAAACTAATAAAATGAATCGTCTTGTTTCCTCGCTCGGAGTTGAAGAAGATAACGCTTACCTTCGGCTTACCTTGAATTTCTAAACGACTCGCCAAAGCGTCGAACAATAGTTCCTGCGTCTTCAATCTGCGAAATGCCTTCAACACTTTTTCCAGCTTGATAGTAGTCCTTTGTCGAAAGACCCTTCAGATTAGTTTTTTTCATCGACATTACGGATTTCAAATTGAATAAAAATCGGACCCAGTGGCGGCTCTTTCGAAACCGGAAAAAGAATCGTGCGACCGGCCCCACGCTCAAACCGACTTTGTCTACATGGGGGGTGCGAATCACAGACAAAGGAACCCCAGTTACTCGTTCCGTAAGAACAATATCTGATTCTCTCGCTTTTAAGATCGCTTCTTTATAGTCCTGGTGTGCTTGGCACTGATGAGTTGCAATAAAGCGAGTTCCCATTTGAACTCCGAGATACCCCATTTTGAGAGCGCTCTCGAAGTGTTCTGGCGTACTGATTCCCCCGGCGCAAATCAAGGGAAGCCCTAAGTCTTTAAGATTTGCATAGAGCGTTTCGGCTGTATGTTTTCCCGCGTGTCCGCCTGCTCGGTTGTTAACACACAGGAGGCCGTCGACTCCCGTCTTCATGACTTTTTCAGCCCACTTTCTTTCCGTCACATCATGGTAGACGGTCCCCCCTTGTTTCTTAACCTTATCAATGACCCAGGAGGGGTCCCCAAGCGCAGTAATGAAAAAACGAACGCCTTCCTCTAGGGCGATATCAACCCATTCTTTCATCCGATTTTCATAAGCCTTGATATTTTTTTCGACAATGACGTTCATCCCGAAAGGCTTTTGAGTGAGTTCCTTGATTTTTTTAAGGCCTTCTCGGAAATCGTACGAGTAGACGTAGACCAGAGAGAGGGGTTGCACAATTCCCAACCCACCACTTTCAGAAACCGAAGCAATCAGTTCCGGATTACTGCATGGGTACATCGCCCCACAGATAACCGGAATTTCAATTCCTACCGTCTTGGTGAAGAGATTTTCTGTACTCATTTTCTTTTTGCTCCTACTCGCCATCTCGCTCGAGCTTTGGCTACGGTTTCCCCACTTTTATTTTTTACTATCGATTCTATTTCAAGATCGACAGTTTCATGAGAGGCGGGCGGTGAACAGGAAGCTTCGGCTTCAAGAGTGCCACGGGCCTTTTTTAAATAGTCGATTTCAAAGTGAGTGAGGATGGCTTGGCCATTTTGGGGTAAGCCCGGCACCAGGCTCAGGCCCGAGGCACATTCTGCCAAATTGGCGATGGCAATCGCATGGAGTGATTTCAGGTGATTTCGGTGAAAACGCCTATCTCGCATCCGGACCCTGGCTAGCCCCCTTTGGAGTTCTAGAATCTCGGGTCGGACCGAGCCGGTATAGGGGATAAAAGCCCAAAAGGCCCAGCTGAAAAAGTAACGGCCGAACGGGAGTTTGGAGAAACGGTTCCACCATTTTAAGATCATAAAAGTAATGTTATAGCCTTTTCCATGGCTAAAAAATCTAAAAAATCGGAAAAGTCGCAATCTTGCCCTCGGACAGAAGCTTTCCTAAAAGTGGTTCACGAGCTTCGTCAAAAGTGTCCCTGGGATAAAAAACAAACCCACCCGTCATTGAGTCGATACTTATTGGAAGAGGCCTATGAAGCAGCTGAAGCTATGAACAATCTCGACAAAGTGAGTTTGAAAGAAGAGTTGGGAGATGTTCTGTTGCAGGTAGCTCTGCATTCAGAAATAGCTAGTGAAAAGAAATGGTTTGATTTTGAAGAGGTAGCTGAAGCTATTTCCGAAAAGATGATTCGACGTCACCCCCATGTCTTTGGAGATGCCGAAGTAAAAGATTACGAAACCCACATGCGAAATTGGACTCGTTTAAAGCAGAAGGAAAAGCCCAAGAAGAAAATTCTAGAAGGCATTCCAAAAGCTCTTCCTGCGCTTCAACTCGCTCAACGGTATGGGGAAATTACCGCGAGTGTCGGTTTTGATTGGGATAAAACCAGCGCAGTTTTTAAAAAAGTTAAGGAGGAGTTAAAAGAATTCGAAGAAGAAGTGAAATCAAAAAGCTCTAAAAAGAGAATCGAAGAGGAATTCGGAGACCTTCTTTTCACTTTGGCTCAAGTGGCGCGGCACATGGGTCTAGATGCCGAGCAGAGTTTGAAAGGGAGCAGCCTTAAATTTGCTCGTCGCTTTGAGAAGTTGGAAATGAAGATCAAAAAAAGGGGTAAAGGGATTGCTGATTTGAGCCCAGCCGACCTTGAAAAAGAATGGCAAAGTATAAAAAAGAGTGATTCACTCTAGGTCTTTATGGCGTTGATTGTTCAGAAATATGGGGGAAGCAGCCTTGCATCCCCAAAGCATATCCAAGTAGCTGCTGATCGAATCAAAGCTTTACGCCTTTCGGGCGCTGAAGTCGTCGTCGTAGTGTCGGCCATGGGACACACTACCGATCACTTATTAAAGCTCGCTGCTAAAACGGTGAAAGTTCCTCCCTCTCGAGAGTTAGATATGTTGCTAACTGCTGGGGAAAGAGTATCCATGTCATTGTTGGCTATGAGTTTGCAGGAACGAAAAGTTCCCGCCATTTCATTCACGGGTTCTCAAAGCGGTATCATCACTACCTCGGATCATTCTCAGGCAAAAATTTTAGAGATTCGTCCTCAACGAATTCAAGAGGAACTTCAAAAAGGAAAAGTTGTCATTATTGCAGGCTTTCAGGGCGTGAGCCGTGAGAAGGAAATCACGACACTGGGTCGAGGAGGATCGGATACCACTGCCGTGGCTTTGGCTGCCGTACTCAGGGCGGAACGATGTGATATTTTAACTGACGTAGATGGAATTTTTAGTGCAGATCCCCGACTTGTCTCCAAAGCAAGATTGTTTGAGAAATTAACCTACGATGAGTGTCTCGAATTAGCGAGTCTTGGGGCTAAGATGCAACCCAGAAGCATCGAACTTGCGAAACGCTTTCAAGTAAAGGTCTGGATTGGTTCGAGTCAAAACAACCAGGGAATGGGGACGAAAGTTGGCTTTGAAAATGGGGAAAACAAAATGGAAAAATCATCGATTAAGGGAATAGCAACCAAAGACGGGTTTCATTATTTTTCAACTAAAGCAGATCTGAAATCTTTGGCTGATTTTTTCCAGGCATCTGGTTCGACTCTGAGATTTTTTAATCAGAGTTCCGAACGCACATCCTTTTTATGTGATGAGTCCCACGTTGAACCTCTGCGAGAGTTCTTAAAAAAAGTGGATATTGATTATCAAGAGATCGAGAAAGTTTCGACTGTATCAGTGGTTGGGGAAGGGGTCTCAAATTCAAAAGAGGTATTACCCAAATGTTTAGAGGCTTTGGCCGCTATCGGAGAGCCAAATTTAATTCTGGTATCCAACTCACTTTCGTTGACCATTGCTGTGCCGGCAGCTCGAAAATCACTGCTTACTCAAGTTCTTCACAAAGAATTGATTGAAAAAGAATTCTAAAAAAGAAACCCACCCCCGTTTCCAGAGGTGGGTTTCGATTACTTCAGGAGGTAAGGACTTAAAAAGCCCTCACCTCCGTACTAGGTAAACTGACCATAGTAACACCCCCTTTCTTGGGGCATTTAGCCCTCGAGGGCCCAAAATGAAGCCCTATACCAATAAGTTTAGCACGGTCTCATTCGGTCGGAACAAAAATTATAACCATGTAAGATGCTGAATTTACAATTTAAAATGAATGCCTTCTGGCCAGGAAGCAGTTGAGTTTGAGTAACGCTACGTGCTATAATAGAGGCGTTAAAGGTGCCAATCACTAGCTGGCTAAGTACTTAAGATATTTTGTTTTTTTTCCGAAAAGAGTGCTGAAACCATAGGGTTACTTTGGGCTCTGTTTGGAAAAGAGCTTGGGAGTATTTATGTCTGTTTTAGCATTGGTAGCTTTAGTGCTCACTGGAAGTAGTGCGTTTTATATCGGGTGGAATCTGTTTTCCGGTGAAATCGAAGGGGCTGCTGCTGGACAACTCGATCCTGGAAAAAGAACTTCTAAAAACGGTCTTTTAAATCTCTCCAGAAAAATGTTTCGTCCGTTGGTAATGCCTTATTCCCAACGAATTCAGGCGGAGAGCTGGCGAAAGAAAAACAAGCGGCTCATTATCTCGGCAGGTCTTGAAAATGAGATCGATGTTGATGAGCTTCTCGCCTTCAAAATATTTCTTGGAGTAGTCGCTCCTCCCGTTGTGTATCTCTGGTTTTTCGCCAACGGAATGCGTCCCTCCTTCATGATATTCCTGTTTTTGGGTTTGATTCTGTACATGTATCCGAGTCTCTGGATTTCTGGACTTCGAAAAAAGCGACAAGAGGAAATTAAACTTCAGCTTCCTTTTGTGATTGATTTGATGACTCTTTCCACTGAAGCGGGTCTTGATTTTATTGGCGCGATTCAAAAGGTGGTTGAAAAAACCAGGCCCGGTCCTCTGGTAGATGAATTAGAAAGAATGTTGCAACAAACCCAGTTAGGAACAAGCCGCGCAGACGCTATGAGAGAGCTTGCGTGGCGTATTGATTTAACGGAAGTCTCCTCATTGATAGCTGTTCTAGTTACTGCTGATGAAATGGGGGGAAGTATCGGGGCTGTTCTTCGGGTGCAAGCTGATCTCATTCGCACGCAAAGGTTTAATAGCGCTGAAAAAAAGGGGGCAGCTGCTTCTCAGAAGCTCCTATTTCCGCTGATTCTATTTATTATGCCCGCGGTTTTTATCATGATCTTTGGCCCAGTCATTTTAGGATTTATAGGAGCTAAATAGGTGAAAACGGTATTAACAAAGGGAGGAGTAGTCCTTTACGAAAGTTGTCGAGTAGCGAACACTTTCGTCTCTCGTTTTCTGGGGCTCATGGGCAAATCGAGCGTTCCAGAAGATGAAGCTTTGGTATTTCCCAAGTGCAATTCCATTCACACCTTTTTTATGAAAATCCCCATCGACGTCATTTTTGTTTCAAAAACAGGAAAAGTTATACAAGTTTTTCCAGAGCTCCACCCTTGGAGACTTTTGCTACCGGTCAAAGGGGCAGCTCATGCTATCGAGCTTACATCGCGGGGAGCAGATAGAAAAAATATACAGATTGGGGATCAGCTGATCTGTCCTGGGGTATTTGAATGAGATTTGAGATTTTACAGAATGGACAGGTCATTGAGACCAAGAATCTGAGCGAGGGGCAGTACCAGATCGGTCGTTCTGACACCTGTGATATTTGTCTGAAGTCCAGTCGAGTTTCAAAGCAACACGGGGTCATTGTCATCAAGGGTTCTCAAGCAGCTATTTTGGATTCTGGATCTGCCAATGGGATCTTTGTGAACGGAATTTTAATAAAGAAACAGCGATTGAATTATGGAGATGTGATTGCAATCGGAGAGTTTCAGATTCGTTGTTCTCGTCCCTTTCCAGTCAAACAGGACGGTGGGGGAGCTTTCGCTGGTGTTTCAGGAAATTTAGCGAGAAAACTAGATCATGACTATCTTCCGTCTGAAAAAGAAGTGCCAACTAAGCCAGTCCTAAATCTTCAACAACAGTTTGCTCAAGTCGTTGAGGAAAAGGTTCTCGTTCCTTTTTACGGGGTGATGAAAGTTGCGGATTGGCGTTGGGTTTTGGGAACACTCATTATTAGTGCTCTTGCTCTTTCTGTCTTGTTGGCTGCTCGTCCGATTTATGTATGGGCCACTGGCTTGGCTGAAAAAGAAGCATTGGACCGCGCTCACGCGATTGTGAATCAAATCGTTCGGGAGAATTTCCGAAGTCTTCAAAAAGGCGGGGACTACGCGAGACTGAGTGTCGAGCCTTGGGAGTCTGTCCGTGGATTTAAAGAAATTTACATTTTAGATGGGCAAAACGGAAATATTCTCGCTCCTATAAAACTCTTTAATAAAAGCTTGAGTGATCCTTACGCCTTGATCGCATTTCGTCGAGTGATAGATGAGAAAGCGGCTCAGGTGACTATCGAACACCCGGCGGGAGGGTTTATTGTTGCCCAGCCGGTCCCCCAGTCAGCCGTAGAAAACTCTTCGGATATCAATGTCGGGCCAGCAGCTGTGGTTTTAGGAAACTTTACTGCAACGGAGAGTATTACTTCTGTATTTGAACCTGTTCTCGAGGCTCTCATTTTCGCTGTGTTCTTGGGCCTCCTGGCTTTTTACTTAGTGATGAAAATGGTCACTCGGCCTATCCAGCAAATTCAAGAACAATTAGATGCTGCCCTACGCGGTGAGCCCGTCAGTGTTGCCTGTGATGTTAAACTAACGGAGTTAGAAAACCTTGCCCAGGTGATCAATTTCTCTGTCTCAAGGCTCAGACAGTCTAATGCTGACATGAGTGCGCCCGTAGGGGATTCGGATTCCGATTCTGAGGATACTCTCTTATTAAAAACAATCGAAGAACTCGATGTGGGAACGGGAGATGCCCTCCTCTTATTGGATAAAGAGAAAAAAGTGAAATTTGTGGGGCATGTTCTCGAGGAATTAATTGGGATGAGATCCGAATACGCCAAAGGACAGAATATATCTGACTGTTGTCGTGACGCCGGGTTTGCAGGAACAGCTATTGATCTGAGCGAGCGGGTCATCGGAAGTCTCGGCGAAACACAGAATGCTGTTTTAGATATCAATGGAACGAACCGCCCAATGGCGGCCGTAGGACACAGAAGTCAGAATGGTGAAATACGATTCATTCTCCTAACTGTGAGGATGACTTCTAGTTAAAAGGATTTATGGGATCAGCAGTTGAAAAAAATCAGGAGCCTAGTCTCTTTCCTAGCCTGGAGCAGTTATCTGGGGTGGGCAAAGGACGGGTCTATTACCTGGATCAGTCCCGAATTACGATTGGTAGAGCAGAGACCAATCACGTAGTAGTTGTCGACGATTCTGTGTCCCGAGAGCATGCCATCATTGAAAAAGGAGATGATGGTGCCTTTGTTGTTTTCGATAACCAAAGTCGGAACGGGATATTAGTTAACGGTAAAAAAGTCGAAGCCTCTGTGATTGAGGGCAACGACCAAGTGAGTATTGGTACGGTACTTTTCAGATTTTCAATCCCCCGTGATCAGTTTGAAGCGGACGAATCCGCTGCACCGGGTTCAGATTCACCACTGCTTCCCGGAAAGAAAAAGCTGGGTCTTAATCGAAGAGCCATTCTCTATGGTGGAGCTGGCCTTGTGTTAGCTGCCGTGTTTTTGATGGATAAAGGAACTCCACAACAGTCGGATTCAAAAAAGACGAAACCAGAGGATCCAAACGGAAAGCCTCAGGTAGTTGTGAGTGAGGCTCCAACTCCCCCCAAAGTCACTGATCCGCAAAGACAAGAAGTCATCGATCTCACTAAAAATCCGGTTGAAAGTTCATTGGAGCAGTTAACTCAAAATGATGTCAGTGTGGCCGATTCGGAAACACATTTTAGAAGAGGGCAAAGAGAGTATTTCAATAAAAATTATCACCGAGCGATCAATTCCTTTGAGTTGGCCCTTTCGTTGAATAGAAATCACCCAGTCGCTGGGTATTACCTGAAAGCTGCAATTCATGAGGCCGAGGAAGAGGCTAAGAAAAACTACGAAATGGGGATGAAGTACTTTGAGTCACTCCAATACCAGAGAGCTATTTATCATTTTCAACAGACACAGAACTTACTTTCTCATAGACCGCAGGATCCTGTGATATCTGAGGCTGAAAAGTATATCCGACTTTCGAGGCAGCGTTTGCAGGCCGCTGAAATGTTCCCATGAAGCTCATTTTGCGAATCGAAACTGAGAACGGGTTAGAACCCATCTTGAAAGAGTTTGGGGCCGGAGTGTACCGTTTGGGTCGATCTGAGTTTTGTGATTTGGTCCTTGATGGAAAAGATATCAGTCGGAGTCATTTGGAAATCAGGGTCACCGAGTCAGCGGTTTATGTGACAAACATGAGCAGTAGTGGGCAGGTGAAGTTAAATGGGGAAAGAGTTGAGACCGGAGAAGTACGGGATGGCGATCGAGTTCAAATCGGTTCCCACGTCCTTATGTTTCAAATGGAATTGGAGGCAAGTTCTCTGGATGCTCCTCCAGCTATTAATGAAATTGCCATCGAGTCTACCCCTGAATCTGAAGCCGAACCATTGCTCGAAGCCCAACCGGAACCTCCTCCTGAGCCTATCCAAGAGTTTCAACAGCCAATTGCCGAAGTGAGAGAATTTCCGTTAATGGAGCGCTATGGAGCGGAACCTTCTCAAGTTGAGGGGGCCCTGGCCCTAAAGACTGAGAACACTGACCTGGAAAGCCAAGCAGTTGTTGCAAAACTCATTTTTACCGAAGGGCCGTTGGCCGGAACTGAAATACCGGTTCAAGGGTATGAGATGACGATGGGCCGCAGTAAAAAAGCAGATATCTATATTCCCGACGATAAACTATCCAGAAAACACGCCAAGATCTCGCGCGTTGGCCAAGGTTACAGACTTATCGATCTGGACAGCAGAAATGGAACTTACGTTAATGGAGTGCGAGTTTTAGAGCACCCGCTTAATAGTTTTGATGTCGTTGAACTTGGAAAAAGCAAAATAAAATTCTTAATCCTAGATCTTGATATGGGGGGATTAGAGAAGGGTGGGCCCATCAGAGTGATCGATGGGGGTGTCCAAACCAAGTCAATTCAGTTGGTAGCGGATCCTCAGCCTCCTCAGGAATCTGCCCCAGTCGATTTTTCACCAAAAGAGGAAGTCCCTCCGAAGAAAAATCGCCTCCGACGAAATATAATCCTAGGGGGAGCGGTCTTAGTTTTATTGATGGTGCTTTTTGCTCTTCCACAAGGGGAAAATCCTGAACAAGCAAAACAATCAGAAACTTCTCAAGAAGTCCAAGAGCAAGTCAAACAAGCTCCCGTGGATGCTAATTTAGCGCCTGCTGTTCCAAGAGAGTTTTCAGACCTGACTTCGGAAGCACAAAGAAAAGTCGAGGGTCACTACAATACTGCACTCCGTTTTCAGGCCAAGGAAGAATTTGAAGGCGCCTACGGAGAGATTAAAGAGCTCCACACCATGATTCCTTACTATAAAGAGTCGAAGAAATTAGAGACATTTCTCCTTAAAAAGATAAAAGAAAAACAGAAAGAAGAAGCTACTGAGAGAGCGAATCGCGATCGCTATGCAGAACTCCAAATTTATTTGGAAGATGGTCTAGAATACTTGAAACAAGGAGACTTTGCTCGAGCGGAAGAGGCTTTTAATAACGTACTTGTTCTGGATCCTAAAAATTCAACGGCAGCTAAGGGAGTTCGAGCAGCCCAACTTCAAATCAGAGATATCGAACAGTTACCTCCTGAAGTAGATCCCGAGATGGAAAAAAGGAAACTAGTGGTTCAACTGATGGAGCAGGCTGCGTTGAAATATGAGGAGAAGTCCTATCAAGAGGCTATCAACTTGGCTGAAAAGGTAAGAACGATTGAACTTAAAGGTGAGACAGAATATTTGAATCAAGCAAAACAACTCATTGATAAGGCAAGACTGCAACAGAAAGAAGAGTTCGAACCCTTCCTGATTCAAGCCAAAGAAAAGTTTGCGGAAGGAGATTACAATCTCAGCCGCGATCTCTGTGATGAAATGCTTCGAAGAGATAAGTCTTATGAGGCCGCTCAGGAGTGTAGCCTGCGAGCAAGAAAACAGCTCAATCGATTAGCTAAAGAGGCTTATACCCACGGTTACATCCTAGAAAGCATGAACCGAATTGAAGAAGCTAAACAATACTGGAATCGAGCTAAGAATTACGCCCGTCCAGGAGACCCCTACTACGAAAAGATCCAGAGAAAACTGGATAATTATCAGTAAGAGCTAGTCGAGTGCCACCCAAACCGATTTAACCTGCGTGTAGAGCTCCAGAGCATGTTCCCCAAGTTCTCTACCAAAACCACTCTGCTTGAATCCACCAAACGGAGAAGCAGCATCAAACTGGTTGTAACAGTTAATCCAAATCGTTCCTGCTTTTACTTCTTTAGCAAAGCGGTGGGCTTTTCCGATATCACGTGTCCAAATGCCAGCTGAGAGCCCGTACACAGTGTCGTTGGCTTGTTTGAGCAAATCATTCGTATCTTTGAAGGAAATAGCGCACACCACTGGTCCAAAAATCTCCTCTCGAGCAACCGTCATTTGGTTGGTGACCCCTTCAAGAACAGTCGGTTTGATAAAGTAACCTTTGGTATGCGCAGGAGCGCCTCCAGTCACAACTTTTGCACCTTCTTTTTTACCCTGTTCAATATAGCCAAGTATCTTTTTGAACTGTTCTTGAGAAACCTGGGCTCCCATTTGAGTTTTCGGATCTAAGGGATCGCCCACTACCAATCTCTCAGCTTTTGTTTTCAGCTTATTTAGGAACTCATCATGAATGGATTGTTCTACAAATAAGCGAGAACCAGCACAGCAAACTTCTCCTTGATTGAAGAAGATCCCTCGAAGAGCTCCATTCACAGCATCATCAAGATTTGAGTCAGCAAAAACGATATTGGGTGCTTTACCACCCAGTTCCAGTGAAACCCGTTTCAGGTTGGTTTCGCTTGCCATTTTCATGACAAGTTTTCCAATGTCGGTCGATCCGGTGAAAGCCACCTTATCCACATCCATGTGTCGAGCAAGAGCAGCTCCTGCTGTTGGACCGAATCCAGTCACGATGTTTAAAACTCCAGGAGGAAGGCCTGCTTCAATCAAAATTTCCCCTAAACGAAGAGCGGAGAGGGGAGTTTGTTCGGCGGGTTTCAAAACGACGGTACACCCAGTTGCCAAAGCAGGGCCAAGTTTCCATGCAGCCATTAATAGAGGAAAGTTCCAGGGAATGATTTGTCCGACGACCCCTGCTGGTTCACGAAGAGTGTAATTTAAAAAGGGCCCATTAACCGGAATAGTTTCACCATGAATTTTATCTGCTAGGCCTGCGTAATACTCAAAAGTTTCAATCGCCAAAGTAAGATCAACGTGCAGAGTTTCTGAAACCGGCTTTCCGTTATTAAGAGTTTCTAGTTCCGCAATTTCTTGACGATATTTATCTAAAAGAAGTGCAGCTCGGTTCAAGATTCGACCGCGTTCTCGGGCGGACATTTTTTTCCAAGCGCCCCCTTCAAAAGCTCGTCTTGCTGCACTGACAGCTCGGTTTACATCCTCTAGATCTCCTTCTGCGCAATCCGTTAGCTTGGTTTCTGTCGCTGGATTAATGACATCAAATCGTTTTCCGCTAGCGGCTTCGGTCCATTCATTATTGATAAGGATTTTTCCGGGTTTGATCTGAGCTTTCATAGGTTTAGTTCCTCCTAGAACAAATTGAGTCTTAACAGTTGAGATCTCTTTTATCAAACACTTAAGTAGCACTTGAAAATCCGAGGTAAAATAAAAAAATAGTGTAAAAACAATGCATTACAGAGGCAGGGTCTTGTTGCTCATAATCAATAATGCGACGTGACTTTTTCCTGGGGCGCTTCTGTGTTGGGGTGGGTTAATACAAAAAATTAAAAGAGTGCCATAATGATAAATCCCACGAACAAACTTAAAAAAAGAGGATGGTCTATGAAGAATACTCTTAACCTTATGGTTGTTTTGGTTGCTTCTTTCGTTCTTTTTAGTTGTGGTAACCAAAGTCCTAGTGAACCCGGATCTAAAAAATCCCAATTAGGCCAAGCCAAAATTATTTTGAAAGTTTTTGCTGGATACTCTTGTGCGAGTTGCAACGAAGAACTGCCTGTTTTGAATCGACGCATTTCCAGTGAACTAGGTTCTAAGGCTGCCCTAGTGGATTCTCGAGTTTACGTGGTGGCAGGCCCCAATTGGAGCAAAGCTGACCAGCAAGTTGCGGATCGGTATGGTCGGGAGCTTGGTTTGACCCAGTTCCAAATGATGGTCGATAATCGATGTCAAACGGAGTATCGAAAATACTATCCCGGAACCAGTTGTTTAGTTCCCGCAACTGTCATTACTCGCCCCGACGGAGAAGTTTTGGAAGTTTATGATCCGGGTGTCTTGGATATGGACGAGTTTATGGCAAGAGTTCAGGAGCTTATTAATGGCTAAGCGGCTAATCACTCTTCTGAGCTTGTGTTTAGCCCTGCAGCTAATGGCTAAGCAAGCTCCCCAATTTCAAGGTGAGACCTTAGATGGGAAGAGAGTTTCGCTGAAGCAAAGCCTGCGTCCCGGAAGATCTTTAATTCTTTGTTTTTGGGCTAGTTGGTGCACGCCTTGTCTTCAAGAGTTAAAAGAAGTGAGTACTCGACTAAAAAATGACCCTAGTCTTCCTTTAGATATGTTGGCTATTAATGTCGATACTTCTGAGACAGCAAGTGATGTTGGCCCAACACTAAAACTTTATGGATTTGATTTTCCTGTGGTGATGGATCAAAAACATACCATTTTCTCCAAGTATCAAGGCGCCAAGAGTCTTCCCTTTTCGGCGCTCATTTCTCCCGAAGGAGAAATATCCAAAACCTTTTCCGGATTTGATGAACAGATGTTTGAAGAAGTAAAAAAGCATCTATCTCCCAAAACTTAATTTTGTGAAAAATCGGCCTTACATTTTTTTATTATCAGCTTTGGGTAGTCTTACCCTTTTCGCAGCGGAAATCGTTGAGGAGTCTTCTTCTTGGCCCTTCACTTGGACCATTACTGATCATTCACTTGTTACCAGTGCTAAGGATCCCGGAGATCCGACTCTTCCGGCATCTAATGTGTTAGCTCATCAGACAGTCTTAGGCGCTGAATTAGGAAGTTTTTCTACTAGCCTCGCTTTTTCAAATCGCTTTTCCCAGACTGGTGATCCGTCGCAAAACAAACCCATTCTTCTAGATAAAAAAACGCTGTCGGGAGAATGGGAAAATTGGGAAATTCGACTAGGTGATAGTCACCAAGAATTTGGACGGGGGATTGCTCTAGCCCTGTTTAACAATCCTGTCTTTGGAGTCGACAACACACTTGAAGGCGGCTCATTCAAGTATCGAGATTCTGTCATTGAGGTGTCGGCCTTTGGTGGGAAAGTAAACGCTCTCCAAGCTCCCGTTGCAATTAATCCCGTTGATACTTTGATGCAAGCTCGGGAAGTCCGTCTTTTGGGGGGAGCTCTGTCTGGCAACCTTACGGGTCAAACAAAGATAACCGCGCATTATCATCTCACCGAAAGCCAACCAGATGGTAAGCCCATCAATAAAAAATACAAAACGGTTGGGATGTCCTTTGAATCTCGAGACCTCATTTCAGGAGTCGAGACCTATTTAGAAAGTAATTTCATGGATTGGGAGGCTTCCACTTCCTCTAAAAAGCCACTTACCAAAAAGCCACGAGCCTATGCTAGCTTTGCATCAATGAGTTACAGCGATCTTGCTTTTAAAACAAAATTAGAATTCAAAGATTATCGAAATTTTTTCTATGATTTTCAGCGTCCACCGACTCTCGAAGAAGAATTTGTCTTAGCCACCAATAATAGTGACGTGACTGCGGGTCGCTTGGGCATGGAAGGACGTTTCGGCGAAGAGAGAACGACCGTTTTAGGAGCGAGCTATCTGACCGGTCAAGATAGAGAGCTCGATGCCCCAATTTACCATCCCCTTGTTTTTTCAAAGTTTAAATTGGGTTCTGGAATCGATTTGGAGCTCAAAGGCGGATACCGTTGGATGCCCGAAAAGAATAATCTGGTCCATGCAAGCTTGAAGACAAAGGTAAAGACGCAAAAGGGTCAATACGTAGAATTAGAACTGCGCAGGCAAAACCTCAATCAGGCCATTACGTCGCCTATTCCCATTCGAGAAGAAAGAAACGTAGCTCGAGTGACTTATACATTTTCAGAAAAGTTTAATTTGGGCGTGGGTTACGAGCATATGCCCACCAATATTGCTGAATTAGGAAACCATTTTGTGAATGGTTCCGCCACCTACACAACGAGCTGGCTGACCGCTCGTGCGTTTATGGGACAAACCAGTGGCGGCACCCAATGTTCATCGGGTGTTTGCCGGCAAGTTCCCCCTTATACGGGGGCTTACCTAGAAACGACGCTTACCTTCTAATTAGTTCAGCTTACTTGAAGCTCTTATTGAGCTTTGCAATCAATTCTGGACCTGGATCGAGATCTGCCTCAGTCATTTCACATAGCGGTCGATCGCCCAAGTTCATGAGTTCGGCATGATCGCTAAAACCAGGGTTGTGATAGAGAAGCCCTGTGATGAGCTCTTGTTTAGCTCTTGCTTGGTGAATGGAATCAATAGCCTTTACCGGATCCGTATAGTCATAATCTCGTCCCAGTTTTTTTACAGTCAGTCGTGAGCCATCATGAAGAGTGACTTCTTTCTTCTCCCCATCCTGAATATCAACTTCGATGTCTTCCTGAGGAGCGATAAATCCGAGCTCTTGAAGAACCACATCATGTTCTTTTACGAAAGTGTAACTCTTAGTGGAACCTTCGTGGTTATTGAAAGTCACACAAGGAGAAATGATGTCTAAAATAGCAATTCCCTTATGGGCGTAAGCCGCTTTGATAAGAGCAATCACTTGTTTTCGATCACCCGAAAAAGATCGAGCAACAAAGCTTGCCCCCAGTTCGATGGCTACAGCACAGCAGTCAATTGTGGGATACGGATTGGACCAGCCTTTTTTGGCTTTGGACCCTAAGTCAGCTGTCGCAGAAAACTGCCCCTTGGTAAGTCCGTAGGTTCCGTTGTTTTCAATAATGTAAACAATGTCCAAATTTCGACGAATAGCATGGCAGAAGTGCCCCATTCCGATACTTGCGGTATCTCCGTCTCCAGAGACCCCAATCATGGTTAACTTATTGTTGGCTAGGTTCGCCCCAGTCGCAATGGCTGGCATTCGGCCGTGCACGCTGTTGAATCCGTGGGCTCTATCCACAAAATAAGTAGGGGTCTTGGAAGAGCAACCGATCCCCGAAAACTTCATCAAGGTATGAGGGGCAACTCCTAATTGATAATAAGCTTCAATGATACAAGCCGTAATGGAGTCGTGCCCGCACCCTTTACAGAGCGTGGATGGTCTTCCTGAGTAGTCTGTTTTTTCTAAACCGATTCGATTGCAAGTAGATGGTGTTGTCATGGTTATTACCCTAATTGTCTTTCAAGTTCGCGTTGAATGAAGTCTGCTGAAATGGGGAAGCCTCCATAGTACAGGACGCTAAAGAGTTTATTTTGGTATCCTCTGATATCCACTTCAATGAGTTGTCTCATCTGAGCATCTCGATTTTGTTCGACCACAACCACTCGGTCACAGGATTTTATGAAATCCTCAACTTCTTGTGAAAAAGGATACGAGCGAAGTCTCATATATTTCACATTGTCGTTCTTCATTCGATCGAACGTTTCCACCAATGCATGGTGAGTTGTTCCAAAGGCAATGACTCCTACTTTTGCCTTCGGATTTCCCGTCACGATCGGCTTTGGTACGTATTGTTTTGCAGTCTGGAATTTCTTAGCGAGCCGGTCCATATTTCTTGTATAGACAACAGGACTTTCGGTGTATCGAGCATACTCATCGTGGCCGGATCCTCGAGTAAAGAAGGCTGCTTTTCTGTGATTGGTTCCGGGGAGCGTTCGATAGCAAACTCCATCACCATCTACATCGAGATAGCGACCGAAGTCCTTTACTTTATCTAGTTGCTCAGCATTGAGAATTTTGCCTCGATCGTACTTAGGCTTTGTGTAGACCAATTCGTCATCAACCCATTGATTCATGCCTAAGTCGAGATCGGTCATCACAAACACGGGAGTTTGTATTCTGTCTGCAAGATTGAAAGCATCCTGTCCCATTTCGAAGCACTCTTTTGGAGAGCTCGGGAAAAGAAGAATATGTCTTTTGTCTCCGTGAGAAGCATAAGCGCAGGATTGAATGTCACACTGTTGAGTACGAGTGGGAAGACCAGTGGAGGGTCCAACCCGTTGGACATTGTAAAGAACAGCAGGGATTTCAGCATAGTAAGCAAGGCCTAACAGCTCTTGCATCAGAGAAATCCCGGGTCCTGCTGTCGCAGTCATCGCTCTGGCGCCTGCCCAGCTAGCGCCAAGGACCATACCGATGGCTCCTAATTCATCTTCTGCTTGGACCACGGCATATTTTGCTTTTCCATCTTTTCCCATTCTGAGTTTTTTCAGATGGCTTTCCATGGATTCGGTTAGCGAGCTTGAAGGAGTAATGGGGTACCAAGCGACAACTGTGCAGCCAGCGTAAATCGCTCCAAGACCACAAGCTGTATTTCCCTCGGTAACGATTTTTCCATCGTTCACATTGGAGCGTTGAAACTCGTAAGCGTCTTGTTTTTTGAAATTTTCTTTCGCGTAATCGATTCCCACTTGAAGAGCTGCGATATTGGCGTCAATCGCACTTTGTTTGTCGCGGAACGTATCTTTGATCACACTCTTCATGACATCTTCTTCAATGCCATACAGATGAGAGAGTGCACCTACGTAAAAAAGATTTTTCAAAAGGTGACGAAGTTTTGCGTCGGTAATTTTTTTAGAAAGTTCTTCTACCGGAAGAGCATAGAGAACTATTCCGGGTTTAACTTCTTCAGGGGCAATTTTGATAATGCTTGAGTTGTAAAAAATCGTAGTGCCCGGTCGCATGGCTGCTACATCATCCTTCGCAGTTTCTGCGTTCATTAAAACCGCGATATCGTCATGTTCACGAAGTGTTTGATAACCTTTCGGACTCACTCGAATTTGAAACCAAGTCGGAAGACCTTGAATGTTTGAAGGGAAGAGATTTTTTGCACAAACTCCAATACCCATTCTGAACAGGGATTTGAAAAGCAGATTGTTTGAAGATTGGCTACCAGTTCCGTTGACCGTTGCAACGCGAATACTAAAGTCGTTGATTCGTTTTTCCATGGGGGATCTCAGGCTCCTCTTGAAGTTAAAACTATCAGGTGATTCTAGAGGGTTAGGGGGCACAGTCAAGTCAGACTCCAAAATAACACGCCGCACAACACAACAAAAAAGGTACGATATTCCCATGCCGGAAAATCGAGTTCCTTTGGTAAAAGAACAATATGAGAAATTCCCCTATCCGAAGGTGCCTCTACTGGCCAAACTTCATCGCGATACTCTGTGGCAAATCAATTTGGATTGGATTGCAAGGCGTCTGGGGTGTGAACCCGGTCCTAATCCCCGAATTTGGATTGCGGGGTGTGGGACCTTCCAGCCGTATTCCTTCGCCAGGGCAAATCCCAAAGCTTCAATTCTTGCGACCGACCTGTCCTCAGAGTCTTTAACGCAAGCCAAGAAACGATGTCGGTTTCACCGAATCAAAAATGTTGAGTTTGCCCCTATTGATTTGAATGATGTGAGCACTTATCCCGATGAAAAGTTCGATCTCATTGAGTGTTATGGCGTTCTCATGAGCCTTCCCGAACCAGGAAAGGTCTTAAAAGAGTTCTCAAAGCGGTTGAAGCCAAATGGGATTTTGAGGGTGATGGTCTATACCCATTATGGACGGCAGAGAATTTTTCAGATTCAAAAGCTATCAAAGTTATTGGGATTGGGGCCTTATGAAAAAACTCATCCTGTAATTTTGCGGAGCCTCATGACGGCTTTGCCGGAAACCCACCCATTAAAATCTACTTTCTTTGATTATCCTGACTCGAAGAATCTCCCCGGGATTGTCGATGGCTTTTTACATGCCTCTGATCAAGGTTTTACGGGAGAAGCGGTATCTAAAATTTTAGACGAAGCAGGGTTTGAGCTGGGCTTTTGTTACCACCGACCTTGGGGAGATCCTGAGGTTATGGAGAAAAAACTGGTAAGGCCGGGGGAAGACCCCGCTTTTTGGCTCCATTACTTGGACCTTTGGCAGAGTCTAAAGTCTAATTTTATTTTATGTGTCGTCCCTAAAAAGGGGCTTAAAACTCAGGAGAAAAAATCTACCGCGAGGCACCCGCTTTTTGATTTGGGTGAGCCCGTGGGGATTCGGCATAAATTACGGCTTTTAAAATCGGGGATTTTGGGGACTCACCTTCAGAGCCGCACCCATGAAGAGGCCGTTCAGCTTTCCGCAAAAGAAGTACGAGCCTTAATGAGTGGGAAAGCTCCTACGGGAAAAGTGAGTGATGTTTTGGGAATAAAGACAGTAAAGCCCAGACCTTTTTTGGAGAAAAGCCCCCGGTTTCCGATGCCGACTGAGCCGTGGAAGGTCGAAATTGGGAAAGGCCCGAATCCCCTCTATCGGCATCTTTTTGATGCTTATACTTTTAGCGAGGATCTTCCAACGGAATGGGAGAAGTGGAAGCCGCATACTCGGCCGCTTGAGGATTCAGACCAGCCCTGGGGCCTTACCCCAGCGTCAACCTACGAGAATCAAAAAGAGCTGATTGACGAGTGGCTTCGGAGCAGGGAGAAGAGGACCCTGGTGCCGATCTCTGAGGCTAGACTGGTTAAAGAGGATGAGAAACTCGAGGTTTTAAGAGTCTTTTTAGGAAAACAAAAAGGTCTTCAGATTCCTTCTGATAGGGCCTCCCAAAGGGTTCTTTGGGTTCTTCTTTTAAGTCATCAAGAGCTCTTTTTAGAGTTCGAGGCGCCTTAAATTGACAATTTTTCAGCGGATCAGTAGGGTCTTGGATTCTATCGCAAGCATGCGGGGCGGTAGTTAAGTTGGTTATAACGCCTGCCTGTCACGCAGGAGGCCGCGGGTTCGAGTCCCGTCCGCCCCGCCATTTTTCATGACTTTTATTTTATGAAAGCAATTTCGAAGCATCTTACTAATGAGAGAGGCTGTTTAAGCGACGGCACAATCTTAGCACTTGGTTTGATTGTGGCTCCTTTGTACTTAGCCCTTAAATCAATTTTTTATGGAACCTTTATTGGTTTCGCCAGCACCAATGTCTTGAATCTTGAAACGTCGCTGACCAAGAAACAAAATTTTATCCTAGGTCTTTGTAGAACAATTGCTGGGATAATTTTTTTTGTACCGATGATGTCTTTCATAAAAAGCGTAGAACATTCAAACTCCATCGAACATGCAAGTGTTAATTTCTTTGCGGCGGTTCCTGCTTGGGCCTTAATTTCTTTTATAATCTATTCAAAATTCAAACCCAAAAACAGCCGGGGATTTTTGTATTTTATAATTCTAGGCTCAAGCCTCTCTTTTGTTCTTAATCATTTTATATTGGCGATGGGTCCGGGCTTTCGATGACGGTCAACTTACACGCGGTTCGAAAGTCGTCCACTTCGCCCCGCCATTCATCTAAGTAATTGAAATTAAATAACAAAAACGCATAAAACCAGTTGGTTTATCCCTGTAAAAGAGCACGCTCCTTGAAAAGGTATACCTTGATGAGGTATAATTCTTCTCGTGGCGATTCTATCTTTCGCTGATGAAGCAACAGAGAGTTTCTTTCGAACGGGGCGCGCCAAGCACGCGAGCTGGACTAACATTAAGTCAGTTGTCGCCAGAAAATTGGACATGATTCAATACGCAGCTAAGTTATCTGACTTGAAGTCACCCCCCGGTAATCGACTCGAAGCTCTCACCAAAGATCGAATTGGGTATCACAGTATTCGGATAAATGATCAGTGGCGGTTAGTGTTTCGATGGACCGAATCAGGTCCAACAGAAGTAGAAGTCACGGATTATCACTAGCGAGGTAGCTATGAAAACGATTTCCAGAAAACCTACATCTCCCGGCGAGATTCTAAATGAGGAGTTTCTTATTCCCTTGGGTTTAACTCAAAAGCAATTAGCTGAACACATTGGTTGTGACATTAAGGTCATTAATCGAATTATCAATGAACGAACTTCCGTAACAGCAGAAATGGCTCTGAAACTGGCAGCTACTTTTAAAACAACACCTGATTTTTGGCTCAATGCCCAGAAGGCTATGGATATTTATAGCGCCACTCGCCGGCTTGCCAAACTGCCAGCTCCGCTCATGAATCGAAAAGCTGGGTAGTATTTCTAGGCGCGAAATCCTATACACGCGGTTCGAAATTCATCCACTCGACCCCGCCATTATTCCTTAATAGTCGCTTTGTAAGTTTTCCCCAGCTCTAAATCTGGTTCGTACTGCATTTTGAATTGTCGAAGCCCCGGAGTGGAGCCATCCATCATATTTACGAAGTCGATGGGTCCATACTTTTCAGGATGGTTAACCACTTCTTGAACCATTTCCCGATTGATAAAGGGAATAGCGTTCTTTGTTCCATCTGATTTTTGAACATAGATGAGGAGTGTTCGTTTTCCTGAAGATTCGATTGCGATTTCTCCTGAGGCATAGGCAATCACTGGAGCAGTTCCTCCTTCTGTTTTGTATCCTCTAACCGCTATTTGAATGTTTTCGGGCCGGGTGAGTTTTTCTACTAGGTGTTTTGCTGCTTCGGTTTCCGTTTCCAGTGTCGCTTGCTCAAATTCAGTTAGCTGATGGGTTTGCTTTTGATGAGTGACCCAAGTGCCCAAAAACTCACGAATGGATTCTTTAAACTGGGACGCCTTTTCAGGCGACAGGTTCGCAATCAATTCCACCTGGGCTTCGGGATGGGTTTGTTCAAATGAGCGAGCTTGATTTCCCCTATCGCGAAGCTTCTTCGTTTTGTCGAGTTTAGCGAGGTTCTCTGCGGGGTAGATAAAATCAAAAGTGTCCGGGGCCTCAGAAGTAGAAATATGATCATGGCCAAGAAGAAGCTTATAGACAGGCTCAGACACAAATGAAAACTCCGCTTTTATCCCTTTTCGCTTTTTATCTTCGATGATCTTTCGAATGAGTTCTGCTTTCTCTTGGGGACTACCCCCCAAAGGCTCAACAAAACTTTCCTTTCCTTCTTCCCCCGTTTTCTGACTGGATATGAGGAGAAGATTGCCGTGACGTGAAATCTCCATGGGCCATCGAGAAGCCCATGCGGCCAGATAATTGGGAGAAAGAAAAGAAGCGTTATTCGAAAACGATTTGTTAGAAGCTGACAAATGGTCTCTGAGAAGCCCCAGGTGCGAGGGGGCCAGGGACTGGGTTTTAGGATAGTGACTAATTTCTTGAGAGGGCCGAAGCTGAAACGGATTTGTGATTGTACCCGGATCGACAATAACCGTATGAGAAGCTTTTTCAGGAACAAACTCATAAATTTTTAATTCCTCGCCCTCAGGAATCCCTTCGCCTTTCATCTCTCTTAACCAGGGCTGGGCGTCTGTCTTATAAAACGGTGAAGGGCCAAATACTATAAAACGAAAACGTTTTCCCGAACTCAGACCAACCGTTCTGAGATCCTCAAGAATTTTGTCAAAAGTCTGCCCAGAAACCGGATTAAAAGCGTAGTAGACATCTGCCGGCTCAGGTTTGAACTGAGGATCAGCTAAGTTTTGCTCAAGTAAATGTACCCTATCCTCCAGTTGCCACTCTTTCGCAATTCGGGCGCCCTCAGTGATACGGTCTTTTACAATTTCATACCCAGTAATGTTGAGTTCGGGATAGCGAGTGGCTAGAGCAAGACCGAGTCGACCAAATCCCGCTCCGAGATCAACGACCTTATCTCCAGGTTTCAGGCGCATTGAATGAAAGAGATTTAAGATTTCCGAATAGGGGGTGAGAAGAAGTTCAGGGCCAGCGAAGGAATAGGTTTCTTCACCTTGATGGTTGTCATTAAAGTCTTTGCGGTCTGATTTTTGAATCTGTTCGCTGATCTTTCTTGTCTGAATGCCCGAGGCCAGATCGATGAGCGAATCGAGCTGCGCTTGGTGATGCCAAGACTGATCGTGATAGTCAAAATGTTCAAGGAAGAGCTTGAACATCTCTTTGTGTTCTTGAGGGGTGGCCGTACTTCCCAAGAGTGAAGCTACTGCTTCCGCTGAAGACCAGATTCGTTTTTTCAAAATAGCCCGAGTGAGTTTGTCTTGGGCCTCAGGTTTTTGTGAAAGAAGATTGTTTGATCGTGGATAAATAGAAAGGATTTCGTTCGTAGCTAGTTTTAGTTCTGAAGGAATGTGTTCTTCTGGCAAATGAGGGACTTGCCACCTCAGAAGCATCAGCTTTTCAAGAAGGCCCCTTTTTTCGCGGAAGGAGAGGCCAGAAAGTTTCTTCTCGAATTGATTTGCAGGAAGAGAAGCAAACGAAAATAGGTCTCTGGTCTCTTGGGTTGAAAGAGGTCGGTTTTCTATGGGAATAAGTTTTGGAAAAAGGCTTTTGCAAATAGCAGGGAGGTTCTGCTGGCGAAAAGATTCAGCTTGCGCTCTCGCAGTGAGCGCAAGAATAGCGACCGCTATCAAATGAATGACCCAGAACTTCATAATAATCTTATATTAAGGAAGCAATAACGGAGCCAGGCCGACCAGCCTGATGTGACAGCGAATACCGTGAGAATACGTCTAAAGAATGCGTTTAATCTCTAAAAGTAGAGCTTGGAGGTCTAAGATTCCCTTTGGGTGAACTCATAGAGCTTTAGGTACTTAACCGTCGAGTACAAAGCACTTAAAAGACACCACAGAAATCCGGAATAGCCATCTAACAAGCCCAATTGAAAAATATAGCGACGCAAAAATAAAAAGGGAAATCTTCCCCAGGCGAGAAAAGGATTTGTTCTCTTTCCTTTTTTATAAAGCTCCTCTGCGGCTAGTGAGGTGTATCGATTAAACTTAGTGAAGTACTCTTCCAGAGAACCATAACTGTAATGGAGGACGGGTGCCTTGATGGAGGCTAGCTCACCAGAAGTGACAATTTTCTCATGAACGATATCGGGACTCATTCTGGCTCTGTGGCGATTAAAAAGTCGGATAGGCAAGTCGGTTGTTCCAGAAAACGAAAGGGGTCTATTCAAGAAAAATAATTTTCGATTAATTCGAAATGCTGAGTACTTATTAATAGCATCCGAACTCAGCAACTCCTCTACTTCTTTTTGAAACTCTGGAGTCACTAACTCATCTGAATCAAGATTTAAAATCCAAGCATGACTTGCTTTGGAAAAAGCAAACTGCTTTTGCGGTCCGAAGCCGTCAAATTGTCTGAAAAAACACTTCGCGGAAACCCTCTCACAGAGCGCTTCAATTTCTTTCGAAGGATGGGATGTAAGAATAACGATCTCATCAGCCCAACTAACGGCTTCAACCACTCGTTCAAAAAGAAGGGAGTGCTGGTGCGCCAGCAAGACAACAGAAATAGGGTGCAGGTGTTTATTCATGGATTTACTTCAGTGAAAATCTAAACAGCTTTAACTCTTAAAATCAAGGTGGGAATGGCCGATCCGAATCCCAGTATCAGCGCTAGTCCAATTTCTTTAAAACTTAACTGGGAAAAGTGGAAAACTACTCCGAGAGCTGGGACTCGAACTAGTAAAAGGGTTAGCCCGAGAATGGTTGAACCCATTAGGATTGCCCGTAAAGTAGTCTCCTTTCTAGTTTCCATAAAGATAAAGGCAACCGTGCCAACCAGCACCGTCGAGAGAGAGAGGGTTCGAGCGGCTTCAATATCGAGCGCGTCGGGGTGCATTCGATAAAGGCAGATACTCACAAGGCTGAGGAGGCCGCCTGCTATAACCGATTCCCCAAACCGCCTTGGAGAAAGCAAGGTTTTACTCTGAGCTTCAATCGATGGAAGGCTTTCAAAACCAAACGCAGATACCGGATGGATGATCAATTCCAAAAGTACAATATGGATAGGAAGAAGCAGATCCCCCCAACCGAGAAGGGGGGGGAGAAAAGCCAGAACAATAATCGGAACATGAAAAGCAATGAGGTAAGAGAAACTTCTTCTTAAATTCTGAAAAATCCTTCGTCCTTCGAAAACCGCTTCGACAATTCCTTTAAAGTCATTTTTCAGGAGAATCATCTGAGCGGTTGACCGAGCTACGTCCGTTGCATTGAGTCCCATACTGATTCCAATATCAGCTAATTTGAGAGCCGGGGCATCGTTGATTCCGTCTCCGGTCATCGCAACCACTTTGCCAGTTGCTTTGAGAGCTTGAACCATTTCATACTTTTGTTCTGGTAAGACTCTCGAAAAAAGGGCCCCTTGTTGGAAGGCCTTCCACCTGTCCTCCACTTTCATTTTGGAGATTTCATCACCCGTAAAGAGTAACTGGTGATCGTGCTCCATCCCGATTTCATCGGCTACAGCATGAGCTGTGCCTGGATGATCTCCAGTGAGCATTTTTATTTCTATCCCCGCTTTTTGGCATTCCAGTACAGCATGACGAGCCGATTCTCTGGTTGGGTCATTAAAAACGAAAAGCCCGATAAAACGGAGTCCTTGTTCATCGAAAGTTCGTTCTCCGGTACATCTGCCTTCTCTGTAAGCAAGCCCTAATACCCGTTTTCCTTTTTGAACGGCCGCATTGGTAAGGTGATTCAGCTGATTCCTCTCATCTGTTGAGAGCTGGCAATGTTCAATGACTCCCTCTACCGCACCCTTCATAGCGATTAAATACTCGCCTTCTTGATTCTGCCAAACGTGGGACATATGCTTTCCCAGAGGTTCAAAGGGATAATCCCACTGCAAGTGCCATCCCTTGAGAAGGTTTAAATAGGGGCTGCCTTTTTCAACGATAGCAGCTTCGAGAGAATCAACGACAGCCACTTCACAAGCCATTAGAGCAGATTTCCAAAGCAGCTCGGGATTTAGGTCCCTCAAGGGAGTGAGGCTTTCTAATTGGAATCGGCCCTCGGTGAGAGTTCCCGTTTTGTCGGTGCAAATCACATCAACGCTCCCGAGCGCTTCGACACTGGGAAGGGATTTAACAAGAACGCCATGTCGGGAGAGCCGCCAGGCCCCCAAGCTTAAATAAAGTACAAAAACTAAAGGGAACTCTTCAGGGATGGCTGCCATTCCAAAAGTGACTGCAACAATTAATGACTGAATCCAACTATTCCCTCGCCACCATTCAATGAGAAAAAGCAAAAATGCTAAAAAAAGGGCAGCTACGAAAAAGCGCTTAATTAAGTGATTAACTCTCTTTTGAAGAGGGGTGCTTTCAGATCCCGTGCCCTTTAAAAGCGAAGCGATACTACCGATTCTTGTATCTTTAGCAGTTTTTTGAACTTGTCCAATCCCTCGCCCCTGTAACGGGGTCGTTCCCCCAAAGAATTCGGAACCGACACTTTTTTCTACGGGAACCGATTCTCCGGTGAGGGGTGCTTCATTGACACTCAAGTTGTGAGATTCAATCACTGTTCCATCCGCAGGAAACAACTGCCCCTCTTCAAAAACAATCAAGTCTCCGACAACGATATCTCTCGTCGGGACCTCCTGAACCCGTCCATCTCGAATCACTTTAGCCGTATCAATGATGCTCGAGTGCAGAGCCTTCAAAGCCCTATTGGCTCTGACTTGCAATAGGACATCGACTCCCGTAACGGGTAGGTAAGCAAAAAACAAGATGATCGCATCTGTTTTACTCCCTACGATTAAGTACAGTAGCCCCAAGGACAACAACATTAATCCCAAAGGATCCATAAGAATTTTACGAGCTTCGGATAATGTGGAATCAAACCGGGAAGGGATAATTTGGTTAGGGCCCCTCTCACCAAGACGTCGAGCAGCTTCTTCCGAGGATAAACCAGAAAATGTCTGATTTGGTGCGGTCACGCTCCAAAAACTAGTTCTAAAACAGGGAAAACTGAAGGAGAATCTTCTTATGAGAAAGCCTCTCGTTGCTGCTTTGTTCTTTTTGGGTTCCCTCACTATTTATTTTAAAACTACGACTGCGCCTTCGCGTTGGGTAGTCTGGAGCTTCGATAGCATTTCCAGAGCCTTTCAAGAAGATGCGGGTCAGGAAGTCATTCGTCCAGAAGCCTTAGCAATGAGAAAAATCGCCTCTCAGAGGGCTGATAGGGTTTATCGCCTATTTGGGGAACTCAAAACCAATCAATACATCAGTTATCCTGCTAAGGAATATTTGTATCCCATCAGAATTTCAGAGGAGGCCTCTCTTCTCTTTGCTAAAGAAAACGAATCTGCACCGGCTGACTGCAAGCAGCTCTTACGGGAAGGGGAGGTGATTCTGTATGAATGTAGTCAATCGAAATAGCCGCTTTTGCTTTGGATTTGCAATCAGTTTTATTTTTCTTAATTTCTTGAACCTAGTGGCTTGGTCTTTCGGATTTTACATTCATCCGTTGGTTTATCTCTTAACCTGTCTAGCTTTTGTTCCCATTTGCTTTTTAAATTTCCAACGAGATTGGATGATTTTAGCCACATTCAGTTGTTTTATTCTGATTATCTTAGGGGCCCCTCTTTTCGATTGGGATGCGAGGTACATTTGGTTTTTTCATGGAAAGCGAATCTTTATTGATAATAATCTCTATGCACAGCTGGATAACTACTTTTGGGAAATACACAATGATTACCCCGTCCTCGTGCCTGCTATCGCTGCTTCTTTTGCAAAAGGGGTGGGTTTCTGGAATGAGGTGTTTCCCAGACTTTCCATCATTCCGGTTCTCCTTCCTATGTTTTTAGTTCTCAGTTCACTTTTTAAACGCACTGGAATCTTTGGCCTTGCGGTGATTGGCATCCTTTTTATCAGCAAACAGATTCTCGTAAATGGTTATATGGACGCCATTTTAGGTCTCTACGGTGCGGCAGCTTGTCTTTTAGTCGTTCGTTTGGATTCCGAAGGCTGGGATCGGCGTTCCTATTTTCTGCTGGTTTCGATTCTTCTTAGTCTTCCCATGATCAAAAATGAAGGATTACTGGCATCGCTTCTTATTTATGTGAGCTTGGTATGGGTTTTATGGAGAAGAAAAAGTGCGCTGATTCTCCCGGCCCTCACGTTTGTGATCTATTATTTTTTATGGAAGCGCCACGTGAAAGCAGCTGGAATAGAAACCACAGATTTATTTATTTCTGGAATCCTGAATCGAGCGCTCACCCGATTAAAAAGCGGAGAAGATATTTTAGAAATCACAAAGTCTGTTTTGACAGTGTCGGGCCTATACTTTCTCTGTTTGGGTTTCTTTATAGGGAAATTTCGCAAAATTATAGGGCAGTGGAGATCGCTTCTCTTTTTTGTATTGAGTTACAGTAGCGCAATGATCGTTATTTACTTAATCACCACTCTGGATCTAAAGGAACACTTAAGTCATAGCGTTGACCGGACGTTTTTGATGGTAAACCTTAGTATTTTTCTGATGCTGCTTAAGTTTTATGACAGGCGAGCATCAAAAATAACTTCATCGCTTCAGGAAAGCTATTCCAGCGCTATTAATCAGGCTTCTTAAATTATGAGGCAAAAGACGTACCGCAGATTTAAGAAGCGGAGCGCCTTTGGGAGCCCGACCGATTTTAATGGCTTCGTCAAATGAGGATTTAAAGTCAACGGCTTCCCAGCCACAGGCCTTAAAAAACTGAGGGCCTTCCTTCGGGGCAAACGCCATTTCCGAATTGGCTGCTTTAAATTGTTTCCCCCATTTTAATTTAATCATTGCGAGTTGAACGGGTCCCAGCAGTTCAGCGAGCCAAAATCTAAAGGGAGAATGCTGGGCAAGTTCCTGTGCCAGCTCGCTGGCCTGAATGGGCGTGAGGTACATCAAGAATCCCTCGCTTATAATTAAAGTCTTTTTCGAATCTCGAGCGACTTCAGTGAAAAAACGCGCTCTTTCTGCTTGATCGGCGAGATCCATCTTTACCAAATGATAATCGCATTTGGGTTTGTCATTTTTGAGAATAAGTTCCTTATGGTTAGATATTGCCGGTAAATCTACATCGAACCATCGAAGTGATTGAGGGAGTTCCAAACGATAAGCCCTGGCGTCGAGTCCAGCAGCTAAATTCAGAACTGTATCAATGTTTTCTTCTTTGATGATTGTCAGGATCCACTGATCCAGAATGCAGGTCCTGGCCACTAAAAACCACGAGGAACGCCTTCCTGCATGTAGGCCATCGACTATTTTTAGTCCTTTGTCCCCAACGAGTTTTTTAGCAAAGGGGTCTTGAAAAAGAGCGTCTTTTCTCTCTGTTTCAAGAGCCCGGTAAGCCGCAACCAGAAAAGCAGTGTCTGAGATGTTTTCAATCATAATAGCCCTCGTAGCATTCCATACCAATAAAGCTTGGGAAGGAGATAGCGTTTCAAAAACCACATGCTTCTGCGCTCTTTCGCTGGGTTCACAGGAAAAGAGGGAAGGAGTTTTCCATCATAACCAAATTCGGCCAAGATGACTTTACCCACTTCAGTGACAAGAGGGCAGGAAGAATAACCGTCATAGTGTGCTGCAATTGGTTTTTGAGTCATTGCGGACAAGAGATTTTCCACCACTACCGGAGCTTGCTTTCGAATGGCTGCCCCCGTTTTTGAATTGGGAACCCCGGTCACATCTCCTATTCCAAACACATTTGGGAAAAGCTTGTGTTGGAGAGTGAACTTGTCGACCGAAAGCCAACCTTTTTGGTCGCCTTCTTTTTCTGCTAATTCACTTTCGCTCACTACGGTTGGGGCCGTCATGGGCGGGACCACATGGATCAAATCATATTTGAGTTCTTGGTCGGACGCCTGTCCGGATGCCTCAGTGACTCGAAAGACTGCTTTCTTATTCAAGCCGTCGATTGAAATCAGTTGATATTGGGTGAGAAGGTCTATCTTTTTTCGCTGGACTACTTTTGTGAGAGCTTCTGCAAAAACGGGAACGCCAAAGATCGCTTTCCCTGCCGTGGCAAAGAAAAGTTTACTTTGATTTCTCACACCGTTGTTTCTGAAGATCTCATCCGCAAGATACATAATTTTTTGGGGAGCTCCAGCACATTTGATGGGCACTGGCGGCATAGTAAAGACCGCGGTTCCACCCGAGAAGGATCTCAGCATTTCCTCGGTTTTATCTACTTGGTCGTATTCATAAATAGTGCAGACCCCATTTTTTCCGAGTGATTCTTTTGCTCCTGGGATTTTCTCCCAAGCCAGTCGTAGGCCCAAAGCGACAATCATAAAATCATAGGTGATCTTTTTTCCGGAGTCTGTTTCCACCTCATTTGCTTGAGGAATAAGACGAGCGACGCCCTCTTGAATCCAATCGACCCCAGGGGGGATAAAATCGATTTGGTTTCTCTCTGATTCTTGCTTGGGCACGACTCCCGCGCCGGATAGGGTCCAAAGCGGTTGATAGTAGTGTTTTTGAGCAGGATCAATAATCGCAAGGTCTGTGGGAGAAAGCTTCTTGGCTAATCGAGCTGCTACTGAGATGCCCCCGGTACCAGCCCCTAGAATCAGGACCTTATAATGGGCGTTCATGGAAACCTCCTAAGCTTTTTCGGAAATAGGGATTGATAAATAGCTCCTACCATTGGGATGCGGTTTTGGATAATGGCCAGCATCAATGTTGAACTGAACTGCGGGTAGAAGCAATTTGGGAGCCGCAAGTTTTTTGTCTCTTTCGGTTCGAAAGGTTACAAATTCACTCTTGGTTGTTTTGGCGTTCAAATGAATATTCTCAGCCTTCTCTTTTCCAATAGTGGATTCAAATTGGACGGGCCTTCCATTGGGTTGATAGTCATGCCCCGTGTAGACTTTTGTATGATCGGGAAGTGTGTACAGGTTTTGAGTGATTGATTCGTAAAGTGTGCTTGCATCTCCTTTGGGAAAATCGCATCGACCTACACCAGAATCAGGCATGAACAAAGCATCTCCGGTAAAGACGGCCCCCTCAAAAAGAAAGCTAGAGCAAGCGGGAGTGTGTCCTGGGGTGAGGATTACTTTGAACGATAAGCTTCCTGCTTGAACCACTTCTCCATTTTTTAAAAGCCTATCAAACTGGCTTCCATCAACAGCTAAACTGGGCAAATCGAAAACATCTTTGAATACCATTTGAACCGTACGAATCTGTTCGTTGATGGTTACTTTGGCTGTTGGGAATGCTTGCTTAAGAAGTTGTGATCCGGTCAGGTGGTCTGCATGGGCATGGGTTTCCAGAATGAGATGAACTTTAAAAGCCTTACTTTCAAGAAAATGCATTAAGGAATGAAAGGATTCTTTGCTCGTCGTAGATGACCCTGGATCGTAATCTAAAACGGGATCTATTACGACTGCATCAAGAGTCTGGGGATCCCAAACGACGTAGGTCAAAGTGAAGGTTTTTGCATCGAAGAATTCCTTAACTTGAATCATCGTATCGCCTTTCGTGATTGCCATTTTTCAAAGAGGAGCATGACAGCTAACATGGTTCCCGCAAAAACCAAGACTGAATGGCCAAGACCTACCAACGAGGTCAGAGCCGGGCCCGGACAAAAACCCGCTATTCCCCAACCGATCCCAAAAAGGGCAGAACCCAGCATGAGAGAACTATCCAACTGCCTGTTTGTGGGAATAAGAAACGCAGAGGTAAAAAAGGGTTTTCGATTTTTTTTAACCCAGCGGTAACCAATTGAATAGACCAAGACCGCACCTGCCATCACAAAAAGGAGGCTCGGATCCCAAGAGCCAAACAGGTCTAAAAACCCCACCACTTTCTGGGGCTGAGTCATTCCCGAAATCCCCAATCCGATGGCAAATAAAAACCCGCAAAAAAGAGAACTCAGGTTTTCTCGATTCATTTTACCAGCTCCCATCGATTCATTACCCAAACTGTGAGGATTCCAAAAAACATGAAGATGCCAGTCGCGAGCAAAGAACGAGGAGAGAGTCGGGATACCCCACAAATACCATGTCCACTGGTACAACCACTTCCCAGTCGAGTTCCCCAGCCAACCAAAACGCCAGCTAAAACCAGATGGAGATTACTTCGAGTCAAATTGTTCTCTAATGCTTGAGGCATAAAAGCCCGGAGCGCTACTCCTCCAAGAATCATTCCCGCAAAAAAGAAATAACGCCAGAGTTGGTTTCTGGTGGTGGGATTAAAAACACCGCCGACGATTCCGCTAATCCCCATAATACGACCATTAAAAACCAGCATGAGAAGGGCAGCTAATCCGATTAACAGCCCCCCGAAAAGTGCATTTCCGAACATTCGATTCTCCCGCTTTGGTAATTTATTCCTGTGCAAGAAGTGCGTCTAGGAAAAACTCACTCGATTCTCTAAGGGATTTCCCCTCTCAAAAGCGGTGATATTTGAAAGAGTAGTCTTTGCTATGTTGCTCAGAGCTTCTTGAGTTAAGAAAGCTTGATGAGAAGTAATGATCACATTGGGAAAAGTAAGGAGTCGCGCTAATACGTCGTCCTGAAGCACATCGCCGGAATGGTCTTGAAAAAATACTTGCTCTTCTTCCTCGTAGACATCAAGCCCCGCGCCTCCTAAGTGACCCTTTTTTAAACTTTGAATGAGATCCCGAGTGTTTACGAGGCCCCCCCGGCCAGTGTTAATCAACAAAACCCCTTTTTTCATTTTGGAGAGTGAATCTTTATTGATGAGGTATCGAGTGCGGTCATTGAGAGGAACGTGGAGCGAAATGATGTCAGAATGTTGGTAAAGGGCATCAAGATCAGAGTAGCGAGCTCCCAATCGTTTCGCCAAATCAAGATCGGGATTGGTATCATGAAGAAGAACGTCACATCCAAAACCTGTCATGATTTTGGCAAAAACTGCTCCAATTCTTCCCGAACCGATCACCCCGACAGTTTTTCCGTGTAGATCCATTCCCACAAGACCATCCAAGGAAAAATTAAGCTCTCGGACGCGCATATAGCTTCGATGGATTTTCCGATTGAGAGTGAGGATTAAAGCAACGGCATGTTCTGCTACGGCGTAGGGTGAATACTCAGGAACTCGCACAACTACCAATCCTAACTCTTGAGCTGCTTTTAAATCGACATGGTTGAAACCAGCGCTTCTAAGGGCGATTAATTTCACTCCGGCTTTACTTAATAAAACCAGACTCTCTCGGTCCAGCTTGTCGTTTACGAAAGCGCACACACAAGGAAACTGATCCGCGAGTACGGCGGTTTCTTTAGAGAGCCTTTCTTCGAAAAAAACCAAATCGTGATGAAATGCCTCATTTTCTGTCTCAAAAATGGGGCGTTCAAATTTATGTGTGTCAAAAAAAGCTACTTTCACAAAAAATCCTCTAAAGTTCTCATACCGCGGTTCCTTTTCTATTGGCGAGTAAAATGTGAAGGGTTAGATTCGAAATGACAAATGAGGAGTAAGCCAATGAAAAGAAAAGTTCACAATCAATTGCGAGTGCTCTGGGCTATTGATCTTCTTGCAGCAGACAAAAAAGTGAGGGCTTCAGCTGAGTCCCTATTAAAAGTGTTTTCCAAGCTGACTTCATTGGAAATTCACCCAAGCTATATCGTCCGCTTTTCCGAACAAGCCCAGCCTTTATCTCAAGGGCAAGAGAGAAAGATCTTGATCGCAAACGTGCGAGAAGCGATGAAAAAATGGTTATCAGGGGTAAAGCTACAACTGGAAGAACCCAGAGCGGTTCTCCAAAAGGGAGTTTACTTACGATCCGACGTAGATGCTTTGGTGTCAGAGGCAAAAAAAGCAAAAGTCGATTTCATTTTAGTGAATACGCATGCGAGAAAGGGCTTCTCTCGATTTTGGATGGGAAGCTTCGCTGAAAACTTAATGTATCAATCAACCATACCTGTTTTGTTTTTAAATCCTTCTTCGAAACCAGTCTCAGGGATCAAGACGATTCTTTTTCCAACCAATTTGTCACCGGATTCTCATAAGGCAATGCGTAAAGTGGGTGAAATGGCGAATCGTCTAAGAGTAGAACTAGTTCTCTATTATAACGTGGAGTACTTTGCGGCGACTACGGGCCTAGCTCTTTCGGAAATGATGGTCTTGACGGAGAACATTGAGAAGAATGTCGAAGAAAGGAAAAAGACTCTTGAGAAGTGGGCGAACCAGATGAAAAAAGAGTATGGAATTAAAGTAAAAACCATCATAGACGATTCTGATGTTCGAGTTTCTCACGGTATTATCAAAGCATCCCAGCGGCTTCCCGCTTGTATGATTGCGATGGCTTCTCAAACTGGCCCTGTATTGTCGGTTTTGGTAGGGAGCACCACTCGGCGAGTGGTGAGAGAAGCTGGAGTACCGGTTTTGGCACTCAGATAGTTACTTAAAAGGAGTCCATCCCAGAGAGTGATAGGTTTTCACACTCTGATTGTTTTTACCTGGCCAATCCGGAAAACAGGCATCGATGATTCTTGCATCCATGATGTGGTGGACGATTGATTCTTTTATCTCACGAGCAGATCTTTTAGTTTTTGCCATTTCTTTTTCCAGATCTTCCACTTTCAGCTCTCTTGAGTGTTCTTCCAATGTTAAAAAGTGTTTTTCTGCAGCTTCTTCAACGGAGTGACTTCTGAAAACTGTATCCGGTGTTCCAGCAGAGGGCCCCTCAGTGATTAATTTACTTTCAGAATCATAGCAACACTGTTGAGAAGGTATTTTGTCTATCAACATTTCAGCGATCTTGGGATCAAGGCCCTTGAACCATTCTTGTCCAATGCACTGCCAGACCGTTTTCTTGGGTTCACATTTTTCAGGGCGGCTAGCCCCCAATCGCATGCACTTGTAAGCACCTGGATGATAATTTGCTGTGCCCCATTTGTTATCTTTTACCCAAGGAGGACTTTTTGGCGCTTTGGGGGGGCAGCTAGGCACATAAGAAGTCCAATTTTTTCGGTCGATGGGATCTCCTGGAAGGCCTGCACATTTGAGACCGGTAAAGTAGTAAGCAAGAGACTTTTTTCCTTCAGCTGTTTGGGTCAAATTAGCTAGGGTGTTTAACTGATCAAAACTCACGCTGTTTCGAGCCGCATAGAACTGGATAAAATATTCCAAGGTTTTTCTGAGGGTGAAGCCCGGACCATAAACGACCGGGGGAATTTTACAGTTTAATTTAGCTACTAAATCTTCAATATGGTTCTTACACGTTTCAAAAGTAGCAAAATGATCAGATTCTTGCGGTCTCGAAACTTGAGAATCACTGTGTTTGGGTTCGGAAGTACCCAAGAGAGAAAAAAAGAGCAGGAGCGCAAGGAGTTGGCATTTGGTCATTAGAAGAGGATAAGGGGTATGACTCACCCTGTTCAATACGCGTAGTCCCTAGTCTCAATTAATAAAAACTATGTTAAAAGAAGGTGATGAAAACTTATTTCTTTTTACTATTTCTGTTGGGGAGCTTTTGTATGGCAGTGGAAGAGCCTAAATTTGAGATTTTAGAGAGTTTTGGGGATGTGGAGATTCGCCAGTACGGCTCTGTTGTAATCGCTGAGACGGAAGTGGAGGGGGAATTTGGTTCGGCGGGAAATGAAGGCTTTCGTCGAGCTGCCTCTTATATTTTTGGAGGTAACCAAAAGAACCAAAAAATCAGTATGACTGCTCCCGTTCTTCAAGAAGAAAAGGACGGAAAAAAACGAGTAGCCTTTGTTATGCCTCAGGACGAAAAGGTTGCAACCTTACCGCAACCCAATGATTCAAGAGTGAAGTTAAAAGAAATTCCCTCCCGAAAAATGGCTGTCCTAAAGTATTCCGGAACCTGGTCGGAAGAGCGGTATCGAGAGAAAGTTAAAGACCTTCTGGAAGTATTAAAGAGCAAAAACGTAAAAACTAAGGGCGAGCCCGTACTCGCTCGATACAATCCGCCCTGGATTCCCTGGTTTCTCAGAAGAAATGAAGTATTGATTGAAATAGAGTAATCGAACTATTTTTCGATTACGGGAATTGCTGGATAACGTTTTGCGCTATTTCCAAGGAGTTTGGACAAGATTCGCCGTACATCAATTGCCACAGCCGTTCGATTTCTTCTTTTAGTCCTTGTAGCGAGAGAGCATTTCCAGCTTCGCGGTGCTTTAAAACATAAGCCGCGATTCGAGCTGCTTCTGGCTCATACTCATCCTCAGGGGCGCCATGAGGTTTTCCGGGTTGCACCTTCATAGGATCCCAGAAAGAGATGATCTTCATGATCTTTGTTTTTGTCTCTGCAAACTCTGGATGTGCAGCCATGTTGACCCCTTGTTTCTTACACGATGTAGAAAAATGTTAACCCGTTCGAATAGATAAAAAAAGAAAAATTCTGAAAATATTGAACTTTTTTTGATTGTACGCGGCGCGTAACTTTGTTTTTCGATATTAGGTGGTCTCTTGTCCCACATCCAAGTAGAGCTCTTTAGTATCGTCGTTGTATCCAAAATACTCAGCAAATCGTCCCCAGGTGATAAGCGAAGAAAGAAGGTCATTGGGGTTTTCGTTGGGAAGCCACTCAGTGAGTTTCTCGATTACTAAATCAACTGGAAGCCGCAAAGTGGGGCTTTGACGCAAGAGTTGGGCGACCTCGTTCACCAGGGAGAGCTCCCCATAGAGCTCATGCAACATCCTCTTTTGAACATTGATATCCCCCTCAACCAGATGTCTTCCCAAATCGGTCAGAATAACTTTTTGTTTAGGGGTGTCCACGAGTTCCAAAATTTCCGCTGCCTTTACTAGAAAGAGCGTATAGCCGAAGTCTTTCTCAATCTGGTGCCCTAATTTGAAAATATCGGCCGTTCCGCCATTCGCATGAATGGTCTCTAAAAGACCAATCACTTCCGATACCGAAACATTGGGAAGCACTCGTAAAGTTGCTTCTCTTGTCGCTGTCTCCGTGTTTCCCAGGCCTGCTTCCACTTTGGGAACGTCGGGCATCAGGGTTTCAGTAACAAGCGAGTGAACCCGATCCACCATTTGAGAAAATGCCGGAGAGCTATCATTTCGAGGATACGGCAAATCATTAATGACTTGTCCTCGGATATGTCCAGGATTTACTCCCATGACCAAAATCCGATGTGCCATATTTACAGCTTCGTGAATGTGGTGAGTAACCACAAGCACTCCTCGCGTGGCTGTTTGCTGGCTTTGAAAAATTTCTACAATTTCATTTCGAAGAGAATCCGCAGTCAAAATATCCAGTGCACTAAAGGGTTCGTCTAAGAGCAGAACGGACCGTTCCATCACCAAAGCTCGAGCAATTCCCACTCTCTGCTTCATCCCACCTGAGAGTTCTCTGGGGTAGGCTTCTTCAAAACCTTCAAGCCCGACCATATCGATAACTTTTTTAACGCGCTTTTTTACTTCCTCTGAGTGAAGATTTAAGGGCTCAAGAGCCAAGGCAATGTTCTCAAAAACAGTTTCCCAAGGAAAAAGAGCAAAAGACTGAAAAACTAAAGCAACATTTTGATTGGCTCCCCGCGATGGTTTTCCATTTACAAAGACCTCGCCATTGGTCTTTTCCATCAGTCCGGCCATAATTCTTAAGCAAGTAGATTTGCCAGAGCCTGAGGGCCCCAAGAGAGCCACTATTTCTCCCGGGTAAAGATTCAAATCAATATTGTCTAACACTCGAATCTGGTTACCCGAGTCTAAAGTAAAAGTTTTAGAAACCTTCTTTAGTTCAATCAATGAGGTTTCCGGCATAAGTTTCTCCTCAGTACAAATCTAGTCGGTACCGTGTCTGGGCTAAATGATAAACCTTTGCCCAAAGAGTTCTATTTAAAACAACCACAGCAGCAACCATGACCATAAGACTCGCTGCGAGCAAATTAAAGTTTTTTGAGAAAGCGGCTTGGCTAATAACTGATCCTAACCCTCGAGTGCTCATGAGCTTCCCTTCGTAGTAAAGGTATTCCGCCACGATGCTAGCGTTCCAAGCTCCACCCGCTGCTGCAACCCAACCCGACACCAAAGAAGGGAAAATGCTTGGTAAATAGAGCTTAACCCACCTTTTCCTACGGCTCGATCCAATCACTCTCATAGCTTCGTCTAACTCTTGGGGAATTCTCATTGCTCCCGCTAACACGTTAAACAAAATGTACCATTGGATCCCTAAAAGCAGGAGGAGCATAGAACCTACTGAAAAAGGAATCTTGAGCCACAGAAAAAGACCCAGAGCAAGCGGGTAGAGCATGGGTGCTGGAAATGAAGCCAAGATCTGAATAATGGGTTGTGCTACCCGAAGCCTTTTACCGTTAGTCCCGATCCAAAGAGCGGTGGGGACGGCCCAAGCTGTACCCAACAAAATGGCGCCAAAAACTCGAAGAAAAGTAAAAAGAGTGCCTTCTAAAACGAGTTCCCATTCATCTGCAGGGACGGCTACCAGCTGGCCCACCAATTTACCGGTTCCAAAAATCAAAAGCAGGAGAAAAAACAGAATAATGGCTGCGGTTATTATTTTTGAAATCAACCTATTTTGAAAAAACTTTAAAAAGTTAATTTTGAGAATCCATGGGGTCTGTCGATTGTTAGAGACTAATTCAGTTTCAATAAACTTTCTTCTTAGGGCCCTCCGTCTCAAGTAAAGAGTAAACCAGTTCAAGATTGCAGAGTCGCGAAGTAAGTTGTTCATCAAGGGTTCTGAGGCCGTGAGTCCCGGAATGTCTTCTAATCTAAACTGGTGAGCCCAAGCTAAAATGGGTCTCCAAATGAGCATATCCATCACAATGATGAGTCCCGCCATCGAGCTAATTCCCAAAAGAATTGAAGACAAATCATTGTTTTGAATCGCGACTGCCATATAGGCCCCTAGCCCAGGCAGTCTGTAGTTTTGGCTTCCTAAAGTGAATGCTTCGCAAACCATGAGAAAGAACCAACCACCCGATAGGGACATGAGGCAGTTCCAAATAAGGTTGGTCATCGCAAATGGCACTTCTACTTTCCAAAGTTTCTCCCAGGAATTAAGGCCCACCAAATTTGAGACCTCCTCAAAATCACTCGGGAGTGATTTTATCGATGCATAAAAGCTAAAGGTCATGTTCCAAACCTGACCCGTAAAAATCATGATGATGGAAGCAAGCTCAAGCCCGACATTCGTTGTGGGAAAAATAGCCACTAACGCGAGAACAAGACCCGGGAGAAACCCAAGCACAGGGATGCTTTGTAAAATATCTAGAAGGGGAATGATGATTTTTTCAGCTCTAGAAGATTTAGCGGCCCAGTAACCGACAACGAAAGTAAAAAGCAATGAAATAATAAAAGCACTCAGTCCCCGTAAAGCAGAAAAGAGGGCATATTTTGGAATTGAGGAAACGGACAAATCAATTTCGATTGAGGGATTAAAATCCGACTGCCACTCTTGTCCAAAGGCGATGAGGGCATAGACGAGCGCTCCCAATAGGGCCAAAACCAGCAGATCTGAAGGTAAAGACCGGTATTTGATTTGTACTTTTTGCATAGATCCTTCAAAGAATCATACTAGGTTTTTTTATAAACTTCAGTACCTGCAAAGAAAGTTTCCAAGACTTCTTGTTTTAAGATTTCCTCTGGCCGAAGTTCTAGCAAATTGCTCTCGACCAAAATAAAGTCAGCCCATTTGCCCGGCTCAAGACTTCCTAAAGAATTCTCCTGAAAGGAAGAGTAAGCGGCCCCTTGCGTAAAAGCATCGAAAGCCTCAGAGAGTGAAATGCTTTCTTCGGGGACAAACGTCCTCGTAATCGATGAAAACAGGCCGGGCCAAGGGGTGAATGCTTCAATCGGGGAATCGGTACCAAAAGCGAGAGGTGCTTTTGCCTTTAAAAGAGAGCGCCAAGGGTAAGCGGTTTGAGCCCTTTTTTTTCCGATGCGTTCTATGACCCAGGGACTGTCCGATGAGCAGTGAACCGGTTGCATCGAAGCAATGATTCTTAATTTTCCCATTTTCTGGATGAGGCCATCGGTCAGAATCTGAGCATGTTCAATTCGGGGTCGTTTTAGCGCCGTGTTCTTTCCCCAGAGTTTTTCAAAAAGAGAAACTGCCATTTCATTTGCTCGACTTCCAATGGCGTGAACAGCCACCTGGAATCCCTGACTATCGATTTTTCGAACAAGGTGTTCCAGTTCCTTTTCTTTCCAAATTTGAATCCCTTTTGTTTCTGGAGCGTCGTCATAAGGCTCCTCAAAAAGAGCTCCTCGACTCCCCAAAGCACCATCGAGATAAACTTTTACTGTCCTCAAAGTTAACCGAGAATCCAGAAGATTTTTCTGAGGCCCTATCTTTAGAAAATGCTCAAGTTCTTCCGGGGTTGACGACGAAGCCATTTCATAAAAGCGAAAGGGAAGATTTTCTTTTTCGATAGTAGCTTTCAAAAGTTCAAATTCTTTTTTTGTGATCCCGGCATCGTGAATAGAGGTAACCCCTTGACGAAGGGCTTCCTGGACAACGGTCTTTATCTCGTCTTTCATTTCTGTATCTGATGAATCCGGAATGAGCCGTTGTAATTTTTCAAGACCTAGGTCAACAACAATTCCTTTGGGAAGCCCTGCAGTTTTGGAAACCTTTAAAAGACCCGACCGAATGAGGCCTACTGTGTTTGTCCAGGCGGCATGGCCATCAATTCTAAAAAGAATGATGGGTATTTTTTTTGAAAGAGAATCCAGAAAATCGATTTCAGGAAATTTCTTATTTGGCCAAAGGTTCTGATCCCAGCCAAAACCAACCAGTAGTTTCGGTTTCTTATCCAAGGCTGTTTTTAAAAGTTCTCGAATTTCTGGGAGCGATTTTCCTTTGAGATTTAACTGTTTTTTTTCTTTGCCTGTTGAAAATAAGTGCACATGAGAATCAGTAAGAGCTGGAAAAACCCATTTTCCTTTAAGGTCATGCCTTCGAACTCGTTTTGATACAGGTAGTTGATTTCCGATCTGAATTACTTTTCCGTTTTCTACTAAGAGTTGCGAGAAATAGGTGTTCTTAGAAAAAGTGGGAACAATTTTGCCATTAAAAAAGAGAATGGGTTCAGCAAAACTGGTGATACAGGCAAAGAAAGCTAAAAAGTTGAGTTTCATCCCCCAGCTATACCCTTTTTGGGAGCTGGGTGACAAATTTTGTCAGTTTTTTCCTCTCAATAAAAGCCGTGAGGTTCAAAAGCGCTAGGTACCACACTTGCAGAATACAGGGGTGGGGGGAGGGGCATGCGCCTTTTTTGGGGATTAGTTTGGGGCTCGTTAAGTGTCAGCGCTATGGCCCAGCGACCCCGGCATACGATGCCGGATCTATCAGTTTTGCGTTCTCAATCTCCAGCCATTTCAGCTCCTCAACCAATCACGGGACTCTTAGAAATTCGCCCGACTTTAGGTACCCGGAAAGGTAATATTGGTACTGAAAACTTCTATGAGCTGAGCTGGTGGGTTAATCCTAGGGAAAGGCTTTCCTTCGGTGAGAGCGTCTTTACTATCCCTGGTCCTGACAAATCTCAAAGTCTTTCAATGGGTGATGGATTTTTACGTTATCAGTGGCGTGAATTTAAGAAAAATGAAGTTACCGGATTAACTGCAACTGCCGATGTCCGAGCCAATTTACCTTTGAGCAAAGCTTCCAGAGACGCTGGTTTGATCACCGCGATTCGCACCACTTTTACTTTAGCAATGCCTATTACTCCTACGACCCGCTTTGAATTTAGAGAAACTCCCATTATCTATTTTTTCAAAGGCCCCGGACACGAGGGTTCTTCGGGAGCTGTAGCTCACCCGATCATTGAAAATAGAATTTCAATTGGACCGGTGTTCGCATTAAGTCCGACCCTAACTTTGTCGACTCCAATCAATTTTTCGTTAACGAAATATCGTAACTATTCGGCTGGAGCCTCTCACAATAAAGAGCTTTTGCCTGATTTAGCTTTTAATCCAGAGTTAGATTGGCAAGCCAATAGTCATCTTTACTTAGGACTAGCTTACCGAACCGAAGCTTTTATTATTCGAGATCAAATTGGGATGGTGTTAAATAACACTGCCGGAAATGGGTCTATCCAATTCGTTTTGGGCCTTAGTTTCTAATTCTTGTGCTCCCGTCGTGAGTGCGATAAGACCAGGCTTAGACATGACGAAAGAAATAAACCCCGAAACTCCTCTCGATGAAGCCTTAAAGTCCGCCTTAGCCGACCCTAAATTCGCGAATTTTTTCTACGACACTTTTCTCAATTCGATAATTGTAATGCCAGTTAAAAAAGAGGGCACACAACAGGGCAACTGGACCGAGCTCAGTCTGAAAGAACGATTTTTTCCTCTTTTTCTGTCGTTTGAAAACGGAAGGGCTGTTCCCGTTTTCGACTCAAAAGAGAGATTACAAACTTGGTCCCAAAACCAAAACTTTGATTACATCAAAATCAAAGCTCATGTGCTTTTGAAATTACTCGATCCTTCTATGGCTATTGTTTTGAACTGCGGAACTGAGTTCGAATATGTTTTGACGGTGGAAATTCTGGATTTACTCAAAAACTCTATGCGTCCCGTTAATCCCACTTGATTTGTTTCAAACGTTTTAACTTTTGAGGCAGGTCTTTGGAAATGCCTTTCGAGTGAGTGGTTGCTAAAACCGAAAAGGTAAAGAAACCCAAGAGAACAAGAATTAAATGAGTAAACTTCACTTTGGTCTCCTTACTGAGTTTTGTTGATGCGTTGTTGAAGAAAATGAGAAGTCCCATAACTCGCAATCGACGCGACCATCAACGGAAATATTGCCGATCTCCGGTCTGACATCTCCATTACAATCACCCATGCTGTAAAGGGAGCTCTGACTACCGCGCTTAAGAAAGCCGACATACCTACTAAAACGAGAAGGTTGTGATTCGAATAGTCGGTGACGGTTGAAAACCAAGATCCAATAGCAGCCCCTAATGCGAGAGAAGGCGCTAAGAATCCCCCAGCACAGCCGCTTAAATGAGAAAGGGAAGTAGCCAAAAATCGAGCAACCACTAAAGACCAATCAGCTCGAAAATCAGATTCAAAAAGGAGACTTTGGATAACTGAGACCCCCCCACCAATTGAATCGGCATGTAGAAATACAGCAATCGCCGCAACCATTGCTCCCGTGACGGCTGCGATTTGAATACGGGTGTGAAAATAGTGGGTAAACCAGTTTCGAACTTTAGGACTTCCCATCAGAATAAAGGGAACCGAAACGAGACCTGCTAAGATTCCCAGTCCCAGGGCCCAGGGAATAGCACTTAAGGGAACTACTCCAAGTTTTGGATAACCTAAAAATAGATACCGACCTGAAAGCCATTGAGAAACGACCCCACCAATGATGGCAGCTGTCAGCACTGCAGTTTTAAATCGATGGAAATGTTGTTGAGCTAGCTCTTCCAATACAAATACCACTCCGGCCAAGGGGGCGTTGAAAGCAGCAGCAATTCCCGCCGCTGCACCAGCCATAATCCAGGAGCGGTGCTCAACAACTGGCCAAATTTTTCCGAACTTTTTTCCAACCACGTAAAACAAGCAGGCTCCGATGTGAACCATAGGCCCTTCGCGGCCTAATGCCCCGGAGCCTAAAGTACAAAGAATGGAGCTGAGAATCACAACAACAGCTACCCGTAAGCTTAAGATGGCTTCGATTTCAGAGTTCTGTCTGGGGCTATCTAGTGACAAAGCCTGAATGACTTGAGGAACCCCGCTTCCTCCAGCTGCAGGGGCAAATTTTTCAACTAGCCACCTTCCTAGAACAAAACAAATAGGAGCGAAGACAAAAAGCCAAGAGGGGTAATTCACCAAGACCCAGCGTGCAGTAACCACAGCTTCTTCAAAAATCTGAGAATAAAAGATAGCGACACCACCCACCAGAAATCCTGCGACCCAATAGGGAAAACCTTCAAGGACGGGATTTTTGCGTAGCTGTTTTTGAAGGTAATCAAGCATGAACTGTCGAAGTTTACTCTAGTTAACCTTCGAGTGCTAGGATTTGGTCCTGGGACATGCTCCAAATGGCATCGTCGTTCGAGAGTAATCCCCTTGAGTACCAGCCGAGCGCTTTTATTTGGATGGCACTGTAGACTTTTGTAAGCGCTTCGATTGTAGAGCTTCTCAAAAGTGATTCAGCGAGTTGCACTCGGGCCTCTAATTTCCCTAGGGGCAACAGCCCAGAACCGTAACGAATTATTAATAAAAAAGTAGAAAGTCGATACTGAGCATGGCTGGAAGCGATAAAAATGCTTTGCCACTCTTGAAAAAGCTCTGAAAAGGGTTTTTCCGGATTTGTTTGAAAAAGTTTTAATTTCTTTACCAGTCGATAGGCAATTCCCGGTCCCATGGTTAGATCACGCAGAAACCGAAACAGGCGAGGCAGGTTTCTCCAAAAACGGATCGTGTTTAAGGGGCTGACCGGTAAAGAAAGTTCTGGGATGAGCAGTTTCAAAGAGCGATTGGAAAGACCGAAAATTCTCAAAAAATCATTCACTAAAGAAATATTGAATTGGAGTTGGTTTTGTCTCCAAATAACGAATGGCCGTTCGTCGGAGAGTTCAGGCGCCCAAGGGTTAAAATATTGGAACAACTTGTGAGAGCAGGAGGAGATGACAGTTCCCTCAAGAGTCCCCGGGGTATCCGGAGTGTTTTCCCACTTGGGTACTCTCAGAAAAAGGTCTTGTACAAAATGTGAAGAGGTGTTTTTTTCAATAGCAGTGAGAAAAATGTTTTCATCGGCATCAATCCAATCGATCTTCCAATTGTCCTCGCCTAAAGCTCTTCGAATCGATCGAAGTAAATCCTGAACTCGCCCTCTGAAGTCACCCTGCAGTCGAATCTCACCCAAAGAAAGTTTTTCGATAAATATTTTAGTAACCGGCATTGAATCTTCCGGAGCGCCCAACTGAAATTCAATACAATCATCGCTATAACCCGCCTGAGAGAAAGCCAGTCCTCGGGCGAAACCCTGAATCCGTTCTAAAATCAGAAAATCAATTCGCTTTGATCGAGATAAGTTTTCAATAGCCTGTTTAAAAACAGCGCCTAAAGTTTCTAGGGTGCAAGGTTGAGTGAAAGTGGGCACATTTTCTTCGTACCCAAAAGCACTAAGAATTAAATCTGGTTTAAGTTCTCTTTGTCTGATTTCTTCCTGGAGCTCTTCAAAAAAGGCTGGTTCCAAGCTTTCCTGATCCAGAGTTGGCTGAATGAGAATAATTCCATTTGGGATAGGAAAGTTAAACAGTTTCAGTTGGTGAATCAGCGCAAGCGAAGGGTGTGTTTCCCAGGGTAGAACTTGTCCGGAACCTACTGGAATAAAAGGTGAATCCATCGCCCAGAGAGTACCATTGTTTGGAAGTGTCGTCCGATTGAGGTGTAACCCATTGAAAATAAATAACTTTGGAGGTGTTTTCAGACATTTTGTCCGGTGGTATAACTATTCTTTCGTTTAAGGGAGCCATCATGGAATCAAATTTTGATTTGTCGTTAGAAGGAATTACAGCCAAAAAAGTTTTAAGAAATGCCCCACCTGCAAAACTTTATGAAGAAGCTCTTCGCAATGAAACGGGCTCCGCTATTTCTAATACGGGCGCTTTAATGGTTTATTCGGGGGAAAAAACAGGTCGCAGCCCGAAAGACAAACGAATTGTTGAGAATCCTGAAAGCGCAAAAGATATTTGGTGGGGAGATGTCAATATTCCGTTGGATCACCACACTTTTAAAATCAATCGTGAACGAGCCATTGATTACTTAAATACGTGTCCCCAAATCTATGTGGTCGATGGATACGCTGGGTGGGAACCCGAAAATCGCCTTAAGGTGCGAGTCATTTGCTCCAGGGGCTACCATGCTCTGTTTATGCACAACATGTTGATTCGGCCTACTCAAAGAGAACTCGAAAATTTCGGTAAGCCAGATTTTACGATTTATAACGCTGGAGCTTTTCCTGCTAATCGATACACAAAAGGGATTTCTTCAAAAACCAGCGTGGCTGTTAGTTTCGAAGATAAGCAGTTGGTGATCTTGGGAACGGAGTACGCCGGAGAAATGAAAAAGGGCGTTTTCACTATCATGAATTATTTGATGCCGAAGAAAAATGTGCTCTCGATGCATTGTTCGGCCAACGTGGGTAAAGATAATTCGGTCAGTTTATTTTTTGGGTTGTCCGGGACTGGCAAAACAACCCTTTCTGCAGATCCTCAACGAAAATTGATCGGTGATGATGAGCATGGTTGGAGCGATAAAGGTATCTTTAATGTTGAAGGAGGGTGCTATGCAAAGTGTATCGAACTCTCCGCAGAGAAAGAGCCAGAAATTTTCCAGGCTATTCGCTTTGGTACTGTTCTGGAAAACGTAGTTTACGATCCGATGCAACGACTCGTTGATTTTGATAACAAGTCGATTACCGAAAACACTCGAGCTTCTTATCCCATTGAGTACATTCCCCAAATTGCAATGCCATGCGTGGGTGGTCATCCGAAAAACGTCGTGTTTTTAACTTGCGATGCTTTTGGAGTTCTTCCACCCGTTTCAAAGTTAAGTCCAGAACAAGCCATGTACCACTTTATTAGTGGTTACACTGCCAAAGTTGCTGGAACTGAAATGGGAGTGACAGAGCCTCAAGCGACTTTTTCCGCCTGTTTTGGAGCAGCTTTTATGGTTTGGCATCCGACTAAGTATGCTGAACTTCTCTCGCAAAAGATTCAAAAGCACGGCTCTCAAGCTTGGTTGGTAAACACGGGTTGGAGCGGTGGCGGTTACGGAAAAGGAAGCCGCTTATCTTTGAAATTTACTCGAGCGATCATCGATGCCATTAACAACGGGGAACTGTTAAAAATTGAGACCCATAAAGATAAATTGTTTGGATTTGAGATTCCGACTGCTTGTCCGGGAGTTCCCTCTGAAATATTGAATCCACGCAATACCTGGGAAGATAAAGCTGCTTATGATGCTACTGCTCGTAAACTTGCAGACCTGTTTAAAAACAACTTCAAGAAGTACGAAACGAGCGGCTCTAAGAAGATTTCGGATGCTGGCCCTGCTTAAGTGGAAAGCAATCCGACAGTTCTAAAGCAGAAGTAAGCGCTCCTCGGAGTCCTCCTCCGCTAAATGAGTCACCAATAGCAAAAAGAGGGAGCGGTTCAGTAGCGCTTAAAAAAGGTAATGCAGTCGGGGTCAAACAGTTGCTGTAGCGCCACCGCTTGAGTTCTAAGTGTTTGATTGGGCCGATTTTAAGATTTTCTAGAGAATCCTTGATTTCATTTAAAATTACTTCATCAGATTGATGCCACCGAGAATCGCTGAAGGTCTCATTGAGATAAAAGGTGATGAATCCTGAATTGTTCACAACCAATTCAAACGGGGCTCTTGGAGTCTCTTGCAAATCTTGCAATGAAGGAGCTTCGATAAAAGCAAGCGCCACCAAATGAGAGCGGTAGCGAATCGTTGAGAGTACTTTTTCCATTCCTGAATCCTCGAAAAGACCCGATGCTCTTAAGAGTTCGATAGTTTGAGGAGTTGGACTAGTCAAAACCAGAAAGTCGCTCAAAAATACTTTGTTTGAATCATCAAAAACTCTCCAAGTGGCTGAGTCTTTAAGAAACTCAAAGCTAACAACACGGGTTTTTTTGTGAACTGTGAGATCTTTCGCAAGAAGCTTTGCCGTCTGTGTCAGTCCCTGAGGAGCGATATATTTCAAATCACTTGAGTTTGGCCTCTTAGTCATCACGGGGGACCATAGTTTCCAAATGGCTTCAGGAATGTCTTTTCTGTCGAATGAGGGAATTCCATGATCCCATTTCCCGTCTTCCCAACGCCTTGTCGCAATTCTGCCGCCCAGACCGTTACTCTTTTCTAACAAGGTAATGGCAAAGCCCTTCTGACTAAGAAAATAGCCGAGCGTTAAACCTGAGCTTCCTGCTCCGACAATTAAGACCGAATTCTTTTTTGAGTGATCCAAGCGCTTGTTCTCTTAGGTTGATGAGCATATGATTATCAAACTTTAGATGAGGTTTAAACCATGGAACGTAAGGAAAATGTCGTTATTTTAGGGGCAAGTGGGGGAATCGGAAAATCACTTTGCCTTGAGTTAAAGAAACGAGGCGCTTCGTTATTTTTGGGCGCAAGAAACGAGTCAAATCTAAAGACTGTCGCGACGGACCTAGATTGTGGCTATCTTGCTGGAGACGCAATAAAACTCGAATACGTTGAAGATCTGTTTTCCAAAGCTGAGAAAGAACTGGGAACCATTACCGGGGCTGTCTGTTTGGCTGGTTCGATTTTATTAAAGCCTGCGCATTCAACCACTGAGGATGAGTGGCGGGTCACTTTAGAGCAAAATCTGTTTACGAGTTTTCATCTTTTACGAACGGCTGCACCAAAAATGCGTAAAGAAGGCGGTTCGATAGTATTAGTTTCGTCAGTGGCTGCTCGGCTGGGATTGGCGAATCATGAGGCGATAGCAGCCGCTAAGGCAGGTGTAGAGGGCTTGGCTGTTTCTGCTGCAGCTACCTATGCGCCTTTTAAAGTGAGAGTGAATGTCGTTGCACCCGGATTAGTGAAGACAAGTCTTTCCGAGAAAATTACTGGTAACGAAGCTTCAGCTAAGGCTTCGCTAGCCATGCATCCTTTGAATCGTTTTGGTGAACCCCAAGATATTGCTTCAGCAATTTCCTGGTTTCTAGATCCTAAACAAAGTTGGGTGACCGGTCAGGTTTTAGGAGTGGATGGAGGATTGTCTCGAGTGCGATCCAATCGAGTTGGACTTTAATAAATTAGGATATGTTATGAATTCAAACTTGTTAGAACAGCTTAAATGGCGTTATGCGGTCAAAAAATTTGATAGTCAGAAAAAGATATCAGAGAGCGATTGGAAAACTTTGGAAGAATCCTTGATTTTGACTCCGTCTTCTTATGGCTTGCAACCATGGAAGTTTTTAGTGGTACAGGATCCTAAAGTAAGAAAACTACTCACTCCCCATTCTTGGAACCAGACCCAAGTGGAGGACTGTTCCCATTTTGTAGTGCTAGCTGCTCGAGTTGAATTGGATGATTCTTATTTGGAATTTTACCTCGATGAAATGTCGAGGATTCGAAATGTTCCGAAGGAAACCTTTGCTGGTTACCACAAAATGATTGCGAGCGATCTCAAGCAGGGGCCAAGAAGCAAAATGATTCCAGAATGGGCAACCCGTCAGGTTTATATCGCTCTTGGAAACCTCATGACCTGTGCGGCGATCATGAAAATTGATACCTGTCCGATGGAAGGGATTGCTCCTCCGAAGTACGACGAGATCTTGAACTTAAATGGCACTTCCTACCGAACTGCTGTGGCTTGTGCTGTCGGTTATCGAAGCACAGAAGATAAATATGCCGAAGCCAAGAAGGTTAGATTCTCTCGAGAAAAATTGGTCGAGATTATTTGATCAGTTTTGTGACGAGAGCGATGTAATCTTTCATTGCTGCCTCGCATGAGAGCCCTTTTTTCTTGGCCCAAGCATCGAATTTTGCCCTGCCTTTGACATCGAGCATGCCAGGACGCGAACCGGAGACATCTCCGTCAGTGGCCTGTTTAAAAAGGGCATACAATTCGAGAAGCGTTTGATTGTCCGGCCGGCTTGAGAGCTTTTTTACATCTTCGGCTGCTTGATTGAACTGTGTTTTTAAGTCCACCATCAACTCCTAATAACAGTGATTGGGTAAGAAAGCAGTATAATCTGCCCAGTCTTGATAAGGAGCAGGAGCCCGCAGAGCTTTTTGAATATCTCGAATATCTTCGCATCGCCAGCCCACAGGGGGATTCTCGGGATCTAAATCTTGAGGGGTGTAGTGATACATGCTGGCCGTGATGACTACACAACCGCCTTCATCTTCAGTTGCTTTGTAATCGTGCAGACTTTTTAGTTTTCGGCAGGAGTTTGCTTTTGAAGCAAAGTGGAAAACCCATTTTTTAAGAGAAATCGGTAGTTTTTCATAACTTGGATCCAGAACGATTTCATATTCGCCATCAGTCCCTTTAACATTCACATAGGGGGCGACGTGATACCACCAATTGAAATTGTTTTCTTTTCGATAACCGGCAGTAAAGAGAACAAAGACTTTCATGGAGTTCACTTTGTGATCGACTTCGAAAGCTCTGGCCCAGTAGTGAGCTCGGTTGTAGCAGTCGTCACTTAAATCGGCATCAGAGTAAGAATCGACGGAATCAAAAAGGGTTTTTGTCTTGAGGTAGTTTGAAATCAGCGAAGGGCTGTAAAGGCCCGGATTCCAGCGAAGCGACCGGGGGGCTAAAATTTCCTTTTTTTCTTGGGCTAAAGTAATTTTGGAAATTTCGGCCGTTGATGAATCAACTTCTAGGGAGACCGCAGAGCCCATTTGAATAGCCAATCGAGCGGTAATGAGTGACTCAGTATTTTCTGAATCGAGATAGAGAATTCTCGGAGAGCTGAAGGTTAAAACTTCCATCTGGGGGGAATCTTCGGAAGCTTTCTCAAGTGAAAATAAATGGGTTTCGATTGAGTCTCCCCAGGAGAGTTGAGTGAGGCAAAGAACCAGGAAAACGAAGACAGTGAAAATTTTCATCGGGGCGAGTTATAGTCTAATTAACGCAACGAGTCAATGAGGTGGTGAGAGAAAACAAAAAGGGCCTACCCTACCGGGTAAACCCTTTTAAGTTCTTATTTTCTTAGGTTTAAAGGCTTAGTAGCCGAAGCCTCCCATTCCACCCATGCCCATTCCACCCATGCCCATTCCACCCATACCCATTCCACCCATCATGCCGGGCATACCCATACCCATGCCGCCCATCATGCCGGGCATACCCATACCCATGCCGCCCATCATGCCTGGCATACCCATACCCATGCCGCCCATCATGCCGGGCATACCCATACCCATGCCGCCCATCATGAAGGGATCCATACCCATTCCGCCCATACCCATGCCGCCCATCATGTATGGGTAGTAAGGATAATAGGGGTAGTAAGGATAATAAGGATAATAAGGATAATAGGGGTAGTAAGGATAGTAAGGGTACATTCCGGGATAGCCCATGCCGCCCATACCCATTCCGCCCATGCCGCCCATGCCGCCCATTCCACCCATACCGTAGCCGCCATACATATACGGGTCATAAGCAGGCATGGTGTAATTTTGATTGAAGTTACTAAACCCAATATCAAAACCACCGAATGGTAATCCCATTCCTAAATTAAAACTGTTACCAGTAGAGCTTCCACCGTAAGTGGTATAAGCGTTCTGTTGCGTATCCACTACTGGACGTTTGGTAATACCGCGAGAAGAAGAGCTTTCCGCACGAAGAGAACGACCGCTAGCACTATGGTCACCGGCTGTTCTTGCATAAGACAAAGAGCCGATAATCATCAAACCTATTACGTACCACTTACTGTTTTTCATTTTCCAAACTCCACAATAAAACGCTCAACTCGTAGGAACCTCCACCGAGGAGGATCCCTGGACGCGTACACCTAGAGCATTCTCTATACCAATTGTGAAGCTAAGAGATTTCGAGGGGTTATGAAGCCCCCTCTCATTTGAAACGCAAAAAGGCTCAACGCATGTCTAAAAGCTGATCACTTTTTTTCAAGCAGGAGATAGGATCGGTTTTTACCTAAGGGAACTTCTAAAGCTGTTTTGAAGTGTGATTCAAGCCAACTTCGAAAAGCTGGTACTCCAGCGAATCGTTGATATTGGTATTCTTCCTTACCTGTTGTCTTGTCCTGTTTCTTTTGGGCAGATACCAAGACGTATTTGAGGCTGGGATTGTCGATGGTCTTAATGGCCTCCTGGGCAGGGGTAATCTTTGATGTAAATCTCATCGTATTCGTATCTGAAAAATCCTTCTCAAGACGACGATTAGAAAGAATTGCTACGATTCCGACTGTAATGGAATCGCCAAACAGGGTGTCACGTTCAGTTGAGTTCTGGGCGATAAAGTTAGACAAAGTGTTGAAGGGTTTAAAAAAATCTCCAGTTCGATAGAGAATTTCTTGAGCGTTTCCATATTCAACACCACCTAATGCTATGGAATCCCAACAGCACCATTTAAAGAAACTGTTTGCCGTGGGAATGGGGGAGTCTCTCCATTTCATTTCCTGATCTTTCTTTCTAAAGGCTCCAGGACTGAATGCTTCATAGCTAGGACGGTACAGAGCGTAGCCCCCCAGTAAAACAGAAATAAAGAGTAAACGAAATGCCAGATTATCGTTCCACTGCACTGAAAGACGGGATCTTAAATGCCGGACCGATATCAAAACCCATTCGAACACTTGCTCGGCCAAATAACCGGAACAGAGCGCAAGACCCGGGAAAACAAGATGGTAATAAAAACTAAATCGTTTCTTCAAAAGATGCAGAAAAACCAAATAACCCAAAGCCCAGACACCGCCAATAAATGCTACTGAAAACCGTTCATCATCAAAGATAAAATGCTTGAGCCGTATCATGAAAAAAGGGTTTTTCTTCTTCTGTTTCCCAGCTAGTTGATTTTTTCTCTCTAGAAGAGCCAACCAAAGCCCATTTAAGCCCATCCAAAAAAGCGAGAAATTCATGAAGAAGTGCTGGATGGTATCTCTCCAAGCTGACTGCTTTGCTTCCGGCTTTCTAAAGTGAAATAAATATACTGAGCGGAGATATTCACTTCCGCCCAAAATGATCCCAGCAATTTGAGTGATGCCCCATACTCCCAGAAAAGAACGGCCGTATTTTTTTAAAGTTTCCCGCTCTTCAATTCGAGCAAGAGCACCTACCAAGACTGCGGCTGGAAGAATATAAGTTCCAGTGCACACTCCGAGAGCGAGACAGACTCCCGCCCAAGTAGGTTTTTTTCGAAGAAAAAACCATAAACCCATTGTTGCTAAAAGAACCGATTCGTGAACACCAGTCCAAAAAGTGGTTGATCTCAAAAGTGAAAAAGCTGTTAAAAATAGAAAGGCGCTAAAGACTGCTGCAATTCTCCCGATTTTCTGTTTGCTGATAAGAAAAATAAAGACGGCTGTCAGGGAGGTGGCAACGAGGGGCAAAGCCTTGGCTGCAACCGGATTAAATCCAAAAAGGGCAAAGACGGGAATGGACCAAACGAGTTGAAAAGGAGGATGAGCAAAAAAGTAATCTTTGTAGGGGATCGCGCCATGATCGAGAGCTGCCCATGACATATAGAGATAGATTGCTTCATCTCCGGGTTCCCATTGAAAACTAAATGACTTAAGTCCCCAGAAAAAAACAAGCATTAAGCCGAGACCGACCCAGCTAACTACGTCCAGAATTAGAGAAACCTTATCTTCGGAAGATCGTTGCATTGTTTTATTCTACCATCGGATTTGAACGTTTTTCCCACTCAGAATGACCTGATAAGTCTTAAGAGCGCCAAGTTTCGAATTCGACAAGCAATGTCCTGAATTTAAATCAAACTGAGCGTGATGCCAGGGGCAGGTCACGCATCCGTTTTCTAGTTTCCCTTCGCTTAGTGGGCCGCCTCGATGGCTGCACCTATCATCGATTGCAAACCAGCCCTCAGCGGTATGAAAAAGTGCAATCATTCTTCCAGAAACTTCCACTAGCTTTGAATTGCCTAAGGGAATTTCTTCCACCGATGCCACAGTAAGAGCACTATCCATCTAAAGCTTCCTTTAGTTTAGACAGATCTGTAAAAGGTGCGAGACAGGTTCGATTTTCACACAGATAAGCGGTTGCGAGTCCCTTCACAGATTTTCGTTCCTGCAGCATTTGAAGATTTGAGTTTTTTTCGGTTTTTAGAAGCGTAACAAGATTGGGATAGAAATGTCCTCTAATAAAATCCAGAAAATCTTTTTCGCTTTCCTCTTCAGTTCCTGGGACTAAAACAAGTTCTTTGGATTTGTTATTCAGTAGCTCAAGAGCCAAAAGAAATTGTCCCGAAGCTAACGGCGCTCGAGTGATAAAAGAAGAGTAACTAGTTAAGACTTTTTCCGCTTTCTCTAAATAAAGGGCATTCCCGTTGAGTTTTCCCAATCGAACCAATCCACTAACCATCATACCTGTGGCACTGGGAAGGGCTCCATCCTGATATTCTTTAGGTCTAAAAATTAATGATTCGTAGGTTTTTCCAGTGAAAAAAAAGTCATTATTTTTAGAGTCCCAAAATTCGGAGAGTACGGTATCTGCCAACTTTTCTGCCCACTTGATCCAACGAGGATCAAAATCTGATTCAAAGAGAGCCAGAAGGCCATTGATGAAATAGGCATAGTCATCCAAATAGGCATTGAAATAGGGCTTTCCATCTTGAAAGCAGTGATAAAGCTCACCCGATTCGGGCCTTTTTAAAAACCGCTCCACAAACAAGGCGCAGTTTCTTGCTGAGTCAAGGTAGCTTGGCTCGTCGAGAACTTGATAGGCTCGAGCCATTGATTCGATCATGAGACCGTTCCATGCAAGAATCACTTTTTCATCTCGATGAGGAGAAACCCGCTCGCTTCTGAGAGCCAAAAGAATTCGCTGTGATTTCGACAGGGAATTCTCAAGCCAGATAGGATCAACTTGTTTTTCCGAAGCATAAACTTCTAGGGATCGAGACAAGTGTAGGATGTTTACCCCCTCCCAATTTCCCCGTTCGGTAACTCCGTATACATCGCAAAAAAGAGAAGCATCCTCGGCGCTCAAAGCTGCTTCAATCTCTTTTTTGCTCCAAACATAGAATTTACCTTCTACTCCCTCACTATCCGCATCTTCAGTACTAAAATAACCACCGAGTGGGCTTGTCATTTTCTGACATACATAATCTAGCGTTTCTCGTACAACTCTTGCGTAGTTAACTCTGTGAGTAGCTTGAAAAGCCTCCAGATAAACTTGGACTACCAAGGCATTGTCATAAAGCATCTTCTCAAAGTGGGGTACTAACCATTCTCTATCAGTCGAATAGCGATGAAAACCTCCTCCGAGATGGTCGTAGATCCCTCCTCGAGACCACTGATCTAAAGTGTTTTCTAGTGCAGAAAGACCCTCTGGGTTTCTTGAGTTTTTCCAGTGGCGTAAAACCACTCTCCAGTCTGTCGTGTGAAAAAACTTTGGAGCAGAACCAACACCACCCCACTCGTGATCCGTTTTTTCGTAGATAGCCTGATAGGCTTGGGCTGTGGTTTTTATACTTTCAGAGAGATTGGTTTCTCCCGTGGTTTCGCCACCCTGAGTTCCCAGTTCGGTCATTTGAGATAAGGCTTGGGTAAGTTCTTGGGCAGTTTGAAGTATTTCTTCCGGACGGTTTTTCCAAGCCTGAGCAATTCCCAGTAGTACTTTTTTGAAACTGGGCATTCCCATTCTGTCCTGAGGAGGAAAGTAGGTGCCTCCGTAAAAGGGTTGAAGACTCGGAGTTAAAAAAACGTTGAGTGGCCATCCCCCTCGATGAGTAAGAGTTTGAACGGCAGCCATGTAAACATGATCCAGGTCGGGCCGTTCCTCCCGATCGACTTTAATACTTACAAAATGTTTTTTGAGAATTTCTGTAGTCTCTGGGTCTTCAAAGCTTTCTCGTTCCATAACGTGGCACCAATGGCAGGCCGAATAGCCAATGGACAAGAAAATAGGCTTGTTTTCTTTCTTTGATTTTTGGAGGGCCTCGGAACCCCAAGGATACCAATCTACCGGGTTCGTACCATGTTGTTGCAAATAGGCGCTGGACTCATAGGCTAAGCGGTTTTTTGGGGGGGACTTCATGGGTTTAATCTAGTCCTGCGGAGAGAGCCCTTTCAAGGGCTTAATTTGTTATTGTGCTGCGTTTCACGCTTAGGTATACGTGAGGAATGATGCAAATTCATTTGTTAGTTCTAGTGGCTTTTCTTTCGAGCACCCTGGCTTTGGCAGCTCCTAAAAATCAGGATGAGGAGATGGGTTCCCAATTGAAAGATTTACAAATGTTGGAAAGTTCAGGGGCTCTGACTAATTCTAAATTTGTGGGTGTTTTGGATGTTCGTCCAACGGCTTCGCTAAAAGGCCAGGATAGTTTTCGTTTCGAGAACTCCGTAGAAATCGGATACCAGTTTTCTCCAGTTTTCAGTCTGGTTTACCACCAGGATTTTTGGACCAACCTTTACAATTCTACTTTAGCCGGGGGTTCCGATGGGATTGGCCTTCAACCACAAGATGGTTTTTTTGATTGGTATCGTGATCGCGTGTTGGAAAGTTCCGATAAGACTCTTTCCTTGAGCTATGAGGGACGTTTATTTGTCCCGACGATGGCTAGTCGCCAACAGGCAGGAATGATCACAGCTCTGAGAACTTATTTCATTCTCGGAAAAAAACTTGGGGAAACTGTCAGTCTGAATTTAATTGAGGCTCCCATTATTCACGCTTACAGCCAGGCTTCTCATGGTGGTAAAGCGAATCCGCTAATTGAGAATCGGATCGGTTTACAAGTGTCCTTTAATTTATCTAAAGAACTCAGTTTTACTATTCCGCTTTCGTGGAGTGCTACCAAAATGCGTTCAGCTCCTGGAAACAAATCCTCAAATGCTGTTGAACACTTTGTTTGGGTCAATCCCGAGCTGAGTTATGCGGTAAATTCGAATTATAGTTTCGGAATGGGCTACTACGATACAACGAGTCTGATGAGTTCTGACCTTTCTTCCTTTCAGATTGGCGAAGGATTAGAGGACGGCGTCGTTCAGGTGTTCCTCAGAGCCAGTTTATAAACGTGGTACAATTAAGGCCTCTATTCACCTACAAAACAGGGGCCATATGACTCGAAGCATCCTCACTTTTGTTTGTACCTTTTTGGCAATCGTATCAGTTGCGGAAGACACTATTCCCTTAAAATCAAAAACAACCCAGCCAAAACAAGAAACAGCAGCATCTCTCCAGCCTCAACCCTATATTTCTTCTCTGGGTGTTTTTGGTAGCTCTCGAGTAAATGAAACGATGCTTCGACAAGCTCTCGGGAAAGAATTGGATACCTGGTTAGGAAAAGGGCTGAAGGGAGATGAGACCGCTCTTCAAATGGAGTTGGAACTCGCCGAAAAAGCGAAAAAGAAATTTGATTTTGCAGTCGCCGATTGGACAGTGATGCAGTTTTTTGAGCCAACGGACTTGGCAATTCACGTGACCTTAGATGTGGTCGAAAAAGCAGATGTCTCAAAAAGAATGCCTTTTAAATCAGCACCGAAAGGCGAGTTTAAAGATCCGGATGGTCTCTTAAGCTCTTGGAGGCAATATGAGGAAATAGCACTTGATTTAGTTGAGGCTGGTGCAATTACTCCCGACACCGAAAAATGCCCAGCTGTGCATTGCCCGTTCGGACACTCTCATAAGAAATTAAAGCCCTTCGAAAAGATCTTTTCTGAAGGGGTTAAGAAGAACGAGAAAGTACTCGTTGAAATTTTAAATCAAAATGCGCAAATGGATGACCGAGCCTCAGCCGCTTATCTCCTTGCCTATCTTAACGAACCAAATAAAGTTTCTTCGTTATTGATCCCAGCTATTAAAGACTCCGAGCCCTTGGTTCGAAACAATGTTTTACGGGTTTTGGGGGATATAGCCGAAAGAAATAAAGATGTCGTTTTGCCAAGCAAACCTTTTCTCGAGGCATTGGAGTTTCCCCGGTCCTCCGATCGGTCAAAGGCCGTATTTGTGGTGCTAATGATGAGTTCAGGATCTCAACAAGTTCGCGAAGATGTTCTAAAATCGAGCGTTCCTGCACTCTTGGCCATGTTAAAGGGGAATCAGCCCGACCAAAGAGACTTTTCACACAACATCCTCAGGAAAGTTTCAGGTAAAGACTTTCCGGTAACGGATTATTTAGCCTGGAATACCTGGTATCAGAAGCTATCCAAGGAACGGGCCCTCACCTCCGGAAAACCTAAGGAATCTAATTAGATTTAGATGGCGATCATGACAAAGATGTGACAAAACAAGCCTAAGTTTTTGGTAGGCTCAAAGTCATGAAGTTACATCTTTGGGGAACAGATTTTCGTCGTAGTTCTGCAGAATTACGTAAGCAGCTCGCATTTTCGCCCGAGAAGCGGAACGAACAGATTCGGGGGCTGCTTTCATTGGGATTCCAAGATCTGGTTTATATTGCCACCTGCAATCGCGTTGAATTCTACACCACCGTTCCTGATTATTTCAGCGACAGTCGCCCGCTCTGGATGAGCCTTTTGAATTCCCTCGGCTTGGGAGAAGACGCGTTTTTTAAGGGCTATCATTTGGAAGGTAAGTCTGCTGTTAGGCATCTTCTTCGAGTAGCTAGTTCTCTTGAATCTCTAGTAGTTGGAGAATCTCAGATTTTAGGTCAACTCAAGGAATCTCTATTTTTGACTAAAGAAGCCGGTCTTCCCGTTAAAAGTGCATTAGAGAGATCCTTTCATTTGGCTTTTGAGACGGCAAAAAAAGTGAGATCGGAAACTCCCTTAGGAGAAAAATCAGTTTCAGTCGTAAGTTTGGGACTCGATCATTTAAAAGAAATGCAGACGAGAGTGCCGTTAACAAAGGCAGTAGTCGTTGGCCGAGGTTCCACCAGTATTTCAATCATTCATTGGTTGAGAAAGCATCACCCCGAAGTTCCTATTTTATGGGTAAATAGAAATTTAGAAGTGCTAGACCAATTTGCCGAAGGAGTCGTGCTTCAAAAACAAAGCTTGAGAGATTTTCTAGATTCCCCTTCAGATTTCTCACACTTATTTACTGCTACGGCTAGTTTAGATCCCATCTTCAATCAAGAGTTCTTTGATAAATTGCCTTTGAACTCGCGAGCAGTATTCGATTTTGCTCAACCTGCTGATGTGGGGACAGTGAAAGGTGAAGGGCTTGAGGTTTTTCGTTTAGAACATATCCAGCAGGAAGCAAAAAGAAATCGTGAGCTTCGAACTGAGTCAGTGAAACAAGCTGAAAAAATCATCGAAGAAGCCTTGAAGTCACATCTTCTTCAACAAAAAGAAACGCCCGTTTTGCGCGATTTTAATCAGATCGAGGCAGTTTTTGAAGAAGAGCTTCTCAGAGCATACTGTTTTATAGAAAAAGATTTTCCACTTGAGTACCAATCCAGTCTCAAAAAATTAGCTGAAGGTATTGTGAAGAAGAATCTTCATTTATCTCGAGAACATCTTCGAAATATACTTCGGAGAGTGGCCGATATTGGTCCAGATTCAATGGTTGTATGAAGTATCGTTTGGGCACCCGAAAAAGCGAGCTGGCTCTTAAGCAGTCAGAATCCATTCAAAAGCTTTTGGAAAAAAAAGGCTGTTTGACCGAGTTGGTTCTTATTGAAAGTGAGGGAGACTCCCAAACAACCAAACCCCTGTACGAAATAGAGAGTGAAGGTCCTGGGCTATTTACCAAACGACTTGAAAAAGCTCTTCTTGAAAATAAGATTGATCTAGCAGTTCATTCCCTAAAAGATCTTCCGACGCTTCAACCAGTTGAATTAAAAGTAGCTGCCATTCCAAAAAGAGAATCTGCTCAGGATTGTTTGATTCTCTTGGAATCGCAATTTGATGCTTCTCAGTTCTTGGGTCTTCGAGAAAGAGCAGTTGTGGGTACTAGTTCTCTAAGACGACAGGCCCAGCTCAAAGCAGTTCGACCCGACCTAGAAGTGGTTTCTTTGAGAGGGAATGTTCCGACTAGGCTGAATGCTGTCCGTTCAGGAAAAGTAGAGGCCGTGGTGTTAGCGGAGGCAGGACTTAATCGTTTGGGTATCTCGTTAGAGGGACTCAGAAAACAAACCCTGCCTTTGGAGAGGTTTGTTCCGGCTCCGGGACAGGGTGCTTTGGCTATCGAAGTAAGAAAAGATTGTCCAAAAGACCTATTGGAAGCTATTCAGCTTTTAAATGACCCAGCTACCGAGCTCGCCACTCAAATAGAGCGAAAAGTTTTAAGAGAGCTCGAAGGGGGCTGTACTTTACCTTTGGGGGTTTTTTGTCAAAAAGAAGGCAAAGAACTGAAATTACAGGCATTTTTAGGGGTGGAAGAAGGCCGATCGCAAGGAGTGCCTGTATGGGGTGATTTTCATCGTTTTGACATCCTGGGCGCAGTTGAACACACTCTCGTGGCCCAAACGGTGGAGTATTTCAGGAGTCGAAATCATGCGCGGAAATAAGAAAATTATAGTAACGGGAGAGCATAACGACTCAGGTAATCGTTATCCTGCTGCAGACAAAACGGGAAATACGTTGTTGTGGCAAGAAGTGCCTGTTCTAAATTTTGAGCGACTCCCTGTTGAAGAAAAATTATTCACTGAAATGGCCCAAAAGCCTTTTGATTGGATTATTTTTACGAGTGTGCGCGCAGTTCGTTTTTGGAGTGAAATTCTTCTTGAACACAACACCGACTTTCCGGTTGAGACCCAAGTAGCTTGCATCGGTGAAACAACTGCTTATGCCGCTGAAATGGATGGATACACGCCCGATTTTTTTCCAACCGAGCCTGGAAGCGAAATTTTTCTAGAGGAGTTTGAAGATCTCTTAAGCAATCGAAGCGAGAAACCTCGATTGCTTGTTCCCGCAGCTCTGGGAGGGCGTACAACTATTTCTGATAGACTGCGGATGCTTGGGTGTGAAGTAGTTCGTCTTCCCATCTACAAAACTAATCCAAGAAATGACATTTCCGCTCACTTATCTCAAAAAGATCTGGAAGAAGCAGCTCTTGTTCTTTTTACCAGTCCCTCTTCAGTGGATGCAGTGAGTTCGCTCTTCGAACTAAATAATAAAGTAACCGTGGGCTCCATGGGAACATTCACTCGTGACCACTTAATCAATAAGGGTATTTCAAATGTATTGGTATTGCCCGAGGGCGACTTTCAAAAAGTGGGCGAAATTTTATGTTAATCAGGCCTCGTCGACTCCGAGATAATTCCCTGATTCGAAACCTTATTCATGAGACCCATCTCTCTTTAGAGAATCTTATTCAGCCTTATTTTTTAACGGGAAATCGAAATGCTCAAGAACTCATTCAGGGTTTTTCCGGAGTTTATCGTTGGGGAATCGATGCGCTAAAAAAACAGGTGGAGCAAGATTTAGAAAAAGGGGTCAAAAGTTTCCTTTTGTTTGGGGCTTCTGAAGTCAAAGATAAAGATGGGGTGGGCTCACGCTCAAAAAACTCAGAGGATTTGCTCGCTCAAGCAATCCTGAGTTTAAAAAAGACATTTGGAGACGGTATTCTTTTATTTTCCGATGTCTGTTTATGCCCCTATACCAATCACGGGCATTGTGGGGTCATCAAAGAGGGAAGAGTCGACAATGATAGTTCTCTTATGCCCTTGGCTGAAATGGCTTTGGCCCATGCGGAAGCGGGAGTCGATTTCGTAGCTCCCTCCGACATGATGGACGGTCGAATTGCATTCATTCGAAACGTTTTAGATGAAAAGGGATTTACTCAAACAGGGATTCTTGCTTATTCGGCTAAATATGCTTCTAGTTATTACGGTCCCTTTCGTGAGGCCTTGGGATCCTCGCCCCAAGTAACTGATTTGCCACGGTTAAAAGATCGAGCCACTTATCAAATGGATTTTAGAAATAGCAGTGAAGCTCTCAGAGAACTTCGATTAGATATCGAGGAGGGGGCTGATCTGGTGATGGTGAAACCCGCTTTGGCTTATTTGGACATCATCGCCTCCTTCAGATCGCAAAGTCAGGTGCCGGTGGTTGCCTATTCGGTAAGTGCAGAGTTTGAAATGGTGAAAGCCCTTGTCGCTAAGGGAATGGCGGATGAAAAATCGATGGTGATTGAAAATCTCACGGCTATTCGGCGGGCAGGTGCGCATTTGATTGTAACGTATTTTGCAACGGAACTAGCCCAGAAAGGATGGCTTAAATGAACTCAGAAAAAGGTCAGAAACTCTTTCAGCGATCCGAAAAAGTCATTCCGGGCGGAGTGAACTCCCCAGTTCGTTCTTTTAAACATGTCGGGATGAACCCCCTGTATTTTGAAAGGGCAGAGGGGCCCTTTCTTTATGACGTAGATGGCAAGCGCTACGTTGATTTTTGTCTCTCCTTTGGCCCCCACTTGTTAGGACATAGTCATCCCAAAGTAGTGAGCGCTATCAGCGAACAAGTGAAAAAAGCCACGAGCTTTGGAGCTTGTCATCCTTTGGAGGTCGACCTAGCTGAGGCGGTTTTGAAGTTTTATCCTTTTTTGGACAAAGTAAGATTGGTCAACAGCGGAACAGAAGCTGTCATGACTGCGGTCAGAGTCGCTCGTGGCTATACTCAGCGACCTAAAATCATCGTCTTTGATGGCTGCTACCATGGGCATAGCGATGGCTTGTTAGCAAAAGCGGGAAGTGGCGTAGCTGAGTTGGCGGAGGCTTCCTCCAGTGGGGTTCCTTCTTCCATCATCGAAGACACTTTGATTGCACGACTTGATGATTTTTCTTCTCTTGAGTCACTTTTCAAAAAATTTCCTAATGAAATAGCTGCTATTTTGATGGAGCCTATTCCTGCAAATTATGGACTTTTGGTTACTTCGAAAAGTCTCCTTGAAAAGATCCAACAGCTCGCAAAACAACACGGAGCTTTGTTAATTTTTGACGAGTGTATTAGTGGGTTCCGAGTAACTCCCCAGGGGGCTTGTGGATATTACGATATGCAGCCCGATTTAGTTACGATGGGAAAAATAGTCGGGGGAGGCTTGCCTCTCGCGGCTGTGGCTGGAAAAAAAGCGATCATGGATAAGCTGGCTCCCGTCGGAGATGTTTACCAAGCGGGCACGCTCTCAGGAAATCCACTTGCAGTGGCTGCCGGCTTGGCGGTCTTAACTGAAATTTTGGAGACCCCTCCCCATAAAATAATTGAAGAAAGAACTAAACGGTTTGTAGCCAAACTTGAGAAAGTTATTTCGGCCCAATATCCGCTGAAAATCCGACAGTTGAGTTCTTTGTTTTGGATTGAATTTGGGGCTGGCTCGACTGCGTTTCCGCCTGAAATCAGTGCTGAAAACAAAAAGACTTATTCAGAGTTTTTTAGAAAAGCCTTAGAGGCTGGACTGTATTTTGCTCCGTCTCCGTATGAGGTTTCTTTCATGTCGGTGACTCACACTGATGCGGTTTTGGACGAAGCTTTAGAGAAGTTAGAGAAATGCCTGACAGGACACTAAAACAAAAGCGCTGGGGCCGATTGTTTTTGGCTCTTCACTTGCTGTTAATTTCCCAGATCGTCTGGTGGGCTATTGTTTTTTCTCGATACGTTAATTCCAATAAGGAATTAAAAATGAGAAACGCAGTGCTAGAGTCTCAGCTCAATCACGTTCCCGCTCGTCCTATAACAGAGTTGGAGCAAGAAGCTTTTCATCAAAAAACGATGTTTCTTTCGGAGTCAGCTTTTTTTGCCCTCATCGCTTCTTTGGCATTATGGCTACTTTTCCGTGCTCTTAAGACAGAAGAGCGGTCGAGAAAGACCCAAAGAAATTTTATTGAAGTTCTCACTCACGAATCCAAAACACCGTTAACGGCTTTAAAACTGCGATTAGAATCAATCAAAGAAAAACTGGGATCCAACCCACTCTCAGAAGATTTGCGCCGGGCTCTTGAGGAAGTAAGAAGGCTCATTGGAATTTTTGACAAGTCCTTGGAATTGAATCGGTTAGACAGATACTCCCCGACTTTTGAACAAGTCAATTTAGGGGAATTGACAGCTACCCTTCTAAAAAGAATGGAACCTCTCTTCAAAGAGAGGGAAGTGAAAGTTGAAAGTGAGGTTCCTAAAGAATTGTGGGTTAGAGGTGATAGCTTTGGTCTGCAGAATTCAATCCAGAGCTTGGTTGAAAATTCAGTTTTCTATAATGACTCTCAAGAAAAAAAACTATTTGTAGCCCTAAAAAAGGATCAGGGATCAGCCGTTTTGTCCGTTAAAGACAACGGTCCTGGGATCACTCAGTCAGACTCTGCTTTAATATTTGAAAGATTTTACCGTGGGAAGGCGGGTAAAAGAGTTCCGGGTACTGGGCTTGGTCTTTATCTTTGCCGACAAATCATTTCTGCCCACAAGGGAATCATTCGATTGATACCTGAAAATGGTGGGGCTCATTTTGAAATCAAATTACCCCTGCAGGAGAGTCTGGGATGAGCGAGCGAATTTGCCTCATTGAAGACGATCCGACCATACGGGAACTGGTGGCAGAAAAGCTCGTTCAAAAGGGCTATTTCGTTGAAAGTTTTTCTGAGGCAGAGGCTTTGAAGAATCGGTTTGATGGGTATGATTTATTTATTTTAGATGTCATGTTGGAAGGGGAGCAGTCAGGCCTTGAGCTCTGCGAAGAGATTAGAAAATCTAAACCGGAAGTGCCTGTTCTGATTTTATCTGCCCTCTCAGAACCGCAGGATCGTATTGAGGGCTTGCGAATGGGTGCTGATGACTATCTCGGAAAACCTTTTGAGATGGAGGAATTAGTTCTCAGAATCAATGGAATGCTAAAAAGACGCCAGTGGTATGCTATGCGACCACCGAGGGGAAATGTGTTTGCCTGGGAAGCTGGCGAAGTTGATTTTAGCAACCGAATAGTGAAAACCAATCGTGAGAAAGTTCAGTTGAGCCAGAAGGAAAGTATGATTTTGAAACTCCTCATCGAGCGCGAAGGGGAGACTGTGAGTCGAGATGAAATTTTAGAAAAAGTGTGGGGCTATCACCTGTTTCCCACGAATCGTACCGTAGATAATTTTATGGTTCGGCTCCGAAAAATATTTGAAGCGAACCCAAGTGATCCAAAATACTTTCACTCGGTCAGAGGAGAGGGGTATCGGTTTACGAGCGCAAGAGGAGAATCATGAGTTCAAAACCATTTCTCATAAGGCATTTAGAAGGAAAATCGGAAGGGCGTTTTCCTGTGTGGATGATGCGCCAAGCGGGTCGGTATTTGGAATCTTATCGAGCCATTCGTAAAAACCATTCTTTTTGGGAAATGGCCACCCAGCCGGAAGTTGCAGCTGAGGTAAGTTTGCTCCCCCTCGACGTGCTACCTGTGGATGCCGTTATTTTTTTCTCTGATATTTTGACGCTTCCGTTTGGCTTGGGACTTCCCATTGAGATGAGGGAATCGATTGGTCCTGTTCTAGAAAAACCGCTGCTGACTCGCCAACAATTCGATGTCTTTGAAAGCTTTGAAGCCAAAAAGCACACTCCTTATGTGGGGGAAGCCCTTCGTCTTATCAAAGAAAAAATTTCCCCAGAGACTGCTCTTTTAGGTTTTGCAGGGGCTCCTTGGACTGTCGCCTCTTATTTAATCGAGGGAAAATCCAACCGACACTTTTCACAGATTAAAGGGTGGCTTTATCGAGATCCAAAAGAACTGTTTGCCTCGTTGAACGTTTTGGCAGAAGCCACCTTGAAATACCTAAAGCTTCAAATTGAAAGCGGAGTGGATGCGGTTCAACTATTTGATACTTGGCTGTGTGAGATGCCTCGGAATATTTTTAATGAATTTTATCTCCCGATGCTAAACCAGCTGTTTCGCGAGTTAAAAAATGAAAGAGTTAAGACGATATTTTTTGCCAAGGGTTCAGCGCACCTCTTATCTGATTTTAACCGCTTGGAATGTGATGTTTTAAGCATAGACAACCTGACAGACTTGAAGACCGTTGAAAAGTTAACCGAAGGAAAATTTTCTCTTCAGGGAAATTTAGACCCCGTCCTTCTCCTTAAGGGCGAACCAGGAGTAGTGAGAAGAGAAACTCGACTTCTCGTCCAGCAGGCGCGAGAACTTGCTCGTCCTGCGATTTTGAATCTTGGCCACGGGATTTTACCAAACACCCCACTGGAAAACGCCAAGGCATTCGTTGAGGAGGCTCGCTCTCTATGGCTTTAGTCGAGCTCATTAGAAAATATTCTACCTCTGGGCCTAGATATACTTCGTATCCGACAGCCCCCCAATGGAAGGAAGAGGTAAATGAGGAAGCCTATCGTCGCGAGCTACACGAGGGCTTCTCCGGATCCAACGAAGAGCTTGCCATGTATGTCCACATCCCCTTTTGCGAGCAACTTTGCTACTACTGTGGTTGTAATATCCAGATCACAAAAGACCACGGACGTTCCCAAGCTTACTTGGAGGCATTGCTTCGGGAGATTAAAGAAAAAGCTCGTCTGCTTGGAAAGCAGAGACGCCTTTCACAAATCAGTTGGGGAGGCGGCACTCCTAGTTTTCTAACGGTTTCGGAGATCGAAAAACTTCAAAAAGGAATTTTGGATCATTTCTCCTTAGCTCCTGGAGCTGAAGTCAGTATCGAGATTGATCCCCGAGTGACCTCTGATGAACAACTTGAAGTCTTGCAAAGCGTTGGCTTTAATCGCGCAAGCCTTGGGGTCCAAGATTTTAATGAGCAGGTTCAAAAGGCCGTTAATCGAATTCAATCTGCGGAGATGACCCAAAAGATGTTGAAAACTTGTCATGCTTTGGGTTTTTCGGGAGTCAACTTCGATTTGATGTATGGGCTGCCATTACAGACGATTCAAACGTTTCAAAAAACAATTGAAGACGTTATTCGAATCCGACCTGATAGAATCGCTCTCTACAATTATGCGCATCTTCCAAGTCTTCGACCACACCAGAAGATTTTGGAAAAATTAAAAATGCCGGCTGCTGAAGAACGAGTGGAGATTTTTACACTTGCTTATGAAGCCCTCATTTCAGCGGGCTATCGCTCAATTGGAATGGATCATTTTGCACTCGAGACTGACGAAATGTTTCAGTCTCTTTTAGATGGTCGGCTCTATCGAAACTTCATGGGCTACAGTGTGAAGAAGGGTGCGGGTCTTTTGGGAGTGGGAGCTTCTGCAATTGGAGAGTCCCAAAATGCTTATTTTCAAAACGTCAGGGAAGCCAAAAACTACGAAGAGCGAGTGGAAAAAACAGGGCTTGCTACTTTGCGAGGCTGCCTTTTGACTGATGATGATCGCGAAAGGAAATGGACCATTCAGAGTCTGATGTGCCAGTTTAGATTAGATGCCAAAGAGTTCGAAGAGCGCTTTAAAAAGCCATTCGAAGAAAAGTATGGGTGGGAACTTTCCCAATTAGGCGACTTTTTCAAAGAAGGAATTTTGGAAGGAAATACCCAATCCATGAAGGTCACAAACCTAGGGCGTCTCTTTGTTCGTAACGTGGCGATGATTTTTGATGCTTACTTAAAAAATCCCAATCAAAAAGCTACTTATTCTAAGACGGTGTGATGATATTTGGCCCCAAAAACTCGGTTATAGTTCCGTATGACTATTTAGGCCCCGAATCATTTCAAGATTTTGAAAGCCAGCTGGAAGCTATAAAGGAACATTATCGATTTGCGAAGTTAGGCCAGATCATTGATTGCATCGAGAAGCGAAAACGGCAGGGTTTTGCAGCTATCGTTTTAGAAAACCCCAGAAAAGGCGTTTTTCTCCAGGCAATAAAAGTGCTCACTTCGTTGGAGATTCCTTTTACCCTCTTTATAGATCCCGATTACGTGGGACTGAATCGTCTCCCTCTTAAAGAGGAGTTGGAAGCGTACGCCAGCTCTTATCCTGAAAAATTCACGAAGTCTGATCTTAAGCATTGGCTTGAGGTTTCTCGATCTCATCCTGGTTCTGCCGATGCTTTCTTGAAAGAATGTCGTAAGACCCTTGGGCCATTGAGAGTCGATGAAATGGATTCCCTCCGATTTTTTACTACGTGGGGAAAAATTTTAGATCTTTCTCCTGATTTGGTAGAGGTCGGTTTAAGTGTCAAACACGAGATATCTTCCCGGCAACAACTAGAAGAGAAAATCGTTTTTACTGAAAAACAGCTCAAAATGAGGCCGCAAATTTTTCGCACTTCTGAAATGGAATTGGAAACTAAAGAACTAGACCTGATCAAAAGTTTTGGATTTAGAGGGGCTCTCGGCCATCAGGTTTCTGAAGTGACTAAGGACAGTCCGGTTTTTAATCTGCCGATATGGAAGTTATCGCCTTCTCTCTAAGATCTTAAGAAACGATCGTCCCCGAAATTCCTCGATGGTAAGACCTGTCTTCAAGGCCTCTTCTTCAGTAATGGCTCCGCAGCTCAAAGCTCTTAAGAAAAAGTTTAAAAGTCCTTGTCCAGTGGCTGCATCATCAAAGACATCTCCCAGAAGAGTGGCTTTCGCAGCCTTTTCCACAAAGCTTTTTAAGCGCTCGGAAGCGGAACTTAATGCCTCTAAAAAGAAAGCATAAGTAGCAGCATAGCGAACAGGTAGTTGCGCGGGATGGAGGTCCCAACCCTGATAAAATCCTGTCGCTAAAGAGTGCCGAATATTATCGTAACTTAATTTCCAAGCGCGGTGGACTGATTCGCGATTTCCCACCGGCATCACGGTTGTTGCACCATCTGAAAGCAGAACAGGTAGACCCGCAAGGGATACTTGCATGATGTGTTTAGCAAAATCGCAAACCGGACTTACCATTGTTTGGTAATGGGCAGCTATCCCGCAACCTGCTGTATAGTCGTAAGTGCCAAAATGAGCGCCGACGCACCGGCCGTTTCCCGATTCTACAAAAGCTCTCAAGGGGGTTCGGCCGTCCGGTCCTAAGATGGCTTGTGTGGTTTCCACCATGAATTCAAATTTTAAAGTGCCAGGAGCGAGTTTATTTTTCTTTTCGATCACTTCAAAGATTTCAACGAGTGCAGCACATTGTTCGGCGTGAGTTACTTTGGGAAGGGTGACCACAAAGTTAGAGGGAACTTTTCCCGAAGTGGCCTTTAACAGAGTTGAAAGAAAAATCTCAAGCGTTCGAATACTTCTTTTGTGGCATTCTTCAGAAAAAGGCTTAATACGAAGGCCGATAAAAGGGGGGAGGGAATTTTGCCGCAGTCCTTTCGCAACCTCTAGAGCTCCAGTTTCCGCATGTCCATCCTCCTCACCGTCAGGCCGTGTTCCATAGCCATCTTCATAATCAATTCGAAAATCCTCAACGGCTTCGTTGGTGAGTTTCTGGATGATGCGGTTATAAATGAGATTCCAAAGATTCGGATCGGCTTTTTCTTCTCCTAAGGCCCTCATCAAAGAACTGGCGTCAGGGGCGTGCTCTTTTAAGTTTTTTAGAGCCACAGTGCTCATTTTCTGAGCGGTTTCAGCAGAAAAAATCTGAGCTCCGCCGTAAACAGTGTGTACGGGTTGCCGGTCGTGAGATCCCCCCGGATAAGATTTTAGAAACGTTTGGTTGGAGAGTGAGATTTTTCTGGTGATTTCGTTCATCTCGCGCAACGAGTCAATCATTGGGCAATCATAAGCGTAACTTCTTACAATTAAAAGGACCTTTCCCATCTGCTATCTCACATGGTATTTCTTGGACTTTTTGGGAATTTTTTATGAGCCTAACTAATTTGAATGCAGAAGTGCCAAAACCAGTAAACGAGTCCGTTCTTGCTTATAAGCCAGGCTCTAGTGAGACCTTAGCCCTAAAAAAAGAACTCGATCGCCAATTAGGTGAAAAAGTCGATATTCCCGCAATCATCAATGGCAAAGAGGTCCGCACAGGAAAAACCGATAAATGCGTTGTTCCCCATAATCACCGACACGTCTTGGGACAGTTTCATCAAGTAGGTCCTGAAGAAATCAGGGCGGCTATTGAGGGATCGCTTAAAGCTTGGCAAGAGTGGTCTCGAATGCCTGCTGAAAGCCGCCAGGCCATTTTTTTAAAAGCTGCCGAACTTCTCACCCACAAACATCGATTCATTTTAAATGCAGCAACTATGTTGGGACAGAGTAAGACCTGTTACCAAGCTGAAATCGATGCTGCTTGCGAATTCATCGATTTCTTAAGATTTAATACCCACTTCCAAGAACAAATTTATGGCATTCAGCCTCTTTCGAACTCTGCGGTGTGGAACAGAATGGAATATCGCCCACTCGAAGGCTTTGTTTTTTCCGTGACTCCATTCAATTTTACTTCAATTGCCGGAAATCTTCCTACTTCTGCAGCGCTGATGGGCAATGTTTCTCTTTGGAAGCCTGCTTCAACGGCGGTTTACTCAGGTTATTTCATTATGAAACTCCTCGAGGAAGCCGGCCTTCCTCCAGGAGTCATTCAGTTTATTCCCGGGAGTGGAGCTCTCGTAGGAGACATGGTTTTAAAAGATAAACACTTGGGTGGAATTCACTTCACCGGAAGCACCGGTGTCTTCCAAAACATGTGGAAGAGGGTAGGTGAGAACATTCATCAGTATCGAAGTTATCCCCGCATTGTTGGCGAAACGGGTGGTAAAGATTTTGTCTTTGCTCACAGTTCTTGTGACCAAAAAGCATTGGTCACAGCTTTGGTAAGAGGTGCTTTTGAGTATCAAGGGCAAAAGTGTTCTGCAGCTTCCCGGGCGTACATTCCTAAAAGTATCTGGCCCAAAGTGAAAGAAGCTCTTGTTGCAGAACTGAAAACCGTGAAAATGGGTGATGTCCTCGACTTTAGAAATTTCATGTCAGCTGTAATTGATAAAAAATCTTTCGACAACATCAGCCGCTATGTGGAAACCGCTAAAAATAGCCCCGATTGCCAAATTATTTCTGGAGGCAAAGGAAACTGTGAAGAAGGATATTTCTTCGAGCCAACTGTAATTGAAACAACCAATCCTAACTATCAAACTCTCTGTGAGGAAATTTTTGGACCCGTCCTGACTATCTATGCGTATGACGATTCAAAATTTGATGAAACCTTAAAGCTTTGCGATGAAACGTCCCCTTATGCTCTAACGGGAGCCCTGTTCTCACAAGACAGAAGTGTCATTGAACGTGCCACTCTTCAACTTACTCATAGTGCCGGAAATTATTACATCAATAATAAGCCTACGGGAGCGGTCGTGGGACAGCAGCCCTTTGGTGGTGCAAGAGGATCCGGAACCAATGATAAAGCAGGTAGTATTTATAATCTTTTAAGATGGGTATCGGTGCGAACCATCTCCGAAACATTGAATCCGCCGACTCAGTATGGCTACCCTTTTATGGAAGGAAAATAAAATGAAGAAAACTCTATTCCTCTCTTTGATTGTTCTGACTGGGTGTGCCTCAAAAAATATTCGTAGTTTAGATGCAGCCTCTCAAGAGAAAGACCTTTCTCCAGGGTGCCTGGCGATAAAGAAGTTATTCAGCGAGGACTTGTCTTCATTTCAAGACCGGATGGATCAAGCCTCCGCCGATTATCAAATTGAACAATGGAAAGTAGAGGCCAACGAGCCTGGAGCTTCGCCTGAGAAGATGGGAAGCCTCTTTGAAACCTACCAAAAAGTAGCGTACGACAAAGAGATTCTCAAAAAGACCGTAGCATTAGCAAAAAGCTCCACCGGTGTTGAAGCTCAGTGTATTTGGAAAAGACGGTTAGAGCGTGCAAAACAACTGTTAGAAACCAGTATTCTCACTCAAGAAGCAGTCATTAAAAAAGAGAAAGAAAATCAAGATCAACAAGATGCTCTTTCAAATAAGAGCAATGCGTTTCGAATTGAAGTACCAGGAGAGCCTGAGCCGATTTCAAGAGCTCTGCTTTCAAAGCGCATTGGCAGCACAGAAGATCGCGCCCAGAGAGAGTCTCTCTTTAAAAAATATAATGCTTCTCGCGCCGAAGCTTGGTTGAAGTGGGGATTTCGTGATTTGATCAAATCTCGTAACGCCGAGGCACGACAGGCTGGATTTAAAAACTATTACGACTATCGATTTTTTCGAAATCAGTTAAATCTCAAAAACTATCTTGCAAATGTGAAGGAAGTTCGGACCAAGCTTGCTCCTCAAATTAGAAAAATACTCAAGGCCATGGGAAAGCGTTATGGCATAAATAAAGTTGAGGCGTGGGACATCCGGTACTTGAGGGAAAAATCGGCTTCTGGAGAAGTGAATGCACTCTTCAAGGATTTTCCAGAAACTGAAGTAATGAAAGTCGCTAGTGATTTCTATTCTAGCTTAGGAATCGATGTGGCTTCTTATGATTTCAAGATGGATCTCTATCCACGCCCGGGAAAAAACACCCATGCTTTTGCTATGGGGGTTGTAGCTCCTCATGTGAATGAGCAGGGAGAAGTTCTTACAAGCCCTAAACCGGATATTCGATTTTTGGCAAACCTCAAAAAGCCAGTACAGTGGGATGATATCAGCACCATCATTCACGAGCTCGGACATGCAATTCATTTTGGGGAGATCCGGCAACCCGTTGCTGCTTTTCGAGGTTTTGGTTCAGTAGAAACCGAAGCCATCGCGATGACTTTGGAGCGAATGGCGGATTCATCTGAATGTTTAGAGGATACCTTGCCTAAATATACGGCGGTCAGTTCGGATGCGCTGAAACCCATCTTGAGCAATCAAGAGCGATCGACTCGAATCGAACAAGCTTTCGTTTTGTTACGGCAAGTTCTATTTAGCGAGTTCGAACGAGCACTTTATCTTAACCCCGATCAGGACTATGGAAAGCTATGGTCGACTATTTTTCAGGACTATTGGGGAGTAAGTTTAAAGCCAGAGTATGCCGATTGGGATGTGGATCATTTTGTGATGGCACCCGTTTATGTGCAGAATTATGCCATTGGCATTTTGATGGTGCAGCAGTTCTACGAATCTATCGTGAAAGAGTTTGGAACGGCTTACCGATCGAAAGCCATCGGTGACAAACTCAAGGCCAAGTACTTTGGACCTGGACTGGAGTTTGATTATCTGACCCTAACGAAGGATTTTACCGGAAGCCCACTAACTGCCAAAGCGGCTCTTAAGCTTCTTGAGGGAATCACCGAATGAGTTTTTTTTCTGCTTCTTTAAAAGAGGCTCACGATGTACTGGGGTCGTTTTTGGGGGATCCCAAGCAAATTGATCTTTGCGATAACTTTGTAAAAGAAGTCGTTGAGCTTTATCGCAGAGGCGGAAACCTCTTTATTTGCGGAAACGGTGGGTCACACTGTGATGCCATGCACTTTGCTGAAGAATTCACAGGGCGTTTCAGAAAAGATCGGAAGCCTCTAGGGGCGTTGGCTCTGGGGGATCCTTCTCACGTGACCTGTGTATCCAATGACATGGGCTTTGAGCATGTATTTTCTAGGCAACTTGAGGGGCTAGGGCGCAAAGGCGATCTCTTAGTTCTTCTTACCACGAGTGGAAATTCGCAGAATCTTCTTCAGGTTATGGACGTTGCTCAAAAAAGGGGAATTCGAACGGTGGTTCTTTCCGGTAAAGACGGGGGCAAGCTGAAAGGCAAAGCAAACGTAGAAATTATTATTCCTGGGAAGTCTTCTGATCGGATTCAAGAAATGCACATGAAGATCATTCACACTGTCATTGAATGTGTGGAAAGACAGCTTTTTCCTGAAAATTACTGATCCTGAGTAAGAATATTAAAATCCGGATAGTGCTGGGCTACGTATTTCTTTAATTTGTCTTTAACCTGTTCTTCTAATTGTCTCGCTCGTTCTTTAGAGACTTTATATTTGGCGCCAATTTCCTGTAAAGTCAGAGGATTCTCTGAAATTAAGCGGTTTTGGAAAATGATTTTTTCTCTACCTTCTAGCGTTTGACCAAACTTTTTCAAAACCTCTTTGAAAAGTTGTGCTTGCTCTTCATCTCCGAGTCGTTGATCTACTGGGGCTTCTGGATCAGCTAGATTTTGGATGTGTTCTTGTTTCTCATTGTCCCCGATAGGGGCATTGAGAGAAACGTCGGGACCAGAGAGACGTTGGCTCATTTCTTCTACTTCCTTCTCTTTGACATCCAGTTTACTTGCTAAAAGCTTAACGTTTTGACCAGGAGAAAGACCCATCTCCTCGAGTTTTTGTTGCTCTTTTTTTAGTCGGTAAAAAAGCTTTTTCTGGGCCTGCGTGGTTCCCATTTTGACCAGTGAAAAATTTTTTAAAATAGCTTCTTGGATGTAACTGCGAATCCACCAAACAGCATAAGTGGTAAGTCTCACTTCTTTATACGGATTAAAATCCTGAACCGCTTTCAGTAGTCCCGTATTTCCCTCTTGAATTAAATCCATCAATCGAATTCGGTAGTGAAGATATTCATAGGCAATTTTGACCACAAACCGTAAGTTCGCTGTCACGAGCTTTTGTAGCGCTTCTCGATCTTTAGTTTCGTAATACTTAACTGCTAGTTCATGTTCTTCTTCTTTGGTGAGAAGTGGGTATTTAGATATTTCTCTGAAATAAGTGGCCAGTAAGGGATCAGTAGGCGCAATGCTGGTCGAAGCTTTGCGTTTTTTGGCTGGCAAGACTTCTGGAGCCACCGGAGCAGAGGGCGTCCCCCCATCGCTTTTGGCCTTCTTTTTTGAGTCTGATTTATCCACACCCTTAGAAATACCAAAGCCGCCACAGAGTGGCAAAATATTAACCGAATTTTAATGTCTAACAGCGTTGGCTCGTTTAAGATGGTTGGTCCATGGAACGGTTGTTCGAGTTTTTAACTGATTTATCTGGTGGCGTTGCCTACCTCCTGATTTTTGGAATTCTAGTTGCCTGTGGTTTGGGATTTCCTCTTCCTGAGGATATTCCTCTGATTGCAACTGGGTACCTCATTTGGGACCGAACCATGACCTGGTTCGGGGGAATCACGGTCACGATTTTAGGAGTTCTCATTGGGGATTCTATTCTCTTTTTTATTGGGCATCGGCTCGGCGGTAGTATTCTCAATCGAAAAAAGAAGCCCCTGTTTTCTCCAAAAAGAGTTCGTAGAGCGCGAGCCTATTTTCGAAAGTATGGACCCAAAGTCGTTTTTTTTGCGCGATTCGTTGCGGGATTAAGAGCCGTTGTTTTTTTCATGGCAGGTTCCATGCACATGAAATTTCGGACTTTTATTCTGTTAGATTTTCTAGCGGCTTTGATCAGCGTTCCTTTGTGGATTGGGGGCGGGTACTATTTGGGGCACTACTTTGGAAGTGAGATTTCCGATCTTCTTTTAAAGCTCAAAGAAATTAAAATGGTCATTACGATTGTGGTTTCTCTCCTGATCGTAGCCGTGATTATTCGAAGTTTACTTCAATACCGAAACACGAAAAGAAAAGCCAAGAAGGCCTAGCGCCATATATCCTTATCAAATTTTTTTCTATTTGCCGCGACCCTAGCTTTACTCCGCAGTTCTTTATAAAAATAAGGACCAAAAAAGAGAAAATAGGGAAACAGAGCAAACAAAAGGAAAAGTTTGTAATCTCGTTGTCCAAATACGAATTGAACCAGCAGAGGAACACCAGAGAATAGGGTCAACCACTTTGCTTTTACGGGGAGAATAAAAAACAAAAGAATTTCAAAGTTGGGAAAAAGAGTGCCAAAGACCAAGCTCACGTTCAGAAGAACATAGTGCCAGACATTTGTGCGAAACCCTAAAACTAGGGCTCCCGCAACAATGCTAAGGTAGCTTAATAAAACAAAAACAGTGAGAGGACCCGCGCCCCACTGAGATTCGATGGATTGAAAAACAAAGTAGGTAAAAAGAATAAAAAATAAAAAGAAAATAGGATTTGAGGGAGTGGAAGCCGGATCCGACATGGGAAAAGCAAACAACCTCCACCATTCGCCTCCTTCGCGAATCGCGATAGGATCAAAGAGAAACTTATCAACAGCACTAAATCCCGTTACCTGGGAAAAATAAGCCATGGCTCCTAAGCCACACACCAGCATTCCCAAATTAGGGAGGCCCAAAAAATCAAGTTTGCGAACAAAAGTCCTTAGCCATTGGGGAAAACGATGATCCATGAATATCAATATACCTTACTTAGAGGCTTTCTTGACAGAGTTTCACAAAGTACTGATGTAGTTTATTGCTTTCGGAGAGTTCTGGATGGAAAGTCGATGCCAGTTTGTTCCCTTCTTGAACCATCACTGGTTCCCCTTCAAAAGTAAAAAGAGTTTTCACCTGGGAGCCAGTCCGCTTGATTTTGGGAGCACGGATAAATACTCCTTCGATCGATTCCAGATCCATCCAATCTGAGCTCGGCTTCAGAGGCGAAACAAAACTTTCATTTTGGCGACCATACGCGTTTCTAACAATACCGATATCCATGGCTTTCAGAGAATCCTGATTGGGTGAAGTAACTTCATTCGCAAGTAGGATGGCCCCAGCGCAGAGTCCCCAGCAAGGTTTTTCAGAAACAAAGAGTTTTAAATCGTCCCAAAGGCCCCGCAGCTTCAGTAGGTGAAGCATTGTCGAGCTTTCGCCTCCGGGCAGAATCATTCCCGCCAGACCAGTCAAATCCTTGGGGTGTTTCACCAGACGAGATTCTATTCCCAGATTCTTAAGCTTTTCTCCGTGCGGATCGACTGCCCCTTGAAGCGCTAAAATCCCGATCAGCATTGAAATCTTACCAGCCTCGTTCTGAAAGACGCTCTTCCGCTTTTAAGAGATGAACATCCAGGCCCTTCATAGCGGTTCCCAGTCCTTTTGAGCATTCAGAAACAACTTTTATATCTTGATAATGGGTGGTCGCTTCAACAACCGCGTGAGCTAGTTTTTCCGGATCTTGAGATTTAAAAATTCCCGAGCCTACGAAAACTGATTCAGCGCCCAGCCAACGACAAAGAGCTGCATCAGCCGGTGTAGCCACTCCACCCGCTGCGAAATTGGGCACAGGAAGCTTACCGTTGGCAGCTACCCATTCAACAAGAGCGAGGGGAGCTCCGAGCTCTTTTGATTCATTGACGAGTTCTTCTCGTCCAAGAGTGGTTAGTCTTCGAATTTGCGTTCTCAAAGCACGGAGATGTCTCACTGCTTCTACAATGTTTCCGGAACCGGCTTCTCCTTTGGTTCGAATCATTGCAGCCCCTTCTCCTATTCGTCGAAGGGCTTCTCCTAAATTCCTAGCCCCACAAACGAAGGGAACTTTGAATTGAAATTTATCAATGTGGTATTGCTCATCAGCTGGAGTGAGAACTTCACTTTCATCCACAAAATCCACTCCCAGAGATTCTAGAATCATCGCTTCTACAAAATGACCAATTCTTGCTTTGGCCATAACGGGAATGGAGACCACTTCCATGATTTCCAAAACTTTATCGGTAGGGGACATACGAGCGACCCCACCTTCTTTTCGAATGTCTGCAGGAATCCGCTCTAAAGCCATGACGGCGACGGCCCCAGCTTTTTCTGCGATTTTTGCTTGTTCGGCGTTGACCACATCCATGATCACTCCGCCCTTAAGCATTTCAGCAAGTCCGGTTTTTAATTTCATTTCAAAAGCCATGGTAACACCTCTTTTTAAGATGTCTCTTCAATAACGCAGATAGCCTTTGGAAGCAATAAAGAGCGCTTCCCATTCGCATAGATTTATCCTAAAGTCTTGAACTCAAATGACCATCCCAAATGCCTCTCCGGCAAATGCGTTGCAGTTGAAATCACTCCTGGGGACAGAATTTTTAAAAAAGGAACAAATTCAAATACTTATATCGACCGCTCTTGCTTTTAAAGATCGCTATGAAAAAGGACAATCGATCCCGCCCACTTTATCGGGAAAAACGGCTTTTATGCTGTTTTTTGAAGCAAGCACCCGGACGCGAAGTTCATTTGAATTAGCAACTCAGAGACTGGGTGGAAATTCGATTGTTTTAACCAAGGGGGGAAGCTCCACAGAGAAGGGTGAAACGCTCCTAGATACTGCCCGGAATATTGAGGCGATGCGGCCTGATATCCTCATTCTCCGCCACCCTTCAGCAGGATCTCCCTTCTTATTAGATCAAGCTTTGAATCTTCCCCTCGTGAATGCGGGAGATGGCTTTCATGAGCACCCGACTCAAGCACTTCTTGATTTGATGACTGTTTTCGAAGGAAGAAAACAAATTCGAGGAACTCGTGTTTTGATTGTTGGTGATATTGCCCATAGTCGAGTCGCACGTTCAAATATTTACGCTTTAAAAACGATGGGTGCTGAGGTCTCTGTTTGTGGTCCACCGACTCTTTTGCCCCCTAAAGTAGAAAAAATGGGTGTGAAAGTTTTTTACGAATTAGACAAAGCCGTAAAAGACCAAGATGTCGTCATGATGCTGAGGATTCAATTTGAAAGATTCAGTCATGGCCAAACTCCTTCTCAAGGAGAATATTCTCGGTTTTATGGACTGAACCAAAGAGTGTTAAAACTTTGCCAACCCGAAGTTTTGATTATGCATCCGGGACCTGTAAATCGAGGCGTTGAGCTTGCGACAGATGTTGCTGATAGTTCTCGTTCTGTGATTCTGAATCAGGTTTCAAACGGAGTGATGCTTCGGATGTCAGTGCTTCATTTGTTATCAGGGGGAGAGCCCTTTTCTTGGAAGGATGCAATTCAATGAGTACTAACTCTCTTCTCATCAAAAACGGCAGAGTGATAGATCCCAGTCAAAATAAAGATGCCGTCCAAGATATTTTCGTTCTGAATGGAAAAATTCAAGCCCTTGGAAAAAATCTCGAAATTCCCAAAGACGAACCTCTTCCTGAAATTGATGCAACGGGATTTGTTGTGACTCCGGGATGGATAGATATTCACACCCACCTAAGAGAGCCCGGTGGAACTCACAAGGAAACAATTGAAACAGGAACTCGTTCAGCGGCAGCAGGAGGGTTTACCAGTATTGCCTGTATGGCTAATACCCAACCCGTCAATGATAGTTCATACATTACGACCTATATCCGCCAAAAAGTAGCTACTGATTCTCCAGTAAATGTCTTTCCGATTGGAGCGGTCACCAAAGGACTCAAAGGAGAGGAGTTAGCCGAAATTGGTTCGATGAGAGAAGCCGGCATTGTTGCTATTTCAGATGATGGAAAAACAGTAATGAATGCCTATCTGTTCCGTAAAGCTCTCGATTATTCAAGGCGCTTTGATTTAACAGTGATTAGCCATGCCGAAGATCTCAATCTGAAAGGTCTCGGGGTCATGAACGAAGGGTATAACTCGGCCCGTTTTGGCCTTCGAGGAATCCCCAAGGCTGCCGAGGAAGTCATTGTCGCGCGAGATATTTACTTGGCCGAACTTACCGGAGCAAAGTTACACATTGCCCATGCCAGCACGGCGGGAAGCGTAGCGTTGATTCGAGAGGCAAAAAGAAGAGGAATTCGAGTGACAGCTGAAGTCACTCCGCACCACCTGACTTTGACGGATGAGGTGGTTGGCACCTATGATACCAATACAAAAGTAGCACCGCCGTTAAGAGAAAAAGAAGATATTGAAGCGCTCCAAGAAGCAGTGGCTGATGGAACTATAGATGCCTTGGCTTCTGATCATGCGCCTCATTCAAGGGAAGAAAAAGAAGTGGAATACGATCATGCTGATTTTGGAATGGTGGGACTGGAGACGGCCTTTCCACTTTATTATGCAAAGGTTTTAAAAAACCATTGGGATTTATCAAAGATGGTAGCAGCTATGACTCTGAAGCCTGCACAAATTATCGGAGTAAAAAAGGGAACGCTCCAACTCGGATCTGACGCGGACATTTCAATTTTTGATCCCGGTCAAGAATGGGTGGTGGACCGTTCTCAGTTTCAGTCGAAAAGCCAGAATTCTCCTTTTCATGGCTGGACCATGAGGGGGAAGCCAGTTTTCACGATTGTAGGTGGAAAAATCGTTTATCGAGGGAATATTTGATGCAAGACTCCTTTTGGAAAGCTGCTCTCTACCTCGAAAACGGCCATGTTTTTCTAGGTAAAGGATTTGGAGCCAAGGCCATCCAAGGGGGCGAAGCTGTTTTCAATACAGGAATGAGTGGCTACCAGGAAATTTTCTCTGATCCTTCTTATTCTCATCAAGTGGTCGTGATGACACATACTCAGATCGGAAATTACGGTGTAAATGGGTCGGACATTGAGTCTGATTCATTATTATTAAAAGGGGTTGTTGCGCGAGAGTATTTTTCCAAACCCTCGAATTGGAGAGCCCAGCAGAGTTTGGGAGATTATCTTCAAAAGGCAGGCGTACCAGGGATTTCCGAAGTTGATACGAGGAGAGTAACTAAGCTCTTGAGAGATGAAGGAGCCCAAAGAAGTATTATTTTTCCAGTCGATACTGAAAACGTAGAAGAAATTAAAGAAAAGGGGGCCTCTCTCTTAGCCCAGATCCCGCAAATGGAGGGTCTGGATTTGGTAAGTCAGGTTAGCTGTCGCGAGCCCTGGGAATTTGAAGCCGAAAAAAATAAATTAAAAAATTCTGCAGGGACGATTGTTGTTTATGATTTTGGTGTGAAGTGGAATATTTTAAGAAGTCTCTCATCTCGTGGATTTCGAGTGCGCGTAGTTCCTTACCAGATGCCGGCTGAGGAAGTTAAAAAAGAAAAACCGGTGGCCGTCTGCTTATCAAACGGCCCTGGAGATCCTGCGCGAGTTCCTCATGCCGTCAAAGAAATTCAAGCCTTGATGGGGCAGTTCCCGATTCTAGCTATATGCATGGGACATCAGTTGATGGCGAGAGCACTGGGTGGGGAGACCTATAAGTTAAAATATGGGCACCACGGCGTGAATCATCCGGTAAAAGACCTGGAGACAGGAAAGATTCTCATTACCTCTCAAAATCATGGGTTTGCTGTAAAGCCGGAATCTCTTCCCAAAAAAGATATTCAAGTCAGTCTTATCAATTTGAACGATCAAACTTTAGAAGGTTTTACTTCAAAAAATTTAAAAATATCGAGCATTCAGTTTCATCCGGAAGCAAAGCCGGGGCCGAGTGACGCTAACTTTCTTTTTGATCAATTCATTAAGGGGTTCTTAACATGAAAAGTGAAATCGTAACTTCAAAACGAAACCTACCCGGTAACCTTTATCCTGATTTTGTAACGATCGTGGATGAGCTTATTGAACTAGTGGATCAAGCACAGTTAGAAAATCTACGAAAAGATTTTCATACAAGGCTTCGAATGACGCTTTCTCAACCCGAAAGAGCAGAGCTAGTTGAAGATCTCTGGGATTTTTTCTACGACTGGTGCCTTTTTGAAAAGCAGATTCCCGCTGGAGTTGAAAAATTATCTTCCAATATTCGAGGTCTCTGGAATCAGCTACAGCAGGGAAACCTACGAGGTCTTTACAGTGTTCAAAAAATCAACGATGAAGGCCTGAAATTGAAGGAGCTCTTCACAGGAAAATCGCATTTCATTGCGAGAAAATATGATTCTGATTTCTTGGGGCTTCAAAAAGGCGATCTCATTGAAGGACGGTTGATTGAGGATGGATCAGGAAAAAGCGAAGCGAGCGCCTTCGTTCGGCGCCCCTCTTACCACCCTGTAGAGGTACATGACTACATCAAGGCAAAGGTAAAACAGTTTAAAAAAGAAAAAGATTTTGAAACCTATCAGAGCTGGCTCTGGCTCTTGGTGGGGATGTACCTGAAGTATCGCATGTATGAGCACATGCCGATCGAAAAAATTTATGATGATAACAGTAGGATTTGAGTCGAATGCCTAAAAGAACAGACATCAAAAAAGTGCTGGTGATTGGATCGGGTCCCATCATCATTGGCCAAGCGTGCGAATTTGATTACTCGGGTACTCAGGCCTGCAAAGCGCTTAAAGAAGAGGGCTACGAGGTTGTTTTGGTCAATAGCAATCCAGCAACCATCATGACGGATCCTGTTTTTTCCCATCGTACTTACATTGAACCGCTGACCTTGCCCTATCTTGAGGATCTCATTCGGCGAGAAAAGCCCCAAGCACTGCTGCCAACGGTCGGAGGTCAGACTGCTCTAAATTTGGCAATGTCCCTTCATCGCGAAGGCATTCTCGAAAAATATGGGGTTGAGCTGATTGGAGCAAATGAAGTTGCTATTGAAAAAGCGGAAAGCCGAGAATTATTTAAGCAAGTTCTCATCAAAGTAGGTGTTGATTTTCCAAAAAGTGGCGAAGCAAGTACAGTTGATGAGGCCTTGGAAATTGCGAGCCAAGTAGGTTTTCCCTGTGTGATTCGACCCTCTTTTACTTTGGGGGGAACGGGTGCCAGTGTCGCCTATAACATAGAGGAGTTTAGAGTCGAGTGCGCCAGAGGACTTGAAGCAAGCCCAACCAGTCAAATTTTGGTCGAAGAATCTGTTTTAGGGTGGAAAGAATTTGAACTAGAGCTTATCCGAGATAAAAAAGACAACGTGGTTGTAGTCTGCTCCATCGAAAATGTGGATCCCATGGGGGTTCATACGGGTGACAGCATTACAATAGCTCCCGCTCAGACATTATCGGATGTGGAGTATCAGGATCTCCGAGACAAAGCACTTGCGATCATTCGTGAAGTGGGCGTTGATACAGGGGGATCCAATATCCAGTTTGCTGTTCATCCTGAGACGGGCAGGGTGGTGGCTATTGAGATGAATCCTCGAGTTTCTCGAAGCTCAGCTCTTGCCTCCAAAGCAACAGGATTTCCGATTGCCCGCATCGCCACCAAACTGGCGATTGGTTACACTTTAGATGAAATTCCAAATGACATTACCAAAAAAACGCCTTCCTGTTTTGAGCCCAGCATTGATTATGTAGTTACCAAGATTCCTAGATTTGCATTTGAAAAGTTTCCTCGATCCGATTCCCGCCTTTCGCCTTCGATGAAGTCAGTGGGCGAGGCGATGGCGATGGGACGAACCTTTAAAGAGTCTCTACAGAAAGCTCTTCGCTCTTTGGAAGTAAAGTGGTGGGGGCTCAATCCGCTGTCAGAGAGACGCACGATTAAAACAGAAGGTGGGTGGATTGAGGGAATACGAAATTACATTAAGACTCCCAAACCAGACAGGATCCTCTGGGTAGCTCAGGCTTTTCGAGAGGGCTTTACTGAAAAAGAAGTTTATGAACTTACTTCAATTGATCTTTGGTTCTTAAGACAAATAAAAGAACTCACAGAAGAAGAGAAGGAAATCCGTGCTTATGTGGGCAGGCTTTCAGATATTTCAAAAAAACAATTACGAGAATGGAAACGCCTGGGATTCTCTGACAAATCCCTTTCCATCCAATTACAAACGAGCGAAGAAAATATCCGAAAACTGAGAATGAAGCACCAGATCGTTCCAGTTTATAAATGTGTGGACACGTGCGCAGCAGAATTTGAGTCCTTTACACCTTATTTTTATTCAACCTATGAAGAAGAAGGGGATGATATCTCCGTAAATGATCGCAAGAAGGTCATGATTTTAGGAGGCGGCCCTAATCGAATCGGTCAAGGAATTGAATTTGATTATTGTTGTGTCCAAGCGCTTTTTGCACTTCAAGAAGAAGGCGTCGAAAGCATCATGGTCAACTGCAATCCGGAAACGGTCAGTACTGACTATGATATGAGCGATAAGCTTTATTTTGAACCGCTAACTCTTGAAGACATTCTGCATATCATTGATCACGAAAAGCCAATGGGAGTTGTAGTTCATTTTGGAGGACAAACCCCTCTGAATTTAAGTCGAGAGCTTGCCAAATTAAACGTCCCGATTTTGGGGACATCGGCTCAGGCTATTGAAATCGCTGAGGACCGAGACAAGTTTAGAGCTCTCTGTAATCGACTCCAGATCAATCAACCAGAAAGTGTGGTGGTGTCGGACGCTTCTCATGTCTTAGAGGCTGCGGAAAAGATCGGGTTTCCCCTTTTGGTAAGACCTTCTTATGTCCTGGGCGGGCGAGGAATGGAAATTATCTACAACAGTAGAGAGCTTCAAAAATGGCTTGGGAAGAAACACGAAATTTCGGAAGACTCTCCTCTGTTAATGGATCGATTCCTGAAGAATGCAATCGAAGTAGATGTCGATGCCATTTGCGATGGCCAAGAAGTGTTGATTGTGGGCATGATGGAACAAATTCATGAAGCAGGGGTACACTCTGGGGATTCTGCCTGTAGTTTGCCTCCGATGTCGCTTTCACCCAGCATTCAAAAAGAGTTGGAACGGCAAACCTGCCTGATGGCCTTGGAACTTAAAGTGAAGGGCCTTATCAATATCCAATTTGCCATTGAAGAACAAAACATTTTCGTTATTGAAGTGAATCCGAGAGCTTCGAGAACCGTGCCCTTTGCCAGTAAGGCGCGAGGAATTCCGTTTGCAAAACTCGCCATGAAAGTCATGTTAGGGAAAAAGCTTAAGGATCTTGAAATTTCTCAAGCTGGCATGGATTTGGTTTATGTTAAAGAATCGGTTTTTCCCTTCAAGCGATTTCCAGAAACAGATATCGTTTTAGGACCGGAAATGCGATCTACTGGTGAGGTCATGGGCGTTGGAAAAACCTTTGGCGAAGCCTTTGGCAAAGCAACACTTGCGTCCGGCTATCCTTTGCCCTTAACTGGAACTGCTTTCTTGAGTGTTAAAGATGCGGATAAAGAAGCTTGCCTCAGCATTGCAAAAGATCTGGTCGGCTTAGGATTTGAATTGGTCGCTACTCGCGGTACCGCACAGTTTTTAAATGAAAAGGGACTCAGTGTTCGGAGCGTTAATAAAGTAAATGAAGGACGCCCACATATTGTCGACCACATTAAAAACGGCGAAATTAGTTTAGTGGTCAATACTTCGGCTTTAGGGGTCCATGAAGTCGGAGCTGCGTACGAATTAAGAAGAAATACACTCATGAGAAATTTGTGCTACTTTACGACGGTTGCAGCTGCCAGAGCAGGGGTCCAGGCAATTGCAGAGCATAAGCGAATACCCGTAAGTACCCATTGTTTGCAGGAGCGAGAGATATGAGTACGGTACCAATGACCGTGAATGGAAAGAAGAAACTCGAAGAAGAGTTAAAGCATTTAAAAACCCATGAGCGACCCAAGGTGATTCAAGCCATTGCCACTGCTCGTTCACACGGCGACCTTTCTGAAAACGCTGAGTACGATGCTGCAAGAGAACAACAAGGCTTTATCGAGGGGCGAATTAAAGACTTGGAAGATAAAATCGCTCGTTCTCAAGCAGTAGATCCTTCTCAAATCAAATCGGATCGTATTGTTTTTGGAGCGACTATCGAAGTAAAAGATCTCGAAACCGATACCACAAAGAAATATCAGATCGTTGGTGTGGATGAATCGGATATCAAAGAGGGAAAGCTCTCGATTGAATCGCCCATAGCCCGACAACTTCTCAATAAAAAAGAAGGGGATGTCGTCACTATTCGAGTTCCCAAAGGTGAACTGGAATACGAAGTCGTTAGTATTAGGTATGAGTGATGTTTTAAATTCACCCATTCAGTTCGTTAGAGGGGTGGGACCTAAACTGGCAAAGCTCCTTTCCAAAAAGGGAATTGCTACCATTGAGGACGCTCTCTATTTTCTCCCACGGGATTATGAGGACAGAAGGCGGTTAACTCCTTTGGGATCTCTTAAACCCGGTTCTTTTGCCGTGGTTTTTGGAAAAGTATCTCGAGTTAAACCACAACGAATGGGGCGGAAACATCGACTAGAAGTTGTCTTGTCCGATCCGTCAGGTGAAATCACCCTCTTTTGGTTCCATGCGTATCCTGCATTGCTTGAGGAATTTCAATTAGAAAACTCCTATGTCGTGGCGGGGGAAGTAAGACCCTCAACTCGAGGGCTCCAGATTGCCCATCCGGAGTTTGAAAAAGTAACTGAAATGAGAAACGGCAAGCCAGTCATTAGTTTGAATTTTGGAAGGGTCGTGCCGATTTATAGTGAGACGGAAGGGTTACACCAAAAAACGTTACGCAAAGTAATGAGAGAGGCCATTCACACATCGTTGCCCCACCTTCAAGAGAGTCTCCCGGAAAAACTTCTTACTGATTTAGAACTTCCCAGTCTTCGGCAAAGCTTTACCAAAGTGCATTTCCCCGATGAGTTACCCAATTCTGAAGAGCCGAACGAAGCTATCAAACGAATTGTCTTTGAAGAATTTTTTGTCCTCGAATTGGGACTGGGACTCATCAAACAAAAACACCAGAGAGAAAAAGCCCCCATTTTAAAAGATCCCGAAAACACGCTGGAGGCGCTCCTGAAAAACCTCCCTTTTTCACTGACGGATGATCAAAAAGAAGCATTGGGAGTGACCCAAAAGGATCTCGCCAGAGGTTTTTCCATGTGCCGTTTAATACAGGGGGATGTGGGAGCGGGTAAGACGGTTGTCACGTTAGGAGCGGCAGCGATCGCCAGTGGAAGCGGATACCAAACTGCCTTTATGGCTCCCACGGAAGTGTTAGCACAGCAGCATTATCGTACCGCAAAAAGCTTACTCGATTCGGCACAGGTTCCTGTCTATCTCCTGACTCACTCGAACGAGGGAAAAAAAGAAGCTCTCGAAGCCATTCAGAATCAAGAAAACTGTGTCGTGATTGGCACTCATGCCCTCTTCCAAGAGAGTGTAAAATTTAAGAAATTGGGCCTGGTGATTGTTGATGAACAACACCGTTTTGGCGTAGAGCAAAGAGGCCTCTTACTGAAAAAGAGCGCTTCCGGAAAACCTCATTTATTGATGACTACCGCAACCCCTATTCCCAGAACCCTGGCACTAACGCTTTATGGGGACTTAGACTTAAGTATCATTCGACAAAAGCCAAAAGGCAGAAAACCTATTCGGACCCGAATCCTTCGAGACAAAGACCGACCTCGGCTTTACCAACAAATCAGCGAAGTTGTAAAAAAGGGGCAACAAGTCTACGTGATCTACCCTCTTGTTGAAGAATCCGAGAAGCTAGAACTTAAATCTGCCACTGAAATGCATCGGAAACTGAGCCAGGAAGTTTTTCCTGATTTAAAGGTGGGGTTGGTGCATGGTCGAATGAAGAGCGAGGACAAAGAAACGATACTTTCTCGTTTTAAAGAAAAGGAATTTAACATCCTCATATCGACAACTGTGATCGAAGTGGGAATAGACGTACCCAACGCTACATTAATGATCATTGAACATCCGGAGCGTTTGGGGCTATCCCAATTGCACCAGCTCAGGGGCCGAGTGGGCAGAGGAACTGAGGAAAGTGAGTGCATCTTGCTGGCCGATGCTTATGTTACCGAACGCCTCAGAATTATGACAAAAACTGAAGATGGTTTTGTTATTGCCGAGGAAGATTTACGCATCCGTGGGCCCGGAGAATTTCTGGGTACTCGACAAAGTGGTCTGCCTGGATTTAGGGTAGGGAATCTCTTAAGAGATGCGGATCTCTTACAGCGTGCAAAGACTGAAGCTGATAAGTTACTTAAAGAAGACCCCTGCTTAAAAAAGCAGGAGCATGCGATTATCCGTCAGTTGGTGGAGAGTCGATGGAAACAAAAGATTGAAAGACTTCGTGGGGGATAAAAAGATGAAATTAATCAGTATCCTATTTTTGATTTCACTCCAGGCGATTGCTGCGTCTGGAAAAGTATTCCTGTATGAAGGAAAAGGGACTTGGGATGCGGGAACGGAAAACCTAGAAGCGTTTTTAACTGCACAGGGATTTTCTTATGAAGCAAAACAGCCAAAAGATTTGATTTTAGGAGATCTTGCTTCGGATGATCCCGCTTTATTGATCATGCCCGGGGGAGAATCATGGGTGTATTTGGAGGATCTGGGAGATGTCGGAGCTCACAGTATCCGGGAATATGTTCGTAAGGGAGGAAGTTACTTGGGGATCTGTGCTGGAGCTTTCTATGCCACTTCTCATCGCGAGGGAGGCCATACCACCGGTCCTTATGGGATAGGGCTTTTAGACGGAACTGCTTATGATGGCACGTCCCTTGAGGCTCCTAGTTATATCGAAGGGGTCATGGAATTTCTCTGGGAGTTAGGAAACCCACTGGTAAAAGGACTGGGCAAGAGCGTCCGAATGCTTCTCTACGGCGGACCAGCATTTCATTACAGTCCAGAAGAGGCAGAGAGGAAAAACATTGAAGTGGTTCTACGATTTTCGGAATCAAAAGATCCGGCGATGATTCGCTTTCAGTATGGCAAGGGAAGAGTATTCCTAGCAGCTCCTCATTTTGAAATTAAAGAAGAGAAGGGCGAAAAGCCTGAACATGATTTTAGTTGGCCATTTCTAAGAAGGGTTGTGGATTCTCTATGGCATTAACACCTTCAACCATGCTGGATTTGGGGACAGAAGCACCTGATTTTTCGTTGCCTGATACAGAGGATAAAATCATCACGCTTTCCGAAGTTAAGGGAAAAAAGCCATTTCTTGTAATGTTCATTTGCAATCACTGTCCCTACGTCAAACACATTGAGACAAAATTGGCTTCTTTGACCCGGGAAATTCAGGAAAAAGGGATTGCTGTTTTTGGAATAAACTCAAATGATACCGTCTCCTATCCAGACGACAGCCCTGAAAAAATGGCCCTTGAGAAGAAGCGTCTCAACTATACGTTTCCTTATCTTATTGACGCCTCTCAAGAAACTGCCAAAGCTTATCGAGCTGCTTGTACGCCAGACTTTTTCTTATTCGATAAAAAAGGAAAACTTGTTTATCGTGGCCAATTTGATGACAGCCGTCCTGGAAATAGAATTTCGGTAACAGGCCAAGACCTACAAAAAGCTCTCGAAGCGGTTCTGAGCAACCAGCCAGTATCTGTTGAGCAAAGAGCTAGTATTGGCTGTAATATTAAATGGAAAAAAGGGAATGCCCCTAATTACTTTGGATGAGGATGTCCTGTGGAAGATTGGAAAAACAAACCAGATTCTTTTTGGCGTGAACAACTGAGTAACGACCAATATGCCGTTTGTCGAAAAGGGGCTACGGAAAAGCCTTTTACTGGCAAGTATTACCATCACCATGAAGCGGGTATCTACCACTGTGCTGGCTGCAACTTGCCTTTGTTTCGTTCAGAGGAAAAATACGAATCTGGGAGTGGCTGGCCGAGCTATTGGGCACCCGTAGATCCCAAAAATATTGAGACCGTTTCGGATACTTCTCACGGCATGGTTCGTACAGAAATTCGATGCGCTCGTTGCCAAGCCCATTTGGGCCATGTTTTTGAAGATGGTCCAGCTCCGACCTATCAGCGCTTCTGTGTGAATTCGTTATCGCTTAACTTTAGTAGTAGTTCCCGTAAATAGTTTCATAAGTATCACAGGTGGCTGTTCTACCAGCTGAATCTCTTAAGCGTGCGGTAACTTTCCAAGTTCCTGGATAATAGAAATAAACGTATCGATAAATAGCCGAAGAGTAGGCACTACTTAAACTCTCCTGAGCCGCGCTGCTATCCAACGCCATGTAATCTGGATAATCTGAAGTGAGACTTTCTAGCCAGTAACTACCTTGTGCACCCGATGCGGTGATCGTTGCAAGAATCCAAGTATAGGTATAGGTCGGATTCGGTGTCATCGAAAGACTACAGGAAAAGGGAGTTTGTGAAGACGAAATATAAATGGAGGTCTGTAAATAAGCTCCGTTATTACAAAGAACTCCCGAGCTAGTTGAGCGAGCGAGTGCTGTCACGAGTTTTGTTCCTGTGTAATAGAAATTAATGTAGGGGTTCTGCGAAGGAGTGCCCCCAACAACCGTACCATCCGTTACGTTGATTTGAGTGACTGTTAAAGCTTCTCCGGTGCTTGCCGTAATACTGAAAGGAACATTTTGATTTGTTGTATAGGTTCCAGGGGTATAAGAAATTGAGCAATTAAGGGTAGAGCTGCCTGCTGTAAAAGTAAGCGGAATATTAGAAGTTGCCGTCTCACTTCCGTTTGTCGCGACGACAGTAACGGTTCCTGTTCGAGTACTATAAGCATCAATAGCTGTCACGGTAGCCGTATTTCCAGATGAACTTAAATTCAATCCAGAACCTACAATCGACCAAGTATAAGTAGGAGTGGCGCTAAATCCTGACGGGGTTGCGGTTAGGGAGATCGACTGAGTTGCCGGCACCGTCGTTGAGGGGCTAGCGGTTAAACTAACGGATTGGCCTGCTTGAACTGTAACTGTCTTGGCACAGGTGGCGCTATTTCCAGCTGAGTCTGAAACGTAAAACACAGATGTGTAAAGTCCTGAGTAACTGTATCGCGCTCCAGCGGTCGCTTGAGTAGAGTTAATCTGATTCAGAGAAGCAGTGATCGTCCCGCTTCCGCCAGGAATAAAACCAGTAAAAAAGTATGTGCCACTGCCATTAGCTGCAGTCGCAGTATAGGTAACGCTTTGATTGATATCTGGAGTTTCATCGGATGCCGCAACGGAGCAGCTTAAAGGAGCTGTAGAGGTAGTAGTTTCAGGGGTCACCGTAATCGCTAACTGGCAGCTAGTCGATTTTCCAGCACTGTCTGTCACGGTAAACGAAGTCGAAGTCACTTGGCTGTTATCAGTGGCGTTTGTTAAGGTTTTGGGGATCGTATAAGTCGTTAAGAAGGTTCCCGTTGTGCCTGACAGCGTATAAGGAGCCGCGCCACCAATCACCTGAAGGGTAACTGGGAAAGTTTGACCGGAGACCACTGAGCTAAGGGAAGCAGTTGCCGCACAAGTAAGGCTTCCGGAGTTCACTGTAAATGTCACTCCACTCGTCTCAATTTTACAACTACTTATGAAAAAGGAAGTGAGGGTCAGTGCTAATAAGTTCAAAAATCGAAAAGTTTTCATCTAAAGCTCCTGCTTAAAAAAATCTCCGTTGTGAGAGATTGCAACTTTAAGGCCTGCTCAAACTCAGAGAACCCAGCCGGACTAAAAATAAGAGTTTAAGAGGGTTAAGTCGTATACGAAAGGTGGGGAATACCCAGTGTATTCTGATGGAAAACTAGACGGTCAATGAGGTTTGAATGCGAATCACCCTATGACCGTATTGCGAAAAGAAAAAATGACAATCCGTAAATTATATCGAGGGGCATCCGAAACCGAGGATCACTATTTGTCATAACAAAGGGTACAGAATAGAAAAATATAAAGACTGCGGTTCTTCTCGAAATAAGGAAAGACCTAAATGGAGAACGAAAAAGAAACAATCCCCACCAAACAAAAAAAGGAAATGCCAAAAAAAGTTGTGCGATTGCCTTAACAGGCGTATTAGCCAGCCGTAAGTTGGGTCTTAGTAACAAGTTGTATAATTTTAGAAGGGTAGTTTTCACAAAAAGCAAAGGCTCTTCAAGAACGAATCTTTGTGCGCAATGTAAAAAAACGGGACCAGTTGTTGAAAACCGCGTTTCATTTTGTCCACACCACTTCAACGCCGAATCTAAAGAGTACTCAGCATTGTAGTTCCTTATTATCTCATCAAAAGCAAAAGGGTTGTTTCCCGCAAAGAAGTTATAGGGGCCATTGGATGGCCAAAACCAAAAGGATTGTGTTAGCAGATAGGAAAGAAGCGCGTAAGTAATAAAGGTTGTTAAAGCCAGACAACAGAACGCTCTGAGGCTCCTGTTTGAACTAAGTGCAAAAACGGGTAGCAAGGAAACTGAGTTCGGTCTTATTAAAACAAAAAGCCCCATAAGAAGTCCGATAAAAAGCCAAGGTTGCAAAGATCGGGTGTGGTCTGTTTTTAGGAATAAACAAAAAAGAAGGGCGATAATGCCCAAATTAAAAGAATTGTCAGAAGTTCTTACAATACCCCTAAAAAACAAGGGATTTATAAATATTAAAAAAAGGCTCAAATAAATCAGAAGTAAGTCCCATTGCGAAAGTTGCATGAGAACCCGAAGCTTTTTGTTTCTCATCCAAAAAAATAGGTAAATCCATGTGCCCCATAAAGCCAGCAGTTGAATTAATCTAATATTATTTTCTAGACCAATTCCCAACCAGTCCGCAATCAAAGCAGAATATCCAATGGGCAGGAAACCAAATTGTGCAGTCCCCTTTGGTAAACTATTAGCGAGATCAAAATAGGCTGGCATGATATTTTCAATTGGAAAATAAATCGCCACGATTGCAGACAGAAGAATTCCCGACCCAAAGAAAAACCAAAAAGTTCGAAAAGAGATGCGCACCTGGGCCGTATTTTACCACAAGGGGTGTTATTTTTTAAGGCATCTGTGGATTAAAAAGTTGCCTAAAAAAGCTGTTGGAAAATATTTTCGCAAGGTGATGATATGAGTTCATCTCTTTTAGGATCTGTCTTAGGGATTTGGATTTTGAAATCCTCAAGCACACCCGTTTGATTTCTCTTAATTTTATTCAGGGTTGAAATAAACTGCTTATCATTGGACATCACAGTGGATGCCAGAATTCCCTTTTTTGCTTGGGAATTAAAGAGCTTTCGAAGTCTTTCCTCAAGTTTTTCTGGATCAGTTGTTTCAAAAACGTGACTTTTCGGTAGGGGCTTTAGTTCATTAGGAAGTTCAAGCGCTTTTCTCTTCTCATTCAACAACCTGGCAAAATCTGAAATCTCGTCAGGTGGGACTTTCCCAGCAGAAATCAATGACAGAATAGAAATGCCCATTTCCGATTGTAGTGCCTGTGCAAACTTTTCAAAGGCGGGGCCCTTCCACGTAAAATCACCCGCATCAATCTTTTTTCCAATCAAGACCGCTAAGGGAGTATTCGGATTTTTTTCTTTTTCGGCGAGCGCTTCCGGTGAAAGAATAGACTCTAATGACAAAAGCGTGGATTCCATCCCAGACCAAGGGTTTACTTCTCCCAACCCTAGAGCCTTAAAAGCTCCATTGAGAAGCTTGTGCTGTTCCTCGATACTAAGCTGTGGCCTATCAATGACCTGACTTAAGAGGTTGGCCTTTATGTGGTCCTTCATAGCTGGTTGGGCAATAACCAAAGCCATGCCGATCGTTCTTTGCACTCGAATATCAAATTCTGCGTTCGAGGGGGGAATGTTTTTCGCGTACCAGTCCAAGAAACTGATAAATTGGTCCACTCGTTCGTCTTTTGTTTCGGGGTCTAATTTCCAGTTAAGTTGAGTCCTGGTTTCCTTAAGATGATTTAAAATCTGTTTCATATCTGAAAAGTTTCGTCGATCAATCGCATTTAAAAGTTTGCCGCTTTGTTCAAGGGGAATTTCGAGGTCAGTTATTCCTAAAACAAGCGCGACTGCATTTCTAAGAGAAGCTTCGAGCGTCGGAACCGCCCATTGGGGCTCATTTGAAACGACTTCTTCGATGCTGTGCTTAACTGCTTTTCGAATCCAAGAGTCACGGGGAAGATTGAATTGAACCTGAAACTCTGAATTGGCTACGTTGTTACTTAAGTTAAAGCTACCAGTAAATATAGCTGTCCTCTCTTTTCCTGTCTTATCTTTAAAGTCGATGAGAGTGGTTTTGTCGTGCCAGACATGCCGTGAAGAGGGGGGGCCCTCCTCAGATCTCTCAACCCTCACTTTTCCGGTATCTGGGTCAACCGCAGGTCTTTGATAGACAAAGCTTTCAATCCTTCCGAAAGCTGAGGGCTTAAGGCCAGTAAATTTTCTATTGTAAGGATCTACTACTTCAATTCCAGCTAGTGCCGGTGACAGACCCCAGCCCTTGATTGCTGAGAAACGGTCATCCGTAACGGCGTACCCAGTAGCCTCAGGATTTTTCGAAATGGCTTCGCCCAAAGCATTAAAAAAGCCTCTATGAGTCATTACAAAGTGAGACAAGTCGATATGTTCAAGGGAGTTGTTTTTAAGAATGTCTACGATGCGATCATTGGGATTATATTGGCCGTCTGTGAAAGCTAATTCCATTTCCGTCCCATCAGGGTATTGAATCAGAGTTCTTCCCGCGGGGGCTATCTCGCTCGTTTCTTTGCCTTTTTTATACAACTCAGACAAAGCATCGACATGCTCTCGATAAGCATCAAAAAAGACCGGATCCTGAACTTCAAAGAGTCGATTGTATCTTGGATTTCGAGCTAGGTTGGCTGTCCCAAAAAACGCCGTTTTCTTTTCTCCCGACTGTAGGAGAAGCGCCTTTTCATGCATGATAGGAACTCGCTCTAACTCGGGACTATAGAGCGGTTGTGAAAGAATATCTTTTTTTAATTCAAATCCAGCGTCCAATAGCTCCTGAATTACTTTGGCACCTTCACTCTTGTAAGGGTCCTTGAGCTCTGCTTTTGAAAAAGCCGCGGTAATTTGTCCTTGGATTTGTGAGAAATTCCCCTTCATTACGGGGTTTAAATCCGTAATCAAAGTAACTTTTATTCCACTCTTTTTTGCCTTAATCAGGGCTCCCGTGATTCTTGGATCCCCCATTGTGTACCGTATGAGAGTTAATTCCTTTTCTTTATCAGGAACCGATTTGTCTTCAATAAGCCGGTCAATGGCTTCGATTTCGATAGATGCAAGGTCAGGCTTGAAGACAAGGTTGGGAAGGGTCGGTGAACTGTTCTTTTCTTCGGCGCTCACATAGACCGCTTTCACTGCTTGGTCGACGCCTGAAACCGAGCTTTTGATTTTTGTAATCTCCGGCTCAGCGGCATAAAGGAAGCCTACAACCAAAAAAAGGAACGCATGCGTAATAGTTTTTGACAATTTAAGTGGCCGTAACTGATCTAACTTCATGGAGCAAAACTCCTTCAGGTGAAGGAGAGCAAGAGAGGGGCCGAACGAACTGTGAGCTTTTAGAATACACTCGAGCTTGTTTAATTAATTCAATTGCCCCCAAACAGGGCCAAGAGCAAAGGATGAGTAAAAGACCAAGGGTTCTTGAATTCATAGCATTTCTCCGGTAGAACCTCAAAAGTCAAAGTGGGCGGGTAGCTCAGCTGGGAGAGCATCAGGCTGGCAGTCTGAGGGTCGTGGGTTCGATCCCCATCCCGTCCACCAAATTTCTCCGTGATTAACTAGCCGCTTTTTCTTGCTTATCCGCAAATAAATCTGGTGTGTAAATGTGTACTGTATTTCGAGAAAGCTCTTTCGCTGAATACATCGCCATGTCAGCAAGTTTTAGCAGGCTGTCTTGATCTCTGGCATGTTCGGGGTACATGGCAATTCCTACGCTAATCGTAGTTTTTAATTTCATTCCATGAATGGAAAAAACTCTTCGTTCGATAGATAGCCTCATTCGCTCAGCAATAAACTTGGCACCTTCCAGTTCCATTTCATTAAGAATCACTACGAATTCATCGCCCCCGTAGCGGAAAACTACATCCGTTTCTCGAACTGAATTTTTAATCGAGCGGCCGATAGCAATCAAAAAATCACTTCCGACGACATGCCCATGAGCTGTGTTAATTGATTTAAAATAATCAACGTCGATAAAAAGAACTGAGAAGTTTTTAACTTTAGTTTTTGAACGGTTAATGGCACTGGCTAAGGCATGTCGAAGGTAGCGAGAGTTGTATAACCCAGTTAATTCATCCACAAAGGTCAGTTGTTTTACTTCCTCAAATTTTTCAAGATTCAATAAGGATAGCTCAGCGTGTTCTAGCAGGGTTTTGGAAAGTAACAGTGTTTCTTCTTGGATTTTATTTGGAATTCCCCAAATCAGAACTCCTTGCGTATTTTCTAAGCATGAAAGAAAAATGTGTTGGTTCTCATTTGTCGACCAAGTAACCGCGGGGGGTGGGGAATTTGTTTTTTTCAATTGAGTCAATATAGTCCTAATTTCATTCTCATTCGCTCCCTTTGGATAAGAACACATAATGGTAGTATCGGGTTCCTTGAAGGATATCCATCCGGCTCCCTTGCTTTTGAAAAAATCCTGCAGAAATTCCATTGTGGAAAGGCGAACTAACGACGGAGTGGAAGAACTGGATATTTGCGTTAAGGCCCTGACTAACTGAGTTTCGGGCTCTTGAAGCTTTTGAAAAAGCTCATTTTTCTGGATTGCTTTTTTAATACTCCAATGGAGTTCTTCTGGACTAATGGGTTTCAAAAGGAAATCTGAAAACCCAGATCGAATAACAAGAAGAGCAGTAGGAGCTGAGTCAACACTAGAAATTGCGATCATTTCCGATTTAGGAAAATGAAATCTTAAATTTTCAAGGTGGGGTTCCAGAGGACGGGAAAGAGAATCAATATCAATGATCACAGCTAAGGGAGAGTCTGTCTTGTTTTGGGAGAGCTCCCCAAAAGAAGTAACCCACTCTGCTTTTAAGTTCATCTTCGAGAACAGGCTTTCGTAAGGATGCCTCATTTCCTCGGACGCACCTAAGAAAAGAATAGTCTGCTGGTTTTTGGGTGAAATAAGCATTTTGAAATGGAGAGAAAAGGGGTGAAAAACTTACTTTAGTATATCATGTCCCCAGACCAATAAAGAAACGGCTGGTCAGATAAAAGAGCGGGCTTTAACCCCTCGAAGACTTGAGCACTCCCCAAAAAGGGTTGAGAGATTGCGCTCTGCTTCACTACCATCAAATCAGTGAGAGATTCTAAAAACTTACTGGGGGGGTAAATCAAGGTAACCACTGATTCGGTGAGTCCAGCTTGGCGTTGGGCTTCTTCGATTGCAGCTTGAAGGCCTCCCAGTCCGTCTACGAGCTTCCCATCCAAAGCTTTTTTACCCAGCAAGACTCTGCCTTGGGCAAGCCCATCTATTTTATCCATGGGTATTTTTCGGTTGTCAGAAACAAATTGCGTAAAAATTTGATAGTACTCTTGTACTTGGCGCTCAATAATTGCCCTTTCTTCTTTTGTCCAATATTGGCTTTCGGAAAACAGTCCTGGATAAGGCGCTCGGGTAAAAATCTCTTTTCTTAAATCTATCTTTTTATAAAGGCTGGCAAGATTAGGCTTTCCAGTAAAAACCCCAATCGATCCTGTTAACGTTAACGGAGAAACAAAGATGGAGGTTGAGGGGGCTGAAATAAAATAGCCGCCACTCGCAGCAACATCTCCCATGCTAACGACAACCGGTTTACTTCGAGCCAGATCCTGAATCAGGGTTGCGATGAGGTGGCTCGCCAGAACATCACCTCCTCCTGAAGAAACTCGAATGACCACTGCTTTTATATTCTTATCCCGCTTGATCTGCTCAATTTGGTTTGTGATCTGGTCAGGCGTGATTTGATCGCCTCCCATGATGTTAAGTAGTTTCACTTTTTCTCTGACAATATCGCCCGAGGCAATTAAGAGAGCTACCTTTGAGGGAAGGTTTAATCTTTGAGAGCCTTGTTTTAGAGATTCTCCCAATCGAAAAGATGGTAGCAATTTATCCCGAGTTTGTTTTGCGTCCTGGATCTGATCTGCAAGTTTCAGCTGGTGAGCAGTTCGAGCCGATATCAGCCCAAACTGTCTTGCTTCGACCCACAGCTTATCGGTGACTCTTCCTGAGCGTTGAATACACTTGCGAATTTCTGCTTCGGATTCTTGTAGATTTTGAAAAATATTTTCTCGGCTCTTGGGTGATGCTTGAAGCGCAGTAAAAGTTTCTGGAGCTGATTTATAAGTTCCTTTCGCTACTACTTCCGCTTTTATTCCCACTTTGTCCAGCGTGCCCTTCAGGTAATAACGCTCTGATTTCGGGCCTAACCATTCGATGCTCCCGGAAGGCGCAAGAGAAACCGAGTGTCCAGCCGACGCAATAAGGTACTCTTTCAGTCTCGCATTTCCCAAAGAGACATGGATGATTTTTCCTTTTTCCCGGGCTTTCCAAAGAGCCTCAAAAAGCTCGTGGGCAGCGCCCATGCCGAGTGGAAAAGTTTCTAGTTCCACAAAAATAGCTTTGGTCTCTGGCTTCTTCTCTGCTTCTTGAACTCTTAAAATTAATTCTGAGAAAGATTCATTACCGCTTGTAAAAAAACTAGCGGGCTCCCCCTGTTCCCTGAGTGAAGAATCTATTCGAAGGTGGAGGGCATCATATGCCGGAGCAACGGTAGGTCTCTCAAAGGGAGCAAACTGAGCATGCGATACCAAAACCCGCTCTGATTTTTCCGGCCTCGCTACGCTGAATAGGGAACTCGTGCCCAAATTAAATTGCACTCCAAAATGGGCCAAAGCCGTTTTGTCATAGCCAGCTTGTAAGTGGAAGCCTCTAAAAAGTTCATAACTTGCAGTTCCCTGATAATTCCAATTTTTTCCAAATCCAGTAGTTTGAGTTTCAAAATCCGCAAAAATCAACAGTTTTTCTAGGGGGCGTATCGTAAAACCTATCGAGTACAATGAATCTAATTTCCGATTGTTCTGAAGAGGACGATTGATTTTGTTTATTAAAAAGCCAAACGCAAAGCGCGGCGAGGGGCGAATTTGAAGCCCAAGATCTAACTCAGTTATTCCCTCCAACGTGGGAGAAGCAGTCGTCATTCCCAAACGAGAACCTAAAAACATCCAAGGAGCTAAGGAAAGAGAACTCGCAATTGAGTATCGATTGAAATATTCGAGGTTATTCGTCGATAGACTTTCTATTCCAAAGCCAAGACCCCCCCACCCGAGAGCAAGAGCAAAATCATCATTCTGTTCGCGCCACCCCCACGAAAGCGAAGAGAGGAGCCCCGAGCCATTAAGTTCTTTTTGAAACGCAAGTGCCGCAGGATTTGTAAAAACAGATCTCGCATCATAAAAGTGAGAAACAGAGGTTCCCGTCTGCAAAGCGTCTTTCGCAAAAGTAGTGAGAGTGAAAAAGAGTCCTAAACAAAACAAAAAGTAACGGAATTTCATGGAAAATAATTAAACTTGAATAAAAATAGATTGGCAAATCTCAGTTTGATTAGAGGTCGACCACGGAAAAAGAAATTTCCCTATCGAACAAGGCATTCAAAATAGGAAGCGAAGAACGAATGTGATCAGTAGAGTAAAAAGTAAGGTTTCTTGGTTGTCGGGATTTGTTCAGGAGATTTCCTTTTGCTAGTAAATCTTTTAGCTCTTGAGATAACACTCGGGCACCATGAGTGATGAACGCCTTTTCGCCTAGAACCTTTTTAAAACTTTTCTCAAGAAGAGGATAATGCGTGCACCCCAGCAAAAAGATTCCGCGATGAGTTTTTCCGAAAGGTGAAAGATAAGTTTCGATTACTTCTTGAGTAATAGAATGATCAAACCAACCCTCTTCAGCTAAGGGAACAAGAAGGGGGCAAGGGATTTGTTTGATGGTTTCTTGAAATCCCTGAAGCTTAAACTCTTTCAAATAAGCTTCGCTTTTTACAGTGCCCTCGGTGGCCAAGACGAGAATTTGGTTTTCTTGAGTTTGACCGCTTAAACGAAGAGCTGCTTTAACTCCAGGTTCGATAACGCCCATGACAGGAATTTTCAGAGTTTTTTGAAGTTGAGGGAGGGCGAGAGCTGAAGCTGTGTTACAGGCAACCACGAGCGCTTTTGCCCCTTGCCGAACAAGGAAATTAGCACAGGATAACGAGTACTTAGACACGACGGACTGGGATTTGGTTCCGTAGGGAAGCCGAGCAATATCCCCTAAGTAGATGAAGTTTTCCTCGGGCATGGCCAAAGCTAACTCTTTTAAGACTGAAAGACCGCCTAGGCCGGAATCAAACACACCTATCGGGCTTTGAGAACTCACCATGCCCCGCATCTAACATGTCTCAGGGGCAAAGGCTAGAAGGTTGCTTCGCGGGCTCCCCTTTGATAAACCCAATCCCCTATGGCGCTAGACCCTTTAGAGAAAGAACGGCTTCGTCGAAAGATGGCTGCCCGAATGCAGGTCTTTGTGGAGGGAACCCCACTAGTTACTTGCGTGAGCGGCCACTGCTATGAAGAGCCCCATGCTTGTGAGTTGTGTGGGGACACCCACGCACTCGACTTGTTTGTGATTAAGAACCGTGGCGGCAAAAAAATGTTGGTCGCCTCCGCTTGTCTCAAGGAAATGGTCCGATTCCAAGTGACCGATGTAGAAGAACTTTCCAAATGGCTAGAAAAATTAAAGGTACTTCACTCTGAAATGGAAATAAGAAAAGTAGAAGCTGCCAAAGCTCGGGAAGAAGAGAGAAGACGCCTTGAAAAAAAGGTCATCGTCAGAAAAAGATCCTGAATGAATTTATTTTCAATAGAAACCCTCGCTATCGGCGACGAATTACTCACCGGAAAAATAGCTGATACCAATTCGGCGTTTGTAGGACAGGTTTTATTTGAAAACGGTTTTCGACTCTCTCGTCAAAACGTAATCCCCGATGAAAAGAAATCGATTCAAAGTTCGATCCAAGAAATTTCAAAGCGAGCCAAAGTAGCGGTTTGCTTCGGGGGGCTCGGCCCAACCTCTGACGACATTACAGCTGTCTGTGTTGCCGAGCTGTTGGGAGTGTCTCTAGAAACAAATGAAGCTGCAAAAAACAGATTGATTGAATATCTGACCGCTCGAAAACGCCAGGTAACGGAACACACGATGAAACAAGTTGTGATTCCCCGAGGGGCGGATGTGATTGCGAATCAGGTGGGACTTGCTCCAGGTTTTTCATTCTCCTATCAAGGATGCCGGTTCTTCTTTTTACCGGGAGTTCCAGATGAAATGAAGCCGATGTTCACGGAGAGCGTACTTCGCAGCTTGATTTCATTAGCTCCCGCCCAAGGGCAAGTAGAAAACTTTCTTTGGCGCTGCATTGGAATTGTGGAGTCGGAGATGCAAAGACTCATGGTTCCTATTGAAAAAAGTTTGCCAGAGGGAATGTGGCTTGGTTACAGAACTCGTTTTCCTGAGAATTATCTCTATCTCTACTGCATGGAAGAAGATGAAGCAGTAAGGAAGCAAAAACTCAGTGAGTGGAAATCAAAGATCGAACCCTTAGTGGCTGCTTTTTGTTATGGAAACGCAGAGAGAGATCTTGAAGAATGGGTTTTTGATTTACTCAAAAAAAATCAGATGAAAGTAGTTTTGGCTGAATCGTGTACGGGAGGATTAGTCGCCCACAGATTAACTCATGTTCCAGGTGCTTCGGATTGGGTATGGGGAGGATTTGTAAGTTATCAAATCGAAGCCAAAGAGAAGATGTTAGGCGTCGTGCTTAAAGAATCCAGCGATGCTGTTTCTGCTGAGTGCACTTTGGCATTAGCAAACAACGCTCTTTTAAAAAGTGGTTGTGATGTTGCCTTAGGAATTACCGGGTATATGGGGCCTTCGGGAGGAACAGCGAACTGTCCCGTGGGAACGGTCTTCATTGCTGTGACTAATCGAGCAGGAAAAATCCACCAAGAGAAAATCGAATTGCCTCCGCGACCCCGAGCTACTCTTCAATGGGGGGCGTCCTCTTTCGCGCTCAATGCCCTTCGAAAATCTTTAAAATAAAAAAGGCACTCCTCGTAAAGAGAAGTGCCCTTTATAACAATCCACAGCCTTTATTCTTCGAATCCGTTTCCTTTATGAGATTCGTAAAAAGCTGACGCTCCGAAGCCAGAAGCCAATCCGGCGACAGTCGTTACCTCGCCCGCTTCTTCTTCCACAACCACAGCTTTAGGTTTGGTTACCTTTGCTTTTGGCGCGGGGCGTTTTTTTGGAGCTGGCTTTTTCTTCGCCTTCGCTTTTCCTTTACCAGCTTTCTTCTTCGCAGGTTTTTTCTTCGCTGCTTTCTTTTTTGCTGGTCGTTTTTTTGCTACTTTTTTCTTTGTTACTTTCTTTTTTGCTGCCTTGCGCGATTTCTTTTTCGCTGCTTTTTTCTTGGCCATATTTCCTCCGAGTAAAAAAAATGATTGTAAAAAAATGCCTAAATTCAAAAGGGTTGTCGAGTTTTAATATTGATTTTAAAGAAAAAAACCATTATCACTTTCTTATATCAATCGTCTTTAAGACTGACATTTAACAGTTAAAAAATCTGATCGCGGTACTGGGTCATGGGAGGGGGGCTTATGGCCAGAGCTGTAAAGTCGAAAGTCCGGAGAGGCGTTAAGTTAACCAAGGCTTCAACAAAAAAAGCCCAGGTTAAGCTTCACGAGGGTAAGAAAGCCGTTAAGGCTGTCGCACCCAAAGTAACCAAAGTAGAAAAAGCAACACAACCGAAGTTATCAGCTTCTGACGAGAGCAAGAAAAAGCTCTCTGAAAAGCTTTTAGCTACGATTGAAAAAAGGAAGGCTGAACAGGCTAAAAATCCTGCGTTCTCCAAGCCAAGAGGAAGGCGCGGAAGACGGCCCAAAAATCTTGTTGATTATCAGCCTTACAGCGAAGAACAACAAGATGACCAATATTCCTATCCGAATGAGAACGAAAATCTTGAATACGATACTGGAATTCGCGTAGGGGGCGGCTCCACTGGAGGCGCTACCTATCGGGATGACGGTGGAATCGTTCTCGATCGAGTGGAAGATTTCGATGAGGAATTAAATTTTGATTGGTAAGCATCAGCGCCTACGGGCGCTGGTGTACAATCAAATAGACTTCTTCAATTGATCTATCAGTGGCGGACTGAATAATATATTCAACGCCACTAATAATCACCGAGTCCCATTTCTTTGGAATTTTCTGCATGTGCTTTAGCAGAAAGCCACCCAAAGTTTGGTAGTCTTCATCTGCTGATAAGGGAACTTTAATCAAGTCACTTAAGACATCGAGTTCTATTCTGGCAGATACGATGTAAGTAGTGTCACTGATTTTGCGATAGAGCTGTGGGGGCTCGTCGTATTCATCCTCAATTTCACCTACGACTTCTTCCATTACATCTTCCATCGTAATAATTCCTTCAGCTCCGCCAAATTCATTCACGACGATTGCCATAGGATGAATTTTCAATTCATTTAAAAGTTCATCGACCGGTTTACTTTCCGGAACAAACAGCGGTGGGCGCATAGCTGACTTAATGGGTTGATTGAGATCTTGAGCTTTTAAACAATCAAACCCTTGAATAACTCCCACAATTTTATCCACTCGCTCCTCATAGACAGGCATTCGTGAGTGACCGGATTCGCCAAAGAGTCTGACCGCATCCGCTAATGTTTGCTCTTGTTCAATGGCAATTACTTCGATGAGTGGTCGAAAAGTTTCTTTAACTGTCATTTGATTAAAATTCAGAATTCTAGAAATCAGTCTTCTTTCAGCTTGAGTTACATCGGAGCCGCGACTGGTCGGTAGAGCGGCTTTGATCTCCTCACGAGAAAGAAAGAAACTTTTTTCAGAGCTCTCTCCCAAAAGACTTCTTAGGAATTCAGCATAAAAACCAAAAATTTTTGTGAGGGGATAGAGAACATAGCTGGCAAAAGTTAATGGCTTTGCCAGTCGCAAAACCAAGTCATCTGCTTTTGCTCGGGCCACAAACTTGGGAATGAATTCTCCGAAAATGAGAATCAATGGAGTTAAAAAAACGGCGCTCATCCAACCTTTATTCAATCCATAGTGCTGGATAGTAAATAAGGTAACAACGGTAGAGATCAAATTGATACAAAGATTAGTTCCCACCACCGTTGTGGAAAAAAGCCGTTCCGGCTTAGCGATCAAAAATTTTGCCAAGAGCGCATTAGGGAGATTTTCTTTTGCTTTTTTGTAGAGCTTGGGCCGACTAGCAGAGATAAAAGCAATTTCAGATCCTGAAAAAAAAGCCTCGGCAAGAAGTGCTACAAGAACAAAAACCGAAAGTGCAATCAATGAAGTCATATTTTTTGCTCGGTAGGTTTCATTTGTGTTTTGAAGATAGCATTCAAGATGTCTTCCAGAGTCACGACTCCTAATTGCCGCCCGTACTCATCAACAACAACCGCCATATGAACTTTTTTCGTCCGGAATTCTCGAAATAATCGAGAAACTTTTTTGTGTGATGAAACGTAGTAGGGCGAGAAAATAGAACTTGAAAGGACCCCTTCTTGCATTTCCTTTGGCGTATCGAGGAGAAGCTTCAAAAGCTCCTTCGTGTAGAGGATCCCTACCAAGTGCCCATCTTTCTCTGAGACTACTGGGATTCTCGAAAAGGTTTGGGTTCGCACCCGTTCTAAAATTTCAGAAAGACCGAACTTTGCGGGCAAATGGAAGACCGATTTCCAGGGAGTCATGACATTAGAAACGGTTAAGTCATTCAAGTGAAAGACGTTGTAAATCATTTCAGTTTCTTGTCGCTCCAAACTTCCGGTTTCTGCTCCTACTTCAACAAGTGTAAGAAACTCTTTTTCTGTCAGAGCTGGCGGTGGGGTGACGCTCAGGCGGAATACTTGAATGATTTTCTTAGCGCTTGCCTGAAGAACTTTTCGAAGAGGAGTTAACAGAACGTGAAGCCAAGTGGCAGGATAAACAAGGAAGGAAGCTGCCATTACCGGAACTCTAAAGGCCAAGACTTTAGGAAGAATTTCAGAGAAAAACAGGAGCAAAAAGGTCGACGTTAGCATGGCGATCAGAGTCGTTGCCGTCTGACTCCAGTTTTCGAAATAAAATTCAATTAAAGAGACAACAAAAGTACCTACTAAAATGCTCAGAGCCTCGTTTCCCACGATGATGGTTGAAAGCAGCTCATCTGGCTTTCGAATAAGGGCATGAATCGCTCGGTAGGTGCTTGGTTTACTTTCCCGCAGGGAATCGAGTTGGGTTTGTCCCAAAGAAAATAAAGAAGCTTCAGCGGCCGCAAAAAGAGCCGCTAAGAAAAGAACTAGGGGAATCAGAACAATATAAATATGGATGACCAAGGTGGAGTCCGTTAGCTAAATTACTTAGTTTAGTGGATAAACCAGGACTGGTCAAAGCGCCCGGGGTTGCAATTTCTGTCCAAAGCGTTATAACCGGCCCACCCCTTGTGAAGATAGCCATTGCACAACTTAATCCACTGGTTGGAGATGTCCCAGGAAATTGCGAAAAAGCTCTTTCTTTCATCGAATCCGCCAAAAGAAACAAAGCCGATTGGATCCTTTTTCCGGAGTTGTCTTTGGTGGGGTACCCTCCTAGAGATCTTTTGGATTATCCCAGGCTGTTTCAGGAAAACCAAAGGGCCTTGGAGAAAATCCAGAAAGCCTCAACAGGTACCGGGGTGATTATTGGCGGGCTTCGGAAAAATCCCTCTCCAACAGGGAAACAGTTTTTTAATTCGGCTTTTGTGTTTGTGAATGGCGCCTCTGTTTTTTCTTACGATAAAACCCTTTTGCCGTCTTACGATATTTTTGAAGATGAACGTCATTTTGAAAAGGGTTCCGAACCAGGTCTGTTTGAATCGAAATCCCAAAACTTTGGAATCGCGATTTGTGAAGATATTTGGAACAGAAAAGGCTTTGTGGATAGGCTCTACGCAGACAATCCGTTGCAGCCACTAAAGGGAAAAAATCTGGAAGCCCTCTTTGTGTTGTCGGCTTCTCCTTTTGATCTTAAAAAACGAGAAGTCCGAAAACAATTATTGTCGGAAATTGCAAAAGAACTTCAGACGACTGTCGTTTATTGCAATCAAGTCTCTGGAAATGACGAGTTGATTTTTGATGGGGGCAGTCTCGTTTTAAACGAGAATGGGCAATCAGTAATGGAGCTTCCATTCTTCGAAGAAGCTTGTTCTGTTTTCGAAAGCGCACAGGCTCCTCAAAAATCACAACCCATGGGTGAATCCGAATGTTTGTTCAAAGCGTTGAGTTTTGGAATTCGAGACTACGTGAAAAAGTCTCACCAAAAAAAGATTTGCCTGGGATTGAGTGGGGGAATTGACAGTAGTGTGGTGGCTGCACTCGCGGTGGAAGCGGTGGGAAAGGAAAATGTTTTGGGGGTAAGTCTTCCCAGCCGATTTACTTCGGTTGCGAGCCGAGAAGATGCGAAAACTTTAGCTCAGAATTTAGGTATCCGTTTTCAAGAAATAGAAATTGAATCTGTTTTTGAGTCGTTTAAAAAAACGTTAGCTGCTTTAAACCCCTCTGGGTTGACCTTAGAGAACCTACAACCTCGAATCCGAATGACTTTGCTCATGGCCCTTTCAAATCAAGAAGGGGCATTGTTGCTCAATACGAGCAATAAAAGTGAAATCGCAACCGGCTATTCGACACTGTATGGAGACAGCGCGGGCGCTCTCTCTCCTTTAGGAGATCTCTTAAAACACCAGGTGGTGGCTCTTGCCACTTATATAAACCGAAACAAAGAGGTTGTGCCGCAACGAGTTATTGAGAGGCCGCCCACGGCTGAGCTTCGCCCCAATCAAAAAGATGAAGATAGTCTCCCGCCTTATTCAGTCCTAGATCCTATGGTGGAAGCCTCGCTCACCCAAGGGATTGGGGGAGATGAGCTTGGAAAAAAAGGGTTTTCCGAAAGTGCGGTGGAACTCTTCAGTCGGCTCCATCGAATCTCAGAATATAAACGAAGACAAATGCCCCCAGTGCTAAGAGTTTCAACCAAAGCCTTTGGCGTGGGGCGTCGAATCCCATTGGCAGCTCGAAACTATGCCGACAAATGACTTGCCGGAGCGCAGCGCAAAGCCCTATAGTTAGTCGAAATTTTCAACCATGAGGAGATAACAAATGAAAAAACTAGTCGGTGCAATAGCACTATTTGGAGTGGTCAGTTTTGCCGCGGATATAACAGGAACAGTAACTGCTCCTACCGCAAAACCAATGCCTGCTGGAGCCCAAATGGCTAAAGCAGATCCGAACTGCCCTAAGGACAAAGCTCCGAACCAAGCAGTCCAAGTTGAAGCAGCTAAATTACAAAATGCTTTTGTATGGGTGAAATCACCTGCAGCAGCTGGTGCAGCTCCCGCAGCTTCAGCTACTTTGGATCAAAAAGGGTGTGTTTACGCTCCTCACGTAGTGGGTGTTGTCGTTGGCCAAGGTCTAAAAATTCTGAACAGCGATAAAACCATGCACAACGTGAATGCAAAAAGTGCAAAAGGCCAAGGCTTCAATGCCGGTATGGTCGGTGGCGCTGCTCCTATTGAGAAAAAATTCACTAAGCCTGAATTCATCAAGTTCAAATGCGATGTTCACGGATGGATGAACTCAGTAGTTGGTGTTTTTGAAAACTCTTTCTTTGCTGTAACTGGCAAAGACGGAAAATTCACAATCACAGGCGTTCCTGCCGGAGAACACACAGTGGGTATTTGGCATGAAAAGCTAGGTGAAAAAGAAGCTAAAGTAACAGTGACCGATAAAGGTGCTGTTAATTTTGCTCTTTAATTTCAAAGTTATTGAGTTGTAGTTCATGAAGTCCCCCCTTTCTGATTTTGTGAGTTTCCAAATTCAGAGGGGGGATTTTATTTATCTGGCAGTGCTCTTTGTCTGTATTTTTGCTTTTGTTGCTTTAGAAAGTATTTGGCTTTTGAGGCAATTACGAGAACCGGGAAAAAAACAAAAACAACTTCTTTGGTCTTTGATTCCAGCTTTGGTGCTTTTTGGATTAACGCTCGTTTATAAGAGTTCATGATGGAAAAAACGAATCGAAAAAAATGGGTTTCAGGAATTACGTTGTTAACAGCTTTTTCGACAGTAATCTTGTTGGCGGCAGGAGCCTTAGTTACCGGAACAGGGTCGGGGCTTGCGGTACCTGATTGGCCACTCGCCTTTGGTCAGTTTTTTCCTCCGATGGTAGGCGGGGTATTTTACGAGCATGGACATCGTTTAATTGCTGGCTTTGTCGCTCTTCTGACAATTGTTCAATTATTTGTGATTTTACGTTTTGAAGAGAGAACCTGGGTAAAAAAGCTAGCGTTCTTAGCTGTAGCTCTGGTTCTTACTCAAGCTACTCTCGGTGGGCTCACCGTTCTTTTTCTGCTTCCTAAAGCTGTTTCGATTGCGCATGCCTGTCTTGCCCAAACTTACTTTTGTAATGCGGTCATTCTCATGACGGTTACTTCCTCTGTTTGGGAGACCCCGTTTACTTGCGAGCCAGATAATTCTCGGTTTCCGCTTCGATGGTTTGGGACGATGGTGATTGTTGGGTTTTTTGTCCAGCTTCTCTTTGGAGCGACCATGAGGCACTTTGGAGCTGGCCTTGCCATTCCAGATTTTCCACTTTCATTTGGAAGATGGGTTCCTTCTCAGTGGACTTTTCCCATTGCCATTCATTTTGCCCATCGAATGGGGGCTTTCCTGATGGTTGGTTTAGTAGCGGCATTAGTCGCTCGGGTTTATCGGCTCTATTGGAATCAGTTTACCTTGCTTCTTTATTCAGGAGCTTTGATGGGCTTTGTATGGATGCAGGTAATGCTGGGAGCGATGGTGATTTGGCTTCGACGACCTATTTCTCTCACCACTATCCACTTGGTGCTTGGGGCAATGTGCTTAGCCAGTTCAGTGGCTTTAACCATTCAGCTCTTTAGAGCCCAAAGAGAATCAACCGCCAAAAGTAAGGCCGTACCTTTTGGTGTAGAAGCTAGTCCAGCATGAAGATTTCTTCGAAGCGTTTCATTCTAGATTTGGTGGATCTGACAAAGCCAAGAATCTGCTTTTTGTCATTGGTCATGGCTGCTTGGGGATTTCTGCTGGGCTCTCCTGATACTTTTAATTCAACTCGGTTTATCGCGCTCTTGATTGGTTTGGGATTGGTGGGAGCTGCTTCTGGGGTCTTTAATCAAGTCGCCGAAAAAGACATTGATGGGTTGATGAAAAGAACACTCCATCGTCCTTTACCCGCAGGAAGAGTGAGAGATCAACAAGCTTTGTTTCTTGGGTTTATTTGCTTGATGTTAGGAGAAGTTATTCTCGTGGTTGCAGTCAATCCACTCACTGCAATTCTAGCAGCGCTTACGATTCTGTCTTACATTGGCATGTATACGCCTTCTAAAAAGACCACCCCCTTTTCCACTCTTATCGGAGCGATTCCTGGAGCTTTACCTCCGCTCACAGGTTTTACCGCAGCTACAGGAAAATTTGGAATGCTAGGCTTTTGGATTTTTGCACTTTTGTTTCTCTGGCAGGTTCCCCACTTTCTTGCCATTGGTTGGGTTTATAGAGATGACTACCGAAGGGCGAGCCTCCCGATTCTTTCTGTGACCGATGAACAGGGTGGGGAAGTATCGAAACAAGTGCTCACCTACCTCTTAGCTTTAATCCCACTGACTTTGCTGCCAGCAGTTTGGAGAACCACCACTGAGACTTACCTGTGGGGAGCTGTGGTGTTGGGACTTGTTTTCTTAGCCGCGGGTATTTTTCTAGCTTGGAAACGGACCCTCGCGGGAGCACGGATTTTATTTATTGTTTCTATTTTATATCTCCCTCTTCTCGGGGGACTCATGGTGGGGACGCTCAATTGAGTAAAACACTCATTCAATTTTCCAATGTGGGATTTTCCTATGGCGATCGGGTTGCTTTAGATTCGTTATCTTTCGAGATTCGAGAAGGAGAACTCTTTTGCGTTGTGGGGCCCAATGGTGGCGGAAAGAGTACGACGTTTAAAATCTTATCTACTCTTTTAAAGCCTCGGTCAGGCTCGGTTTCTTTTTGGGGAATCGATGGAGTCAAGCACCCAGAAAAGGTACGGCCTCAGTTAGGGGTAGTGTTTCAATCTCCCGCTCTTGATAAGAAACTAACCATCGAAGAGAACCTCGTCTATCACGGAAAGCTCTATGGTCTTCGAGGGGCTTCTCTCATTCAGAAAGTAGAAAATCTTCTCAAACGCTTTTCACTCTTTGATCGAAAAGATGAACGAGTAGAAAAACTCTCTGGTGGACTCAAGCGTCGAGTAGAAATTGCAAAGAGTCTTTTGTCTGATCCGAAGCTTTTGATTTTAGACGAACCCACAACGGGGCTCGACCCAGTAGCTCGAAGAGAAATGTGGAGTTATCTAGACACGTTAAGAAAAGAGCAGGGGATTAGCATCGTCTTCACGACCCACCTCATGGATGAAGCCGAATCAGCTGACCGTACTTTAGTATTAAATCATGGCAAAGTAGTGACTTCGGGAACGCCAACGGAGCTGAAGTCTCAAATGGGCGGAGATGTGATTTCCTTGAGAACCACGCACCCTGAAGCTTTGAAAGAAGCGATTGAGAAAAAGTTTTCTGTCCCCGTAAAAAAGGTCGACGACGAACTTCGCATTGAAAAAATGGAAGGTGCGAGATTTATTCCAACACTGGTCGAAGCTTTTCCCCACCAGATTTTATCAGTCACTTTAGGGAAGCCGACTTTAGAAGATCTCTTCATTCATTTAACTGGCCAGCGGTTTGTCGGAGGAGAAGCGTAATGGTACTCACAGGGTCTTTAACGTTATCCCGCCGCGAGCTCGTTCGGTTTTATCGTCAAAGAAGCCGAATTATTGGAAGCCTTGCGATGCCTGTCATCGTGTGGGCCCTTCTGGGAACGGGTCTTCAAGCAGCATTTCCTTCGGGAATGGGAAAAGAAACCAGAGAGTTTCTAAAATATTTTTTTCCGGGAAACCTCATCCTCACCATTCTTTTCACTTCTATCTTTTCGACTATCTCCGTGATCGAAGATAGGAATGAAGGGTTTCTTCAATCAGTGCTGGTGTCCCCACTTTCGCCTTTAAGTTTGGTCCTCGGAAAAGTGATGGGGGGAGCCTTCATTGCGCTTTTTCAGGGACTTGTTTTCTTAACCTTGGCGCCCCTTGCAGGATTTCATTTTAGTTTTAGTGAGCTTGCTTTAGTGGTTTTTTCGATTGGCAGTGTTTCGCTCGCGATGACAGCTCTCGGATTTTTGTTTGCTTGGAAGCTTGATTCCGTTCAGGGATTTCATGCGATCATGAATTTGGTTCTTTTTCCCATGTGGCTTCTTTCCGGCGCGTTCTTTCCAGCGGAATCCGCTTCGCCGTTCATAAAGCCATTGATGTTTATCAATCCTTTAACCTACGGCATGACTTCTTTAAAGACGGCGATGAACGGCGTCACTGATCTTTCAGCATTTTTATTTCAAACCGGAGTCGTTTGGCTTTTCGGTCTCTTGTTCGTTTTGGGGTCTGTTTTATTGGTTAGTAAGAAAAGGGAAGTGGCTCTATGAAAATAAAGACCGTGCCCGCTCTTGTTTTGTCGTTAGTGGCCATGCCGGTGATCGCGATTTCATTTCTGGCGTGGAAGGGAAGCTTTCAGACCAAAGAATTAAAAAACTTTGGTGAAGTAGCGCCATTCAAACTCACCGATCGTTCGGGCAAGGAAATCACTTTAGAAACGCTTCGAGGCAAAGTGTGGGTAGCCAATTTTATTTTCACTTCGTGCAAGAGCCAATGTCCTCTCATCATGATGGAAGCGCAGAAGGTTTCCAAAGCACTGCTATTTAAAGACAATTTCCGAATGGTTTCCATCACCATTGATCCGATGACGGATAATTCAGAACGTCTCAATAAATACGCCGACGAGTGGAAAGCAGATCCGTTTAAATGGCTATTTCTCACTGGGAAATTTGAAGATATCAAAGCGCTGATGCACGACGGACTCAAAGTGCCCACAGAAGTGGAGGGCGTAGAGCTCATGCACAGTGCAAAGCTTGTCTTAGTCGATCACCTCTCTCGTATCCGAGGCTATTACGACGCCGAGGACAGCAAAGACATGAAAAAACTCTTACGCGATTCGAAAGATCTTCTGAAGAAGGCATTTTAGAGACCTATCACGACGCCGGAGCTCGAGCAGTCGATATCATGAGAAGCAGGGCGTTTAGGTAGTCCCGGCATCAACATGATTTCGCCGCAAACCATCACGATAAAACCGGCACCTGCCGAAAGTTTAACGGATTGAACTTCCAGAACGTGGTCCTTCGGGGCTCCGAGTTTTTTGCTGTCTGATGAAAAGGAATACTGAGTTTTCGCGACGCAAATAGGAAGGTTTCCAAATCCCAGGGACTCCCAGAGATCCAAGTTCTTTTTGGCAGAAGCAGCAATCGCAACTTCTTTAGCTCCATAAAGAGCCGTCGCAACTGTTTTTATTTTGTCTGCTAACTTCATTTCGTGATCGTAGAGCGGTCTGGGGGCTGAAGTCTGAGCAGTTTCTAAACTGGTTTTCACTGTGCGAGCCAATTCCTCACAGCCTCTTCCTCCTTCGCCAAAGGGATTTGAAATAACAATCGAAACACCCCAAGAAGCTGCGTGGCTTTTTAGAAGGGTGAGTTCTTTTTCTGTATCTGTTGGAAAACGATTCACAGAAATAGTAATTGGAAGTCCAAAGCTCTTGAGGTTCTCAACATGTCTTTTCAGGTTTGAAAGGCCAGCTTCCAATTTCTCTGTGTTCTCTTGGTTGAGCTCAGGCACTTTCACTCCGCCGTGATATTTCAGAGCGCGTACAGTGGCCACGCAGACTGCAGCATCTGGCCAGAGTCCCGCTTGACGGCATTTGATGTGAAGAAACTTTTCAGCGCCAAGATCAGCACCAAATCCACACTCGGTAACCACATAATTTGAAAGACCGAGCGCCATTTTCGTAGCAACTACAGAACTACATCCATGGGCGATATTTGCAAAGGGGCCCCCGTGAACTAAAACGGGATTTCCCTCGAGGCTTTGAACCAGATTGGGCTTAATAGCATGGCGAAGAAGAGCGGTCATGGCTCCCGTTGCGCCGAGATCCGAAGCGGTAACAGGTTTTCCAGAAAACGTGTAGCCAATCACTATTCTATCCATCCGATTTTTTAAGTCTGTAAATGATTCTGCCAAACAAAGAATGGCCATGATCTCAGAAGCTGCAGTGATATCGAATCCTGTCTCACGAGCTCCGCCATTGGATTTTCCTAAACCACTCACAATCGAGCGAAGCGCTCTATCGTTCATATCCAAAACACGTCGCCAAGTGATCGTATTAGGATCGATCTGGAGAGTATTTCCCTGATGAAGGTGATTGTCGATGAGTGCTGCTAAAAGATTATTAGCACTTTCAATAGCCGAGAAGTCTCCATTAAAACCTAAATTAATATCTTCCGCCGGAATGAGCTGGGATTTTCCTCCACCAGTGGCGCCTCCCTTTTGACCAAAGACCGGCCCTAACGAAGGCTGACGCAAGCAGGCCATCGAGTTTTCACCTATCCGTCGAAGACCGTCGTTCAGTCCAATCGCCGTTGTTGTTTTTCCCTCTCCCGCAGGGGTGGGGCTCATGGCAGTCACTAAAATAAGTTTGCCACGTTCTTTTTTTAAATTCGAATTGAGAAGAGAAAGCGGAATCTTTGCAGAATCATGACCGCGGGGTTCCAAAGTTTCAAAAGGGATTCCAGCTTTTTCAGAAAGTGCTTTTAAGTTGATTTTCATGGCTAAGAAAGTAACGAGATGCAGCTTCTTCGTCCAGAGCAAAAAACAGGTCTTTTTCCTTGGGAATTAAGCTCAAATAGTTAAAAATACGAAAAAGGGCGGAAATCATGACTCATATTCTTTATTTTCTTGTACTTGGTTTTTCTGTTTTGAATCCGAAAGGGCATGCGGGGCGTGGACCCCAGCATTTGGATTTTAGTCCAAAAAGTGCAAGGCAAGAGGAAGCCCCACAATTCGCCGCTTTAAGAAGTTACTTAGAGAAAGAAAAAGAAAATACCAATGTGAAATCGAAGAAGTGGATAGAAAAGATTTTGCAGGCAATCGCTACGAAAGATCCTGAGACAGTCAAAATCGCAATTGAGGAGCTTCTTATTGAAGACCAAATGTTTCTGAGCGAAGAACAAGAACGCCAAGCTTTTGGAAAGCCCTTAAAAGAATTTTCGGCCGCAGAAAGAAAAGAACTCGTACTAAAATATACCAAAGGCCAAAAAGAGGTCAGAGAAAAGTTACTCACTGAAGTCGCTCAGTCCGTACGAGGAAGTGACAAGGCGGGAGCCAAGGCAGTGGGAGAGACGCTCCTCGATATTAGAAAAGATCATCTGGAAGCCTATGATCGAGTCATGAAAGAAATCAGTGATGGAAAAACCGATACGCTGACTACCCATTGCTTTACTTGCGGAGAGGGCGATGAAATTGGAAAAGAAGGCTATACGTTTGGTGGAGCCATGCGAGAAGCTGCTAATCGGGTGAGTGCTGCTTTCGCTGAGGAAGGAATGAGTCCTCCAGTAGCTGCGATTAAACCAGCAGCTCCGCCGGCCCAGGCGTCAGCTCCAGCCCGAGCCCCCAAATCTACGGCTACTCCTGCTCCCCAGACCTCTGCTGCAGAATCAAAAGCTCGGCAAGGGATTGCCAAGCCAGTGATGAAGGGATCAAGAAGTACAGGAAATGGTCGATCAGCGTTTAATGGGTATATGAAGATCCTAAAAGCAGATCCAGCGCTGTCTGAAGAAACACTCAAACGATTTTTAAAGTCGGGTTACTATGGCAATAATAATCCTGATTATCGCGCTCGGATCGATTCCCTATCACGTGATGAGCTTTTAAAAGCGGTGAGTGATTTTCTTGATGGAGAAGGTCCCTACAATCATTGTCCATCTTGCAACTTAGGTGCAGGAAGAAGGCTCTCGGGAGTGGCTCCGTAGGTCTTTTTTTCTAAACGACTCAAGAGCTGATACACACAGGGGACGACATAGAGAGTAAGAACAGTAGAAACCAGAACGCCGCCAATAACTGTAATCGCCATCGGCACACGACTTTCAGCTCCTGGTCCAAAAGCTAATGCTGCTGGAATGGCTCCTGCAATCGTTGCAATCGAAGTCATCAAAATGGGACGTAACCGAATCGGGCAAGCTTCTAAAAGAGCGGCTTTTACATCGACTCCTTTTTGGGTTCTTACATGATTAGTAAAATCCACCAACAGAATAGAATTCTTTTTTACGATCCCCATTAATAAAACAATCCCGATCATGCTGTACATATTGATGGACTGCCCAGTTAATAGAAGCGCGAGAAGCGCGCCTGAAATACTAAAGGGAAGAGCGATGAGCACACTAAACGGATCGATGTAACTATTAAACTGGGAAGCCAAGATCATATAGGCAACGATGAGGCCGAGCCCTAGAGCAAAGACAAGTCCTTGAAAAGTTTCTTTCATGTCTTCGGCACTTCCCGTAGCTTGGATTTGATATCCTTCCGGAAAAGATGTTTTGGAAAGAGCAAGAGCCTTATCAAGCGCTTCTTGTTGAGATTTTCCCTTAGAAATATTTCCGTAGATAGTGACTGCTCGTTGGCGATTTCTTCTCGCAACACTTAAGAGACTGGGGCTCTCTTCGATATTAACGACTGCCGAGAGGGGAATCAGCTCTCCTCGATTATTTCGGATAGTCAGGCGTTTGATTCTCTCAATTCGATCGCCTCCTTCATCTTGGATTTTTAAGCGAATATCATCCCGGTGACCTCCTACATTGTACTGGCCGACAATCACTCCGCCCATCAGCGCACTGACCGTTTGCCCAATCGCTCCGAGGCTCACCCCGTGTTTTGCCGCTTTGTCTCTATCGGGTACCACTTGCAGCTCTGGCATTCCCACTAGGTAGTCAGAATCCAAATCAGTCACAAATCCAGAGGCGTTCATCTTTTCTATCAATTCTTGTGAAAGCTTTCCGAGTTGATTCCAATCCGGGCCTTGAATGGTTATTTCAAAGGGAAATCCTCGGCCGGCTCCCATTCCTCTCATCGATAAATCTTGAACAGTGACTTTTAAATCAGAGATCTTATTCAGATCCGTCCTAAAGAGATTCATGAGATCTTGTTGGGTGGGTTCCCGTTTCAGTGTGGGATCTAACCCGCGTTTGCCTTTGGGTTTTAAAGTAATAAAAACAATCCCTGAATTGACATCGCCTCCACCAAATCCCCCGACAGAAGCATAAAATCGCTCTAGGTCAGTTCGTTTGGATAAATAGTTTTCTATCTCTTTAAATTTGGAATCAGTAAAAGCAATGTTTGAACCAATCGGAGTTTGGGCCCTTAACATGAATCGCCCTTGATCTTCGGCCGGGGCAAATTCCTTTTTCAAAAGCCGGATCGAGCCTAAACTGAGAGCAAAAAAGACAAGCGAGAGTGCGATAGTCGTCCAGGGCCGATGGATCACTGTCGCTAGAGTTTTTTCATAAAAAAGTTTTGTTTGATGGAGGCTCCACTCAAACACTTTTCCGATTCTGGTCGTTCGTTCACCCGCTTCCAAAAACTGGGCACACCGCATGGGAGTGAGGGTCAGTGCTTCCAATAAGGACAAAAGGACTGCAGCGGTCATTGTGACGCCAAATTGGAAGAAATACTTTCCGATGATCCCTTTCATGAAGGTTACGGGGAGAAAGATAGAAACGATGGAGAGAGTCGCTGCCAAAGCAGCAAAGGTGATCTCCTTTGATCCAATCAGTGCTGATTGCTCTCTGCTGAGTCCTTGTTCTCGATAACGAATAATGTTTTCAAGAACCATAATGGCATCGTCCACTACGATTCCAATCGCGAGTGAAAGGCCCAACAACGTAAATGTATTGAGCGTAAATCCAGAAAAATACAGAACAATGAAAGTGCCCACGATGGAAGTGGGGATCGATAAAAGGACATTCAGAGTGGAGGACCAGGATCCGAGAAAGATCCAACAGACAAGTGAGGTCAAAAGTGCTGAGAGAACCAAAGTAAAATTTAATTCATGAACAGACTCTTCAATAAAGCGAGTGCTGTCAAAGTTGACCGCTAATTTCATTCCTTCGGGCAGGCTTTTGGAAAGAAGACCGATTTTCTCTCTCACATCCTTGGCCACTTGAACGGAATTCGCCCCTCGTTGTTTTCTAATTCCTAGTCCGACCGCGGGCTTTCCCATCCCTCGACTAATCCTTCGGATATCGGCAAGGCCTTCTTCTATTTTGGCAACTCTTCCTAAGGGAATCGGCAGGAAGTTAGGGGCGCCACCTCGTGAAATGATGGGCAGTTTTTCAAACTCCGCAAGAGAAGTCGCTTCTCCAAGGGTGCGAATCGTATATTCTTTTTGCCCCTCTTCAATCCAGCCCCCGGGCACCTCGTTATGTTCGTTTTGAACAGTAGTGATGACGTCATTGACAGTGAGTTGATACTTACTGAGTTCTTTGGAGGAAACCCAGACTCGTAAATTAGGGTCTACGTAGCCACCAAAAAAAATATCACCCACGTCGGGAGTCGTGGCAAAGTGTTGCTGGAGATGATCCCGGGTATATTGCATCAGCTCTCTTAAAGAATGCTTATCGCTCTCAATCGTAATCCACATTATGGGGGAGTCATCGGGATTGGTTTTTGAAATGGTAGGCGGATCAAGCTCTTTGGGTAGTTTTCGAAGGGACTCCGAGATTTTTGCTTGAACGTCTTGCATCGCCAAATCGACATCGCGATCAAGATCGAGCTGGATAGTAACCGAAGCAGATCCCTTCCGAGAGGTGGAAGTAATCAGTTTTACGCCTTGAATGGTACTCAAGGAGTTCTCCACGACATCTACGACGTCTGTTTCCATGACTTCTGGTGAAGCTCCGAGAAGGCCTAAGTTCACTGAGATAACCGGAAAATCCACATCAGGAAGAAGACTCACTCCCATTCGGTTAAAAGAAATCGCTCCAAAAACAATGAGGGACGCCATCAGCATCCACGCAAATACGGGACGTCTGATAGAAATTTCTGATATCGACATAGCTCTACCGAGCTCCTTTGGTTGTAGGATAGTGACCCGCTGCCGTTTCCAATTTCAAATAATCGATTTTGGTTTGAAAGCGAGCTCTATCGAGATTTCTTTTTGAATCTTCAAATGACGTCAGAGCCTGCAACACTTCGAGATTATTAACGAGGCCATTTCGGTATTCCCGAGTTTGTTGTTTGAAATTACTTTCGTTGAGGTCACGAGCCTCGTTGAGTGATTTTAACTGTTCCAGGTCCGCCTGAAGGACTGCATACAGGGACTGAATTTCTTGAACCGCTGCTCGTTTTGTTTTGGTGACAGCCAGTTCAGCCTGCATTTTTACAGAGTTTGCCTCCGCAACTCGTGAAGAGATAATTCCACCATTCAAAATAGGTAAGGAGAGAGAAACCCCAAAGTCCCAGGGGATTTGATCGAAAAAGCCAAATCGCTTGAAGTAATAATTTCCGTTCAGATCAATTGACGGAAGGTGCGCACCCCAAGCTACCCCGACCCCTTTTTCAGCTGCTTCCAGTTGGAGCGATCGCATTTTCAAATCTGGGCGACTGGACAAAGATTCTAGATACTGAGAAAGCGGTGGAAGTTTTTCTTGGAGAGCCAATGAATCTTTGAGATTGAATTCCTCGGTAACTCCAGTCACAAAAGAAAAACTTTCCTTCGCTACTTGGAGTTGACCTTGGGTTTGCACATATTGGCCCTTTAGAGTGCTGAGGTTTGCTTGCACCGTAAGAGCTTCCGTCATTCGGGATCGGCCGATTTTGATCCGCCCTTTGAGATCGGCAATTCGTTTTTCTAGAGCAGTAATTTGGCTTTGGAGATTCTTAAGCTCCTGTTCTAGAGACAGGACTAAATAAAAACTTTGAGTGACATCATTAAAAAGTTGTCGCAGGGCTACTTCCTTACTTTTTTGAGAAGCTTCCGACAATAAACTCGTCTGCTTCAAAGCCGCAAAATCTCTTAAGCCACGAAAAAGGGGTTGGGAGGCCGTGATTTTAACCAAGGGCTGTTGAGTGGGAGAAAAAGCGCCCCCGCCAGAAGCCGCCTGCCACTGATAAGACGCAAAACCATTAATCGTAGGGAAAAGACCTCCAATCGCTTGGCGGTATTTTTCTTCTGCTTGTTTGATTTCTTCGTCTTTCCCTGAAAGTGTTTCGGTCTTTTTTAAAGATTCAGAGAAGGCTTGATCTAGAGAAATAGCCGTTGGGGCGGCTGCGCCGAAGGAGCAAAGAAGAAAAAAGAAACTGAATAATCGGAATAGAATCATGGACTCCCGATTCTAGTCGGATGAGTTGCCCGGGACAAGCGTAATGCAATGCGTTGCACCGAGAATTCTTTCGAGTTTTCAAAATAGCTAAGGTATAACCGGCCTCGGTGAATTCGTCTCAAAGTGAAAATGAAACAGTTCAGTTGCAGTCCTTCATTGAGCATCTCGGGGACTTACGAGGGGCGCTCGTCCGCTCTTTGGTTGCCGTTACTTTAGGTTTTTTCGCATGCTTTCAATACGCAGATAAGATTTTGGCTTTTTTGAAAGCTCCCATTCTTGAAGTACTTCCGAAAAACCATCAACAACTCTACTACTTTGGTCTCACCGAGCAGTTTTACACCTATATGAAGGTTTCCCTGATAGCCTCACTTTTTATCATGTTTCCTTTTTTGCTTTTGCAACTGTGGAACTTCATTTCCCCAGCGCTAAAACCCAAAGAACGAAAACTCTGTGTGCCTTTTATTCTCGCTTCGGTAGTTGCGTTCCTCGCAGGTTTTTTCTGTGCGTATCGCTGGGCAATCCCTTACCTGTTTCATTTTCTAATTGGATTTAATCAAGCGGGGGATGAAGTCCCTCTGATTCGCTTGGGTGATTATGTAACTTTGGTTTTGCAACTTCTTTTGGGAAGTGCGCTCATTTTTGAAACTCCCATCATTCTTGCTGTTCTAGGGAAACTGGGAATTATTACTGCGCCTTTTTTAAAGCACATTCGTCCTAAAGCTTATGTGGGCTTAACGTTTGTGGCGGCGGTTCTTACGCCCACTCCAGATGCTTTTACCATGATCCTAGCACTGGTTCCGCTGATTCTTCTCTATGAGCTAGGAGTGGGACTAGTAGGACTCTTTTCTTCAAAGAAAGTTTAAAAGCTACAGTCAGAAAAAGCTTTTCGAATCGAGCTTGCTTCTTTTTCAAATCCTGAGCTGGTCGCCAATCGAAGAAGCCGAGGTGCTAAATTGTTTTTACACGTCTTAAAATCCAGTGCTAGAGGCATTGAGATTTTAAACGTTTCTTCCAAAAAGTTTCTTTGGGAAACCGAATCCATCTCAGGATGGGTTTCAAGAATCTTTATCCGGTTCAAAAGAAAATCTTTTCCCATATCGGCTCTTTCTGAATCTTGTGAGAGTTGAGAGCCTTTGATAGCCGTGAGAAAAATCCTATCTGCTCCTTCCAAATCTTTCTTTTCCACATGAAGCCATTGGCCCTTTAGCCACTGGCACCGAGGGATCACCTCAAAGGCCTGGTGGTCACCGCCTGCGACCAAGAGAGCATGACAGACATCTGCTATGGTTCTATTCCGATAGTGCTGGAAGTTAGCTTCAAAGGGCGGATCAATCACCGTGTCTAGAAATGCAGTCTCCTTCGAAATGAGATCGGAGAAATCCCGCTCTGGGGCTGGATCATTTTCATAAATCTCCTGAAAAAGCCCATAGTTTTTTGTTTTCAAAGGAAAGGGACTGGTCTGTGGTGAAAAGTATTCCACAGGCCCAATAGAAAATACGGGCCGTTTAATGGCGAGATGGGAGGATATTAAATTGAGAAGTGCTATCTGGTGTTGGTTTTGGGGGATATCCGTTGCGCGGTCAAAGGGCTTCTTGGGAAGAAGAGCTGCGACTTGTGAAATCAACGTAATGTCTGGGCGCTGGTTTTCTAAAAAGTGTGCGTAGGTGAGTATCCCTGCGTCTGCATCCCCTTTTACCAACAGGAGCGTTCTCGGAGGGAGTGAATCTAAAATCAGCGAAGCATAATCTTTCGTAAAGGTATCCGTGCGTCGGTCGAGGGGCTTGAAATTACTGAGCAGGAGAAACAAAGGGACGATAAATAGAAATAAAAGGTTTTGGGATTTCTGTTTTCCCTGCAAGAGAGACCAAAGGCTATTGGCAGCAAATAAAAGGAAACAGCCAAGAGCAAACCCATGAAAAGTTTCGAAAAGCTCGATGGCCAAGCGATAGTAATCTGGCTGCCAAAAGAAAAAGAGAAATAGAAAACTAGAAAGAGTTCCCAAGATGAGAGCGAGTGGGAAAGTAACGTTCTCACATTTCTGGATAAAACGTCTGGAACCGAAAAGGGCCGCCAAAAAAACAAGTGGAGAAAATGCCCAGAAAAGCATTTTTAGCCCCACCCGGCTGTAAAGCCCGACTTCACGAAAGGAAAAGACCTTGCTGCGATCATTACTCGCGTACTCTTTTCTTAAAAGGTAATCGAAAAAATCCGAGGTGTTTTGGATGGGGCTACTAAAAATGAACTCCGAATAATGGTGAACAAACCAAAGGTGAAGGTAAGGGAGAAGCCCCAGACTTACTCCGCTCACTATACTCAAGATTTGGGTCACTCCAAAAATCTTATCTTTAAAGGGATAAAACAAAGCGGCAAGGGCGGGAAAAGCGAGAATCACCAGGGGATAGTGATTTGCCAGACCTAAGCCTAGGATGAGTCCGAAGAAAAAGAAAAGCCTTTTGTTTGTCAGATTCTCTTCAGACTGAGTGATTTGGAAAGCTAAAAAGAAAGCCAGAGTGAGCAGGAAAGTGTGCAGCGGGTATACCTCAACAAGTTGAGCGCTACTCCAAATCGGTAAAGAAAGTCCAAACGTCAGAGTCACCCAAGCTGCGATGAGAATGTTTTGAAAAATAGCTATGGCCCATAGGCCCCAAACGACTGCACATCCCGCAATACAAAGCTCACTAAGAAAAGCGACCTTCTGAGCGGGGCTTCCCCAGGGAATATAGGAACAGAAGTGCCCCAACCAAACAAAAAGAGGATAGCCCGGTGGATGAGGAAGCCCTTTAAAAAATGCAGTCAGGATAAACTCGGAAGCATCTTCAGGAGTGGTTCCCCTAGGGCCAGTCCATGCATAAAGAATGACGAGAAGTATTCCCAGAGCAAAGAGAATGCTGCCGCCTTTGTTGCTGCTGGTCTTCATATGCCTTCTATATTAAATAAATTATATCAATTAGTTAAGGTAAAATGTTCCCTGAAAATTAAAGGTTGATTCTCCGCGTAAAATACGGTCTATTTAGTTCATGTTTTGGCGTCTTTGTTTTAGATACCGATGGGCTATTTCCTACTTCTTTGCGTTTGCTCTAACTTTTTTAGCTATTGGGTGGTCTCTTTACACCAACTCGGAAGTCCGGATTTTTCGGTTTCTTTATCCCGCCGGATTTTTCAGTGTTTGGTTTGGGGGCCTAGGGGCAGGACTTTTTAGCGTCTTTTTGGGCACTGCTGCTTTCTTATATTTAAGCTTTTTTGATCCAACCTTTGGGGCTCTGAGTACCAATCTGTGGGATCTCCTTCTCTTTGTCGGGTTTGGAACGACGTTTGGAATTCTCATCGATCGTGAGAAGAAACTGAGAAGAGAAGTCCAAAAAACACTTAAAGATCTTAAAATAGCAGCTAGCCAAGTAGCAGATAGAGAAAAAGAGTTAAGCGTTGCTTTAAGATCTCGAGATGATTTTTTTTCGATAGCCTCCCATGAATTAAAAACGCCTATCACAGCACTTAAACTTCAAATGCAGCTTTTGGATAAACAAATTCAAAAATCAACTGAAGTAAATACGCGATCAAAATACGTTCCTGCTTTTAGGATCATGGACGGTCAAATCACTCGCCTGACGAATCTGGTTGAGTCGCTACTCGATATTACCCGCATGGCTAAAGGGGCGCTAAAGTTGGAACTAGAGGAACTTGATTTGGCGGATCTCGTTCATGAAATTTGCGAAAGGTACTTGGAGCTTCTTAATTCAAACGGCTGCAAGTATCAAATTCGCCGTTCTGGGAGTACGCGAGTTCGATGTGATCGGTTTCGAATGGAACAGGTTTTTACTAATCTCCTCACGAACTCCATCAAGTATGCCCCCAACGAAAGTATCTTGATTGAACTCAAAAAAAATGGAGAACACCTACAAATCATGTTTCAAGACTCTGGACCTGGAATTATGGGACAGAATCCAGACGAAGTCTTTGCGCCTTTTAGAAGACAAAAAAATTCCGATTCGAAAGTGCCCGGCCTTGGTTTGGGGCTATTTATCGTTCGTCAGATTATTCAAGTGCATTCGGGGGAGATCCATTGTGAGTCGAACCCAGATAAAAAAGGAACTTGTTTTGTTATCAATCTGCCCCTGAGGGGAATATCCGAAATGCCGTATTGTCCTCTTGATTTTGATGGCTCGGGGATTGAAACCTTAAATTCATTACATCAACGGTACGCAGTGACTTTCTCTGATTGAGCGGTCGCCGCGATTGAAGTCACTTTCTTGTTCGCATACTTTTCCCACAATTCCAAAATATCTTTTTCATCTAACGTTTCTTGTTCCATGAGCTTTTGAGCACCCTTCTCAATAAAGGCCCGATTAGCGCTCAGCTCTTTTACGGCTAGCCGAAAGCTTTTCTCTAAGATGGTTTTCACTTCGTGATCAATATTCTTGGAGGTTTCTTCACTGATGGGAATTCTTCCTCGGGAAACCATCTCTGGGCTTAAAAAAGTCAATTCCCGGTCCTCAAGGGCTGCTAGTCCGATGGGTTCACTCATTCCAAATCGGGTTACCATGGATCTGGCAAGATCCGTAGCCTTAACCAGATCGTCTGCAGCTCCTGTTGAAGTAGAATTTAAAAACAATTTCTCCGCGGCTCTTCCTCCCAAAAGGACAGAAATTTTTCTAATCATTTGATCTTCATCCAGGAGGTATCGATCTTCAGTGGGTCTTCGAATCGTATAACCCAGTGACCCCATGCCCCGAGGAACAATGCTTATCTTGTGAACCTTTTCTGAAGGTCCCAGAATCAGCGATGCTGTGGCATGTCCCATTTCATGAAAAGCAATTCTTCGTTTTTCATCGGGATGCATGATTCGAGAATGTTTCTCAAGACCCGCTACGATTCTTTCGATTGCTTGAACAAAATCAGACTCAGTTACGGATTCTCCATTTCGTCTGGTGGCAAAAAGAGCTGCTTCGTTAACCAGATTAGCTAAATCTGCCCCTGAAAAGCCTGGTGTTAGGCCGGCAACGTTTTCTAAGGAAACATTCGGATCCAATTTAATATTCTTAATATGAACTTTTAAGATCTGAGCTCTGCCCCGCTGATCGGGATTATCGATGAGAACTTGTCTATCAAACCTTCCGGCGCGAAGAAGAGCGGGGTCGAGGATTTCCGGACGGTTAGTTGCGGCTAGAATAATGACACCCCGAGAACTGTCGAAACCATCCATCTCAGCAAGGAGTTGACCCAAAGTTTGTTCCTTCTCTTCATTTCCCCCAGTGACGATGGCTCCCGATCGCAACTTTCCTACGGCATCAATCTCATCAATAAACAAAATGCAGGGAGCCAGGTCGCGTGCTTGCTGGAACAGGTCCCTGACCCTTGCAGCGCCCAGTCCGACAAACATTTCAATAAACTCTGACCCGTTGATAGACAAAAAGGGAACCTTGGCTTCTCCTGCAATTGCACGAGCCATCAAAGTCTTGCCGGTTCCCGGAGGGCCAACCAATAGGACCCCTTTGGGTATTCGTCCTCCCAATCGTGAGAACTGTTCCGGATTTTCAAGAAACTTGACGACTTCGCTGAGTTCCTCTTTTGCTTCATCTACCCCCGCGACATCATCAAAAGTGGTGGTGATGTCTTTTTCAATATAAAGCTTTGCTTTCGATCGCGTTAATCCTAAGAGTCCCCCACGGCCTTCTCCCAGTCCGCGTCGGAAGTAGACTGACCAAAATCGTAAAATTAAAAAAATGGGGATAGCCCAAAGCATGGTTTTAAACCAGAAGGGCATTTCAGGTTCGGCCGTGAAAGTGACTTGTTGTTTTTGCAAAAGGGGCACTAGCTGGGGGTCTTCGATTCTTACCGTAGTGAAGCTTTTTTTTCCGGAGGGGCCCGGAGTCTTGAGTGCCCCGAGAATCGTCTCTTTCGAGATCCGTACGTCTTTCACCTCTCCTTGCTGGACACGCGCCAAAAAGTCGCTGTAGGAGAGGATGTCTGTATTTTCTCGGACCACCCAGAAGTTTAAAAAAATAAGGATTAGGAAAAACCCAACTAAAAAAGGAAATGGACTTCGAGGTTTAGTTTTTCCCATCACGCCGCCTTTTTCTTCTTAGGGGCAGCTGCAGGCCAAAAATCTCTGATCTCCTGACTGAAGCAGGATTTAACATCTCTGATCTCTCCAGCACTGATAAATTCATTCAATGTTTCGAAAACCCCCTTTAAGAGTTCACTTGGGGGCTTGGGATAAAATCGTGGCATTTTTTTCTCAACTGCTTTTAGAAACGGCTGGAGCGACTTGTCTTTTCGGAGTGTTTCCTTCGGGCGAAACCCTTCGTAGTACAGACCGCGAATGAGCATGGGAAGTTGGGCTCCGAGCTGGGCTGCCTCTGTTACCGGAAGGCGATCTCGAATTTCATGCAGAACCACTTTAAGCAGGCGGTAGGCATCTTCTCTGCGATTCAAGTTCAGCTGTGATTGGAGAAAGTTAAGCCAAATGTACGACTTCTCCAGTGTGCTCTCAAGTGGGCTCATGATTTTATCCTTTTCTCAGGTTTTGCGTGGGCAACCACCGCGCAGGGGTTTCGGGTTGTTGGGGCATCAGTGAAAGTAATCGACGTGCTTGTTTCTTGGGAGAAACATAATTAGCAAAGCTCATTGACTGTAGAGTAATTTTTTTCAGTGTTTTAGAATCTAAAAAGTCCCGAAACTGCCCAAGGCTATGCGGGTGTCCAATGAGTGCTAGCGCTTGAAATTTCTCTTTTCGACCCTCTTTTTTTAGAAAATCGGTAGCCGTTTTAAAAAGGTGATTAGCTGCCTTCTGATCGGGTGATAGAACGCTCGAGTAAGAGTGTCGAGGGTGCCCCGTTTGATGCCCTCCCCGAGAACGGGTGTAACTTGCTTGAGAGCGTCCCGCAGAGTCTCGGACTAGGCGATCCATCGCTTCGTGATAGTTAGGCTCCTCAATGGCAAAAAGTGAGTCTAATGTTTTAGTTGAAAGGGAATAGGAAAAGATCTGAACTCTTTTCTTTTCAATGATCGCAAGCCACCAGACAGGCTTCTTCGGTGGGTTCGCACCCAAAGTACTTTTAATCTCTACACCAGTTTTTGTTTTTTTTCGTTTCACTTAGTTGAGGGATTGCAACCCCTATACCAAATGAGATGGAATCAAACCTGATTCAACTAGGATTAAATCGTTCAAATGAAATGAAAGGTTCGTGCAAAAGGCACGGAGGAAGTGGGTCTAGCTGATTGTTTCAGGCTATCCGTCATAGGCATGCTGGTTGCTATGTATATAAAGGATGAAGTGGTTTGTTGTTAGTTTATTGAGTGTCGCCTTAATAGCGAAGGGAGAAACGAGCCCGGGACCCCGAGCCGAATTTTTTTCGGAAGGGGCGTATTTGAGCAACTCAGCAACCTTGACCAACTCTGTGTTCGCTAGAGCTTTTGCAAAAGTGACAACAAGTATTCATCCCTTTTTTCAGTTGGGAACCGAACAAACGGTTGCGGAGCAAACCACTGCAGACCTTTATTTCGCTCCTGGCGTTAAGGTAAATGCAGATTTCCTAAAGATTTATGGAGAGCACCGAGTTCACCAGCGCAATGTGGAAAACTCGAATTTTCACGAGTGGAGAGTTCTGTTTGTTGTAGGAAAGACGTTGGAATTTCCGACCGCTATTCATTCGTCGGTTTCCGGTTTTTGGGAGCCTTACAGCGAACTTCTTTTAAGCACTGCTGATGACAACCAGGTTCTCTTTCAAGGGTTCTCACGGGTTGGAATTAAATATCAGGTTGGTGCAAAAACCTCGACCGACCTATTTGTTGAGCCGTTTTTGGCAGTCTTCCAGAAAAGCTCAGGTGATAGCAACTCATTTCAGATTAGACCAAGTATTCGCGCGAGAACCTGTTTTGAAAATATCTGTCTGAGTCTGTCAGCGGCACGGATGATCCCAACGGGAGCGGATGCAGATCAGGGATTTCGATTTTTGGCAAACTTAGGGGGGATGATCTGATGATGGATTATGGATCGTGGCTAGCGATGGCTGTTGTGGTTTTCGCAGGCGTTTACCTCGTCTTTGGCTTGGACGACCTGGTCATAGACTTTTTCGTTTTGAGTCGGGGATTGAGACCAAAAGAGTTGTCCCCCAAAGACAAAGACCAGTTATCAAATAAAAAGGAAAAGAAAATCGCGATTTTGGTGCCGGCATGGAAAGAGAGCAACATCATTTCACAGATGCTGAGAGGAAATATTGCGAAAATAGAGTACGAAAACTACCATTTTTATGTGGGTTGTTACCCAAATGATCTTCCCACATTTCGAGCGGTTTCCGAAGTTGCACGAGAGACGGGGAAGGTGACTCCTATTCTAAATCCTATTCCAGGCCCTACCTCAAAAGGCCAGTTGCTAAACTCAGTATTACAGGAGCTCTTGGAAAATCATTATCCCTGTTTTGATATCTATTTGTTTCACGATGCAGAAGACATTATCCATCCCCTGTCACTGCGGCTCATTAATCAAGAGTCTGAAAGAGCAGATTTTATTCAAATCCCTGTGTTTTCCCTTCCGGTTAAGGAGTCCATGAGTGTGGGCGCAACCTACATGGATGAATTTGCGGAAGTCCATACGCGAGACCTTCTCGTTCGAAAATATTTAGATGTTTCAATTCCTTCGGCCGGAGTTGGCTTTGCACTGACCAGGAAAGCAGTCCTAACTCTTTTTAATTCGCAAGAATCGCAGTTGTTCGACTCTCATTGCTTAACCGAGGATTATGCGCTGGGGTTGAGATCTTATCAGGCAGGTTTAAAACAAAGCTTTCCTTGTGTTTATGAAAAAGGAAAAGAAAATAAAAAAGAATGGATAGCGACCTACGAGTACTTTCCAAAAAAATTCATCCGGTCGGTAAGGCAAAAGGCCCGCTGGACTGAAGGGATCGCTCTACAATCTGCTAAAAAATTTGGCTGGTTTGGAAGTGTTTTAAACTGCCTCTTTCTTTTCCGCGACCGAAAGGCGCTGACGGCTAACTGTTTGGGACTTGTAGGTTTATGTTTTTTTCCTTTGGGGCTTTGGGCAACTCTGAATTCTCCAGGAAACCCAGAGGCCACTTCCTTACTCTCCACGTTCACCCCCTTATTTATTTTAAACTCCTTGATGCTTATGAATCGAATGTGGCACCGGGCGAAAGCTCTGAGAACTGTTTATAAAGACAGCCGAGGTTTTTTTGTCATTTTCCGCTACCCCTTAAGCGTAACTGTAAATGGGCTAGCTGGATTCCTGGCAATGAAAAATTACGGTTGGTCAGTACTTCTCAGGGAACCCACGGCTTGGGTTAAGACGGAACATGAACTCCCAGCAGGGTTTGGTGAAGTGGCTGCACAAGGGCTGAGGGGTGCTCTATGAGGTTTCCCATAGCCGTTCTCCTAATCGTTTTTTCCCTTTGGGGATGTGTTTCCGATCTTAAGGCACAGGAATCCCCTTGCATTCAAATTTTTTATAATCAGCCGCCACGGGAAGAGCCAAGCCGATTTTTCGGAAGAATCCATACCCTGTTTATTCAAAACCTGATGGGTCACTTTCCGAGGTGGCAACAGCTCGTTATCCCCATACAAAATTATACCGAGGGTCAGCTCGAGAGATGTGAAGCGAATATCTATTTAGGCACGTACTTTAGAGCCGAGTTACCCGAGGCTTTTCTCACCGATTTCGCTAGAACCAAGCGCCAGGTGATGTGGTTAGGATATCACTTGTGGCAGTTACCTGAAGAAAGTTTAGCTCAGACTTTTGGCGTTTCATTTAAGGGGTTGAGTCGTTTAGACCACGACTCAACAAAAGCTGCAGCCCGACCGAATTTTTTCAAATTTTTCCACTATAAGGGGGAGGTCTTTGAGAAGTATGGCGAGTTTGATGCCAAAGATCCCCAGAAATTTAACGCAGCATTTGAATTAACGATCCTGCAGAGACTGGAGGGAAAAGCACCCGAATCACAAGTGGTCGCATGGGCTGAGCACAGCAGTACCCACGAGAAAATTCCTTACGTTATCGTGAACCAAAATAAGTGGTATGTGGCTGAAAGCCCATTTTCATTTGCGACAGAGAAAGATCGATACCTTATTTTTACCGATCTTCTCTTCGATTTTCTCGGCGAAAAGCCCATCTATTCCCAAACTCGTCCAGCGTTAGTGCGATTTGAGGATATCCATCCCAATCTGCCACTTTGGCAATTAGATGCGTATACCCGGATTTTTGAAACAGCTGCAGTTCCCTTTGGAATATCACTCATACCCATATTTGCAGATCCTCTAATGGTACAAGTGGATGATCGAGCGGAACGATTTGTTACGATTGCTCAAAAAAATTATTTTAGGGGTTTCTTAAATCGAGCACAGCAGCGGGGAGCCTCAATTATTTTTCACGGGATTACCCATCAATATAAAAATATTAAAAATCCCTTTAATGGATTGTCCGGTGACGACTTCGAATTTTGGGATGGAGTAAATCTGAAACCGATTCCGGAAGATACCCCCTCCTTTGTATTAAACCGATTGAAAAGTGGTTGGGAGTTATTGAATTCAGTGGGCATTACGCCCGTTGCTTGGCTTACTCCCCATTATCAGGCTTCCCCCTTGGATTTCGTTCTCTTCGGCCAAGTATTTCATTGGAATATTGGCCGTGTTGTTTATTTTCCACATCAAAACAAACAAGAGGGACGGCTTCCCGATGACCTCACATTTGATGTGGGGGATACCTCAAACCATGAGAGTCGTCTGGATATTTTAGAAAAAACGGAAGTGACCTTTCCCAGAGAACTAAAGCCGAGTGGCCAGTTCTTTCCCTATGAGATCTGGGGAGATGTCTATGGACAGCGCTTAATTCCCGAAAATCTAGGAAATGTTCAACCCTTTCTCAATGAGCAAGTGCACAAAACTCAAAACATACAGGACATGCTTGAGTGCGCGAAAAGAAATCGGGTCCTAAGAGACCATTGGGCCTCTCTTTTTATTCATCCTGTTTTGATTCTCCCTTCTTGGGAAGAAGGTTTGGGCGAGTATCCAGGGGATGGACGACCAGTTTTGGAACTTCTCAATGGAATTCAAGCACTGGGCTATGAGTTTATCGATTTGAAGGATTGGACAAAAAACCACCCCAAGTCCTTTAGGCCTGCACCAAAGGATTTAGCTAATGAAGTTTTTTAAGGCTACAAGCATTTTAGCAATGATCATCTGTGTAGGTGCTTTCGGCGACACTCTTCTTTCACCCGATCAAATTATTGAAAAAGCGAAAAAGGGTCGTACTGAATTTGTGGAGGCTATCGGAGAGATCCAACGTTCCGCACCTTCCTTAGCATCGAAAGAAGAATTTTTTCCCTACATTAAAATTTTAGACCAGCTCAAAGAAATTGGAGATTCTAACGGTGCTAATGAACTGGGCGAAGATCTGGTTCAGGCTCTAGGCTATATCCTCACCCGAAACGGAATCAAATGGCTGAGGATTGATCTCGATCCGGTTGAGTTCATACAGGTCTATTTTCGTTGGTCCGAAAACTCCACACGTTATCAAATCGCCGGTCTTCACATTAAGCTCTTGGTCTTGGTAGCGGACAAAGAAAATCTTCTCCATTGGTTTGAACGGGTATCGCTTGCGCTCGACATGATACAGAAGCTCAAAAGTGAAGCTTATGTCGTCGAAGCTTTCGAACAACTCCAGGCAAGTTGTTTACAGCGGTTGATGAAAATCAGGAATGAGCTTCAACCCGAACAAATACTAGGACTTTTGAGGCAAACTAAATCCTTGCTATCGATTCAGTCTGTGATTTCGTTCCTGAACGAAGAAGGGTTGAGAACGAGCAACCCAGATGATTTGGAAACTTACCTTCGGTGGACGGCGATTCTAGGAGAAAATCTCACGGCGATAAACCAAGTGGTTCCCTTTTACGTCCTTTCGGCACCCGGGCAACTCATTATCACCATTGTGACAAGGTTTCTGACCCTTAACCGACCGTTCGATTTTAATATTATCCCAACCATCTTAAAGACTCTTCTTCCTAGTCAGGTTCCAAGTTTGGGATCGACTGTCATGGCTCTTTATAGGGAAAAGATGATTCCCGAGCAGATTGTAGATTTGTTAGTGGAATTATCGACTCAGCTTTACGAAGAATACTTGAAATTGAACATCGGAAATGAAGCCCAAGAAATGCGAAAGTTTGTCAGTCAAGTGACCCTCCTCCAGGCTGCGATTTTAAACAAAATTGAGGGATCCTATGAAGTGACCATTCGAGACAAGCCGGGACTCATCAATTTTGTCCACTTAGGTAATGGAAAATTCTTCATGGGGTTATCTGTTCGCTACGGGGGAGAAGTTTCCGTAGACTTCAGTTTGTTCTATGTCACTTTCAACTCAAAAAATCAAACCTGGGAAGCAGCTCATTACGATCCGAGTGACCCTACGACTTCAAACCCTGTGAACGAAGTCTTTTTTAGTACTTTTAAGCTCACCTCTATGTCTGATGGAAATCTGATCGAGGGGACTTTATATACAGCCAAACTGACTTCGCCCTTTCGTGGAAAACAAACAGGACATTACTTAAATTTCGACTCAGATCCGAACGAGAAAATTGCCAATGTGGGAGGAGTCTATACTGGCGAGGATAGGGGATACCGTTTTCGGCTCCTTATTTTCCAAGTGGAGCAGCGATTGCAAGGGGTAATTCTGGTGACGAGCCCGACGAACATGCCAATCAATGTCGATTTGGAATATGGATATTACGACTCTCGTCGGAATGTAGCTTACCTAACGAGTGGACGTTTTGAGAGTTTGCGCTGGGTTCATATTCGTGGAGAGTTTTCTGAAGCGGGAAATAAATTCACAGGCCAATATGTACAAAGTGTTTATGGGCCAATTCACGGTCTTTTATTGGAAAAAAATACGGGAGAAAGTAATGAAAAGTAAACGATTCGCTAGCTTTTTTATCGTGCTGTGCACGATCGGTCTAGACGCTAATGCCATGGACATCTCCATGGTGAAAGGGGCGACTTTGACCGAAGTGGGAGAATATGTCTTTGATGCAGTCTCTGGTGATGGGGAAAAAACATCGGCTCAGAAAATGATCGATCGGTCTTTTTCAGTAGGAGTGCGACATATTGTACTCACTCCTAGAGCTGTTATGACCCATCCTCGAAATTCAGAGCTGATTCCCATGACTCCCCCTGAAAAGCGATCGGACGAGCGAAAGCGCCTCGTTCGGCTGATCAGTTATATTCACAGCAAGGGAATGACCGTTGGCATCCGCCCTATCTTTTTTGTGGTCGATGAAAAGGGCCATACTCCCTATTTAGAGACTTTGCCTGATGGAACGAAAAAAGAATGGTGGCACGGTAATATCCAGCCTGAAAATCCTAACGGGTGGTTTGAGTCCTTTAAAACCTATCTTGATCTTTATTTGCCGCTCTCGAGCCAGACTGGTGTTGAAGAGTTTACGATTGGTGCTGAACTCTATTCGATGACAGTCGGAATTGAAGATCAATGGAAAGCTAACCCGCATGGTTTTCCCGCACAATGGGTAAGGTTACTGGCGCATGCCCGAACGAAGCTGCCTCCCACTACTCGAGTGATGTACGACATTAATTTTACAGACGACAAAATCATTTCTTCAGTGTCTGGAATCGAGGAATATGGGGGGGAGTTGGCACGCTGGAGATATCGAATCGTTGATCTCGCCAATCGAACAGATCCGGTCGAAAAAGAAGTCTGGAAAAATCTTGTTGAGTTTTGGAAGGGGCTCGATGCTATTGGCGTGGATATGTACCGCTCGCTAGCCACCGAAAACCAGAAGGTTTCGAGTCGATTCAATGAGCTTGTGTTGGATTTAAAGCAGGCGGCTGATCGTTATGCCTCTCAGCTTGATAATGCACTGTTTGAAATTGAAGCGGTAACTAAAAAGCCGCAAGTTGTGATTCTAAAAGAGATTGGATTTAGGAGTGTTGAAAGAGGTTATGTAAACCCCTTCCGATATGTGGGTGAAGATCGTGGCATTGTGAGTATGACCGACCAGGCTGCAGCCTATGAGGCGCTCTTTCAAGCTTTTTGGGCGCCCAAATGGGATTGGTTCAGGGGGATTGTTCTGTGGGATGTATCCATCAACCCCGCCTTGCATGGGCCAAAGGATGCAGGGTTTAGCTTCCTGGGAAAACCACAAACTGAAGAAATTGTATCCAGATATTACGGAGAAAATTAAATATGATGAATCAGGGAAAACTGCTCATGTTGATTGGGACTCGACCTGAAGCCATTAAGACTCTCCCTCTGCTTAAGAGATTAAAAGGGTGCCCTGAGTTTCAAGTCAAACTGGGAGTAACGGGACAACATCGTGAGCTCTTAGAGCAGACTCTGAAACCCTTCGATATTTCCATCGATTGGGATTTGGGTTTGATGCGGCCCAATCAAACCCTTTCTGAAGTGTCGGCAAGGTGCTTAGGGTCTATTCCTAGAATTCTAGAAGACTATTCTCCTGATCTGGTCCTAGTTCAGGGAGATACCACAACCGCTACAATGGCGGCTCTTTCTTCTTTTTTTAAAAAAATTCCAGTGGGACATATCGAAGCAGGCCTTCGCACAGGGGACCGATACTCACCGTTTCCCGAAGAAATGAACCGAGTTATGTTGAGTTCAATTGCAGAGCTTCATTTTTGTCCAACTCAGCGATCAAAAAACAATCTTCTTGTCGAGGGGGTGCCCGACGTTGACGCTTTTGTAACGGGCAATACTGGTATCGATGCTTTGAAAGAAGAATGGGATCGTAATGAGGAATTTCCCAAACTAAAACCATTCATTCAGTCGAAAAAAACTGTTTTAATCACGGCTCACCGAAGAGAAAATTTTGGTTCTAAACTAGCCAGTATCTTTAAGAGCATTAGGAAATTAGCAGATCATAATCCGCTCTTTGAATTTATTTATCCTGTTCATCCCAATCCCGAAGTGAAGACGGTGGCATGGAATGTACTGAGCGACCATGAGCGAATTCGTTTAATTGATCCTGTTAGCTATCCGGAATTAGTCTACTTAATGAGGCACTCCTCCTGTGTGCTTACGGATTCCGGGGGAATTCAAGAAGAAGCACCCACTTTAGGCATTCAAACTTTGATTTTACGGGACAATACCGAACGACCTGAGGCTTTGGAAACTGGTTTTGCAGAATTAGTGGGGACCGATCCCAAGTCGCTCTACGATTGCTTCATGAAACTAAAAACCAACGGTGCATTTGAAAAAAGTGCAGAATGGATAGGAGGTCCGTTTGGAGATGGGAATGCCTCAGGAAAGATTGTTGAAATACTAAAAGGTTGGTGGCTCTTTAAAAATCGTGATCCGATTCCTCGATTTCCTAATGCATGGTCTCAGTCGTCTGAGGTCCTGACTCTGCTTTCTGCGTAGGATCTTCGTAAGACTTTCTTTTTCGCCACAAAGTGGAGGGATTGATACCCAGCGCCTGTGACACTTCTTCAATGCTCTCTAATCGAGCTAAAGTCGCTTCGATATGAGCTCTCTCTATTTCCTCTAAAGTATGCGGGCCTCCAATCAGGATACTGGAGTTAGTTTTCTCTTGAGGAGAAAGGGTGGGGTGATAATCAAGCTGGAGAGGTTCACCCTCTAACGAAAAAATGAGTGCTCGCTCCAACGTATTATGGAGTTCTCGAATATTACCTCGCCATGGCAAAGTGGTCAGGTAACGAACTTGGTCTTTTGTGAGACGAACGAGATTTCTCCCGTGTTTCTTGCAGAGTTTTAATAAAATAAGGTGAGCCAAATCTTCTATGTCTTCGGGGCGCTCTCGCAGGGGAGGCAAGTGGAGTTCCACTACGTTGACTCGGTAATAGAGATCTTCTCGGAAATGTCCTTGGCGAACCAGCTCTGCTAGATTGGCATTCGTTGCCGCAATGATGCGAACATCTGCCTGGTGAGTTGTCGAATCGCCAACTCGTTCATAAGTGAAGTCTTGAAGAAAGCGTAGGAGTTTAGGTTGAAGTGCAATGGGAAGCGTCCCGATTTCATCCAAGAAGAGACTTCCGCCCTCACACTTTGCTATTCGCCCTTGATGATTGGCAACGGCACCGGTGAATGCACCTTTAACGTGACCAAAGAGTTCACTTTCAAGGAGCTCAGCACTCAAAGTGGGACAGGCAACAGTTGCAAAGGGAAATTCTTTTCTGTGTGACCAGTGGTGGATAGCTTTAGCTAGCTCTGTTTTTCCACATCCGCTTTCTCCTGTAATCAAAACCACAGAATGACTTTGGGCCACTCGTTGAGCCATTTTTAAAAGTTGTCGTACTTTCGGATTTTTTGAATCCAAGAGGACTTGGCCTAATCCATATTCTTCTTCGAGGGCATTGAGTTTGTTTTGAAGTCGAAGTACTTCAGAAACTCTCTTGGCGAGGGCTTCGATTTCCTCTAGTGAGAAAGGTTTTTTAATGAAATCTTTCGCTCCCAATTTCATCGCTTCTATCGCGACATCAAAGCTTGCAAAAGCAGTCATCATGACGATGTAGCAAGAAGGATTTTCTTTGAGCAGAGGAGCGATTAAGGAAAGACCACTTTCCTCACCTAAACGGTAGTCCAAAAAGACAAGATCGGGGGTTTCGTGCTTCAGGGCAGTTTCAAGCTCACTGGCTGAACTTAATCGAGTAACCCCTAACCGAAGCGGTTTCAGAACCTGCTCCAAAGTATGGCTTATCGAAAAATCATCATCAATTACGAATACTTGCAAATACACCCCCTGTGTGATGCAACGAGCTGATGCAGTGTACCAAAACGCTTTGGTCCGTCAACCCTTTCATTGCTTTCGAAACTTCGAGAGTTTGCACATCCCATGCCGAAACTGTCTCAGCTATTTTTAAAAAACTTCGCGACTTGAAATTGCAAACTGCAAATCGATCTTTCATTTTGCATCTTATTTTTTTAAGAGAGCAGGGCTTTTTTATTTACAACAAAGACGGGGAGTGTGACTTCTAGGACCATATGAGTCTTCCAAACACATCTAAATCAATTTTGGTTGTTGAAGATGATCCCGATATTCGAGAACTCTTAAAAATAGCTCTCGAAATGGAGGGGCACTTTGTGGAAACTGCCCAAAACGGACAAGAAGCGTGGGACTTTCTGAATGGTTCCAATCAAAAGCCTGCACTTATGATTATTGATCTCATGATGCCCGTTATGGATGGCTGGAAACTTTTGGAACTGAAATCTCAGTCTGCAGAATTTAAAGAAATTCCCGCCATGATTGTAAGCGCGACTTCCGACAAAAAATTTCCTATCCCTGAAAAAAATCAGGTCATTTTAAAAAAACCACTCGACCTGAAAGTATTTTTAAGCCATGTGGCCAAGTTTGTTTAAGCCGTTGCTTCTGTCTAAAAGTTAGTCGATTTTCGTAATCTGTAGCCTTGCTGTGAGCGCAATTAAGGAGGCCCATCCTTTGCTTCCTTTTTACTCATTCATGATAAAGATCGCAGTTCTCATTATTGCATTAACAAGCTACCTTTTTGCTGCGGAATCTCAGCCCACCAACGAGTTTGGAAAAGCTTTGATAGCCGAAAACTATCGAGAAGAGGTGGCTCAGTTTATTGAGAAATATTCAAACCCAAGTGAGAAAATATTAATTGAGGCTCTGGAAACCATGCCCGTGAGTCTTGAGAGGAAAAAGTTTGTTTTTGGTCTTCTTACTGACCAGGGAGCAAAATCTTCCGCATTGCCTCTATTTTTATCGACTCTTTCTAAACGCCGAAACTATCAGAACCCTAACGAGCTAGCGTGGATGGCAGATGAAGCAGCAGAAATGGTCAATGAAAACTCAGAAGTGTTTAAGAATCATGAAGAGGCTCTACTGAGTAAGCTCCGCCGATTGAGAAAAGAGCCTGCTGTTATTGGAAATTTCAGGTCTAAGCCCCCCTTTGAAGAAAAGATGGCCCTAGCTCAAGTGCTCACTCGAGCAGGTTCTAAAGAAGCAATGGATTTTCTTTTAGAGGAGATTAAGAAGCCGTTAGATTTAGAAGTGCCGGAGGCGAATCGACCCAATTATTCGCGATTGGCTCAAGCATTATCTGCAGCGATTCAACAAAATCCTGCCCTTTTGGATGCCGATCTGAAAAATGAAGTACGGACGATCTTAGCTTCTAAGGACCCCGTCCTCACTGCTGCACAAAACGACTTAAATAAATATCTACCCAAAGAACTCACCCAGGTTTTAGATAAGGAAGTTACACACGACAGACTTGATCCCAGCAATACAGATCCCTGTTCTGTTATGTGCCGTGTTGCCAAAGCGCTTTCTGAGAAAATCAACGACTCGCTTTCTATTCCGTCTGACAAATACCTCGCTTCAAATGAAGCAAAGAGCAGTTTTAGTTTTGCTGTTAGAAGTCTGATGGGTGAGTTTTTAATGAAAGCGAATCAGACTGGATGTGAAATTCCAGGAATTCAAACCAAACTGAATAAGCTATTGGTTGAAGCCACGGATCTGGCCAAAGCGGATGAAAAACCGGCAGAAGCAAGGCATCAAGGAGACACAAGAGAAGCTGTCCGAGCATCTGGGGCTTCCGAAGCTGCGATTAAAAGTGCTTTGGCTTTTCTAGATAAGACGCAAGGTTCTTCAAATACAGATGCTAAAGGACTCCCTACCAATAACGCTACTCTCTACTTTTACATACAAACGCAGAGAGCGGCGGAAGCGATGAAAAAAAGTCGGTCACAGAGCGATCCTCAACTCATGGCTTTACTCCAGGAAAAAATAGGAGAGAACCTCAGCAGAATATTAGATGCACGGAAAGAATTACTGGATGGCGATGGAGGAAGTCTGGTTACGACCTATGCCTTGGCTGCTATCGGGAGTTCTATGCCAGAGGGCAGCGACACCCAGAAGCGAGTTGCACAGATTTTTAGCGATCTTCGAGATAATTATAAGAACACGGGGGGCGCAGGGTTTCCCTATAACTTGAATCCTCAGATTTTAAAGGAAACAGAGCGAGCGGGTGCAGCGAGATCGGTTGTCGCTCAATTGGCTATTTATAAAGGGGGAAAGAGCGAGGACAAACTAGTCAATGCCGACCAACTGCTCACGAGCTTAGGCACGTACGATAAGCATTTTAGAGATATCTTTTCTGGAATTGGCCTCAACAGAACCCATGACCGTGACGACGCCGATCAGTTAGCTCCTTATTACGGTCCCTCAACGATACCCTATGTTTTTGAAGCTGTTTCGCTTCTAAGAAAAGAAAAAAACTTGAGTGGGGAACAACAAGAAAAGCTTCACCAGATAAATATCAGTCTTCAGAAAAAATTACTGGGCATGTTTGAGCCCAACGGACTTTTTCAGGCACAGAATTCAAACTATTATGCAGCCGCTCCCCTCTATGATAACGCCCTTACTGGCTTAGCACTCCAGCAAGCTTGCCAAGATAAGCGAAAGCCAACTCCAACAGAAACGTCTGCCGACGTCATGAGGACCATTCTCCCCAAGCGCAATCACTAGCACCAAAAGGTACGGCCTTACTTTTGGGGTTCGATGGTGGGTCGCACTCGAATTGGCGGGGGCTGGTACCTAGGAAAGGCAGATGCGTCAAAAAGCTTTGGAGCCGTTTTGGTCATTTCTGATCCAGGAGCCTCAATCGATTCTTCAAGAAGAAGATCATTCAGTTGATGAACCACTTGGTTTTTAATGGATTGAGCGAGCACTAATCGGGACTTAATTTCAATCAGAAGAAGCCGAACTTCTTCTTTCTCTTCATCTAGTCCTTCGATTCTTTCAAGCAAAGTTTGGTAGTCAGCTAGAACATGTTTGATTTGGATTTCCATTCGGTCTAACTCAACTTTAGAGGCTGACCTCAAACTTTCTCGAGTTTTTTCAATATCGATTAGAAAACCATCGTATTTCATGTCCAGGAGGAGCGTGGAAAGCCTTTTAGGTAGTTCTGTATTCTGATTCATGGGACGAGAATACTTCTGAGATGTCTGCAAGTGCTTTCCGAATTCGTTACCAGCAAACGTGAGGGTGGAATAGGTCACTGCTGCTATGACCAACCCGCAAAATGTTATTTGTCTGAGCCACATTGTCCGGGCGGGGAGAGTTCAAGATAAGTGCCATCTTGTTTGAACCGGAAAAAGAAAAAAACAAGAGAGTTTCTGTTTAACTTGTTTACACCAGATAGTCCGTTCCGAATCATGTTCGAAATGAATGCGTGAATTCACTAGTGAATCAGATTATGTTACTTTCACATCTTTGGAGGAATTATGAAAACAGGAATCGGAATTCCGGAAACAGAACGCAAAAAAATTGCAGACGGGTTATCAAAACTCCTTGCTGATAGTTATATTTTATATCTCAAGACTCATAATTTTCATTGGAACGTAGAAGGGCCAATGTTTAATACCCTTCACCAAATGTTTATGGACCAATATACGGAATTGTGGAATGCGTTGGATTTAATCGCGGAGCGAATTCGCGCTCTGGGGTGTTATGCTCCAGGATCTCATAAAAAGTACAGCCAACTTTCTAGCATTTCGGAATCTGAGGAAAATATCCCAGCACAAAAAATGATCGAACAACTTTTAGAAGGCCATGAAATGGTCGCCCAAACAGCTCGCTCAGTTTTTGGTGTTGCTGAATCAGGAAACGATGAAGCAACGCTGGATCTTCTTACCCAACGTCTCCAAGTCCATGAAAAAACGGCATGGATGTTACGTGCGCTGATGAAGTAGAAAAAAGATCATTTTTGAGGGAACTCATCGAGTTCCTCAAACCCAAAGAAGTAGGGTGAGACACGTAAGTCTAATTGAAGGCCACCGTCTTTAGGAGATTGAGTGAGTTTATTCATGTCTTCTTCACTGACGTGATGGATACGGTCCTTATCTCGCGCGCGATTAAAGACGCGATTTCTCCAATTAAAGACTTCTTGAACCTTTTGTTTGTAGGTAAAGTTGTGCCCGCCTTCGTCGTAGTAGTAGTCATCAAAGAGATTTCTGCCCAAATAGATCGCATTAGAGCCCTCGTAGCCGGTTTTCTGGTAGGTAATCGGATCAGTGTTTAGAAAGTAGATCCAATCTCCGGGAATGATATTTTTGCTAGCAATACCCGTTTCCAGTTTCAAGACTTTTCCGGGTAGCTTTTGTTCTTTAGGATCAAAATCAGCTTCAAAACTCCACATGTGATTCGGCTCGACTGAAACGAGGGGATCGTTATCAAGAAGGAGTCGCTTCTCTACAATCGCAAGCGTTTTGGGGTCTTTCTTAATGCGTGAATAGTAATCCAAGATGCCTGTGGTCATTGCGAGTTTGGAAGCCGTATAACAGCCTATTGCATATTTTTTCTGTTGAAGAACAGTGTCCAGGAAAGCCACATGGGGAGGGATATGGGGGTGAGGGGTTCCATTATTCCAGTAATCTTTGTTCCAGAAAGCTTTTCCACTTTCATTTTCGGTAGCGGGCCATCCCCACTTAAGATCCTGGGTCCATGCAACGATGTTTTGTCGAATGCCCACATTGTCTTTAAGAGCTTGGAGATCACATCCAGTTTTTGAAAACTGAGTGAGTCGTCCATGTTGCAGAAGCCCTAAGAGAATTTCTTTTTTGGAAACGGTTTTTACTTTTCTAAAACCCCCTCCATGTACGGGAAGTTCGATTTCATCCTCGGTAATCTTCAAATGACGTCGCAGGGACAAGTCTACGGTGCTCGTATCTTCTTTTGCGGTATTTAAAGTGAAAACGAGTGTACCTTGAGTTCTATTGAGTTTGGTTACGACCAAATCCGGGTCAATATTTAGCTGGGCTAGGTACTTTTCCATTTCAGCTTGAAGCTTTTCGAGTTGTTCTGGGGAACAAGAAAACTTAACGCCTTCTTCAGTACGGTCATTTTTTTGGGCTCCTGGGACGAAACTGAGGTGCGGTAAGTGAGTAAGCTGCTTGGCATGAGATGGCGTGTGAATCTCAACGGCCAGACTCAGAAAACAAAGGCTAAAACCAGCAGCAGAAATTTTAAAAAATAAGTTCTTCATCATCAGACGCTCCACCTGTGCTGGTTGATGGTAATTCAGAAAACATGCCAAGCTCGCGCCGTATTCTAGGCAGGAAAGAACAAAGTAAAATCAGTGAATACTGAGAGAGGGTGTTTAAGAAGTGAAAGGTGTCAGCACCATTTTTGGCACAGAAACGGGATTGTATGCTTTCGTGGGGAGTTTTAGAAACTTCAAACTTAAATGGTCGGGGCGGCGGGGTTGGAACTCGTCACTTCGATGTCATTGATATCAAATTGGAAAATCAATCATAACGGAAACTTGCTGGATCATGACCTGAGTGGTGATAAGTGGTGATGGGGAAAAAAAGCTAAACTCACGCTCTTGAAATGTACATACATAATATGTACAATAGTTACGGTGGAATTTATTTGGGATCCCAAGAAAGACAGGGTTAACGTTAAAAAGCACGGCGTCTCCTTCACTGAGGCCGTGACAGTGTTTTTTGATCCGCTGGCGAAGGTCTCGGATGACCCTGACCATTCAAATGACGAAGACCGATTTATTATAGTTGGTCAAAGTCAGGAGAGAAGAACACTAGTAGTTGTTCATGTTTATCGATCGGAAGGTAACGTAATTAGAATTGTGAGTGCTAGAAAAGCAACAAGGAGAGAGCGATCTGAGTTTGAGGAGCTCACTTAACAGGAGGGTGATATGCGCAAGCAATACAACTTTAAAGAAATGAAATGGAAAGCTAACCCCTATCTGGGGCGTTTGAAAAAAAGTGTAACCATTCGAATGGACCAGGATGTCATTGAGTATTTTAAGGATCTGAGTGAGAAAACGGGCACGCCTTACCAGACTCTAGTGAATGATTTTCTTCGAAGTTGCAAAGAGCAGAAAATGACTCCAAAGACTATTTGGAAAAAGACGGGGTAGAGAGCAAACTTATTTATAATGATTTCTCTTATTTTAGGAGCGCCCCAACTGGGTTTATCTGTTTTCAAGCGCACAATGAGTTTTTCAACTTCAAACGGCGTTTGATTGGGATGTCTGTGGGGTGCTCTACTTCTATTGTAAAGCCCCGTGTTTCCGTCTTGTTGATACCGCTCCCAGATTTTGTAACCAGTCCTTCGGGTAATCCCAAATTCCCTGCAGAGCGGCGCCATTTTCTCGCCAGAAAGCAAACGACCGATAAACTTTGTTCTTTCGTCCATGACACACGTCTCCTTCCAAGGCATAGGTCCCCCTAATTGATGAGTGGTTATGCCTAAAGTGTATACGATGTGCCCGGTATGAAATGGACCCTATGTCCCCGGAAAGTACCTGAATGGTCGGGGCGGCGGGGTTGGAACTCGTCTCTCGAACGTATTGATATCAAATTGGAAAATCAATCATAACGAAAACTTGCTGGATCATGACTTCCACCTAAATCGACTGAGTTCTATGAAATACCACTGTGGGTGGTGATAAGTGGTGATGAGGAGAAAATAATAAGATACCTTAGAGGTAACGAGGTTAGCATTGACTTCCAAAAACAAAATCCAAAGTGTTTATATAGAAAGTTCTGTAATCAGTTATTTAACCTCCAAACCATCAAATGATTTATTTGTTCTGGCTAAACAACATATGACCGTGTTGTGGTGGGACAGAGTTCTTCCACATCTAAATGCTTATGTGTCCGAATATGTCCTTGAGGAAATATTGAAGGGTGACAAAGAGGCATCAAAAAAACGAGCTAACGCTAGCAAAGACTTTCCTGTTCTTAATCGAAGCGGATCGATTGATAAACTGGCGCAAGAATATTTAAAAGCTGCGCAATTACCTAAAGAGGCTCGCCTTGATGCCCAACATATAGCCTCGGCAACCATTTTTGCGCTTAACTATTTGGTCACGTGGAACTGTGCTCATATAGCGAATGCATTTATCCGAAAAAAGATTGAAAAAGTGAACTTGAGCGTGGGGCTCGAAACACCGGTCATTTGCACCCCGGAGGAGTTATGGGAAATACCAAAATAAAAGTGGGAGAGAGTTTAGAATTCACCGATCCGATTGTGGCCGAAGTTAGAAAAGCACGTCTTGATCTTGCCAGAGAAATCGAGAAAGATCCTGAGGCTGTTCATCAACGAGCACTTCGACACATGAAAGAGTATGGGTTTCGTTCAGCTAAATTAAAGCCCCTGAAATTTTCAAAGATTAAGATTTGATAGGCTGTCAGCTGTCTAAAGATGGCTAGCTAATTGGGAGTGCTTAAGGATCACAAACATCCAAGTTGTTGCACTCACCCTGAAAATAAGAGTCGCAACCGAGCTTGGTCTTATATCTTCCGAAGGTCCAATTCCAAATTATCTGATTTTGTCTTATCTCTTTTTTAGGTTCAGAACCGGATACGCAAACATGTTTTTGCTTGTGGGTGAGGCGGTCCCAATCCGCTAGGTAAGCTTTGCATGAAGAAAGAGGGATGGGCCGTCGGCTAATGAATTCATGAATTCCCCCAGCTCGTTTACCCAAAATTACTAACATCGCCATCCGACTTTTCTCATGTTCATCGTATCCACCCACTTCACATTCCATGTTAATGTGGTTCTTTTCGAAACACTGCCAATAAGAAAATGCGAAATTTACAGGTGGATCTTGAAAAGGAGCAGGCCATGCAATGCAACTGTTAATTCTTAAATCTTTTCTGTTTAGAATGCCATAGTCACTAGTTAGTAGACCGTGAGGTGATTCTTTTTGTAAATCGGTAAAGTGGCGATCCGGTCGAGCCCATAACGTGTAAGAAAAGACAATCAGGAACAACGTTATGGCTTTTCGCATTGTTTCAGCCCTCGCAAATATTTGTTGAAATTATCCATCAGCTCAAAGGAATTTACCTGGTGTCGATTTCGCAAGACAAACTAACACCCGAAGTAAAAATTACAGCTTATTTTGTTACCAGGTCGGCCCATAATAGATTGTTCTAGTGGTTTATGCTAGTTGGTAGCCTGAAGCGGATCGTGAAAAATCGCAGT
>CAMCTJ010000003.1 GCA_945878405.1 Bdellovibrio sp. ZAP7
ACTGGGGAATCTCTCTCGCCAGAATTTTTGGCTTTGCGGGATGCCGCCCAGCATGTGCTTTCACAACTCTCAAATGACCCCACCGCAGCCGCACAAGCAACTAGCCTTGAAGGGGAAGATTCTTCTCGACGCAGAAACGAAACCGACCGGCTTGTTTTAGATCCTTTACGACAGAAACTAGAAGCTGGACTTAAAGGAAACAAGTATCCAATCTCTCTTGCAGCAATCGATCGCGTTTCGGAATACCCTAGCTCTACGAAGGAACTCATTCAAGCCATCACTCGGCGAATTGAACCCGACAACTTATCTCGTTCAGCACAGGAGAACGTCGAAGACTTTCTAAAAACGGGAGAAACTCAATTTCTTTTCGATATGATCTTTAAAAACCGAGGAGCCTTCGAAGGAGCTCTGGGTTTTATTCGAACCGCTCACGAGGCAACGCCTGGCGATCAAGCGCTCATGCGAGCCACTAGCCTTCTTTCGCAGCTAAGTGACACGTCCTTAAAGCCCGGCGCGAAATGGGCTGAAGACTATCCCTACACTCGAAAACTCTTAAAAGATGCCATTTCAGCGCTTTCTCAAGACTCTTCTCGTACCAAAGACCGCGACGCCCATCTTCTTGCCCTACGACTCCTCGATGAAATGGGACTCGAGGGAGTTACCGATCGAGACACAAAGGAACAAAACTCATACCTTCCAGAAAATCTCTATCAGGAACTTCGAGCGGAGCAAGCTTTGTTGATTAACAAATGTGGGGGCTCTTCAGATCCTGAGAGTTGCATTCAGAAACTGGAGCGCAGTCTTTTAGATGGGGCAGCTGCTTTTGTGGGAAAACCCACCGGTCTCACTTCTGAGATCAGAAGACACCTTTTAAAAAACACGCCTCCAAAAGAACACTTGCGCCGCTACGAACATCTCGAAAAAGGAAGTCCGCTTCGGCAGGGCGCCCTTTTCTCGGAAAAATTCGATCCGTCTTCAGTCAAAGATTTTCAAACGTCAGAAATTCCTCGGAACGAAAGAGATCAGCGGCTAGACATGAGAGAGGCTGGTTCTCAAGATCTCGAGGCGCTCAAAAAGGCACTGCCTGGCATGTTTTCGGACCGAATGGAAGCAGCCAAAGAGAGTGCTGACTTGGCTCAGCGGCTTTCTGTTATTTTTTCAGGTGCTGCAGCAGACCTCTCTGAGGGAGATCCGGATCAAATCCAACAAATAAAAGCCTTCTACCGGTGCCTTTCAACAAAACTAGCTGAACAAGCTGGGGGCTACAATAACCCACTCGCTATTCGTACCTTGGCCGCATGGTATTCCGCTCCCAATGCCCCTGGAGGATCTACTCGGTTGAAAATCGCAGCAAAGCAGTTCAAGTGTGGCCTGCCAGAGGATCTCGAAGCCCTTTTTGTCCCTCCATCCGCCAACTCCCCCGAAACTGATCGGGTCATCCGCGAGCAAACACGGCGATTGTCTGGCCTCGATGAAAAGGAAAACAAGCTTTCTCCATCGAAGCTTTCTGAAGAAGCTTTGATAGAGCTTGAAAACTTAAGACGCCTTAATCTGGATATCCAACGAGAACAAACCCTTTTCGGCGGCTCTAGCAACCCGGTGATAGCTGATCTCATCTCAAAAAGAGAGGCTCTTGTTCAAAAGATGAAGGATCTGGGACTATCTCAGGTACTTGAGGACTTTGAAGTGAAGAAGCTCCTTGCTCCGCCCCAAGACCAACCGCCCCTAACTCGAAAGGAAGTCGAGAGACTCGAACGAGATTACAAGTTGGTTTACGACCCACAAACCAATTCTTTTGTCGTAACCCCTGAAACCAAAATCGATGAGGCCTTCTTGAAACTCTTGTCGAGGGCCCAGGGAATTAACTTGCGCTATCTCGGTCCCGGGAGCGACGAAGAAACTTTTCTCTTGAATGGCGGAAACGCACGCTCTTTGTTGGCTTTGATGGCTCATGAAGCATCTTCCTTAGGACTTTCACCCCTAACCACTGAAATGAAATGGGACGACATCAAAAAGCTCGATGTGGAAAACCCCGATCTTAAACCTGTTCCCAAATGGTTTCCTTTTACCAGCTCAACTTCGGCCCGGCTCGTTGAAAAGGAAGGAAAACTATCCGCAGACTTTATCCCCACAGAAAAACTGAGCCAAGAAGCTCGAGAGAAAATGGGGGCTCTGATTAAGGCAAGAACAGACGCCCACACCGCCGCCAGTGATTACGGCAAACTTGGTCACTCAGCAAAGGCCTATTTCGGGGCAATGGCTGGATTTAAACCGGAAGACACCTCCGAAGCTTTGGCTTTAGAAAAAGCTTACAATCGCTACGCTGAACTTCGATCTGCTTTTAGTACGCTTGGCGTTGCGCCGATTGCGGGTGCTCAGCTCACTACCGATCAATTCAATAAAAATGAACTTCACATGATGCGAGATTATCTCCATCGAGAAGAAGAATCGATTCATCAATTTTTAACGAATGTAGAAACTATTCATCAAATTTCCGATATGGCTTTAACAGCAGCCATTCCAGTGGGGAACTTGATAGCCCTCGAGGGAAAGCTCGCACAAATTGCTACGGGAACCGGAAAGGCAGCTTTTTCAGCTCGCCAAGCTCTACGAGCCACTCGCCTGGCTATTCAACTGCGCAATTCCACTCGCAGTGGATTGAAAACGGCAACGGGTTTTGAAGGGGTTTCTATGGTCGCTGACAGCGCCCTTTCACTTCTTCCGGACAGTACCAATGCAATCGTCGAAGACAGAATCAAACGAGCCAAAGAAGGCCGGATGGGTGACGACTGGAGAAAGCACCCTGAGAATCCCGCGTTCGATACCAAGTGGGGCAGCCTAGATGAAAAGACAGGGCACCCCACCGATCCCCGTTTAAGAAGTGGGTTTATACAAGCGATGCTTGAGTTCAATATTGAAGAGTCAATGGATGTCGACGGTGACGGGGTCATTGACGAATTACAAGGACCCGCGGGAACGCCAGTCCCATTTGCGAGGAAAAGGACTTTGATGGCTTCTCTCACCGATTCGCATCGACTGCAGGGCTTTGCAGATAGCGCGGCTTTTTTTAGAAACTTAGGATTGGCCAAGGCGTTACCAATTCCTCGATGGATTGCTCTGCCTACAGAAATGGCTTTTGCAGGAGCCGTCCAAGAAGCTATGAGATCTAAAGAATCTCTTCGCTGGGAAGGTAAGCAAACTGGGCAGGAGCCCGGTTCACTGCCGAATCGTATTGCCCATTCGTTGAAAGACAATGCGGTAGAAGGCGCCCGATTCGGTCTTTCAGGAAGTGTCTCCAATGCAGCTTTAGCTCAAATGGTGGGGGGCAGGCCTTCTTCTTTTAATATTTTCTTGGGAGCTTCTCTTTTTGTGGCGGTGGATGCGGCAACGAAAGCAGCGGTCAATCAAATGAATTATGGTGAGACCGGTTTAGGGCGGGGAAGCTGGGAGGAAACGGTAAAAGATTTTATTAGAGAGAACGCTATTTCTTTTTACATCGGAAAAGATATTGCTCGATCAGGCCTTGAAAAGAAAAATGTGAGAGATTTAAAAGCGACTTATCTTCAAGGCGGTGAGCGGGCCCTTCGAAAAGCGCTCGAAGAGCAGGGAAAGCCCCGTGAAGTGCAAGATCAGTTGCTGCAGCTAATGCTCTCCACAACGAGTAATGAAGATTTTGTAGCTTCTTCCCGCAGCAACCAAAGAGCCCACTTGGCCCTTTTGGACACTCGTCTTAAAGAGAGCGAACAGCGCCTTTTGGCGGCACAAAAAGCGGCTTTCCGGGCAGGAGAGGAAATCGTCACCCCTGATGAAGCCCGACGAGTCGGCCAAATCAACCGAGAGCTTCTACAACTGTTTCGGGAAGGAAGCTGGAACAGAAAGCAGGAAATCGCAAAGCTTCTCAACGAACAAAATGGCATTTTTAATCGAGTGACCGGCGCCCTTGAAGCAAGCCAAAAAGCTCTGAGAGCTGAGGAAGCGCGCCTGGCACAAGACGCTGCCAGCACGGATCCCGAAGCTCAAGTGGTATTTGAACAAAAGACCAAGAAACATAAAGCACACTATGAAATGGTAACTAACCTTATAGAGGCCGCTACTGGAATGGCCCCGCTTCGAGTTTTAGCTGAGCCCGTTGAAACAATTGCAGCACTCACGGATCCCAGATCTCAACTTGCAGAAACCCATTTTTCAGATAGTCCAGCCGCTTTACGAGCCCTCAAGCGCTATCAGAAATCGGTCGGCGAAAAAGCTTGGGAAACGCTCACCAATTTTGGGGGCTGGTTAGCCGAAGAACATATTGCTCCTGACTTAAGAAGAGGCGACTCGGGTCAGGGCGGGTCTTCAGAGCTGGTATTTGGAGAGCGCCCGACGGGGGGAATCACTGGCCGAGAGCAACGAGCTGCTGCCGAGTTTGTTGAGCGCGTGTTTCGCGACAAGAAAACATCGCCTCAGGAAAAGCGCGAGCTCATTAGCATTCTTCTTCAACTTGATCCGGTGAAAGCTGACAAATTAGTTCGGAGTTTAGAGAAAGGAGAAAAATCTAAGTGAGGATCCATTTTTTCATTTGGGTTTTCCTTTTTCTCGTCTCTTGCACAAAGAAAGAGAGCCGCATCAGCTCCGACATTCAAAGCCCTCGATTTATGTTTCAAAATGGGGTGGGCCTTAATTTAGAATCCGCTGGCTGTTCCATTTTGGATCTGGGTGGCGCTGGAAGAATGTGCGAACGGGTCCGAGCGGAGACCCCTGATCTTCTTTTTCAGGTGGGGCCTGCTTTTTCGTTTCTTATTCCAAAAGATGTTTCGGTCGAGAAACAAGGTGAATTGCGAAGAGCGCTTGTAAAAGTGTGGAATGCGGCCGGAGTGGGGTTTTATAGCGTTGATGCAGCCGATCTTTCTCCAACCCTCGAAGCATTTACCCGACAGTTAAAATCGAGAAGCTTTGCATTTCTCTCAACAAACCTTCGAGACACGAGCGGCAAATCTCCCTTTCCGCTTTCTTACAAAGTTTTTTGGAAAAATCACGTGTTTATTTTTCTGAGCTTTTCAAGTCCACAGCGACTCTCTGACTCCAAAGATTGGCAGGCGCTTTCCTTTAAAGATGCGCTTGCTGAGCTGGGCCCGGTCTTGAATGAAAACCCTTCTGCACAGGTAATGATTCTTGGGGCTCTCAGCTCTTCGCAACGAGAAGAATTATCAACGCTCCTTAGCCGAAAGGCTTATTTCGTAGGGGGCGCTCTAGAAGAAGAAAATTCAACTGAGTGGACCCCGCTCAACTCGGAGTCTTTTTGGGGAAAAGCGGTGGATTTGGGTCGTGGGGTGGGAACCATTCAATGGAACAGCGCACCTTCGGGAGGCCTCAACTCTCTGTTTTCATCAAAAGGCCTCAGAAAAGACCTCGACGCAGCCAATCAGTGCACAAAAATAATCAATGAAGTCTTCGGCTCTTCGCGCTGACCCGCTTTCGGGTTACAATTTTATTTTGAATTCACAAGGAGACAGTATGAGACGGCTTTCCGGTTTTGTTGGTTTGGTGGCAATTGTGGCTTCTTTTTCTTTGTTGGTTCAGGCTGAGGCCCGCCCAACTGCTCGTTCCCGAAGTAAAGCTCCTGAAAAATCGAGCGGGAGAGAGCCGGAAAAAGAGCGCTCTAAAAAAGCTGTCGATGAACATGGCCGTCCTTGCGAGGGCGCCTGTAAGGCAATTTCTTCTGGACGCGGAACTGAAAATCGCCCACAAGAAGAAAGAAAATCGGATAAAGAGGCGGAAATCATCGAGGCTTCTGTAAAGAGCAACAAAGATGCGAAAGTCCAAAAAGAAGTTCGCTCCACTTTAGAAGGCCAAGTAAAAGATCTCGATGCCAACGCGAAAGAAGGCCTTCTTTTCCGCGAAGAAATGCTAGCAAAATCTCGGTCCTCAGATTCAGCTCAGGCCCGAAAAGAAATTGAAAAGCGGGGAGAAGTTGGATTCTTTCTGACAAGCCTCGTAGGTCGCTTAAAAGATAATGTGAAAGAACAGCTTGAGACCTTAAAGAAGCTTGTTTGTGCTTCTGAGTGTGGTCATCGCGGCATGGGCAAATCTTGTCGAGTGGTGGCTCAGCTTGCACAAAAACTAAGTGGCGCAGCGATTCCCGCTGGTGTGACAGCAATTTCAGGGTTTGCTGTTTCTGAAGTATTGAAAGACGATGGAACTTCTAAGATTAAAGTCGATGTGTCTTTCGACGGAACCGAGCAAATCAAGTCGCTAGAGCTCGACAACAAAGAACAAGCCGAAGAAAAAGTAACTCAAAACAAAGACAGCAAATAATTTAAAAAATGCGAAGACTCGCAGTTTTTTTGGGGCTCGGTTTAGCAAGCTGTTTGCTAGCCGGGCCCCCTGTTTTTTCGTCTTGCCCAAAAGCTTATAGCCAACTCCAGAGGGGCGAGCTCCTCAATGGCGGTTTTGCAGTCGGCATTTCGGTAAGTGAAATGCAGGGAATCGCAGACTCTATTTCGACGCCGGGTCTTGCGATTAGTCCACTGCCTGGAAAATCTTTTGATCAGGTCCTTATAAACGCCAGCTACCGAAAATCCTTTTGGGAAAAAATAGGGGTCGTTATTCGAGATATTGCAGGCTCTCACCTTCTCAATGACGGAAATCACCGAGTTGCCTACCTCATCGCTCAGAGGCTCATCGAGAGAAATGGGATCGTCAGAAATCCTAGCAATAGCGATGACCAAATTTACGACATCATTTCAAAGGTTGGGAGAAAAGCTGATGGATATCGAACGCCAGAAGAAATCGCTCAGAAACTCAGAGGCTACTAAAAGTCTTAGTCTTTTTTATTGGGAATTTCCTGGGTGCCGAGTTCATCATACAGCACGGAACGAACGGTCCACTCTTTCATTTTAGTTTCATAATCCGCAGGAGATTCCATGAAAATAGTCTCCCAGGGACAAATCTTTGCACAAGCTTCACAGCCAATGCATCGGTCTTGATCCACTTCTACCACCCGCATGAAATCTGGATGTTCAACGCCGGGGACTTGTTCAATGCAGTCGACGGGACAAACAGGAATACAAGCATGACAACCGGTACACCCTCTTTGATCGATCACAGCGTAGTGACGAGGGGCTTTTTTTCGTTCCGCTTTTCCGAGACCAGGATTTTCAGCTTTCTTTTGAAACATATAGTCATTATAGACTTTGGCCATAGAGGCCGCAAGGGGCTGAAAGCCAGATCTGAGATCGGCTTAAGGCCCAAGGGTCTAGGGTCTGCGGGGAATCGATGGGGTGTCCCCAGGCAAAGACTCGTCTGGGGTCTTCATCCATCCATTTTCCCCAAAATTCTCGCTCAGTTTCGGAAAACGGGGTCCGGGAGCAATCCAAACTAAAAAACTGGAATAGGGCGAGTTCATCGGCCTCGGGCCTAGACCTTTCAGTAGCGCAGGAATGGATTCCCAAAACCGCCTTTGCAATTTTTCCGCGCAGCTTCTCCAAAAGGTAGGCCGTACCTTTTGGTGGCCAGTAGGGTTCGTCGATTTGGAGCCAGAGCTCGCCCAGAAAAGCGCCTTGGCGGAGCTGTTTTGAAATTCCCAGAACTAGCTTTTCCCACTGGGGGTAGATTTCTTCAACGGGTAAAGAAAGCGTACGAGCGACTGTATAGGGACCGGCAATTTGAATTTTAAATCGAGGGCTTTCGCAGAATGCATTCTGAAAGGCCTCTAAAGCTATCGAAGCTGTTTGATCCCAATGCCCAAGCTCAAATCCTCTCAAGACTTGGCCAATCATATCTTCTTGTGGGTTAAGTTCAGGAAGCTGTGGCAAAAAGGGAAGGTGAGAAGAGTTATCTTTTACAAACTGAATCGCTTTTTCAACCGATTGAAAGGGTAAACTTCCCACAAAAAAGGGAAGTTTCATGAGAGGCGCTTTCGATGAAAGTGTTTTTGAAATTCTTCTACAAAGACTTCCTTCACTTCATTAAAGCTCGGCCTTTTTTCCTGTAGCTCTTCTTTAATGGATGTCATCACCGCACCTGAAAAACCACAGGGACTAATTTCATGAAAACCAGAGAGGTCGTTTTCAACGTTCAGGGCAATTCCATGAAGAGTGACCCAGCCTTTTAGCGCCACTCCAATGCTCGCTATTTTTTTGCTTTGGTCTTTCACCCACACTCCTGTGGCGCTTTCTTTTCTGTCTCCCTCGATTCCCCAAGGGGCGAGAGTATCAATCACCACTTGCTCAAGAGTTCTTAAATAAAACCCAATGTCTCGTTCGCCTTCTTTGAGAGATAAAATGGGGTAAGCAACCAGTTGCCCGGGATTGTGAAAAGTAGCTTCTCCTCCTCTTTCAATGACAAAAGAAGGGGAGGGCCTTGCGGGCATGTCTTTACTTTTTCTTCCAAAAGTAAAAACTCGCGGGTGTTCGACTAAATACAGTCTGTCTGGAAAGAATGGGTTTTTTCTTTTTTCAAGAACCGTCTGTTTTTGAATTTCATAGGCTCTGGGATATTCGCAAAGTCCCAAATCTACGATCTCCATTCCGTGATCCATGACGAGTTCTGTTACCCTCTCTTTGGCTTAAAGACGTGAATAGCTTTTGAGAACGCAAGCTCAACTGCTTCTGGAAAGGCTTCGGGAAGTGTTGGGTGCGTATGAATCGTGCGCACTAGGTCTTCCGCTGTCGCTCCCATTTCGATAGCAAGCGTTGCTTCGGCAATGAGATTCGAGGCTTCGGGACCTACAATGTGAACCCCTATCACTGTCTCATTCTTTTCATTGATGAGGACCTTAAAAAATCCTTGCCCTTCATTGGTGCTGAGCGCTCTGCCATTTGCTGCAAACGGGAATTTCCCTACTTTATAAGGAATCCCTTGTTCTTTGGCTTCTTTCTCTGTGAGTCCTGCAGTAGCAATTTCCGGATCCACAAAAACGGCCCAGGGGACTGTCTTGTAATCTTTAAATGCTTTTTCACCGCAGATATTCGCGGCCACTAAGAGTCCATCTTGAGTTGCCCGGTGAGCAAGCTGAGGAGCGCCTGTTACGTCGCCAATCGCCCAAACCCCCGGAACATTTGTTTTTCCCTGGGCATCGGTTGGAAGATTGCCTCGAGAGTCTATTTTGACACCGATTTTTTCAAGCCCCAGGCCATCTGAGTTCGGCTTTCTACCCACAGAAACAAGGATGGTATCCGCTTCCAGAGTTTTCTTCCCTTCTTTTGTCTCAACTTCTAAATGGAGAAGGCTTTCCTTAGCGGGATCTTTTTCTTTAAGGCCAAGCGCTTTGGTGCTGGTCAGAATAGTCATTCCCAGCTCGCGCATTTTTTTCTCAACCACTTGGACCAACTCTTTCTCAACAGTTGCTAAAAGCTGGTCGAGAGCTTCTACGATGGTTACTTGGGATCCCAGCTTCGCATAGGCCATTCCAATTTCTAAACCAATAAAGCCACCGCCAATAACGAGAAACTTTTTGGGGAGTTTTTTGAGATCGAGAGCTTGCGTAGAATCTAGGACGTTTTTGCCATTAAATTTAAGAATGGGGATTTCCACCACTCGAGATCCTGTCGCAATGACAATGTCTTTTGCAGTGATCGTCTCTTTTCCGCTGGAACCTGTGATCTCAAGCGTGTGTGCATCTTTAAAGACGGCATTTCCTGAAACAGCTGTCACCCCATTCATTTTGAGAAGGCCTGAAACTCCTTGGGTGAGTTGTTTTACAACTCCGCCTTTCCAAACTTGCATTTTTTCCATGTCGAGCTTGGGTGCCGAAGTCTGAATGCCCATCTCATCGAGGTGCTTTAGTTTATTAAACTGGCTTGAAGCGTGAATAAGCGCTTTTGAGGGAATGCAGCCGACATTTAAACAAACGCCTCCCCACTTGTCTTTTTCAACAATCGCTACTTTTTTTCCTTCTTGTGCAAGTCGGATAGCACAGGGATACCCTCCAGGACCTGCTCCAATGACAATCGCATCAAATGTTTTCATGCAAACACCAATCTTGTGGGTTCAGAGAGGAAGAAAACCATTCGGTTCATAAAGCGAGCAGCATCGGCGCCATCAACTACTCGGTGATCTACCGAGAGTGACAAGAACATCATGTCTGCAATGGCAATTTGGTCACCCTTTACAACAGGGCGTTTTCGAATGGCATTCACTCCCAAGATTGCTACTTCAGGATGGTTAATCACCGGTGTTGCAAAAACCCCTCCGATGGATCCCGCGTTAGTAATCGTGAATGTTCCGCCTTTTAGGTCGTCTAGAGCTACTTTTCCAGTGCGGGCTTTTTCAGCCAGGACCGAAATTTCAGTGGCCAGTTGCCAGATGTTTTTCTGATCTGCGTTTTTAATCACAGGAACAATGAGGCCATTGGGCGTATCGGTAGCAATCCCGATATTGTAGTCCCCTTTAAGAACAATCTGTTCTTTTTCGTCATCCAGACTGGAATTCAAATAGGGGAATTCCTGTAAACAGGGAATGAGGGCTTTAATAATGAAAGGAAGATAACTTAGCTTCACCTCTCGGCGTTTTGCTTCATCGAGAACTGAAGCTCTCAGGGCCACGACTGCAGACATGTCCACTTCTTCTACGTAAGTGAAATGCGCGGCCGTGCGCTTTGAGTGTTGCATCGCTTCGGCAATTTTCTTTCGAACTCCTCGAAGAGGAATCGTTTGAAGAGCGCCTCGCTGGGGAGCGGGCACCGTTTGGAACGTGTGTGGCACCACTGAAGTGCTGCTAACCGCTGTGTGCGAGGTTCTCGGTGTCGCGGCTTCTTGCCCGGAGGCTGCCATTTGAACATCTTCTTTGGTCACTCGACCATGTAGCCCGGAACCTTTCACAGTGCTGATATCTAGATCTAAGTCTCTGGCAAGCTTTCTCGTCGCCGGCGTCGCCAGCACATCAAAAGGTACGGCCTTACTTTTGGTGGTCTCAAGGGGAGTCACTTCTCGAGCTACCGGCGCTTCTGCTTTTTGCGCTACCTTAGGGGCCGGGGTCGGAGCAGTTTCTGCTTTTTTAACTTCTGCTTTTCCTTCTTCTCGAATCACAACGAGGACTTTACCCACCTCAATCGTCTCGCCTTCTTTTGCAAAAACGGTTTCGATAGTTCCTGCAATAGGAGAGGGGATTTCAACCGTGGCTTTGTCAGTCATCACTTCAACCATAGGTTGATCAGCAGCAACTTTTTCACCTTGTTTTACAATCCACTTAACGATTTCACCTTCGTGAATGCCTTCGCCGATATCAGGTAGTTTAAAGTCCATGGTGTTTCTCCTTAACTAAAAGTTTTTCACTTTCCCAACCGCTAGAGCTACTCGCTCTGGATCAGGAAGATAAATGTGTTCTAATGTGTAGGGAAAAGGCGTATCGAGCCCTGTCACTCGAACAATGGGTGCTTCAAGTGATAAAATGGCTTCTTCAGAAATCAGAGCACTAATTTCTGCTCCAAATCCGCATGTCTTTTGGGCTTCGTGAACAATGACAACTCTACCGGTTTTTCGAACGGATTCGAGAATCGTCTCTTCGTCTAACGGCACCAGCGTTCTGACGTCTATCACTTCGCAATCAGCCCCTCGCGGCTCACACAGCTCGGCAGCTTTTAAACAAACCGGCACCATGGCTCCCCAAGCAATCAGGGTGACGTCTTTTCCGGGCCGCACCACTTGGGCTTTTCCAATTTCAACCGTGTAAGCTTCCTCAGGGACTTCCCCTTTCACCGATCGATAAAGCCGTTTGGGTTCCATAAAGAGGACCGGATCGGGATCTCGAATGGCTGCAATCAAAAGCCCCTTGGTGTCATACGGGTTTGATGGGATCACCACTTTGAGTCCCGCGGTGTGAGCAAAGTAGGTTTCGCCACTCTGAGAGTGGTAGTGTCCACCTTTAATCCCACCGCCATAGGGAGTACGAATAACCATGGGGCACTTAAAACCGCCGCCACTTCGGTAACGAAGTTTAGCAACTTCACTCACGATCTGATCAAACGCCGGAAAAATAAAATCCATGAATTGAATTTCAGGTACTGGCTTCATTCCATTCACAGCCATCCCACAGGCAAGACCAATGATGCCGCTCTCAGCAAGCGGTGTGTCCATCACTCGTTCTTCCCCGAATTCTTTTTGAAGACCTTCCGTTGCTCGAAAAACTCCACCGTTGAGACCCACATCTTCTCCCATTAATACCACTCGCGGATCGAGGGTCATTTCGGTAAGAAGCGCATCTCTAACTGCTTGTACTAATGTTAAATTCGCCATAAAAATTCCTTAAAGTGGGAATGCCTCGCTGGTGTTTTCAAATTTCCCTCGAAGCTCTTGCTCTTTTTGAAGGGCTTCTTTTTGCCTGAGAAGCTGGGCCGTTGGGTGTTCGTAGACATCTTCAAAAAGCGTTTCAATGCCAGGAAGTGGTTCCTTTTCTGCTTTTTCAACCGCTTCCGCCAAAGCCGCTTTCAGTTCTTTTTCCAACTCTTCCTGTTTTTTCTGATCCCAAAGCTTCTTTGCTTCTAAATACTGTCGAAATCTCTGAATGGGATCTCGCTTTGCCCAAGCATCAAACATTTTGGAGTCTCGATATCGAGTGGGATCATCCGACGAAGAGTGGGGACCCATTCGGAACGTCACACATTCAATAAGCGTTGGGCCTTCTCCGCGCCGGGCCCGATCAACGGCTTCTTGCGTAGCTGAATAAACTGCTAGGACATCGTTTCCGTCGACCGCAATTCCGGGCATTCCATAGCCTATGGCCTTATCAGCAATTCGTTCGGCTGCAGTCTGTTTGGAAGTAGGAACAGAAATCGCAAACTGGTTATTAGTACAAATAAAAACCGTTGGTGTTTTCATCACGCCAGCAAAAGTAAGGCCCGTGTGAAAATCATTTTCGGAAGTTCCGCCATCTCCAAAATAGGTGATAGCGACATCTTTTTCTTTTCGCAGTTTCGAAGCAAGCGATGCGCCTACGGCCTGAATCACCTGAGTTGAAATGGGACTCGAAACACTGAACAAACGCAAATCAGAAAAGCTGTAGTGATTCGGCATCTGTCTGCCTTTACAAACATCGCTCGCATTTCCCCAAAGATTACAAAGCATATCGAAGAGGCTTGCTCCCCGAGAAATAAAAACGCCCGGTTCGCGGTAGCTAGGAAAAATCCAGTCGTTCTGTTTAAGGGCGGCCACTGTTCCGATTTGAATCGCTTCCTGCCCAAAAGAGGGAACATAAAAACCAATGCGCCCTTGGCGTTGCAAAAGCATGCCTCGCTCATCATAAAAGCGGGTCATCTGCATTTGGCGATACATGCGAAGCAAAACTTCTTTTGAAAGTTTTGGCTCTACTTTCTGATTAGGCCGATTGGCCTCATCCAAAACTCGGAAACAGTCAGCGCGTAACACAGACGGTGCTTTCGCATTCCCGTTTGAACCGATTTTCTTCCTCTTAGACTTCGAGTGTTTTTCCAGCACGAATTAACCCCTCCAAAAATTTTTCACCTGCTCGATAGGAACTTCTCACCAGCGGCCCCGAAGGACAGCAGAGAAACCCTCGCTTAAGACCTTCTTGTTCAAGCTCGTTAAACACTGTGGGATGAATATATTCCTCGACGGGCAAGTGCCAGTCGGTGGGTCTTAAGTATTGTCCCAATGTCACAACGGCTACATCAATTGCTCGCAAATCATCCATGGCTTTCACAACTTCTTCCGGCTTTTCTCCGAGCCCCAGCATAATGGATGACTTGGTATAAACTTTAGGATTTAGCTTTTTTATTTTATCCAGCACATTCAAAGACATTTGGTAGTCGCATCGCCCATCGCGAACTTTTTTAGTTAGCCGTTCCACTGTCTCAACATTGTGGGCAATGACTTCAGCGCCACAAAAAGCCACCCGCTTAAGAGCTGCTTCATCTTCTAAAAAGTCCGGGATTAAAATTTCAACGATGGTTTCTGGGGATGCTTTCTTAATCGCTTCCACAGTGCGCGCAAAATGATCGGCTCCGCCATCTGGGAGATCGTCTCTGTCGACAGAAGTCAGAACAACATATTTTAATTTTAAGACACCCAGAGCTTTGGCAACTTTTTCGGGCTCGTCATGATCTAAAAGGCTCTTTGGATTTCCTGTTTTGACATGACAGAATTTACAGCCGCGAGTGCAGGTATCGCCCATGAGCATCAGGGTTGCAGTACCTCCACCCCAGCACTCAGCCATATTCGGGCATCTCGCTTCTTCGCAAACTGTGTGCAGCTTTAAACTTTTCACCAGTTCTTTGATCTCAGCAAACGCTTCACCACCCGGGGGGCGAATCTTTAACCAATCTGGTTTTTGTGCTGTTTGTAGAACCGGCATAATCCCATGATTTCTAATGGAAAAGAGGCGTTCCGGCAAGAAATGGGTAGGGCCCTCAAACCCCGCGCTCGTTGGGTCCCCAAATTTCTTTATGAAGCTGAATCTGCATCGTAACGGGGGCTTTGGAATCTAAAATCCAATGAGCCAATTCCTGAGGTTTTACTTTGCCATGAACGGGCGAATACAGAATATGGCATTTCTCCTCAAGCGAATGGTCCCGACAGACTTTTAAGGCCCAATCGAAATCGGCTTTTGAGGCAACCACAAACTTAAACTGGTCATGGGGACGAACCAAAGACAGGTTTTCCCACGCCATGCTTTCGCTTTCCCCACTATCTGGGCATTTGACATCGACCACTTTGACCACGTCTAAAGGCACCTCTTTTATTGAAAAACTGCCGTTGGTTTCCAAAGAAACGGTATAGTTTTCTGCGAGTAGAGCCCTCATTAGCTCAATACTCCCTTTTTGTCCCAGCGGCTCTCCGCCAGTCAAACAGACGTACTTAGCGCCGAAGCTTTTCACTTTTTCTAAGATCTGGGGAACGGTCATTACCGAACCTTCCCAGTAAGAATATTTGGTGTCACACCAAGTACAACGCAGATTGCAGGTAGCCGTTCTGACAAAAACGGTGGGCTTTCCAGCAAGAAGGCTTTCGCCCTGAATGCTAAAAAAGATTTCGTTGATCTTAATCATGAAGAGATAGTTTGTCGGACTATCGCTCGCTGTAGCTTCAATTGGTGCTTTTTAAATTCGTGTTCGTTCAAAACGCCTTGAACCAGCTTCTCTTCTGCGCGCTTTTTCGCTGATTGCGCTCGTGCCTTATCGATGGCTGCAGCGTCTTCTGCGGTTTCGGCCATGACGAGAACTCTGTTTTTACGAACCTCAGCAAAACCGTGGCTGATGGCAAACTTTCGCTCTCGGCCGTCTTGCATAAAGGAAAGCGGACCCGTCGTAAGCAGCGTCAAAAGCTCTCGGTGACCTGGAAGAATTTCCAGCTCTCCTAGATGGCCTGGGATTTTCACCCAGTCTGCCTTTGCACCTTCGACGAGTTTTTTCGTCGGTGTTACGATATCAACTCGGATCACTGAGCTCCTTTAAGCTTTTCAGCTTTGGCAATTGCCTCTTCGATGGTTCCGACCATGTAGAAAGCCTGTTCAGGAAGATCGTCGTGCTTACCTTCACAGATTTCTTTAAATCCACGAACGGTGTCTTTTACTTCCACGTATTTTCCTGGGTTTCCGGTAAATTGCTCTGCCACGAAGAACGGCTGAGACAAGAAGCGCTCCAGACGACGTGCTCGGGCCACAGTGATTTTGTCTTCTTCGGACAATTCATCCATACCCAAGATCGCAATGATGTCTTGGAGATCTTTATATCTCTGCAGAATTCTCTGAACTTCACGAGCTACTTTGTAGTGTTCTTCCCCTAAAACTTCAGGACTTAAAAGTCTGGAAGTAGAAGCGAGAGGATCCACCGCTGGATAAATCCCTTTTTCAGAGATCGCACGACTTAAGTTGGTCGTTGCATCCAAGTGCGAGAACGCTGTTGCAGGAGCCGGATCGGTGTAGTCATCCGCAGGAACGTAAATCGCTTGTACGGAAGTAATAGAACCCTTCTTCGTAGAAGTGATTCGCTCTTGGAGAGCTCCCATCTCAGTGGCCAAAGTCGGCTGGTATCCCACAGCAGAGGGAATACGTCCTAAAAGCGCCGACACTTCAGAACCCGCTTGAGTAAATCGGAAAATGTTATCCACGAAAAGAAGAACGTCTTGGCCTTCTTCATCTCGGAAATATTCTGCAGCTGTCAGCGCGGAAAGGGCCACTCTGAGACGCGCTCCCGGTGGCTCATTCATCTGTCCGTAAACAAGACAGGTCTTGTTAATAACTCCGGACTCTTTCATTTCCATCCAAAGGTCATTTCCTTCACGAGTACGCTCTCCCACACCACCAAACACAGAGAGACCTCCGTGCTGTTGGGCGATGTTGTTGATGAGCTCCATAATGAGAACGGTTTTGCCCACGCCGGCACCACCGAAAAGACCGATCTTACCGCCCTTGGAGTAAGGAGCGAGCAGATCCACAACCTTAATTCCAGTCACAAGCATTTCAATTTTGGTGCTTTGATCTTCAAATTTAGGTGCTGGTCGGTGAATCGGATAAAACTTTTTAGCATTGATTGGACCCGCTTCATCCACGGGCTCACCAATTACGTTCAAAATTCGGCCTAAAGATTCACGGCCCACAGGAATCTGGATTGGATTTCCTGTATCGCGAACTTTCATTCCACGAACTAAGCCGTCTGTGGAATCCATCGCAATACAACGAGTGACTCCATCGCCCAAATGGCTGGCGACTTCTAAAGTAAGATTTTCTTTCTCTGCGCCAATCGATGGGTTCGTTGCTTTTAACGCGTTGAAGATTTTCGGGAGCTTTCCAGCGGGAAACCGAACGTCAACGGCAGGTCCCACGACCTGAGTAATTTCTCCATATGATTCCATTGTCACTCCTTTAACTCCTATTTCATTGCCTCAACACCACCAACAATCTCCATGAGTTCTCTGGTGATCTTTTCTTGTCGGGCTTTGTTATATTCTAAAGTCAAACTTCCGATCATTTCGCTCGCGTTCTTGGTCGCGTTCTCCATTGCAGACATTCGAGCTCCGTGTTCACTGGCAACGGACTCAAGCACACATCGAAAAAGCTGCATTCTGAAATGTCGAGGAACGATTTCTTCCAGAATAGCTTCTTTACCTGGTTCAAAGATGTAATTGGTCATTCCATCCATTTCGCTTGTAGCCCAAATTCCAGCAACCCCTTCTGGTACTTCATCTGAAATGGGAATGAGGCGCTCTGTTGTGATGGTCTGGGAAATGGCTGATTTGAACTCATTGTAGATAATGTAGATGGCATCTAACTCTTCTTTTTTGAATGCCTCTAAGAGTTCATTAGCGATTTCGGACACTCGAGGATAAGTCACCTTTGCTAACAAGCCTTCGTGATGAGTTGCAATGGGATGGCGCTTTTTAAAGAAATCATAAGCACGCTTTCCAATAACATCCAAAACAACTTCCACGTTTTCTTGCTTCTTAGCTTTTAGAAACTTCTGGGCTTCTTTAAAGATATTCGCATTAAAGGAACCGCAAAGACCTCTGTCTCCCGCAAGCACTATCAACCGCACTCTTTTCTCTGGTCTTTCAACGAGAAGAGGATGAGAAATCCCTTCCTGTTTAAAAAGCCCTAAGAGGATTGAAAAAATGCGATAAGCGTAGGGACGGGAAGCTACAATAGCGTCTTGGGCTCGGCGAAGTTTTGCCGCCGCCACTAATTTCATCGCGCGAGTAATCTGCCTTGTGTTTTGAACAGAGCCGATTCGCTTTTTAATTGCCTTTAAGTCTGCCATGAATCACGCAAAGTTAGCTGTGTACTCCGTGAAAGCTTTTTCAAGAACTGGTTTTAGTTCGTCATCAATTGCTTTCTTTGTTTTGAGTGTTTCAAAAACTTTTGGATATTTTTGTTCCACAAACTCGTAAGCGCCCTTTTCATAATCAGACACTCTGTCGGTGGGGATCTTATCCAAGAATCCAGCATTGGCAGCCCAGATGATCATCACTTGTTTTTCAACCGGGAGCGGCTGGTACTGGCCTTGTTTCAAAATGGCCACCATGCGCTCACCTCGAGTCAGCTGATCTTGTGTTGCTTTATCAAGGTCTGATCCGAACTGAGCAAAAGCTGCCATCGCTCGGTATTGGGCCATTGCCAACCGCAAGCTTCCAGCAACTTGTTTCATCGCTTTGATTTGCGCGCTACCACCCACACGAGAAACTGAAATACCTACGTTAATCGCAGGTCGAACCCCCGAATAGAACAAGTCGGTATCCAGAAAGATCTGTCCGTCGGTGATCGAAATCACGTTTGTAGGAATGTAAGCAGAAACGTCTCCCGCTTGAGTTTCAATAATAGGTAGAGCAGTTAAGCTTCCGCCGCCTTCTGCATCGCTCAGCTTTGCAGCTCGCTCTAACAATCGGCTATGAAGGTAGAATACGTCTCCAGGATAAGCTTCGCGTCCGGGTGGACGTCTCAAAAGCAAGGACAATTCACGATACGCTTGAGCTTGCTTGGTCAAATCGTCATAAACAATCAGCGCGTGCTTGCCATTATCACGGAACCACTCGCCCATCGTCACGCCCGTGTAGGCTGCAATGTATTGGAGAGGCGCTTTCTCAGCCGCCGTTGCCGCAACCACAATGGTGTAGTTCATGGCGCCAGCAGTTCTTAATTTTTCTACCACTTGGGCAACTGTTGAAGCTTTTTGTCCGATAGCCACGTAGATACAAAATACATCCTGACCTTTTTGGTTGATGATCGTATCCACTGCGACTGCCGTTTTTCCAGTTTGTCGGTCGCCAATGATGAGCTCTCGCTGGCCCCGACCAATCGGAATCATCGCATCGATAGCTTTAATTCCAGTTTGAAGTGGCTCTTTCACGGATTGTCTTTTGACGATCCCTGGAGCTTTCACTTCGACGTTTCGATTTTCTTTAGATTCAATTGGTCCCATTCCGTCGACGGGCATACCGAGTGCGTTTACCACTCGACCAACCATTCCCATTCCGACTGGAACCTGAAGAATTCGACCTGTTCTTTTGACCGTATCTCCTTCGCGGATGCCGGTAACTTCACCGAACACAGCAACCCCGACTCCGTCCTCTTCGAGGTTCAGAATAAGGCCCATGACTCCGCCAGGAAACTCCACCATTTCTCCGGCCATGGCTCCTTGGAGTCCATAGATTTTCGCTACGCCGTCCCCCACGTTGAGAACAGTTCCTGTCTCGGCGACTTTGACTTCGCGATCAAATTCTTCAATTCGCTTTCGAATAATCTGACTGATTTCATCCGCTCGTATTTGCTGCATTAGAGGTGACCTCCCATAAGCTTTTCTTCCATTTTTTCAAGCCAACCAGACAGCGTCCCGTCATAGGTTCTGCCAGCCGCCGTGACTCGAAGCCCTCCCAAGAGAGTGGGATCCAAACTATATTTGGCTTCGACTTTTTTTCCTAAAATCTTTGCAAATTGGTCTTCGACTTTTTTTCGATCGTCTGCTTTTAGCTCTTCAGCGCTTTCAACTTCTAAAGAAGCAATTTCTGCTGCTTCAAGGGCTAGCTGGTGCAACCGCTCAGCAACGGATTCGGTAATTAAAATTCTTCGATTTTCTGCAAGAACCGCCAAAACACGAATGGCGTTTTCGGACAGCCCTTGTTTCTGGGCAACATCTTTTACCACGAGCCCTCGATCGGAAGTTGAAAAAGCCTCGTTGGTTAATGCTATTTGCAGTTCTGGGTTTTCAGAGAGCGCTTTTGCAAAAACTTTTAATTCGGCAGAAACCTCTCCCGCCTTCTTGGCGTCGCCCAAGAAATCAAATGCCGCTTTGGCGTATCTTAATGTAGCTCGATCAACCTTTGCCATGACCCACCAATGTAATGTACTCGCTGACCAACTTTTCTTTATCTTTCCCTTCAAGCTGGTCGCTTAAATATTTTTCGGCCAGAGTCACGCTGCGCTCACAGATTTCTTTCTGAAGAGCTTCTTTCTTCTTCTGAAGCTCGCCCTGTCCGAGCAGCTCCCCGTCTTTTACAATTCGGGTGCTTTCTAATTTTGCGGCTTCTAGCGTCTTTTCTCGATGTCGTTCCAAAGTTGCCTTGGCATCTTCTCTCAGCTGTCTCGCATGTGCTTCCTGATGAGTAGAATTCTCTTGGGCCTTAGTAAACTGGGCGATCACGTCTTTGGATTCTTTTTCTGCTTCGTCGATGAGTTTTTTAATCTCTTCAGACCGGGCAGCCAAAAATGTTTTGAATGGTTTTCTTCCAAAAAACCCGAGGAAACCCACCATGACTGTGAAGTTAACTACTTGTGGTAATACGTCAGCGCCCATTAGAGTGTCTCTTCAATTTCTTTTTTCGCAACGACACCAGCCGAGGAAATCGTCACTTTTTTGCCTGTCAGTTTTGCCACGATCTTACTTGAATAATCTCCTACCAAGGGAAGGAGTTCTTTCTTTGCAATGTCGAGTTGTTCCTCTGCTGCTTTTCGAGAAGCGGCTAATTCTTTTGCAACTTTGTTTCGCGCTTCTTCAATGAGGGCTCTTTCTTCGTCTGCGACTTTCTTTTTTTCTTCGTCTAGCCAGTGAGCCACTTCCTTGCGTTGTATTTTCATGAACGCATCGTATTCAGTCTGAAGTTTTTCAGCTTGGACTTTTTGTTGGGCAGACTTTTCTTTTAAATCTGTGGATTTCGCATTTCGCGCACGAACTAATTCCAAGTAGGGCTGGAACAAAACTTTGTTGAGCACGCCGTAGCTGGCAAAGAAAATTCCTAATTCGATTCCCACTTGAGTGGGGAATAAATTTAAGTCCGGGTTTAAATCGATCACGTCGGGACCTTCTTGATTTAATTTGCAAATTTGCTCAGCTTAGTTAGCAGTGGGGAAGGGGGGTGTCAAGGTGGGCGCCCGCCTACTTTACAGTAATTTTTGTAAAAATAAGCGGGCGCCGAATGGCTATACCGTTTGTTTGAGTTTATCTGCTAAGCGCATCAGATCATCGCGGTTAGCATAAGTGAATTGAATAAACCCATGATCCATGGACCCTACAATTTTCACCGGCGTTCCAAACACTCTTCGAAGATCGTCTTCGAGGTTTTTTAGGTGGATGTCCGGGGTAGCCGCTGTTTTGGACTCAGGTTTGTTTTTGGCGCGAACTGCCTGAGAAACCTGGCGCTCCGTGTCTCGAACCGATAACTTTTTCTTAATGATCAGATCCCGAATCACCAGCTGTTCATCTGCCGATTCTAGCGAAAGAAGGGCTCGAGCATGACCCATGGTCAAGGCACCGCTCGCAATATCTTCTCTGATGACTGCTGGAAGCTTCAATAGGCGCAGAGTGTTAGCGATCGTTGTTCGCCCTTTACCCACGCGTTCAGCTATTTGTTCTTGAGAAATCTGAAACTCGTCCATTAGCTGTTGGTAGGCTATGGCTTCTTCGATACAGTTCAGGTCTTCTCTTTGGATATTTTCAATGATGGCCATTTCCAAAGAATTCTGATCTTCCGGCACATCTCTAATTACGACCGGAACCTGTTTCAAACCGGCTCTTTGCGCCGCGCGCCATCGGCGTTCTCCAGCAATAAGCTCTAAACGACCGTCTTTCCATCGGCAGGTTAGGGGCTGGATAATTCCGTGAATCTTGATGGATTCGGTCAACTCTTCGAGAGCTTCTTTTTGGAAAATTTTTCGTGGCTGATAGGTGTTGGGAACTATCTTTTCAATATCACAAAGAAAAAAGTCTTTTCTGTTTTGTGATCCTGGCAAACCACCTTCTACTTTCGCATCGGGAATAAGAGAGGCAAGGCCTCGTCCCAAGGGAGATTTTTTCTTAATTTCACTATCCAATGAGGCCATTTTCGATTCCTTTCTCAAGTTCAATTGCTATTGGCATTTCCGGCATAACTTCAATTTCTTCCGATTTCGCTTCTTCGGGTTTGACACCTTCAATTCGCTCAATCACTTCGCGCGCCAAGTTCAGGTAGCTCTGGGATCCTGTTGAGCTGATGTCATAAAGGATTACTGGTTTTCCATGGCTTGGGCTTTCCGAAAGTTTTACATTTCTAGGAATCACGGTATTAAAGACGCCACCCTGAAAATGATTCTTCACTTCTTCTCTGACTTGGCGGCTCAAATTGTTCCTTGAGTCAAACATCGTTAGAACTATGCCCAACTGACTTAAATTTCGGTTCAAGCCTTTTCTAATAAGCTCCGCCGTAGTTAAGAACTGGCCAAGCCCTTCCATTGCATAGTACTCGCACTGAAGTGGGATCAAATAATGCGTGGCAGCCGTCAACGCATTCAAAGTCAAAAGCCCTAGAGAGGGGGGGCAATCAATAAACACATAGTCAAACCCGCCAACAGGACTTTGGTTTAATTCTTCAATGGCATTCTTAAGGCGCATCTCTCGAGCAATGGCTTGAACTAGTTCAATCTCCGCACCACTCAAATTATTATCTGCTGGGCAGACCTTTAAGTATTCCAAGTCGGTTGGATAAATGGCTTCCCGCATTGGGAGCTCGTCAATCAGAACATGGTAAATATTTTTATCGGTATAAACCCCTCTATCTACTCCAAGCCCACTGGAAGCATTTCCCTGAGGATCGAGATCGATAAGGAGAACCTTTCTCTCTGCTGCTGCAACCGACGCTGCCAAGTTTACAGCGGTGGTGGTTTTTCCTACGCCGCCCTTTTGATTAGAAATCGCGATGATTTTTGTCATAAAGTTCTTTTTTTGTTGGGTGAAAAAGTCAGACAATTTATAACAAAATATTAGAGGAGAGCCAAAAAATTCTTTCGCCACAATGAGTTAGCTCAAGTGGCCCGCCAGTTAAGCATTTCAAGGCGACTCTTTTTTAAGTGTTCCACGTGAAACAATTTTTTTGGAAAAAGGGGGCCTTTATGTTCCACGTGAAACAAACTGATAGGCAATTGCCCTTCTGGAACCGCAATCCAAGGGAAGGGTGTATCGCACCTCTTCTAGCTTTTTAAATCTTTTTGGTGGAGTTGGCTCTTCAGCCTGGCTCCCTATGTTTACAATAAGGACCGCTCCCTCAGACATTCGAGTAGACAAAAACTGAAAAAGCTCAGGAGGGGGCATAACAGCCCTAGCCAGAATCAACCCGCCGTGCTTTTCTTCCGGCATCGATCCAGTCACCTCAACGTTTTCTAATTTTAGCTGGCCAACTACAGCCCCCAAGAATGTTTGTTTCTTTAAAAGCTTTTCGTACAGCCGAATATGGATCTCAGGGTTTCGAATAGCAAAGACCAAGCCGGGGAAACCGGCCCCGCTTCCCAAATCGCAGACCTGATTTCCCTGCAGAAACTTTTTTCCAAAATCCGAAATGAAAAGGCTGTCGCAAAAGTGGTTTGCAAAAGAAAGGTCAATCGACTTCTTGGAGACCAAGGCCATCTTTTCATTCCAGCTTCGCAAAACCGAAAAATATTCCTCATACTTTTCAACTTCGCTTGCGGTTAGAGCGGGCAAACTTCCTTGAAAGCTCTTAAATTGTTCTTTCAGTGGAAGCATGGCTGCTTGGACCTTTCTTTTTTAGGTGAAAAAGAAGCGCCGTTAGCGCTGCTGGAGTTACCCCGGGTATCTTGGCTGCTTCAGCAAGCGTACTGGGCCTGTGCTTGGACAGTTTTTCTTTGAGCTCGGTAGAAAGACCGATCACAGAACCAAAGTTGAACATTCCGGGGATGGCCGACTCTTTCATTTTGGAGAGATGTTTGATTTCTTCTTTCTGAATCGAGATGTACCCCTCGTATTTTACTTCGATCTCAAGGGTCTCCTGGGTTGCTGGACTCAAGGGCTTACGACACTCTTCGGGAAGGTGGTCTTTTCCCCAGTCCATAACTTGAGAAATCCCTACTTCTGGCCGCTTTAGAAGGTTGGACAGACTCTGTGCGCTCGTTAGGGGACTTGTTCCCAAGGACTCCAGGGACCGGGCCAGCTCTTCGCTGGGCTTTATGAAAATCTTCTTAAATACGCCCTGGAGACTGTCTATCTGGGCCTTTCTCTCAAGCATTTGCTGGTAGTTTTCTTCTGGAAGCAGTCCAATCTGATGTCCATAGGGGCTTAATCGCAGGTCTGCGTTGTCTTCCCGAAGAGATAATCGATATTCAGCCCTCGACGTGAACATGCGGTAGGGCTCAGTTACTCCCAGCGTGGTTAGGTCGTCTAACATCACACCAATGTAGGATTCTGCTCGAGAAAGCACCAGTGCCGGCTCCGACCACGCTCTTCTTGCGGCGTTTATACCTGCAATGAGTCCCTGCGCTGCTGCTTCTTCATATCCGGAAGTGCCGTTTACCTGCCCAGCCAGGAAAAGACCTTCAACCTTCTTACATTCTAAAGAGGGTTTAAGCTCACGAGGATCAATACAGTCATACTCAACGGCGTAGCCATATCGAGCAAATTCGACTTGCTGGCAGCCTGGGATGGTTCTAATGAAGGCGTCTTGAACATCAGCAGGCAGACTGGTGGAAATTCCATTAGGATAAATCCAGTTAGAATCAAGTGACTCCGGCTCGAAAAAGAGCTGGTGTCTGGGCTTTTCAGGAAATTTCACGACTTTGTCTTCAATTGAGGGGCAATATCTCGGACCAACCCCCTTGATGTTTCCACTATACAGGGGTGACTTGTGTAAATTATTCAAAATCACCTGGTGGGTCTTCTCATTGGTGTGAACCAGATAGCAGGATATCTGGGGCAGGGCGATTTGAGTGTTCCAAAAGCTAAACGTATAGGGAGGATTGTCACCAAACTGTTCTTCCATCTGAGTCCAGTCGATAGATTCTCTTAATAGCCTGGCCGGAGTCCCAGTTTTGAGTCGGCTAATGGTAAAGCCTAGCTCCGCCAAAGAGGAGGAAAGTCCCTGGCTTGCTTTCTCCCCGTACCGGCCCCCATCTGTTTGGTCAAAACCACAATGAATGAGCCCTCTCATAAAGGTGCCCGCTGTAATCACGATGTTTTGAGTTTGAATCTCGACCTTTTCCCCCTGGCTTTCCACTAAAAGCCCGCAGACCTTTCCGTCAGCAGTCGTAATCTCCTTCACTTCTCCTAGAAGCGTCTCCAGCTTTGGCTGAGCAGAAAGAATCTTCTGCATCCGACTCGCATATTCCTTTTTGTCAGATTGGCACCTCGAGGACTGAACGGCGCTGCCCTTTCGGGTGTTAAGCCGCTTGAATTGAATTCCCGTAAGATCGGCATTTCTGCCCATCTCACCGCCCAGAGCATCTATTTCCTTAACCAGCTGCCCCTTTCCCACGCCCCCAATCGATGGGTTGCAAGACATCTCGGCGCTTTTCAAGGGATCCATCGTAATTAGAAGCGTTTCTCTTCCCATTCGGCTCGAGGCCAGGGCGGCCTCACACCCAGCGTGGCCGGCCCCCACTATTACAACTTCAAATTGTTTCACGTGGAACATTTTCCTTACTTTCCTATGCAAAATTCTCCAAAAACCCTGTCCAATACATCCTCGGTTCCAACTTCGCCAACAACCAAATCAAGAGCCCTCGTTGCCTCTCTGTTTATTTCAGCCAGGTACTCAGGCAGTTCGTTTTTATCAAGCCGAACCAAAAGATCACTCATTAGCTCAAGTGCCCTTTCTAACCTGCCAGATTCAACTGCTGTGGGAAGAGGTCCCTGGCTTTCCTTTTTTGAAAGCTCGGCCTCCAGCTTTTCCCAAAGCTCATTGATGCCCTCGGCGGTTTTTGCAGAAAGCGGCTGAACGGACTTTCCATACCATTTCCCTTTCGGGGCCAACCATTGCTCTAAATCTTTTTTGTTCCACACAACCAAATGGGGTTTGTTTCCATATTTCTCAATCAGGTTCTCTTCATCAAGACTAATGCCCTGAGAACCATCCACAACCAAAATCCAGAACGCCGCGGCAGAAAGAAACCGCTCCCCGAGCTCTATACCTTCTTTTTCCCTGATCTCGAAGCTCTCCCGAAAGCCGGCCGTGTCGACAAGCTTCCATCTGCGACCCTGTACTTCGATGTCTTCTTCAATAACGTCTCTGGTTGTTCCGGCCTCCTCATGAACGATTGCTCTATAGCGTCCCAAAAGCGCATTAAAAAGAGAGCTCTTTCCTGCGTTTGGTTTTCCGGCGAGAACCAGCCGGGGAATGACTGATCCATTCTTAAACCTCGAATATCGCTGAGTAATCTCTGAGCACTCATGGATAGTCTGAATAAGCGGGGCTTTTGCCTGACCAATCACATCCGAATATTCCTCAGAAAAATCAACCGCCGTATCTAAGATTGCCTGGGTTTTTAAAAGGTTTTCTCGAAGGCTTGCTATTCTTTCCGATAAAGAACCGTCTTTTCTAGAATAAATCTGATCTAAATCGGCTGTGTCTTTGGCCAAATAGACATCGCCCAGGTTTTCCATGTCCATCGCTGAAATCTTTCCATTTAGGTGTGCACGGAAAGAAAACTCTCCGGGCTGGGCTGGAACCGCGCCGAAATAAAGTAGGGCCTCTTCTAATTTTCTAATGACTGGCTCTGAACCATGACAATGAAATTCGACGCTATCCTCTCCTGTGTGAGAGTTGGGCCCAACAAAAACCAGCGCTAAACAATCGTCTATCTTTTTACCCCCTTGATCAAAAAGGGTCCCCATAACCATCGACCGCTTTCTCTCCAAAGGCTCTCCGGAGTATGGCTTGAAGAGCTTACTAGCAAGATCGATAGACTCGCGCCCGCTGACTTTTTCAATGGCAACGGCACAAGGCAGTCGCCCCGAGGCAAGCGCAAATATACTTTTGCTGGTTGTTAAGTTTTTTCTTAGCACAACAAGAGCCTTTAAACTTCTGGCCTTGCTTCTTTTAGGTGCTGGTTATTTGTGCCGGACTGGAAGCAGCGTTTTTATCCTTCATCATTACCTGCTGAAAAATCCCAAGAAGGGTGCTTACAAAAATATACATTGTGAGCCCCGAGGGTAGGTTGATCATCATGCCGCTAAAAAGAACCGGCATAAACATCATGACCTTTTGTTGTGCCGGATCCATACCTACAGCTGGTGTTAGTTTTTGCTGAACAAACATCGATACGCCCATCAATACTGGATAAATGTAATAGGGGTCTTTGGTGGAGAGATCCTGAATCCATCCAAAAAAGGGCGCTTGAAAAAGCTCTATTGAGTTTCCCAAAACTGCGTATAGCGCAATAAAGACAGGTAACTGAACAAGCATAGGAAGGCAGCCGCCCATGGGGTTGACTTTGTGCGTCTTAAATAGCGCCATCTGTTCTTGCTGCATTTTGGCGGGCTCGTCTTTGTACTTTTCTTTAAGCGACGCAATTTGTGGCTGTAGTCTCTGCATTGCCTTCATCGACTTCTGACTTTTTAGGGTGAGGGGATAGAAGAGCAGTCTGACCAGCACTGTAAGAAGAATGATTGCCACACCATAGTTGTGAACCACCCCGTAAAAAGCTCGGAGCAACCAAAGCAGGGGGTAGGCAAGCTTTGCGAAAGTCCCATAATCAATCAGCCCCAGCATTCGAGCCCCTTCAAGCTCGTGATAATCTTTTGCGCCAAGATAGTACCGGACCGGAATGGTAACTTCCTTTTGGCCCTCTTTGAGAACAAGGGGATATCGTAAATATGCGCCCACAAAGTCTTTTTGCTTCGTTAAAATAATATCGGGGTTGATTTCACCGCCGCCGTTTGCGGCAGCCATAGCAAAATACTTGTTTCCAAACGCAACCCAAGCCGTGTTTCCCTGTTCAACTTTTTCAGCATCTTCGATCTTGGCAATCGGGGTGCGCTTTAAAGATTCATTTTGATATCGAACCACTTCCCAGTTTTTTAGGGGGTGTTGTGTGTCCGTGGTGGCCTCTTTAGAACCCACGGGAATCATCAAAAAGCCCCAATCAGTTCGCTTTGTGTCTTTCGGTTTAACCGTAATTGTCGCATCCAAAAAATAACTATTTTCATTGAGGGTGAAGGTCTTCTCAACTTGGGCTACCGAATTTGCGAGCGAAAACCTTACTTGGTTCTTCTGCGAGCTTCTTTCATATTTTCCCGCGGTAAAGTCTCCCAACTTACTGTCGGTGAATAGGGCCTCAAGAGCGGGGCCGTTTTCCTCAACCGACAAAACCGACATGGATCCGGAATTTTTTTTGGGGGTTAGCCGATATTTTTTAGTTGTTGCTTCAACTGGCTTGCCACCAACATCAGAAAAGCTAACATCCAGCTTGCTGTTTTCCAGCATTACGTCTTTGCTCCAGCTTGCCTGTTTGATCTCAGACAGGTTCGCCGTTGCTTTGCTTGCTAATGGAAGACCGGTTGTACCGGAAGGACTCTCTATCTTTTTGTCTGGCGTGGGCGGAACGGGCGCAAACCACTTCATGTAAACAAACCAGATCCCGAAGCAAAGGGTAATTGCAGTCCACGTTCTAGCAGCCATTTAAATCCTCCAAAAAAACCTTGTTTTCGGGCACGAAATCGAGCCCCGCTTTACCCCAGGGGTGACACTTGAACAACCTTTTTGTCGTCAACCAAACACCCCTGAAAACACCATGCATTTCAACTGCTTGCGAGGCGTATGCGCTGCATGTGGGCTCAAAGCGACAAGTGCCCCCAACGCCTGAAGCGGCATGAAGAAAATGACGCGCTCCTAGAAGGGCCGCCTTAACCGCGCTTTTGCAGTTCATCGGTCCACCTTCTTAGTTCGCTGGCAACGTCGACTTTCTTCAGCTTTATCCACTTTTCTAAATCTCCCTCAAGGGCCACCACATGCACATCTACTTTGGGAATTCCTTCTCTCATTTCCCGATAGACTTCCCTCAGCAGCCTCTTGATTCGATTTCGATCCGTGGCCCTTTTCAAAACTTTTTTTGAAATAGAAATGCCTAATCGGCCAGCTCCGTTCTTTTTAAAGTAGAAGCCAAACCGATCCGTAAAATATTTCTGGTAGGGACGAAACCTAAAGTCAGATTTTTTTAGTAATCGAGCAGTCTTGGGAAACTTCGGCAACTTTGGTTACTTTCTAGCCACTTTTGGGGTCAATCTCTTTCTGCCTTTGCGACGACGGCGTACCAAAACACTTCGGCCCGCTTTACGGCCGTTTCTCTTTAGAAATCCGTGTGTACGACGTCTCTTAGTCTTGCTCGGTTGGTATGTTCGCTTCATAATCCTGGCTCCTGAAAGAACTGACACCCTAATGAGGTTTCCTCGCCGTGTCAACGAGCGCCTTTTCTTAACACTTTTCTTCGGTTTTTTTTCTGAGTTCGTTGCCAACCCGGAACTGTTTTGTTACTTCCCTTGTTCCCATAAACAACAAAAGCAACGTTTTCGTTCGGAAAAACATGGAAAATCTGGTCTGGGAAGAAATTAGGGGGAAGCTTAGAAGCAGTCTCGCACCACATATCTACCATTCCCTGGTTGCCCCTACTAATTGCAAACAGTCCGAAGACGGTGGCCTAGAACTAGACTTTGAAAACGAGTTTATTAAAGAAGCCTTTGAAGAAAAGTGCCTTCCGGCGATCAGAGACATCCTTAAGGAAATAAAAAAAGAGCAGGTTCGATTGGCTCTCCATGTACTTGGAACTGATCACGGATTTTTGGACTCTTCGGTTACCCTTACCAATCGAAACCCTTTTGACCCCAAATACACTTTCAATACTTTTGTGATCGGTAGCTCGAATCAGTTTGCCCATGCGGCTTGCCAAGCTGTCAGCCGCCAGCCAGGCCAAAGCTACAATCCTCTTTTTATTTTTGGGGGCGCCGGACTTGGCAAAACCCATTTGTTGCGAGCCATCGGACACGAGCTGTATCAAACCAAGCCCAACCTTCGAATTTTGTTTCTGACTAGCGAGGCCTTCACCAACGAACTCATCCAGGCGATTCGAAATGAAAAAATGCGGGAGTTTCGAGAAAAATATCGAAATGGGTGTGACGTTCTTTTGTTAGATGATGTTCACTTCTTGGCCGGCAAAGAGAGAACCCAGGAAGAATTTTTCTACACGTTTAACTTTTTGCACGAGTCCAGAAAACAAATTGTGATCACTTCGGACCGATACCCGAAAGATATTCACGGACTTGAAAATCGCCTTCAAACTCGATTTGAATGGGGCCTGGTTGCAGACGTCCAACCGCCTGAAATTGAGACTCGAATTGCCATCTTACAAAACAAAGCCGAAAAGGAAGGAATTGTTCTTCCTGATGAGGTTGCCGCATATATTGCTTCTCTAGTCACAACAAACATTAGAGAGCTAGAGGGCTCATTACACAGAGTTCAGGCTTATGCCGCCCTAACTGGAGTAAAAATCACCCTTGAGCTCGCCAAACAAATCTTACGAGAAATTGCACCGAAAACCCGTCATGAATTAACGCCCGAAGCGATCTTAAAAATCGTTGCTCTTCAGTTTGAAGTCAAAAGCGGGGATCTTAAAGCGGATAAGCGCACACGAAATCTAACAATGCCCCGCCACATTTGTTGGTACCTACTGAGAAAACATCGCGGGATGTCTTACCCCCAAATAGCGGAATACTTTGGTGGAAAGGATCATACAACCGTAATGCATGGTGTGAGCCGAATTACTGCTCTTCTTAAAAACGATCCGGAAATTCTCAAACACATGACCTCCATAGAAGGGCTTCTGCACTAGCCCGCATTTCGCTATAATTAACAAGTGATCATTACCCGCCTTCATAACGGACTCGGAAATCAGATGTTTCAGTATGCTGCAGGATTAGCTCTGGCAAACCATCACAAAACTACGCTTAAGCTAGACGTTTCATGGTTTGACAAACCAGAAAAACAAGAGGGCCATGAAAAATATGGATTGGGCTGCTTTCATATTTGTGAACAATTTGCCACAGAACAAGAGTGCTCCGCCTTTTTTCCAAAAAACCTCACTCGGGGTGAGCGTTGGGCTCTTGCCGCAAAAAAACTGCTTCGCATTCGCAACTGCACAAAGACTTTTGAACAAACGGGCGCCGCCTACTTCCAGCGAGATTGGGGATACGATCCTTTATTCTGGGACCTCCCGCTGAACACCCATTTAGATGGATATTTTCAAAACCAGTCTTTCTTTGAACCAATAGAAAAAGAGCTTCGTTCTCATTTTAGTTTTCGATATCCGCCCACAGAAAAAGTGCTTCGAATGGCAGACAAAATTCAGTCTTCCTCACCCTCGGTCTTCATGCATTTTAGGAGACAGGATTACGTCGGAACCAACTCTATCTACGGGCCTCTCGCCGTTAACTATTACCTGCAAAGTCTTAAGGAGCTCAAAGAGCGTATCGGTTCTTTTACGGTGTTTATTTTTTCGGATGATATTGACTCCGTGGAAAGAGATCTTAAGTTAGAAATGCCCTGTCATTTTGTTCGCGCGACCGAAAAGCATAACTTTTTTGATAAGCTCCGGCTCATGTCCCTGTGTGACCATGGAATTATTTCGAACAGCACCTTTGCTTGGTGGGGCGCTTGGCTAAATCCCTCTAAAGAAAAAATCATTCTCGCCCCCAAGCCGTGGCATGCCGATATCGATCCGCAGTTTAGATCCCTGAAGCCGGTTCCTCTGACTTGGGTTCAAATCGACAGAAACCCTCAAGCTCCCTTGGCTGCAGCCGAGTAAACCTCTGTGCGGCTCTCACTGATGATTCCCAAAAGCTCATATGCGCGAATGTAGTGCTCAACCCATTCTGGTTTCCCAAGGGCTCTCAAAAGAAAAAGCAGGGCCGCCTCTCTAAAAACCTGCCGATAAAGGGGCCTTGGGGCACCAAAAAGCCTTTTAGCCGTCGGCGACTTTCCCATCCTGACGTGGCTTCGTCCCATTCCAAAAAAGTAACATCGAAGATATTTCGTTGTCACTCGCGAGTTCGGAACAAAGTGCTTAACCTTTGCCCGGGGCACCCAAACACCAAATCCTCCTCGCGCCTTAATTGCCTCGAGGATCTCCGTCTCCTCACCGAAAAGCCGCTCTTGTCCAATGTGTCCGAGGTTGGTATTGAAATTCTTATTAGAAAAAACTGTTGCCCGATAGGCAAGATTAGCACCGAACGCCTGTTCATCCTCCGAGAGCCTTCTCTCCTCTGGGCCAAGATTTCTGATCAAAATTGCCCCCTCCAGCAGGTGCAGATTAGACAACACCCAACCGGCTGGCTCGCTCTCAAACAGAGGCTCTATTTTTCCGCCAAAATATTCCGCCGAAGGCCAACGATTTGCAGCTTCCCAGTAGGCTTTTAACCAGTCTTTTTCAACAAGCGCATCTGTGTCGACTTGAATGATCAGCGCTCCTTTTGCCTCTGTAAGAGCCTTGTTTCGGGCAAAAGAAATTCCTTGTTGGGGCTCAAAAAAGCTGCGTAGCGGAAGCTTGTTTCTAAACTCTTCAATAACTTGGGATGTTCCATCCGTACTGTTGTTATCAACGACGACCACTTCCCAAGAAACGCCTTGCGGGATCTCAAGTTGCGTCAAGTGAGAGAGGCACCTGGAAAGCATCTCTGCCCAGTTCCAGGTACAAACAACAATGCTGATATCCATGGGATAAATTATAACACTACTTCTCACGACAAGATTGGCGGTAAAATTAGAGTTTCGGAGGTTACTCAATGGGAGAGTTACGGTGGGGAATTCCAAAAGATCTTGTTCTCAAATTAGCCAAAGAATTTAACGTACGAACGTTTATTGAAACTGGCACTTATCACGGCAGCACTTCTCTTTGGGCCAGCGAATATTTTGATGGGGTAACCACCTTAGAAGCCTCTCAAGAGCTTCATGCTATAGCAGAAAAAAATCTAGCGGCTACCCCAAACGTGTCGCTGATTTTTGGTAGCTCTAAAGTTTTGCTTACAAAAGCGATCGCAACCGCCTCTGGTCCAGCGCTATTTTGGCTAGATGCCCATTACAGCGGGGGAATAACTTTTGGTTCTAAAGACGAGTGCCCTCTCGTTGAAGAACTCATTCAAATTAATGAATCCCCTGTTGATCATTTCATCTTAATTGACGACGCTCGTCTGTTTTTATCTCCTCCTTATCTTGGCCACGACACTTCTCAATGGCCATCGATCGATATCATTTGCTCTCTTCTCCAAAGCGGAAAACACAAAAAATATATCGCCGTTTTCGAAGACGTGATCTTTGCCGTGCCGGAATCGGCAAAAACTTTCTTGCAGAAAGAGCTCCAGCATTTGAATACACAGAAGTATCTCCGGGCCGAAAAGCAGCAGTACGAAGAGGCTCATAAATTTAAAACGATGCTTACAAGAATTATTGAGTTTCCGAGCCGAGCTTTCCGACGGGGAGTTCGGGCCTTAACTTAAAAAATCATGCAAAAAGATCTTTCAAGGCTGCCTGCTCTAGACGGTCTGCGGGGACTCGCGATCCTTTTGGTTCTTGTTTGGCACTTTGTTCCGGGGCAACTTACAGGAGACTTCCCTTCGGCAAGCTGGCAATCGATTAGCCTAAAATACCTAGCGAAGACTTGGTCGGGCGTAGATCTTTTTTTCGTTCTGTCGGGCTTTCTCATTTTCAGATTATTATTTCATCACGGGGCTTCGAACCCCTACCTAAAAACTTTTTATGTTCGTCGAGCCTGTAGAATCTTGCCTTTGTACCTCCTTTTTTTAACCGGCTTCTATTTTTTTCGTGCGGTCATTATCGACAAACCTGCTTTCTCGTGGCTTTTGGATACACCCATGCCGTTGTGGAGTTATTTGGCTCTGATTCAAAATTGGTTCATGGGGTTTAGGGGGAGCGTGGGATGTGGGTGGCTCGGAGTTACTTGGTCTCTTGCTGTCGAAGAACAGTTTTACTTACTCGCACCCATTTTGTTTTTGATCATTAAAAAGTTTCGTCCGTTAATTTTGGTCTTTTGGGTGGTGCCGGTTCTCCTAAGGCATTCCCACCAATTTGGATTTCATGCATTCCCGAATACCTTTTTGCGACTAGACTCTTTTATGTTGGGCGCGTTTGCGAGCATTTTTCAAATCCCCAAAAAAGCAAATCAAGCGCTTCTTTTCGGATTGGGCGCGCTGTTGCTGGGTTCTCTCATAAAACCAGATTCAAACTTGTTTTTTTGGTGGGATGATAACCTGTTCTGCGGTTTGTTTTATATGTCCCTTCTTAATTACGTTGTTCATTACCCGGGCCATATTTCGTCTTTGCTTTCTTCAAAAGCTTTAATTTTTCTAGGACGCCTGTCCTTTGGTCTGTACCTCAGCCATCAAGTTGTTTCGGGCCTTCTGCATGGATATTTTTTTTCAACATCCCCCTCTCTCGCATCTCCCGAACACATTGCGGTTACCGTGTTGTCTTTGGTTTTGTCCTTGCTTCTTTCCTACGCACTCAATCTGCTCATCGAACAGCCCTTGATTAAGTGGGGTCACAAACAAACCTTGCCAACGAATCGTATTCGGTTAGTACAAGAGCCTGTTATTTAATAAATTCCGTTTGTTAATAACTTTGTTAAAACCGTTGTTAAAAGGCTGTTAATTGCTTGTTGATAAATTGTTAATAACTCTCAATTCACAGAACGATAAAAAGAATCCCCTTAAAAACCACAGGGTTTTCCACAGGCAAAACCACAGCAATTACAGTTGTTTACTTTGGTTGCTGACATATTAACAAAGCTAATTACTACTACGGATAATTAATATATATAGAAGAATTAAAAGAATCTTAAGAACTGGAAGTTAGAGGTCCTTATGAAATTTACGGTTTCTAAATCAGATATGTTGTTAGGTCTTCAGCGTGTTCAGAACGTTGTAGAACGAAGAACAACTATGCCGATTCTTTCTAATGCTCTTCTTAAAGCAGACAACTCCTCTCTTTCTCTTTCAGCAACTGATTTGGAAGTAGGAATTCAAAGTTTGTTACCAGCAACGGTAAAAGAAAATGGAGCTATTACAGTTAAGGCAAGAAGCCTTTTGGATATTGTTAGAGAGTTGCCAGATACGCATATTTCTTTTCAGACCAAGGAAAATTCTCGATTAGAAATTACCGCAAAAAAGAGTGTCTTTAATATTGTGGGCCTTCCAGCGGAAGATTTTCCCGAAATTCCTGGGTTTAATAGCGAAGAACAAATTCCTTTTGTTCGGATGAACGGTAAAACCATCGTTAAAATGCTCGACAAGACCCTATACGCCGCTTCTACAGACGAAGCTAGGTATCACCTTAACGGAGTCTATTTCGAGACACTGGAAGACAAAGCAAAGGCCCAAAAAGTTTTTAGAATGGTTGCTACTGATGCCCATCGATTGGCTCTAGTCGATAGTTTTGAAGCTTTATTTGATGATACGTCCTGGAAAATGTTCCAAGAAGGCATCATCGTTCCAAGAAAAGGGCTTAACGAGTTGCGTCGCCTACTCTCAGAAGGGGTAGAGGACTTCTTCGTGTCGATCAAAGGGAAGATGCTTTTAGTAAAACGCGAAGGCCTTTTCCTTTCTATGCGCCTGATTGAGGGAAAATACGCTGATTATCGACGAATTATCCCCGAATCGATCCCCTGTGGAATTAAAGTTGATAAAGAAGCTTTTTTAGCATCTTTAAAGAGAATTTCTTTGATGTCCTCAGACAAATCTCGTAGTCTTACGTTCAGCCTAAGTCCTGGAATTTTGCAGCTTTCTAGCCAAAGTCCGGAATTAGGAGATGCCCAAGAAGAGATTGCTGTCGATTATCAGGGCGAGGAAATGAAGATAGGCTTCAATTCTCGTTATTTGATTGATGCAGTTTCATCCATTGAAGGCGATAACGTAATCCTGGAATTAAAAGGGAAACAGAACCCAGGGGTTATTCGTTCTTGCACCGGTGATAATCACACCAGTGTGGTGATGCCTATGCGAATCTGATTCCCGTTAAGTGGAGAGTTTTTGGATGGCTATTGAAAACGAGTCAGCACCTGTTGAAAAAGCAGGCTATGGTGCGGATGCCATCCAGGTTCTTGAGGGGCTAGAGGCTGTAAGAAAACGCCCCGGAATGTACATTGGTGATACCGGTATTCGCGGCCTTCACCACCTCATTTGGGAAATCGTAGACAACTCAATCGACGAAGCGATGGCAGGGCATTGCAAGACCATCCATCTTACTATCCATGTTGATAATTCTGTGACAGTTGAAGACGACGGACGAGGAATCCCCGTCGACATCCATAAAACCGAAAAAGTTTCTGCCCTCGAAGTCGTTCTCACAAAACTACATGCCGGCGGTAAATTTGATAATAACGCCTATAAAGTTTCGGGCGGTCTTCACGGAGTGGGCGTCTCCGTTGTGAATGCTCTTTCAGAACGCCTCACTGCTGAAGTGAAACGACAGGGAAAAGTTTATGTCCAGCAGTATGAGAGAGGCAAACCCGTAGCACCAGTAAAAGAAGTTGGCGTCACGGATAAAACTGGCACCAAAATCGTTTTTAAGCCAGATCCAGAAGTCTTTGAAACAACCGAATTTAGTTTTGATACGGTTGCAAACCGTATTCGAGAGTTGTCCTATTTAAATCGGGGAATCAGAGTCATTCTCACCGACGAACGCTCTGAAAAAACTCAAGAGTTCCACTCAGAAGGCGGCATTAAATCTTTCGTTGAATACCTCAACAAAGCAAAAACCAAATTATTTGCCGATGCGATTTATTTTTATGCAGAAGCAACCGGAATCTTTTTAGAAGTCTCCTTGCAATGGAACGACGGCTACAAAGAAAACATTTTTACTTTTGCAAATAACATCAACACGGTCGAAGGCGGAACGCACCTGGCAGGTTTTAAAACCGCACTTACCCGTTGTGTGAATAAGTACATCGATAGCTCTGGGCTATCCAAAGACTTGGGTGAAAGCCTCACCGGCGAAGATATTCGCGAGGGCCTAACATCCGTTATTAGTGTCAAGATTCCTAATCCTCAATTTGAAGGACAGACCAAAACCAAACTTGGAAATTCCGAAGTAAAAGGGCTGGTAGAAAACTTGATGAACGAACGGTTTTCTATTTATCTCGAAGAAAACCCCGGAGACGCCAAGAAAATCGCTTTCAAAGCTATCGAAGGTGCTCGAGCACGTATTGCTGCAAGAAAAGCGCGCGATTTGACTCGAAGAAAATCAGCTTTGGATCTCGGTGGTCTTCCTGGAAAAATGGCTGACTGCCAAGAAAAAGATCCTGCGCTTTGCGAACTCTATCTTGTAGAAGGAGATTCTGCGGGTGGCTCAGCAAAACAAGCCCGCGATAGAAAGAACCAAGCTATTTTGCCTCTGAAGGGCAAAATCCTAAACGTTGAAAAAGCCCGCTTCGACAAGATGTTGGAGTTTGCCGAAATCAGAACGCTTATTACAGCCCTCGGAACGGGAATTGGAAAAGAAGACTACGACATTGCCAAAGTCCGCTACCACAAAATTATCATCATGACTGATGCTGACGTTGACGGCGCACATATTCGAACTCTGCTGTTAACTTTCTTCTACCGTCAAATGCCCGAAGTGATTGAAAAGGGCTACCTCTACATTGCGCAGCCCCCGCTTTACAAAGTAAAGAAGGGAAAAACCGAGCGGTATATTCGAAACGATTCGATGCTCGAAGACTTCGTTCTTTCTCAAGCGCTGGAAGATCTTGATATTTTGGCTGCCTCGGAAAAAGTTGAGAAGGGCACAGCAAAAAACATTTTCAAAAAGGTAAGTCAGTTTCAGCAGTCCTTAACAAGTCTTGCGCGAAAAGCTGACGCCGATCTGATCCGAACGGTCGCCACGGACGAAAACTGGACGATCGATACTCTTAAAAGCGAAGCAGATCTGAAAAAGAAGCTTGATGCGTATCAAAATAAAATTACTTCTGGTAGTGGCGGAACAGGATTTGCCTATACGATTTCTGCCGACTCAGAACACGGCGGATTTCAAGCCATCTGCGTTACCGCAAAACACAATTTGAAAGCTACTACAAAAATCACCTGGGATTTTCTGAACTCTCCCCAGTTGGCTGAATTAAAGAAATCTGCCCAAAGCTTTTCTAAACTAGGCAAAGCCCCATTCCAGTTGATCGAGGGAGAAGCAAAAGATACTTATCAAGATGTTGAGTCTTTGCGACAAGCTGTGATGGCACATGGTCAAACCGGCTTACAGATTCAACGGTACAAAGGTTTAGGAGAAATGAACCCCGAGCAACTATGGGAAACCACCATGGATCCGAAAGTTCGGTCGCTCTTACAAGTTCAGGTCGAAGATGGAGCAGAAGCGGACAGTGTGTTTTCGGTTCTCATGGGAGATCAGGTAAAGCCACGAAGAGATTTTATTGAAGAGAACGCTCTCAGAGTTAGAACGCTCGACGTTTAGGATTTAATAATGGAAACACCAATCACAACTGAAACGCATTTGACTGCAGTTAGCATCGAAGAACAGATGCGTGAAGCGTATCTCGAATACGCGATGTCTGTGATCGTCGGCAGAGCACTTCCTGATGTTCGCGATGGGATGAAGCCCGTTCATCGAAGAATTTTGTATGCCATGTACGACATGGGAAATACCCATGATAAGCCGTACAAGAAATCAGCTCGTATCGTCGGGGATGTTATCGGTAAATACCACCCGCATGGAGACACAGCTGTCTATGAAACTATGGTCCGAATGGCCCAAGATTTCTCTATGCGCTATCCGTTGGTAGATGGCCAAGGGAACTTTGGTTCTGTGGATGGCGATTCAGCTGCGGCGATGCGATACACAGAAGTTCGTCTTGAAAAAATTACCAATGACGTTTTGGCAGATCTCGATAAAGAAACCGTCGATTTTACCCCAAACTACGACAACTCTTTAAAAGAGCCTACGGTTCTCCCCACTCGAATTCCCAATTTGCTTATCAACGGGTCTTCAGGGATTGCGGTTGGGATGGCCACGAATATTCCGCCCCATAATCTGGGCGAAATAGTTGATGCCTTAAAAGCAGTCATTGCAAAGCCAGAGATCGGAACTTTGGAACTCATGAAAATCGTTCCGGGCCCCGACTTTCCGACAGCGGCTTTTATCTACGGAAGAAAAGGAATTAAGGAAGCCTACGAAACCGGCAAAGGCATTATTCATCTGCGCGCCAAAACTGAGATGGAAACCTTTAAGGGCGACAGAGAAAGAATCGTTGTTACTGAAATCCCTTACCAAGTAAACAAAGCAAAGCTCATCGAAGACGTTGCTTCGCTTGTGAATGAAAAAAGAGTCGAGGGAATTTCTGACATCCGAGATGAATCGGATCGAAAAGGAATGCGAATCGTTTTCGACTTAAAAAAAGGCGAAGACAGCCGAGTTGTGCTCAACCAGCTCTTTAAAAACACCCAAATGGAAACGTCGTTTGGGATTAGTATTTTGGCCCTTGATCGCCAGCAGCCAAAAATGATGGGGCTGAAAGAGTGCTTGGTTGCATTTGTTGCGCATCGAAAAGAAGTTGTCACCCGAAGAACAATTTACGAACTTAAAAAGGCCGAAGAAAAGGCACATATTTTAGAAGGCTTGAAAAAAGCCGTTGAAAACTTAGATGCGGTTGTTGCGCTTATTCGAAAAGCGCCTAATCCACAAGAAGCGCAAGTTCAATTGATGGATCAGTTTGCCTTGAGTGAAATTCAAGCAAAAGCGATTCTCGAAATGCGCTTGCAACGCCTCACAGGCCTTGAACGAGATAAGATCGTACAAGATTACAAAGACACGATGGCGCTGATTGCCGAATTGAAAAGTATTTTAGCGGATGAGAAAAAGGTTTTATCAATTATTGGAAACGAACTCGATGAAGTTCGGGCTAAGTTTGCAAATCCCAGACGCACCCAATTTATCGAAGAACAAGAAGACCTCACGACAGAAGATTTGATCGCCGAAGAGGAAATGGTCGTGACAGTGACCTACTCAGGTTACATTAAGCGATTACCCGTAGACACTTACCGCTCCCAAAAGCGTGGGGGCAAAGGGGTCATGGGAGCTGGCACAAGAGCCGAAGACTTTATTTGGGATATCTTTGTAGCAAGCACACACGAGCACATTTTGTGCTTCACCGATCAGGGGCGAGTGTACTGGCTTAAAGTGTATAAAATTCCTGAGGCCGGTCGAACGGCTAAGGGAAAACCCATCGTTAACCTCTTGAATTTGAGCACCAACGAACGAGTTCAGGCAGTGTTGCCCGTAAAAGAATTTAAAGAAAACTGGTTCGTAACCATGGTTACCAAAAGCGGAATCATCAAGAAAACCAGTCTTGAAGCCTTCTCACGACCGATGAAGAAGGGAATCATTGCCTTGACCACAGATGAAGGCGACACCTTAGTGGATGCAAAGGTAACGACCGGAAACCAACATGTCGTACTTGTGAGTAAGTCGGGACAAAGTATTCGATTTGAAGAGACAGATGTCCGGCCCATGGGAAGAAGCGCTCGAGGGGTTGCGGGTATGAGGCTCGACGGTGGCGACGAAGTCATCGGAATGGCGATTGTGGAAGTCGACTCCCAAAAAGAACAGCTTTTGACAGTTACTCAGAACGGCTACGGAAAAAGAACGCTGATGGAAGAGTATCGAACGCAGGGCAGAGGCGGATCGGGAATCATGACCATGAAGATTACCGAAAAGAACGGACCCATCGTGGCCGTAAGACAAGTGGCCGATGAGGACGAGCTCATTCTTGCTTCTGATAAAGGCAAAGTGATCAGAACGCGAGTTTCTGAAATTTCTGAAGTGGGTCGAGTGGCCCAAGGGGTTCGACTCATTAACTTAGAAGAAGGCGAGCAAGTCGCAGCCGTGGCTAAGATAGTTGAGAAAGACGATGAAGGCGGTTCGCCGACCCCAACTCCAGCTGCTGAAAATCCAGCCGGCAATGCTTGATCCAAAAAAACTAAAAATCATGATCGTGATGGGCAACGCTGCCCTGACCAAAGCCATACTCATGTTTGGCCTCGGCTGGTGTGGCTATAAGCTTGATCAAAAATGGGGAACCAAACCCTGGCTCATGTTTTTGGGGGTGTTGATAGGTCTGGGACTTGGCATTTGGTACATTCTTGTATTGGCAAATCGGTTTAATAGAAACAGCGGCAAAGAATCGGATTGACCGACCCCGCACGATTCTTTAAGGGCTTGAATCCTTTGAAAAAACACGGGGGGTTAAGTGTTAAATTTCATTTGTGCGCTTTTTGCGGTCTTTGCGATAACCGGCTTTTCAACAAACGGCCCAGCAGAAACGATGTTAACAATCCAGGTAATTACACAGTAAACGAGAGCAACATTAGTAGCAGGCAATCCATGGTGGATAGCTCTTTCGGCTTAGGACCCCGATTCAATATTGAATATAACCTTCCTTATGTTCCGAACCTCCTGATTGGGGTTTCGACCGGTGTTGTTGTGAACTTGGGAGGCGATACCACGACGGTGAGCACCACCATCAATAAGTCGACCACTTATACAGGCGGGGTAGCAGGAACCCCCACCTACAATGCCGGCCACGGCACTTCTACGACGACAGTCGTTGATCCTGGCGCTAGCGGGAGCACCTACGGTATTGGGGGAACGGGCCTCAGCATAACCGGCTCAGGGCTAATTCCCATTTCAGTGGTAGGAACTTTCCGTCTCCGCTACGCCTTTTAGCGCCCTGCGGCAACGCCCAAACTCGCAGAATCCCCATTGAATTCTGGGGTTAACGCAGGTAAGACAGGGCCTTACTTTATGGAACATCACGGTCCCATTTCTTGGCTCCTTTTAATTCCCGGGCTTTCTCACGATCCCAAGTGGATCGGTGTGAACGCCTCTCTCGTCTTGTTCCTGTTTATTACGCTTCTCTCTTTTGCCGGCAGAGCTGCTTTAAAAGGCGGTGTCGCAAACTTTATCGTTCCCTCTCCAAAAGCAAAGCTTTCTACGCTTCTCGATTTAATGATCGAGAGCCTTCATAAAATGTGTCAGGGCACGTTGGGTGCACATGCTGACGAACATTTTCCTTTTGTCGCAACACTTTTTATTTTTGTTTGGTTTGCTAACTTGATGGGGCTTATCCCTCTCGCCGCTTCCCCAAGCGCCAGTCTTTACACAACCGTTGCTCTCGGGCTTGCGAGCTTTGTTTATTACAACGTTCACGGCATTCGCGCTCATGGATTTGTTGGGTACTGCAAACACTTTTTAATGGGGATGGGGCTTGCTGGAATCCCAATTGCTTTCTTTGAACTTATTTCACATGTCCTCCGACCTGTGACCTTGGGCCTTCGTCTTAATCTCAACATTCAAATCGACCACATGTTAGGAACCGTTTTCGGTTCGATGGCTAAATACATTGTTCCAGTTCCTTTGATGATTTTTGGAATCGTTGTGTGTACGATTCAGGCCTTCCTGTTCGCAACTCTAACGTCGGTGTACCTGCAAATGGCCACTGAACATGAAGATCACGGGCATGAAGGGGAACACCATCACTAAAATTTTTGGAGGTAAAAAATGAAAATGAATGTAGTGAAGAAGTACTGGTTATTGGTAGTTGGATTCATGCTGTCCTCAGCAGGCGCTTTTGCTGAAGAAGCTGGACATGCAGCTGGAGCTGCTATGGGCGGAGACTGGGCAAAAGCTTTTGCTGGCGCTTTCGGTATCGCTTTAGCTGTTATCGCAGCTTCCACAGCTCAAGGGAAAATTGCCGTTTCCTATATGGACGGCGTTTCCCGCAATCCCGGTGCTCAAAAAGGCATGGGAACACAGTTGATTCTGAGCTTAGTGTTCGTTGAAACACTGGTTCTGTTCACTGTAGCTATCATCTTCGTAAAGATGTAATTGGTAGAAAATGAGGCACCGTAGGGCCTCGGCCTTACGGTGCTTTTTTTATTTCAGAAGCGGAGCTAAAAACTTCGCAGTATAAGATTCTTTAATTTTGGTAAGCCCTTCGGGAATTCCCTGATAAAGAATTCTCCCGCCCTCTAAACCGCCTTCTGGTCCCAAATCAATTAAGTGATCAGCCTGCTTAATAACATCCAAGTTATGTTCGATAACAACAACCGTGTTTCCCTGATCCACTAAGCGATGAAGAATCTCGACTAGCTTTTTAACATCGTGAAAGTGAAGGCCCGTCGTGGGCTCATCCAAGATGTAAACCGTTCGGCCCGTAGCTCTTTTGGTGAGCTCTCGTGCAAGTTTAATACGCTGAGCCTCGCCACCGGAGAGAGTGACAGAGCTTTGCCCCACTTTAATGTAACCCAAGCCCACATCTAAAAGAGTTTGGAACTTTGTTTTCAGTGACGGAATTTTATCAAAGAAACTTGCCGCTTCTTCTATCGACATTTCTAAAACGTCCGCAATGCTTTTGCCGCGATAAAGGACCTCTAATGTTTCGCGATTGTAACGACGACCCTGGCATATTTCACAGGGAACAAAAACGTCTGGCAGAAAATGCATGCTGATTTTTAGTGTGCCATCCCCGCTGCAAGAGTCACAGCGTCCGCCCTCAACGTTGAAAGAGAATCGCCCCAAAGAATACCCACGAACTTTTGCTTCTGGGAGGCCTGCAAAGAGTTGTCGAATTTCAGTGAACACTCCAGTGTAGGTCGCGGGGTTAGAGCGAGGTGTTCTGCCAATGGGGCTTTGATCGACGTAAATAGCCTTATCCACTTGTTCGAGCCCGGAAATCTCACCCATTTCCAAGTTGCCTAAAGACTTTCCTGAAAAGTGGCGTTGGAGCGCGGGCAAAAGAGTGTCAATAATCAGAGTACTCTTGCCCGATCCGGAAACTCCAGAAACACAAACAAAAGCGCCCAAAGGGAAGAGTGCTGTTTCTCCTTTTAGATTGTGAGCCGTCACGTTTTTTAAAGTGATTGCGGTCTCTTTTTTGATAGGCCGCCGATTTTTTGGAACAGAGATTTCAATTTCCTTATTGAGGTACTTGGCCGTTAGGGAGCTTTTGGATTTGAGTAAGCTCTTGGCGGTACCTGAGTAAACAACTTCACCGCCGTGGATTCCTGCTCCCGGACCAATATCAATTACGTAGTCAGCGTGCTGGATGGTTTCCTCGTCGTGCTCTACGACCAGAACTGAGTTTCCCTGATCGCGAAGCCGCTCGAGAGTTTTAATGAGGCGCTGATTATCCCTTTGGTGCAAGCCAATGCTGGGCTCATCTAGAACATAAAGAACACCAACCAGATGAGATCCAATCTGAGTTGCTAAACGAATTCGTTGAAACTCTCCGCCCGAAAGCGTGCTCCCCGAACGATCTAAGGTGAGGTAGGTCAATCCTACATTCTCAAGAAAATCGAGACGCGAAACAATCTCTTTTAAGACAGGTTCAGCGACAGGCGCTTGGGAGGGTCCCCATTTTAAAGCAGAGATATTCTTTTTTGCCTCCACTACAGTTGCTTTACAAAACTCAGCAATGTTCTTCTGATTCAAAGTCACAGAGAGGGATTCTTTTCTCAGTCGCGCCCCCTGGCACTCAGGACAAGGAAGATAGGTCAAAAAGTCGGTAAGAGCGGCGCCCGCCTCTTCCCCAACTCCATCCTCAAGTTTTTCTTCTAAGATGGGAATAACGCCCTCAAAACGCTGGCGAAAGGAAGATTTGCTTTTTCCTTTGCCCGTAGAAAACTCAACTTCCTCAGATCCGCTTCCAAATAAAATAATTTTTTGGATCTTGTCGGGGAGCTTATGAAAAGGCACATCGAGCGAGAAACGATATTTCTCTGATAAGGGCTCCCAAACTTGAGACAACCAGGCCTTGCTCTTACCTTCCCAAGGAGCGACGGCCCCCTCATTTAGGGAAAGTTTTGGGTTTGCGATAATGAGCTCGGGGTCGAATTTGCTCTCGGTCCCCAGCCCTTCACAGGTTTCGCACCAGCCATGGGAGCTATTAAAGGAGAAGCTTCTGGGCTCGAGCTCAGGAAAGCTTACTCCACAATCTGTGCAGGCAAAGTGGGTTGAAAAAAGACGAATAGAGTGTGGTTCCACAAATTCGATTTCCGCAAGGCCTCCTGCGAGCTTGGTGGCGCTTTCGAGAGCTTCCATCAATCGGGTTTCTACGCCCGCCTTCAAAACCAGCCTGTCGACGTAAACCGAAATATCGTGCTTAAAACTTTTCTTAAGTTTGATCGGGGCCGCGAGACTGATTTCCTGGCCATCCACTCGAACACGGGTGAAACCTTGGGCTCTCAGCTCTTGAAGCTCCTTTTGGTACTCCCCCTTTTTCCCTCGAACAATCGGGGCAAGAATTGAAAATTTGGCCCCCTTTTCAAGAGCCATCAGCTGATCTGAAATTTGGGAGAGCGTTTGACTGGTTACGGGTTTTTTACACAGGTAACAGTGAGCCTCTCCCAGGCGCGCGTAAAGCAGGCGTAAAAAATCATAGATTTCCGTTACCGTACCAACAGTTGAGCGCGGATTTCGAGAAGTGTTTTTTTGCTCAATCGAAATAGACGGAGAAAGCCCTTCAATGGCATCCACATCGGGCTTATTCATTTGTTGAAGAAACTGCCTGGCGTATGCTGAAAGCGATTCAAGATAGCGTCGTTGGCCTTCGGCATAAATCGTATCAAAAGCCAAAGAGGATTTTCCAGAGCCACTGAGGCCCGTAATCACAACGAGCTGATTTCTAGGAATGTGCAGAGAAACATTTTTAAGGTTGTGCTCTCTAGCACCTTTAATCGTGATCTCTTTTCGAATCAAAGTGCACTAATAATTTGATTAACGGTTGACTCAATTTCGCTCTTTATCTCGTTGAGGCGCCGCTCGCTGGTAGCCTCGAACCGAAGCACTAAGACGGCTTGGGTGTTTGAAGCCCGCACGAGACCCCACCCATCTTCAAACTCCACTCGAGCTCCATCAATCGGGTTTACCCGATATCCTTTGTCTTCAAGTTGTCTCTTTGCGCGACTCACCACCTCAAACTTCTTATCGTCCGCGCACTCCATACGAATTTCCGGAGTACAGAAAGAAGGGGGAAGATCCGCTAGAAGCTGCAGCGGGGTTTTACTCGACTCAGATAAAATTTCAAATAATCTCGCCGCTGCGTAGATAGCGTCGTCAAAACCAAAGTACCGATCCTTAAAGAACATGTGTCCCGACATTTCGCCCGCTAAGAGCGCACCGGTTTCTTTCATTTTTGCTTTGATGAGGCTATGGCCCGTCTTCCAAAGAATGGGTTTTCCTCCGTGCCGCTCAATATCTTGGAAAAGACGGTGTGAAGCCTTTACTTCAGATATCACTGCTGCACCGGGGTTCTCGCGAAGCAGGCTTCGCGAGTAAAGAACGAGCAGCTCATCTCCAAAGAGAGCCTTACCAGTAGCGTCGATAGCGACTAAGCGATCGGCGTCTCCATCAAAACCAATCCCGACATGAGCCTTCTGTCTTTTTACTTCCGAGGCTAAGAAAGCCTGGCTCTCGGGTTCCGTGGGGTCCGGAGGATGTACCGGAAAGCGACCATCCGGCTCGCTTAAAAGATCAACCACTTCACAGCCCAGATCTCTAAAAAGCTGAGGAGCAACAACCCCCGCAGCTCCATTGCTACAGTCGATGACCACCTTTAAGGGAAAGGGATGTTTCACAATTTTTTTAATGTGGTCACAATAATCTTTCTTTAAGTCTACCTCTCGAAACGAACCCTTTCCGCTCGCGAAGCTCCCTGCCTTAATCAGCTCTTTCAGTTCTTGGATTTCATGTCCGTGGAGAGTTGTTTTGCCCACACAGATTTTTAGTCCGTTGTGCTCCGGAGGGTTGTGACTACCCGTAATTTGAACGCCACCGTCTGTGTCTAAATGAAAAACAGAAAAATAAAGGAGAGGGGTTGGTACAAGGCCGATGTCTATTACTTCAAGGCCCGTTGAAACGAGGCCTTCAACCAGCGCTTTTCGTATTCGGGGCCCAGACAGACGACAGTCTCTCCCGACGGTGAATGTTTTTCCGTTCTTGGCACGAACAAAAGTGCCAATCGCTTTGCCAATGAGGAGGGCCGTTGAATCTGTTAAGTCTTTGTCGGCAATTCCTCTAATGTCATACTCACGAAAAATACGCTCATTCATTGATTTGTTTTTCTCCCATGCGGACTATGTGAGCCTCTGAGCGTTTTCGTTCTAGCCAGAGCATCATTTTCTTTTCCACTTCGCTATTGATCATCATGTTTCTGAGCGCTTCCTTTTTTTCCTTTGAAAGCGTACCAAAGTCTGAAGTTCGAGTGTCTAGGAGTTTTAGGATGTGATAACCGCCGGTAGTCTTCAGCGGAGCGGAAATGCTCCCAACGGCCATTTTGGGAACGGCCTTCTTAGGCTCTGCAGAAAGAGCGGAAATAGATAAAAAACCTAAATCGCCTCCGGAAGACTTCGCAAGTTCCTCGAAACGTTCGGGAGCAGTTTTTAACTGATTGTACAGCACCAAGGCCTCAGCATGGTTTCCAACCGCGATATGAGCTAAATGGTATTGGAGATCCTTACCGTTCTCTTGGTTTTGTCGGGCGTAAAAATGGCGAAGCTGTTCTTCGGTTACTTCGAGGGAAGGCTTAATTTCTCGATCAATGAGGTTTCTTCGTTCAATTTGTCTTCGAAGCCCATCTCGATATTCCGCCATGTTCGTTCCTAGCTGCTTGAGTCGGTCTGACAGCTGGGCCTCAGTGATTCCGTTCCTCTTGATGATGGTCCGAATTTGAGCATCGATTTCTTGATCCGAGGCGTTGAGTTCCAGGCGTTTTACTTGTTGATCTACAATCGTCTCTTCAATCAAAAGCTGGAGCGCAACCCTTTTATCGTTTACAGCTTTGGGGTCGACGCCGCCAAACAGCTCCTGAAAGGCCTTAGACTGCAACTTCTTTTGAAAGCGGTCTATGTCCGACTCAAGAATAATATCGTTGTTAATAGAAACTACGGTTTTATCGATAATTTTTGCTTGAGAAGCCCCGTTAAAAAGCAGGATTCCCAAGACGATCCAAGCGCGGCTAAGCATCTGACTAAACTACTGGATAGAGCGGCGAACCGCAAGAAAACAGGTTACAATAGGCAAATGCTTCAACGAGTATTTTTGGCAATCTGCATTCTGCTCTCGATAGACGGATGGAGCGCACCAGCACAAGTAACAATCGCTTATACCGCAAACCGACAAGGCGAAATCGAGCCTTGTGGCTGCAAGATCAAAGATCTTGGCGGGCTTGCCCGAATGGAAAAAAGGCTACTTCAGTTGCGCCATGAAGGGGGCCTCATATTTTTAGAGGCCGGAAACGCTTTTTTTACGGCGCCAAAACTCCATGAAAGCCGAATAAAGCTGGAAGAGGATCGGGCTGAGCGCATCGCAAAGAGTTACCGCCTGGCGGGACTTAAAGCGCTGTCGCCGGGGGAGAGAGATTTTGCGCGGGGTGCCCCATTCTTTTGGGATTTGATTCGAAAAAGTGGTGCGACTGCAGTTTCCGCGAATTTAGAGTCTTCGTTAAGGTCCGGCTCTTTCAAGCCCTTTCTCATTTTGGCAGAACAGGGTGTTCGCATCGCCGTGGTGGGCCTTACTTCATTTGACGCTGTTACGTTGCCCGCAGACATAAAACACAAACCACCCAGAGAAGCAATGAGGGAAGCCTGGAAGAGTATTCAGAAAGAAAAACCAGACCAGATTATATTGCTCTCTCATCTCGGAGCTAAAGAGGATGCAGAAATAGCTAGAGAGTTTCCTGGCATTTGGATTATTGGCTCGAAATCCCTGGACTTTTTTAATGAGCCAAAAAAAGTAGGGAATAGCTTTCTGTTCGAAGTGGGCATTGAGGGCCAACGACTAGGTGAAATCGTAATTGAAAAAGGAAAGGCGGGATGGGCCCGAGCGAAACTGACCGAGCTTGATGAGGCCTACGATAAAAAGAGAAAAGAAAAGTGAAAGCAAAAGATTATTTACAAATTTTTACCAGTCGAAAAATGGCGGCGACAGCACTCCTTGCTTTTTCTTCAGGGCTACCCCTTCCACTGGTTTCGGGAACGCTCGATGTTTGGATGCGATCCGAGGCCATTGATCTTACCACCATTGGAATATTTAGTTTGGTACAGCTTCCTTATTCCCTAAAGGTATTTTGGGCGCCCCTGATGGATCATTTCAAGATCCCTTTCCGACATGCCAGGGCTGGGTGGATGTTGGTAACCCAGATGCTCTTGGTGATTTCCATTTTTGCATTGGGAAAACTCGATCCGGTCAACGCCCTGTGGATGTTTGCCCCAGTGGCGTTGTTGGTTTCTTTTTTGGGGGCTAGCCAAGATATTGTAATTGATGGATACCGTGCGGAGCTTTTGAAAGACAAAGAGCGTGGAATGGGAGCGGCTCTTGCCAGCGTTGGTGGCAGAGTGGGATTTCTGGTTTCGGGCTCTGTTGCTCTCGTGCTGTCCCAACACCTTCCTTGGAAAACCGTTTACGCTATGATGGCGTGTTTTATGGCTGTTGGAATTATCGGCGCGCTTTTTTCGCCCGCTCCCGAGAGCGTGGCCATCCCCCAAAAAACGCTCCGACAGTCTGTGATTGATCCCTTTAAAGAATATCTGAAAAGAGACCAGGCTGTTTTGTTGCTCCTGTTTATTCTTCTATTCAAATTGGGCGATGTAGTTGCTGGAAAAATGCTTTCCCCGTTTCTCATGGACACCGGATTTAGTCGCGAACAGCTAGGGCTAGTAAATAAGGGATTTGGGATGATCGTGTCCATTCTGGGCGGAATCATGGGGGGTGGCCTATACGCAAAATGGGGCACGAGAAAGAGCCTTTGGGTTTTTGGAATTCTTCAAATGCTGTCGAACTTTGTTTTTGTCGCCCAGTACTATGCCGGGAAAAATGATTGGATGTTGTTTGCTTCCGTGGGGATTGAAAACTTTTGCGCAAGCTTAGGGAGCGTGGCCTTTGTTGCTCTTCTGATGAGTCTTTGCCAAACAGGATTAGCAGGAACGCAGTATGCGCTTCTCAGCAGCCTTTTCGCTCTTACGCGAACCATTGCTGCAACACCCACCGGGTATCTGGCCAAACACTTAGGGTGGCCCGGCTTTTTTACTCTTAGCGCTATTTTGGCTATTCCGGGACTTTGGATGCTTCGGCATCTTTGGGAAACTATTGGCGAAGAAAAGTCTCAGCATCTTTGATGAGCTGCTCGGGCGTCCACTCGTTTTCTTTGTATTGTTTTAGCTCCTCTAGGTTCGGTCCCACTAAAATCGTTTTTAAATTGTGAACTGTTGTATTTCCAGAGGGCCAACCAGCAACATTGAAAGCGGAACCAAAATCAGAAAGCTTTTGAGCATCTCCCGTAATCAGAAAAGTGCCCTTTTCATCTAAAGAAAACCGGGCCCCATAATTTTTTAAAACAGCAGGCGTATCTCCGACGGGGTCTAGGGTCACTACCAAAAGAGTCAAAGGCGCTTTAAATTTTTCCTTCCAAAGGGTTTGTACCTTTTTGTTGTGCCTCATTGTAAGCGGGCACATTTTGGGCATGGGGCAGCTAGAAAAAACAAACGATACTAGGATATAAGAGCCCTTGAGTGAGTGGGCCTGAAACGGTCGTCCGTTTTGGTCAATCCCCTCCAAATTAGGGATTGGAGCAGCAAAAGAAAGCGCCGAGCACAAAAAACCCAACAAGACCAACCGAGTAACCATGGGGCAGATATACCGTGCAGCGCACAAAACAGCAAGGTTCAAAGAAAATTGTAAAAGTGGGATAATTAAAACTTACTCTGAATGAAAATCCTTTTACTCAATCAAACGTTTTACCCGGACAATCTTGCCACTTCTCAACAAGTGGCTGACCTCGCGGTGTATTTAACACAGCGGGGCCATCAGGTTTCGGTTGTGACGGGGCAGAGGGCTTATGAAGAAAGACAACGAAAATTTGTCTCCTTCGAGAAGTGGCAGGGCATAGACATCTATCGAGTGTCCTCGACCGGATTTGGAAAGGGGCGACTTCGTTATCGAATCATCGATAGCGCTACCTTTTTCATTTCACTTGTTTGGCAGCTGATTTTTTTCCCGGGCCAGGATCTGGTGATCAGCTTTACCTCGCCACCGCTCATCGGGGCGGTCGGGGCTCTTTTTTCTTGGTTAAAAGGAGGAAGATCTGTTCAGTGGCTGATGGACATAAATCCGGATGCGGCATTTCAGGTGGGCTATCTCAATCGGAAATCGCCACTGGGACGAGCGTTGAATTTTGTTTTCGAGGCCACCGTAAAAAATGCAAGCGAAGTCATTGTGCTAGACAGGTGGATGAAGCATCGAGTGATTGAGCACGGAGCCCCCAAAGAAAGAGTTATTGTTGTTCCGCCCTGGTCGGTTTTTAAAGAAAATGAGGCCGGAGTTGAGGAGGCTATTCGAGAATTTAAAAGAGACCACAAACTTGAGAAAAAGTTTATCGTTCTCTATTCCGGAAATCACAGCGTTGTTCACCCGCTCGATACGCTGTTAGATGCCGCCAAAGAACTAAGAAGTCGAGAAGACATCGTGTTCTTGTTTATTGGAGCGGGACTGAGAACAAAAGACGTCGCTGCTTTTAAAGAGAAAAACCAGCTTTCAAATATTGTGCAGCTACCACTCCAGCCTCGCGAGAAGGTGAGAGCCTCTTTTGGTTCTGCCGATTTACATTGTGTCGTCATGGGCCCGGGAATGTCGGGGCTTGTACACACTTCGAAAATTTATAGCGTCTTAGCATCGGGAAAGCCTTTTGTGTTTGTGGGTCCCCACCAGAGCCACGTGAGCGACTTGGTTCGAGTGAATTCCTTAGGAACGGTAGTTGAGTCCGGGCAAGCCGGTCTTTTGGCAGAAACCATTCTTGAAACCCAAAAGCTGTCTGAGCAAGCGAGGGAACACATCCGTAACGTCAGCCATGCAATTGTTAGAAATTACTCGCCGATGATTAATCTGAGCAACTTTTATCAGCATGTTATTCAAGAAGGTGAGCCCAGCCCAGAAGAAGCCTTTCCGCTATCTCAAGAGCCCGCCACCGACGAAGGCTGAATTATTTATTGGCCTTCTCTTACTAGATTTCTGTTCCAGGAAGGAATTTCTACAACTAAATCTTCTTGGCCATTCGGCACACACTGACAACTAAGGCGCGAGCTTGGCTTGAGATCGGGTGCAAGATCCAACATATCGTTTTCTGCATCGGTTGCTGGTGAGCAAGTTGATAATCCTTGTTTCACCCAAACGTGACAGGTGGAGCAAGCGCAAACTCCGCCGCATGCATGATCAATGTCGATGCCCGCGGCCAAGGCGACGTCCAAGATGCTTCCGGACAGTCCCGTTCCTGACGAGGGACCGTTCGGATCCACTTCAATTGTTTTTCCCAAATTAACAAAGGTGATTTTAAAGCGGCGCGAAGCTTTCTCCACCCTAGGTTTTTCGATGTAAGGATTTGTACCACCCATGCGTAGGAGTCTAGCGCACCCGGGGCGCTGTGCCAATAACCCCGAAGAGGAAAAGCGCCGGAAATTGTACAAAATGTCAAAAACGGCTTAAAATAGGAGTGTATTCAAATTTTTCTTCAGAAACCTTCAACAACAAATTCAACCCGGAATCCTTATAGGAGGATGAATCCATATGAAAAACTCAATCGTTGTTTTCTTGGCTGTGCTCATGGTTGTGCCAGCTTTTGCTGATAAAAAAGGAAGTGTTTTGAGAGGGGGGCTTGGATTTTTGTTCCCTGATGCCAACCGATTTGTAAACGGTGGACAGAGCGCCCTCAACAGAGGAACTTCGCTCGAAGCAAATTATTCAAGAGCAGATCAAACGAAGGTCCAAGACATGACAGCCTCTCTGATGTGGGCAAATGGCCAAGCCGGTTTAGGGGCTGCAGTTTCTCGCATGGGAGACACCTTAAGCGATGCCGATACCTCTTCAGATACGATGTATGCCCAAGGCGGAATGGTTTTTGGCGGTGGCCAGGTGACTCTTGGCGGAGTTTACCAACATTCTTTGGAAACGGGAGTTGTCGGCCAGGATGCAGTTTCGGGCCAGCTCAATGTTAATTTAGGAAAGCCCGGTCAAGGATGGGTGCTAGGAGTAGGAGCAAGCACGACCTTGGGCCAAGACACAAATACAAAAACCGGAACTGCAGCTTTGGGATACGCCTTTAGCTCGGGCCTGATGCTCGAGGGCGGATACCAAGTAGATGATTTTGCTGACTCAGCAAATAACTACCGATACACAGCCGCAGCGGTTTATAACGCAAACGCATGGTATGGCGCAGCTCAATACAATGCGGTTACACAAACTGGAATGCACCCAGATTCAATCTCTGCCCGCTTAGGGGCGGTGTGGGGAAAACTTGATTTATCCGCTCAAGTGACAAAAGCAACGTATACGGGCGGTGACACCAATTACGGTGGAACTCTCCGATACGTGTTCTAGTTAGTTCGATCAGTTCCTTAAAAAAATGAGCATCCGTAATAAAATTATGGGCGCTCTTTTGCTTGTTCTTTCGTTCTTTGCGGTGGCGTCTTTGTACCAATACGAACGAATGAAACATTCAAATCAGCGCCTCGGACTCGTCAACGATCTGTTTATGCCTTTCGCTCGGCAGGTGGCTCAAATACAGAGCCACCTGCAGACGTTGTCCGACGACATGAGAAGATTCTATTTTTCCCCCCAGGCTCAGCAGGAAAACCCCGTCCTATCGAGGATGGCGCGAGACCTGTACCCTTTTGTGATTCAAAAAAAACTAGCAAAGGCAGCTGAACTTTTAGCGGCCCATCAAGATAAAGAGGCTGGTGCAGAAGACCTGATCAATCGAATCCGCCGCATCCAATCCCAATTTGACGAATTCATGAAAAGCAGCGACAAGACAGCCTTCGAGAAGTCCCTTGAAGATATTCGGGGAGGCCTCATGGCGCTCTCAAAAAGAGCAGAAGACGAATGTCAAACCATCACGCGATCGGTACAAAAAGAGGCGAAAGAAAGCCTAATCGCAAGCTTCTTTCTTGCTGCAGCCGTTCTTCTCTTGGGAGGGGCAGCACTGGGACTTAGTTACCGTGTTTTGAATCCTCTTCCAGAACTGATCGCTCGCCTGAAAAAAATCTCCAATGGAGATTTAGATCAGACCATCAAAGTAGATGCAAATACCCAGGATGAAATTTCAGTCCTTGCGCGTGAATATAATCGGATGTTGTCTGCGCTTAAGGAAAGAGACAAGCAAATCCAGCACCAGCAAAAGGAACTTGTAAAATCCGAGCGATTGGCCGCAGTGGGCGAGCTGTCTGCTGAGGTCGTTCACGAGATTCGAAATCCCCTCAACTCGATCTCACTCAATATCGATTGGCTTGAGAACGAGCTGAACACCGCAACCCAGGACGTGAAAGAGACTCTTTCCGCTGTTTCGAAAGAAATTGGCAGACTAAACGAAATCACCGAGCGGCATTTAGTACGAGCGAGGGTTGGGGTAGAAAACACAAAAATGACCCCCGTGCATGAGCTGATAAACGAAATCGTAAGCTTTGACAAAGGGGCCAACGATCGAATCGAAATAAAAACTGAGTTATGGCCCGAGGAGCTCTTCGTAAGAGGCGACCGAACCCGTCTAAAACAAGCCTTCGTGAATGTTGTTAAGAATGCCAAAGAGGCTATGCCCAGAGGAGGAGTTCTTGAGGTGAGAACCGAGCTCAAGAACAACACGGCCAGAATTATGTTTAAAGACTCAGGTTGTGGGATGAGTTCCTCGGTTCGCAAAAAAAGTTTCACCCCGTTTTTTACAACAAAATCACAAGGGACTGGCATCGGCCTCTCCTTGACCAAGCAGGTAGTGGAAGAGTTAAACGGGGCAATCGAATGTGAGAGCGAAGTTGGAAAAGGAACAAGCTTTTTGTTCCAGTTCCCAGTTTAGGAGAGCTTATGACCGCGTATAGAGTTGCGATCGTTGATGACGAGCGCCCAAATCTAGAATCGTTGCAGCGAATCCTTAAGAGCGACGGCGCGCAAGTGTCTATCTATCAAGAGCCATCCGAAGCGCTTCCGGCACTTCGAAAAAACCCACCGGACATTCTGATTACCGATCTCCGCATGGGAAATTGGAGCGGGCTCGATCTCCTAGAAGCCGTAAAGCTCTTGGACCCTTCCATCGAAGTAATCCTGATGACCGCCTATGGAACCGTAGAGGTTGCTGTCGAGGCAATGAAAAAAGGCGCTTACGATTTTGTAACAAAGCCCCTTCAAAGACTGCAGATTCTAAGAGCAGTTCATCGCGGCCTTGAACGACGAAGACTTGTCACCGAGAACCGAGAGCTAAAAGAGCACTTGGCCCAGCACACGTTGAGCGAAGGCAGAGATATTCTTGGTCGCTCAGACGCAATTTCGAGAGTGATGGAAACTGCAGAGCAAGCAGCCAGAAGCCAGGCGACTGTCCTAATCGATGGCGAGAGCGGCACTGGAAAGGGCTTGTTGGCAGAATGGCTACACAGAAATGGAACGCGAGCCAACCACTTGTTTACGAAAATTAATTGCGCCACCATTCCAGACAATCTTCTAGAGGCGGAACTCTTCGGCTATGAAGAAGGGGCTTTTACCGATGCCAAGAAGAGAAAAAAGGGAAGAATTGAACTAGCGGATAAAGGCACTTTGTTCCTCGATGAGATAGGAATTGCGCCCATGGCATTTCAGGGCAAGCTTTTGAGGCTTATTCAAGAGGGAGAATTTGAACGGCTCGGGGGCGTCGAGACTCACAAAATTGATCTTCGAGTGGTTGCGGCCACCAATACGGATTTGAAAAAAGCGATTATGGGGGGACAGTTTCGGGAAGATCTCTTTTATCGACTGAACGTCATCCACATTCACATGCCAGCTCTGCGAGAGCGCAGAGAAGACATTCCGGTACTTGTGGCGAAATTTTTGGAAGAGTCTGCAAAAAAGAACGGACGAGAAGTCCCGCTCATTACCCCGGACGCAATCGAGGCGCTTGAGAATTATCCCTGGCCAGGAAACATTAGAGAACTTCAGAACCTTATGGAAAGGCTAGTGGTGCTCAATCGGTCAAACACGTTAGACCTGTCTCAGTTGCCCCATGAAATTACGGCTTCTCAGACAACCAAAACCATGACCATCCCAATTGGTGTTCCTCTAAAAGAGGTGGAAAGAAAGCTGATGGCCGAAACGCTAAAAACAACTAAAGGGGATAAGAGACTCGCAGCTAAGCTTTTGGGAGTTCACCCCCGGACTCTTTACCGCTTTCTGGAAACGGAACAAGTTGCCACTGAGACCAACCCGAGTTAATCGAATATCATGATGAGTCTATATTTATCGATTGGCGCTGCTGTTTTGGGTGCCGGAGTCCTAATTGGCTGGGCGCTAAAAAGAAAGAAAGAACCAGCCAGCGAAAAAGCCGTTCAAACCAATCCGTTTTCGGCGAAATTAAGAAAGCTACAAGCCGGAGATCTCTCGAAGCTCGAGGAAACTTTGTTGGAGGGAGATTTGGGGGCTGCAACGACCGAGTTTCTTCTTGGCCAAATCAAAAAAGCGGGCAGCTCTTCCGGAGCGAGTGCGAAAGAAATTTTAAGTCGTGAAATGATCGGTTTACTCAACGTTCCTGATCTCACAATCGAAGGTCTTCTCGAAAAAAACCACCCGTTGGTCATTTCCGTCGTTGGAATAAACGGGGCTGGCAAAACAACCACGATTGGAAAGCTGGCGAACCATTTTAAGAGTGCTGGGAAAAAAGTTTTGTTGGGTGCCGGAGATACCTTTAGAGCCGGAGCGATTGCCCAACTCAAGACATGGGCGGATCGAGTGGGAGTCGATTTTGTAACTGGCAGGGAGGGCGCCGACCCGGGAGCTGTCGCCTTTGATTCTGTTGCTGCCGGAAAAGCTCGTGGAATGGATGTTGTGCTTCTTGATACCGCAGGACGACTTCACACGAAATCGAACCTGATGGAGGAGCTCAAAAAAATCCACAAAGTTGTAAAGAAGGTTATTCCCGAAGCGCCGCACGAGACCTGGCTTGTTTTAGATGGGACTCTCGGCCAAAACTCTCTAAACCAAGCGAAAGAGTTTCAACAATCGCTTGGCTTGACCGGATTGATTGTTACAAAATTGGACGGCACCGCAAAGGGAGGAGCCCTTTTTCCGGTCTCTCGCGAGCTTTCTCTCCCCGTGAGATTTGTTGGGGTGGGGGAAGCGGTTGAAGATCTGATACCGTTTGATCCGGAGAAATTTGTTCAGGCGATATTAGGATAAATTATGAGCACCGAATTGATGGTTTTGTTGGGGGGAACTGCTCTTCTTGTTTTCTCCATCGATGAATTAGCCAAAAGTGTTCAGTATCTGGCGGGCTCTAGATTTAGAGCGTGGATAAACAATTTTGCAGGCAATCGGTTCTCCAGCGTCCTTCTGGGAACAGTGCTGTCTCTTCTTCTCAGTAGCAGCGGCGCAGTGACTGTTATGTTGGTTGGGTTAGCCAACTCCAGACTCCTAACTTTGGAACAGGTCTTCTCGGTGATGCTGGGAGCCTCTATCGGAACCACCCTGATCGTTCATTTGGTTGCATTCAACATCTCAAAGTATGGGCTTATCTTTATTGCGGGTGGTGTTGTGCTAGATGCGGTTTCCGAATCGGAAAAGGTCAGTCGATTTTCAAAAGCGCTTCTGTATCTCGGCATCGTTTTCTATTCTATGTCTTTAGTTGTCACGGCTGGAAAGGCGCTAGAAAGTAACGAGCTCTTTCAGTTCTCCATTAACTATTTCCAAGATAGACCTGTTTTTTCTTTGATGGTCTCGGCTTTCCTTACCGCATTTATTCACAGCAGCGCTGCTACGATTGCCTTTGTGATGTCGTTGATGATGACCAAGAACTCCACTGTTTACGAGGCTATTCCCTGGGTGCTTGGAGCGAATCTGGGGACCACCATGACTGCTTATGTGGCGAGCTTGAAGAGTGGTGTTCTGGGCAAACAAGCAGCCGTCGGAAATCTCATCTCAAAGTTAGTCGGAGTTGCGATTTGTTTGCCGCTTGCTCATCATTTAGGGGAGCTCGCCGAAAAAATTGGTGGGGATGTAAGTCGGCAGGTCGCCACTGCCCACACGCTATTCAATGTGTTTTTGGCGATTTTATTTTTGCCCTTCGTCTCTTGGGGAGTGGCCATTGCTAGAAAGCTCGTGCCGCCGAAAGCAGGAGAGGGCGAGTTTTCATTTCAATATTTAGATCCAAAAACACTCGACGCTCCCGAGCTTGCACTCGCTCAGGCACAGCGAGAAATTCTGAGGCTTTCAGATATAGCGGAAAAAATGGTCGCTCAGTGTCTTACGGCGTTTGAAACAGGAAGCTTCAAAGAAATTGAGGAAGTGAAGGCCATGGATCAAGTGGCCGATTTTTTAAATCGCGGAATAAAAATGTATCTTACCAAGCTTTCTCAGAAAGACATGACGAGCGAGCAAGCACAGAAAGAATTTGAACTGGTCTTAAGAACACACGATCTCGAAAACATCGGCGACATTGTGGACAAAAACATTCTCGAGCTTGTCAGAAAAAACATTAAGAAGGGTTATGCTTTCTCAAAAGAAGGCTGGGCCGAAATTCTTCAGTTTCATCAGAAGGTTGTTGAATGTGTGCGGTTATCGACCGTTTACTTTTCAAGTCGTGACAGGGCAGTTCTCTCAAAGCTGGAAATTCTGCACGAGCAGATCCAAGACATGACTATTGATCTCAGCGAGCTCCACCTTCAGCGGCTTCACCGAGGAGTCAAAGAGAGCCTTGATACCACCTCGGTTCATCTCGACCTTCTTGCCAATTTAGAGCGCATTGCAGACGTTTCAGTAAACTTTATTCGAATTTCTATCCCACAGACCCCGCAGAACCTTGAATAAACAGCGCATCATGCTTGGGAAGATTCGAGTTCCTCGGTAAAATCAAATAAGTGCCAAAAAAAATTACAACTCGATATCTTGTCCGAAACAAGCTTCACCAAACAATTGGCGATTTTTCGGAGGACGAGATTGTTTCCCAGATCCGTCGCGGCAAGTTCTCCGGCGATGAAGAGGCCGCTCTCTTACCATCCAACCGCTGGAACAAGCTTTCTAGTTATCCTCCCTTCTATGATGCGCTTGTGAGTAGGGCACTAGGAATTAAAACCCCAGCAGAACTTTCTGGTGAGGGATCAGCAACGTCGGAGCCCGTCAGGCAGAGCTCGCCAGACCATCGGGCTGAGGACGGAGGCGTAGCTACAGAGGTCTACGGCGGAGGGGCACCACCGGAAAAAGCAGATCTTCAGGATGCAACAGCTCATCTCCCGCACCAAGGATCAGTATCACCGGCAGTTCCCGAATCGGAGATCGCCGCGCTTTTTTCGGAGGTCAGAGACCAGGGGCTATCTGACGAGGGTAACCTTCTAAAAAAGCCGCTTTCAGATTTTGATGGGCCCGCTGAACCCGATTCTGTTCCCGAGAAGTCTGGGATGAGATCCCGAAAAAGGCTGATTCTGTGGGGCGCGGTTGGGGCATTGTTGATCATCCTTTTTCAGTCCGGCGAAAAATCTCCCCCTTCAAATCAAGTGAGTTCCGGCGGAGCCGCTCCTTCTGATGAGGGAGAAATGAGCGGAACGGAAAAAGAAGATCGTAGAACTTTCCTAGTCAAAAGCGCTGAGCAAGCGCTGCAGAACGACTCGCCCCTGGGTTATTCTTTAGCCGCTGATTTCTATCAAAAGGCCATAGAATCAAACCCTTCCGATCTTGCGCTGTACGATGGCCTGACCATTTCTTTAGCCAGAGTCCTTGAAACCGAACCCACCAACAAAATAAAAACCCAGGCGCTTGAAAAATATCTGAAGCAAGGTCGTACATTAGAGCCTCAGAGGACATCCTTTTTCCGTGCAGAGGCTATCTTTGCAAGGGCAAAGGGAGAGACGCAAAAAGCAGCAGCTTTTTTAGACAACGCGCTTGAGACCGACTCACTAAATCCCGACAATTTGTTAGTTCAGGCGGAGTGGTTTGTTCAGGAAAAGAAGCTTTCCGAGGCCATCCCGCTTTTAAAATCTATCTTAAACGTAAGCCAGGAAAGCATTCGGGCAACCTATTTGCTCGCAGTTTCCGAGTTTGAAATGGGGCGCCTGGAGGAAAGTTGGACCCTTTCGCAAAGAGTGACCCAAATAAATCCAGCGCATGCAGCCACCTATGCTTTGATGGGAGATATCCTCTCAAAGAAGAATGATCTTAAGGCCGCTAAAGCCGTATATTTGCTCAGCGCAAAGTTCGCCCGACTGGCAACCAAGGAAAGTGCCGATCACGCATTTTGGAGAGCGGGAAATCTATCCGAGCTTAGTGGGGACGAACAAGAAACAAAACGCTTGTATGTACTGACTTACGCAATGGCAGGGGAACATCAAAAACAGGCGCTCGAAAAACTTAATAATCCCCCCACCGAAGATGAAATTCAGACTGCTCAAAATCTAGTTTATGCAGATGCGGCCTATTTCGAGCGACTGGGTCTAGAGGCCATGGGCACCAAAAACTATGAAAGAGCCGAAGGCTTTTATCTAGCCGCCACGCTAATCTTTCCGTCGATAGGTAAGCTATGGACCCGCTTGGGGGAAACCAGAGAGGCTTTGGCGCGTTCGAGAGATGAGTTTCGGTGGGCTGCTATGACCTATGAGAAAGCCACTCAGGTGGGCTCTGATGAAGCAGAGGCGTACTTAAAATTGGGCCTTCTTGAAACAGAACAATCCAACTGGAATCGAGCATTCCAGGCTCTTCAGAGAGCAGAGGAAATTGCACCAGAGGATCCCATGGTGCAGCTGGCGCTCGGAAAGCATTTTTTTGCTCGGAAGGATTTTCGCGCAGCAAATGAACGCCTGAGGACTGCTCGAAGAATCAATCCGACCATCGCGGAGGTTTCCTACTACCAAGGAATGCTCCACAAGCTTTTTGATCCAGAAAACCCAAAAGCAGCCATCAGAAACTTTGAAGAAGCCTACAGTAAGGATCCCGGAAACTATGATGCTTTAGCCGAATGGCTAAAGCTAAAAGTGGTGACCTTTGAAAAAATGTTTGCGGTGAAATTCTTAAGAAACATGTTAGCTACGGATCCGCACAATCCTCAACTTCTTTGGGCTTTTGGCGAAGTGTATTCGGCCAACAAAGAATTCAACCGCGCGATTCAGTATTATCAGAAAGCGCTCGATATTGATAAAAACGCTCCGAAAGTACGCCTTTCCATGGCCCGCGCCTTGGCCAGCCTGGGACGGACGGACGAGGCCATCTCTGAGTATAAACTTGCCTCCGACCTCGACGCGAAAAATGGCGAGGGATATTTTTACGCTGCTGAACTTTTACACCAAATAAAAAACTATGCGATGGCAAAGGATCTTCTCCAGGGCCTACTAAAAGTAGTTCCAAACTATCCCGGGGCCCGAAGACTTCTGGCGATGAGCTATCAAGCAATGAATCAAGCAGATCTCGCGATAAGGGAAATGACATTAGAAGCTCGAGCTAACCCAATGAACTATCAGTTCACCATCGAACTTGCCGAGCTCTACATGGCAAACAAAAAATTTGTCGAGGCAACCAATGAGTTGTCTGCTATCACGAACCTCCCCGTTGAAAAAACTGTTGCTGACCAGCGATCTCCAACAGGCTTTAAGAAAGAGCCTACAGGACTAAAAGGGTATCGAGTAAAAGGGCTTTTGTTGCTCTCTCGAAGCTATCGCCAACTGAAGCGATTTGAGGCCGCCGATGGAGCGGTCCAATCTGCTCTCGTCCTTGATCCTGAAAATCTAGATCTAAAGCTCGAGCGTGGATTTGTGTTTCATAGTTTGGGCAGGTATACAGAGGCCGCAAAAGATTTTTATGAGTTTTTGAATAAGGATCCAAACAGTCCCGAAGCTCCCGCTGTAAGAGAGATTTTAAGGACAACCGTGATAGAGGAATAAGAAATGCTGGATGTAAAAACGCTGACTACTAATGCTGAGGAAGTAAAACAGTCACTCGCTAAACGACAAAATACCGCCGCTCTTGAATTGCTGTCGTCAGTCACCCAAGTCGACAACAAACGAAGAGAGCTCATACAGAAAGTAGAAGCCTTAAAAGCTGCGCGCAATCAAGCCTCTCAAGAAATTGTAAAAGTTAAAAAGGCCGGAGGAGACGACGCGCCCATCTTGCAGGAGATGAAACGAGTTGCGGGCGAAATTAAGCTTTTGGACGACGAGCTGGTTAAGGTTGAAGAGTCATTGAGCAAGCTGGTCTATGAGTTTCCTAATATTCTCGACCTGAGTGTTCCGGCGGGCAAGTCGAGTGAGGAAAATGTCGAGGTTCGTCGTTGGGGAACTCCGCGCAAGTTTACCTTTACCCCAAAGCCACACGATGAAATTGGGGAAAAACTTGGAATTTTAGATTTTAAAAAGGCCGGTGAAGTCACCGGTGCCCGCTTTTGTTTTCTGAAGGGGCAAGCCGCTCGTCTAGAACGAGCTCTGATTCAATTCATGCTCGATACGCATTTGGACCATGGTTATGAGGAAATGATTCCACCCTTCTTGGTGAATCGGAAAGCGTTGATTGGAACTGGACAGCTTCCAAAGTTTGAAGAGGACGTTTTTCGAATAGAGAAGTTTGACTTCTTTTTGATTCCAACAGCCGAAGTGCCCGTAACGAATTACCATCGCGAAGAAATTCTAGAGGAGGCAAATCTCCCTAGAAGTTACGTTGCCTATACTCCGTGTTTTCGATCAGAAGCCGGCAGCTATGGAAAAGACACAAAAGGGCTGAAGCGCCAGCATCAATTTAACAAAGTGGAATTAGTAAAAATTGTAACTCCGGAACAATCTGAGAAAGAACACGAGCTCCTCACGGGTCACGCAGAGAAAATTCTTCAGAAATTAGAGCTTCCCTACCGAGTGGTGCTTTTGTGTGGGGGAGATACGGGCTTTAGTTCGAGAAAGACTTACGACATTGAAGTCTATTCTCCGGCAACCCAAGGGTTCATGGAGATTTCTAGCTGTAGCAATTTTGGAGATTTCCAGGCTCGAAGGGCGGGCATTCGTTATCGTAGTTCTGCGACAGGTCGTCCTCAGTTCTGCCATACTCTAAATGGCTCTGGCCTTGCTGTGGGAAGAACCCTCATGGCCATCATGGAAAATTATCAACAAGAGGACGGGACGTTTACCATCCCAGAAGTATTAAAGCCGTATTTCAAAGCTAAGATTTAGGTTTTGGTTTTCCGGGGCTGTTTGAGGAGGCGGGTAATCGCCCCCCGCTTTTGCTTCGTGCCGCCAGCTCTTGAGAGCCTAGCTGGCAGGCAGTTTTCAAAGATTGAGAACGGCTCGATTTTACACAGCCATTTAAAGCTTCACGAGTTGCCTCAGCAAACATGCCAGCTTGTTTTCCTAATACGAGCGCTGCATGGATTTTAGTTGATTCTGGTTGCTTTGCTTCCGTAAGAAGTTTTTGTAGAGTTTCTGCTAGCCCCTGAGATTCATCGCCGCAGACCCCTAGAGCGAGCACGGCCTTGTCGACGAGTTCCCCGTCATCTGTTTCAGAAATGATTTCAATCAGCCGCTTGGTCATCGGCGAATTAACTCTCTCGGGCAAAACATTTAATACATCGATAGTTGCAATGAGCATGTCGGGATCCGAGCTCTCGATAGTCTTCTCAAGGGCGGCCCAGGTTCGGCTGGAATCCTTTCGTGACTGACTTTGCAGTCCCGACAAGCAGGTTAATGCAAGAGGGGTGTCTTGGCTTTCAGCGCACGAGGCAAGCAACTCCACCACCGAGTTTTCGCCCGAACCATGTTCCGCTAAAACCTTTATCGCCCAACGCTTAATTCTTTCGTTATCCGATTTGTTAAAGACTGAAACAAAGGCATCTGGGCGAACTCCTTCGCCACATTCATAAAAGTAGGTCAAAAGCGCTAGGGTTTCGTGTGCATCTGATGACTTGTTTAAAGCTTCCAACAAAGAGCTCTGTACTTCCTTTGAATCATCCCCTCGAGTGGTGAAGGTTCGAATCAGCGTTTCCCGAAGAGAAGGATCTGATTTAAAGGTCTCTAAAAGAGCTGAGCGAATAGAGCCTCTTTTGCTTTGGTTTCCCGCTCGCCCCATTGCCTTAGCACACAAAATGCGAATTTGTTCATCAGAGTCTTTTAAACAATTCAGGAGGGTTGAAATCACCGAATCTTGATAAATGGGTTGTGAATATTGACTGAGTTTAAAAGCAGCAACTTTCTTTTGTTCCGGATCTTCAGTCTCAGCGAGCGTTCTCGACCAAAGAACCACTGGATGGGTTATTGGTTTTAGATTTTTCCTACGAGATCGCTTTTTTGTGGCGCCTTCCGAAGTTAAGGCGGAAAGTGCCACCAAAAGAACGACAAGAAGAGTTCCAATTCGTTTCATTGTTTTGTGTTATTTCAAGCCGTGTAAGTCTAATCGACCACGCGAAACAACTTTATCAGCCACGGATTCTGTTTCAGTTGAAAGTTCCATGAGCTGTTTTGCAACGCTTTGAGCGCTCATTTTTGGATCTGTCGACCACAACGCTGCAGCTGCTCCTGCTACGTGAGGAGTCGCCATTGAGGTTCCATCCCAAGTAACAACAATCTGCCCAAGGTTGATGATCGTGTCCTGATATTTATCGCCGGGAACGGTTGAGAGAATTTTCACGCCAGGGGCAGCGATCTTAACGCTCTTTTGTCCCCAGTTTGAAAAAGTGGCTAAATTATTTTCGGCATCAATTGCAGCCACTGTGAAGACATTTTCTAAAGGATAAGCAGCGGGGTACACTGGTTTTGGATCGTTATCGATATCAAATCCGGATGCCCCACCTTGGCTATTGGCTCGTCCATTTCCTGCAGCAGCTAAAAAGAGAACGCCTTTTTTCCCAGCGCGCTCAATAGCTTCTTTGAGCAGGCCATCTTCTTCTTGTTCGCCATCTGATTCGCCACCCCAGCTAGCATTGATGACGTTAGCACCGTTATTGGCAGCGTAATCAATCGCGGAGATTGCTTCGGCTGTCCCGCCTTGGCCGCTTTCGCTGATAAATCGAAGAGCCATCAGCTTAACATTAGGAGCAAGGCCAACAATCCCTAACTTGTTGTTAAGGGCCGCCCCAATACATCCGGCTACGTGCGTTCCGTGACCAGGGTTTCCACCCTGAAGAACGATATCCATCAGGCTCAGTGTAAGGTCATAGGGTTTGTCATCGTTGGAGGCAAAATCCCAACCTACGATATCGTCGATGTATCCGTTGTTGTCGTTGTCGATTCCGTCGCCAGCAACTTCTTTTGGGTTGCGCCACATGTTTGCGATTAAATCTTGGTGATTGTAGTCAACGCCCGTATCCGTTACGGCAACTACGATTTCTTTGCCCCCGGGAGTTTTTTTCCACGCCCCAGCAGCATCTACAGCAGACATCCCCCACTGTTTACTGAACAGGGGATCGCTACCAGCGGTTTGCTTGGAAGGCTTTTTAATTTCTGGATTATCTGGATAAGGGGTGTTTGCTGCGGGCTTGGGTTCTTCTTCAGAGCGCTCAATCGCTTCTGCTAAACGAGCACGGTTTTCTTCTAAAGAAGGGCTTAAGAAAATTTTGAGTTTTCGGTTTGGCTCCATCTTTACAACCGGAGAGGTGCCAGACTTCTTTCCGCCAACCCATTTCATGTTTAGACCGTTTTTAGGAGTCGACCACTTGTAAACTTGTCCTTCTCGGCTAACTAATTCCAAAACGCCACCGTTTTGGTCTAAAAAAGCTTTTTCGTCTGCGGGAGTGGAGGATTTCAGCTTAACAACATACTCAGCGCCAAATACAAACGAAGAACATGAAAGCACTAAAGCAATGCTGACGAGTTTTTGAATCATCGGGTCCCCCTGTTAAGCCTGTTTCTTACCACTGGTAATCGCCTATTTTGGTTGTTAACCAAGTTGAATTCAATACTAAAAAAAAGCGACTTTTTACCTGTACTTGCCCCTACTTTATCTGTGGCGTGTCAAAGGTCAAGCTGAGAAGCCGATTATTCGATAACAAATGATCAACATTGAGGAATTTTCCCTCGAAATGAGAGCCCAAAAACGGCATTTTTGGTATGATTACGCGATATGAGCCAACCCAACAAAGTAATGCTTTGCGTCAAGGGCGGCGATCCTGCCGCCGCTAAGGCCGCCAAAGAGCTCGAATCTGCTCTAAAAAGCCAAGGAATTGAAGCCATCCAAGTGGCAGACAACGCCAACGAAATACCCGCAACTATTCTGAGAAGCTGCCGGTTGGCTGTGGTGATCGGAGGCGACGGAACCTTCTTGTCGCTTGTTCGTCGGATGGAGCAAAAAAACATAACCCCCGTTATGGGAGTTAACCTGGGAAGTCTCGGTTTTATCACAGACACTAGCCGCGAACAGATGGTTGCTGCCGTCCTGGCTGCATTGGCAGGCCACTTCAAGGCAGAAAAAAAACCGCTCCTGACCATTGAGCTTAAGCATCCCAATGGAAAAACGGACGTAGCCACTGTTTTTAATGACGTCTGTTTATCTAAGGGTGCCGGTACAGCACTTTTAAAATTTGAAATTCTGTTAGATGGCGAATTGCTCAGCCACGTTAAAGCGGACGGATATCTTGTTGCGACCCCAACAGGTTCGACGGCGTATAGCCTTTCTGCGGGAGGCCCCCTCCTGCATCCTCAACTTGAAGGACTGGTTTTGATTCCGATTTGCGCTCATTCATTGTCTGCGCGTCCAATCGTTATTCCTCTTCATCAGAGGGTGGAGATTAAAACCATTGAACTTAAAGAAACCGCTTATTTGGTTTGTGATGGGCAAGTTAGCTTTGAGGTAAAAGACGGTGATGAACTTTTAGTTCAGGTATCAAAACAGCACCTGCAACTCTTGCGGCCACCCCAATCGGGCTGGTCGGAAGCGCTGAGAAGTAAGCTAAAAATGGCCTAAACAAATGACACAAAAGCTTCTTGAGTTTATCAAAAATCATCCAAAGCTCGTTGTAGCGCAGGACTTTGAGGTTGCTTGTCAAAAAACCCTGATTCAAACCCAACAATATCGGAACGGCCAAAAAGGCATTCAAAGTTTTGATGACTCTTGGTGGGTACAGCTCAAAATTCTTCACAGAAACAAACCAGGAATAGCCGCTGCCTCGGCTTTAACGGAAGAAACTTTGGATAGATTAGTAACGGAAGCTTTATTAAGCGCCGAACAATCTACACCCGATCCCTGGTTTCGCTTTCCAGTTTGGTCCCCGAGATCCGATACCCAGGCACAAGAAAAATCTGAAACTCCGACAGAAAGCTTTTGGTCTTCTAGCCAGAGCCTGTTGGGGGGCACACCACTGGTTTTTAATGAATGGTATGAATGGCGCGAGATTGAGACGGCTCTTTTTCGCCGTTCAGAAAAAGTTCAAAAAACGTCACGGCATTCGGCTGCATTTCAGCAGTGGAACTTGGGGCGATGCCACGAATCGTTTTGGGGCTTAGAAAACCGGAAAGAAAGAATTGAGCGTTTAAAGAATGCCGCTTTTAGCGTGGAAAACTCTATTAAGTGGGAGAAGTCGATTCCTTCAATCATTTCATTGAGCGGGCGAGCCATTTCTCCAATACTCCAACTGGTCTCGCAGTGGTTTCATGGGAAGGGTGTAAAAAACAAGAAAAGCCCGCTTTCGGGCCACGATGAAAATCCGGTCGTCATGTCAAAGGTGATCACCCTCGTCGATGATGGAACCCAAATTAAAACCGCTTTCTCTGGTCCTTTTGATCTAGATGGAATCCCCAGACAAAGAACAACACTGATTCAAAACGGACTTTTTAAGAGTGCCCTTCACGATTCCTACACGGGGGCAATGGACAATTGCCGGAGCACTGGAAATCGAATGCGGCTGCATGAAGAGCTAGAACCAAAAATTCGTGCAAAAGCTATCTGTCTAGAGCCAGGAAACGCGGCCCCGAATCTGATTTGGAAGGAGCAAGGACAAGGGTTGGCGTTAGAGGGTTGGACCCGATTGGCTTTTTTGTCGGATCACCATGTAGAGGGGGATGCTTTTGGTTGGCGAATAGAGGGTGGGACTCCCATGAGCGCTGTCCGCGTCGAAGGTTTAAAGTTGGATTTGGTTAATCTGATGAATCGGGTATTTTTGGTTGCGAACGATTCTGAAAAACACGGATTCTCAATTTCTCCGACTGTTTTTGTTCAAGGAGCTCTATGAAAGCGCGGTCTTTCGCCATTACTGATATTGGAATGAAGAGAAAGGTGAACCAGGACGCTTTTCTTAAAGACGACGAGCTGGGCATTTTTTTAGTAGCAGATGGAATGGGGGGGCACCGAGGAGGAGAAGTCGCCAGCCAACTCGCGGTACAAATAATCCGCGAATTCTGTGTTGAACATCGCTCCTTGCCAGCTGCTGAGAGGATTAACCAAGCGGTTAATGCGGCTTGCGAGCAAATTTTCTTTAAGGCGGCCCAAAATGAAGATCTCCACGGGATGGGAACAACCATACTTGCTCTTTTAATTGAGAACGGCGAGGCCAGTTTGGGGCAAGTCGGAGACAGTCGGGGATATTTGATGAGCGAGGGAAAAATCTGGCAGATCACAGAAGATCACTCGCTACTTAACGAAGAGCTCAGATCTGGACGTCTCGTTGCTAGCCAAGCAAAGGATTACCAGTTTAAGAACGTCATTACTCGCAGCGTGGGGTACGAAAGCCGAGTTGCAGTCGATGTTTATCGAAGAGTTTTAAGGTCTGGAGATATCTTTTTATTGTGCACCGATGGATTGTCGGGATTGGTTTCCATAGACGAAATAGAAAAAGAATTGAGCAAAAGTAACATGCATCAGGGACTCCAAAACCTGATCGATTTGGCCAATTCTAGGGGCGGAGACGACAACATCACGGCTCTGGCTTGTGAAGTGAAGTAAGCCCAAAAGGATTGACTCCCGGTGACAAGTGATGTTTTTATTGTTCCGGTCATGATTCGCAACACGAAGCTTACAGCACTGGTTGCCGCCGTAATGATCCTCGGGGTTCTGGTTTTCAATCCCGCAACAGCGGCCGGAGCAAATCCACAGCCCGTTCTTTCCAAGAAGCAAGCGGCTGAAAAAAGAGCGGAGAAACGCGCCCGCCGGTTTGGTCAAAAGCTACAAACCCTAACCCAATTAAAAAAGGCCTTTACCCAAATCAAAAAAAAGAGCCCACCAACTAAATTGGTGCTCACCGAAAAGGTGCCCGTTCGGCTGGTTCGAATTAAAAGCTTAATTGATCAGGGTCAAATGATGATGCGGGCGGTTCCTGCCTCTCTCCCCGTAAGAGGACGAATTTCTTCTCTCTTTGGTCCGAGACGCCACCCCCGCAGCCAAGATTTTAGACTTCATGCTGGAATTGATATTGTGGCCCGATTTGGGTCCCCTGTTGTTGCAACGGCAGATGGTCGCGTCGTTTTTTCCGGGGAAAGACAGGGGTACGGGAAAGTAGTGGTCTTAGATCATGGTTTTGGTTATCAGACGGTTTATGCGCACAATTCCAGGCTTTCAGTGCCTATTGGAACTCGGGTTGCGAGAGGCCAGGTAATTGCCCACGTAGGAAAGAGCGGGCACACAACTGGAACGCATCTACATTACGAAGTGAGAAAGAATGGGGCTCCTATCGATCCAAGGCCCTATCTTAAGAAGCAAATGCCCCCCTCTTCTTAGCATCTTAAAACTGTCAAAACTTTAGACACGCTCAATTTCCTTAGCTAGGGCTTGGATGCCATTGTGAAGGATTTGTGCTGAAGCTTTGCCCGGTCCCGAAGTTGCAGATTTTTAGGGCGTGATTCAAAAACATCGCATGATTGCGCTCTTTTTTGCGGCGATTTTCGCTTGGTCCGGGGTTGGCCAAGAGACCAGCTGTTATGATCTCTGGATCCGCTTGCGCGAACAGAAACTCAATTCTGAGCCAATGACCCTGAAAGCAAAAGACACAGAAACCGAAATGGCATTTGCTTTTGAAAAGGAGGGAAGCTGGTTTCCCGAGCTTCCTAAGGGATGGTTTGAGTTAGATCAAAATTATATGAAACGGGCCCTTCAAATACGAGCCCGAGCCGAGGCAGAAGGTAAGAAGGAAAACGTTCTTCTGAAAATGCTGAAACGTTATTTGGATGCTAGCGATCCAAAATGGGTTATGGCACCCGCATCCGTTCGTCGTTCTATGACCAAAGCTCAGTGGTCTAAAATGACCCCGCAAGAGCAAATCGAATTTTTATTCCAATCTGGAGATGTTTTAAAAAGGCTCACCCGAACGGGACTGGGCCATCTTTTCTATGAAGAAGTTTTAAACTTTGCACGGCTTCGGCCGGGCTCCAAAAAACCAGAGAGCGTAAACATTACGGATGATTTGGGTTCTTATGAGCTCGTCAGTCGCGGAGAAACGAACCGAAAAACGTTTCAGGAAATGCGAAAGGAAATTGAGGATGCTCTCGATGGACCGATTGGTCACCAGCATATTGTGCACGCTTGGCCCGCCGATCGAGAAGCCCGAGCCAAGTTAGCCCCTAAGTATTTGGAGCTTTTAGATGCAGGGACTTGGTTTTTGTATTGGCGTCAAATGGAGCGAAATCCCGAGGACGTTGAATCCATTTTAGGTCATGAATATTTAGGAATTTATCCGAAAAGCTCGCTCAAAAGATTGCAGGATCGCATGGTAGAGGGCGACTCTGAGCATGCTAGAGACAAATATAGGATGATTGGTTTTCGCTCGATGCGAGGAAGAGAATCTATGCCGGGCCAGGATCCCAAGCAGTTTTATCCGGATTTTGAACTTCGCTCGGGGAACAAAGGTGTCAAAAGGGATTTTATGGAGGATATGCTCCAAGCCCGATTGGCCTCCGGAGATTATTCAGGATTAAAAGATTTCAATTCGCATTCGGTTGATCCAGGAGCTCCCGTAAGAAAAATTGCACCCGACTTATCTTCTGAGCAACTCTCAACGTTAGAGTCCTTTGAAGCAGCTATGCCCAAGTTGAGATCGGCCAATCGACAATACAGAAAAGATTTGCGGAACAAAATTTTCTCACCCCTGCTGAATTGGGAAGAGAGACTGCCCATGGATTTGGGGGGCGAAGGCCTCAGAAAGGCTCGACAGAAATATGCCGAGGAATTAACAGCTATCGCGAAAGAGTATTTAAAACGTCAGGCAAGAACACAAAAGCCAGAGTCTCACGAGCGCCTCTGGGACGAGACCCAGCAACAAATTGAAAAGGCAGTTTATGAATTTGCAAAAGCTACAAAACTCTCGAAGGCTTTTGAAGGCTACTTAGTTCCAAGACCTGAGCAACTCCCAGATATCCGTGTTGCGGCTTCTGGTCCTGTCGACGTGAACAAAATCGATTTGGGGATTGAGTTCAGTTTTAGGTTCCTCAATTCCCCTGCAAATAAAACAGAAGCAAGCGATAGAATTTATAAAACGGTCAGCGAGCTGGCCAAAGCTCTTGGCGCATCCGAGGTTCGAGATCTTGAAGATCCCACGGCGCACGGCCATGGACTGGGAATGAAGTTTTTGATGGTGGATGAAAATGGAAAAAAATGGAGAGTCGAGTGGGATGGCGTTCAGCGCTTCTACCGACAAGGAAAGCCCTACGCCCCCCAGGGCGGGCACATCGAAATTCCTTCACCCAAAGCGGCGCCTCAAGACATGACCCAAATCAAAGCCCTTTATGAAACCAATCGAGCGCTGGGACAAGTTCCGAACAGGGCAGCCGGCGGAGCGCACATTAATATTGATCTCAAGCCATTTTTTAGTCTTTCTGAAACAGAGGGAGCTCGAAAGTTTGTCGACTTTCTTAATCATTTTGAAAACAACCGAGAAATGATCCAGTTTTTGTGGCAGCATCCGTATAGAACAGCCGCCGCATTCCCGCTGGAGATGTCTTCCTCGCTCAAAGAAAAACTGAATCAGTTTTCTGGCACTTGGGATGACCTCGCTCGATTGCTTTATCAGGAGCGCTATTTCAACCCGTATGTAAGCCGCAAACCAGGCTATACGCAGCTGAACGCAACAGCTTTAATGTCGGGACTTGTTCCGGACGCCTATCGAGAAACCATTGATATCAAAAACCCTTCAACCGAGTGGTTCCCTGCGTTTGGTGGAAAGGGTACAGACCGCGTTGAACTGCGGCTTTTCGATGCTCCGCCCGATGAGTACCTGGCAGCTCTTCAAATTAAGTATATTCGAGCGTTACTGAATAAAAGCATCAATGCTGCGGGCAATATCGGAATTCAGAAAAAATACGGAGCCGAAGATTTTAAAGATTGGAAAGAGGATGCAGGATCATTTTCGGAAGCCGCAAAAGCCCATCTGACCGATTTGGGTTTAGATCCTAAAGAGTTTTTACCGCTGCTTGTAGATGCGCATCAAGTCCAACAAGTCGAGCTGCCAAAGCCGAAGCCGCTTGTTGAGTTTCCCAATTTCCTCCCGCTTCAAGACGAGCGTTGGAGTCCCTCTCAAAATAAACAGTAAATCCCTGAAAAAATTCTTCGCTTTTCAAAGGTTTTTTATTGCTCTTTGAGATCGTGACACGTAAAAAATGATTCTAATTCAAGGGAAATAAATGGGTAGGGGAATCCGTACTTTTCTTTTTTTGCTTTTGATGTCTTCGGCGGCGGTTGCCAAGGAAAACTTACCGCCACCACTCCAAAAAATTCCCGATCTTCAGCACGCCCCCGATCCCCTAATGGCAAAGGCGTGGCACTTGGAAAACATCAAAGCCCCAGAAGCGTGGAAAATCAGCCAGGGAAGCGCCGATGTTACTTTAGCGGTTATCGATAGCGGGGTTAATTACAACCACCCCGAATTAATTCACCGAATTAAGCGAAAAGAAAGCGAATGGCCCGCTAACGGGGTGGACGATGACAATAATCGATTCGTTGACGACGTTATTGGGTGGGATTTTGTTCGAGGTCTCCACCTTCCTATGGATCGCACCGGTCACGGAACGGCAATGGCGGCCATCATGGCGGGAACCTTAAATAATGGAGAAGGGGCAGCTGGCGTCTGTCCTAATTGTTCCATTATGCCCATCCGTTTTATTAATTGGGAGGGCCTCGGAGATACCGAAGATGCTATCAGCGGAATTTATTACGCGGTTCGAGAAGGGGCATCGGTTCTTAACATTTCTTTTGCTGGCGAAGGGTATGACCGAGACCTACTCGACGCTATTCGGTTTGCGGCGAAGCACGATGTAGTAGTGGTTGTGGCCTCGGGAAACGATGGCGAAAGCTTGAACGACTCTTCGGTCTATCCCGCTAAATTTCAAGAAGAGAACATGCTGACTGTGACAGGAACGGACAGCGAAAATAAATTATTTGATGGGGCTAATTGGAGTTCCAAGTATGTTTCAGTGGGGGCTCCTGGCGACGAGATTATTGAGCCATGGTTTAAGAACTGGGATGTAGGAAGTGGAACATCTCAAGCGACCGCCGTTGTGGCAGGCGCAGTTGGGCTTGTGCGATCGATTGCACCGAGCTTAACGGCTTCCGAAGTTGTCTCTTTAATTAAAGCCACAGTTCAAGTTCACCCGCACCTTGAAAAAAAGGTGATGACTAGTGGAATTTTAGACGTTGCTCAAGCTGCCAAATGTGCTAGTCACAAAGGGCATCCCTGCCTTCGTTAAGTTGACAAGGCTTCCTTGCGATACCAAAATCTTCAAGCGTTTAAATGCTTCCGTGGGAGATCAAGACCATGATTGAAGTTCGTAATCTAACCAAAAAATATGGCGATCGTACTGCCATCAACCAACTCACTTTTTCGGTCGCCCGGGGGGAAATCCTTGGCTTTTTGGGACAAAACGGGGCGGGCAAAACAACGACCATGAAGATTTTGACTGGATTTATGCCAGCAACAAGCGGGTCTGCTTCTATCGGCGGGTTTGATGTTCTTGAGAACCCCTATGAGGTGAAGAAGAAAATTGGCTACTTGCCGGAAACTCCGCCCATTTATCCGGAGCTGTTAGTTTACGAGTACTTGTCTTTCGTGGCTGAGCTGCGAGGTGTCTCCAAATCTGAAAGAAGCAAAAAAATAGATAAGGTGATAGAGCTCTGTCACTTGGGAGATGTCAGACGACGATTGATTGGAAACTTATCTAAGGGATATCGACAAAGAGTGGGGCTAGCTCAGGCGTTAATTCACGATCCTGAAGTTTTGATTTTAGATGAGCCCACCGTTGGGCTAGATCCCAAACAAGTCAATGAAGCCCGAGGCCTTATTAAAAATCTCCGCGGCGAGAAAACGGTAATTTACAGTACTCACATTCTTTCAGAGGTGGCCGCCACTTGTGATCGCATTATTGTGATTGATCGCGGGAATATCGTTGCTCAAGAGGCGCTGAATCCCATGGGCGCCACCGGCGGCGTTGTCAAAACAGAAATTATTGTCAGAAAAGTGGCAGATGATCTCAGAAAGAAGATAACTTCTGTTTCGGGAGTGAAGGAAGTTCATATAACCTCCAATGGAGCCCACCGATTAATCGTAGAATCAGAAGCAAACGAAGAAGTTATTGCAGAGGTTTCTCGGGTGGTTGTCGAGAGCCGGTCCGGTCTTATTCGAATGTCCCCAGTCCAACAAGCCTTAGAGGAATATTATTTAACCCTGATTACCGGGAAAGGGGGGCCATGAGCATGAGAGGATCAGTTGCCATTCTAAAAAAAGAACTGAGAAGCTATTTTTACTCTCCCGTCGCTTATGTGATTTTGGGAGTTTTTCTCTTTATTATGGGAGTGATATTTGCCAAGTTTGTGGATATCTACCAGCGATTTAATACAGTCCAGCGATTTGGGGGGGCTCAGGGAATTACACTAGATAAGCTAGCAACCTATCTTTACCAAAACATGGCCTTTATTCTTTGTTTTGTGACTCCGTTTCTTACCATGCGGCTATATGCCGAGGAGAAGCGGCAACACACGCTCGAGCTTCTTTTCACGGCACCTTTGAAAAAATTTGAATTAGTTTTTGGTAAATTCCTAGCTGCTTATTCCCTGATGGTTTTCATGGTGGTGGTTTCCTTTATTTACGTGCTCTTCATGATCATTTGGGGAAATCCAGAGCTGCCGATTATTGCTACTACCTATCTAGGGTTACTTTTGGCTCTAGCTTGTTACGTTTCCTTAGGGGGACTTATTTCTGCGATGACCAATAGCCAGGCAATCGCAGCTGTTTGGACATTTATCGCACTTCTTTTGCTTTGGCTTCTTCAGTCGTTGGGACAGGGAATTTCAGCCAAGACTGGTTTTGTTGAGTGGGGGCCGTTGCTGGTCTTTCTTTCTCCTCTGGGTCACTTCAATAGTTTTTCTGAAGGACTTATCCACTTGAAGGACATTGTGTATTTCCTCAGTTTTACGGTGATCTCTCTTTATTTCACTTACTGTGTCGTTGAAAGCAATCGGTGGAGGTAAAGAACTATGAATGATGGAAAAGCTTTTTATCCCACTCTTATTGGGTCTGTGGCGATAGGTTTAATTGCGTTGGTAGCGCTTTACCTGGCTCCCGAGACCCCTCTGGTTGCGCAAATAATGGGTGGTTTGTTTGTGGTGGTTTTGTTGGCGCACCTATTTATGAACGTCGCTGCTTATAAAAGTCTATTTAAAAGAAGAACTACCCAACTCGGACTCCAAGCGGTCATTAACGCTGTTTTGGTGCTTGCGATCGTTGTGGTGGTGAATCTCATCATCAGTAATTACGACATCAAGAAGGACATAACAAAAAACAAAATTCATACTCTGTCCGAACAATCCATTAAGGTCCTTGCGGGACTCAAAGGAGACGTGGTTCTAAAGGCCTTTGTAAATCCAACCCAGGTTCAAGAATTTGAAAACATTTTTTCAAAGTATACGTATCATTCGAAACTGCTGAAGAGAGAATTTGTCGATGTAGATAAGGATCCGCTTTCGGTCCAAAAATACAACATTCGAACTGCGGGAACGGTGGTCGTCGAAAGTGGCGATCGCACGGCGCGGGTCGAAAACCTATCTGGTCCAGACGATCCAAAGCTCGAAGAAAAACTCACCAATGCCATTATTTCTGTTACCAAAGGTGGGAAAAAGAAACTCTATTATTTATCTGGGCATGGCGAACGGCTTTTGTCGGATACGGGGCGCGAGGGCTTTTCCGAAATAAAATCAGCGCTAGAGAGCGGAAGATACCAGGTGGAAGAGCTCAGCATTTTAGAAAAGGGGGAAATCCCTAAGGATGCTGAGATCCTGATGGTGGCCGGTCCCAAATCGGAATTCATGCCTCAAGAATATCAAGCGATGGAAGGATTTTTAAAAGCCGGTGGAAAGATGTTGTTTATGGTCGAGCCCACCTCGCCCAAGTCTGTTCGGGACTTTTTGTTAAAGTTTGGAGCTGACTGGAAGCCCAAGAAGGTAGTGCTAGAAACAAACAGTCTTCAACAGCTGGCTGGTGGAAACCCGCTTACACCGATTGTCACTAGCTACGATCGAAATCACGAAATCACACGCGAGTCTAAACAACTCACTCTGTTTCCGATCTCGACGCCCGTGGAAAAGACAGCCAAAATACCAGAGGGAGAAACTATCACGAGCCTTTTTTCGTCCAGTGCGAAGAGTCTTGAGACGGATTTGCAAGGGGACAGAGTTAAGGTTAATCAAGCCACCGATCGTAAAGGGCCCCTCTCTTTGGCCTTGGCGATTAGCGGCCCCGTGAAAAAGAAAGAAGAGTCGGAGAAAACGCTCGAGTTCAGGCTGGTTGTGGTTGGTGATTCTGATTTTGCTTCAAATCAAGCGCGGCAGTTTGGGATGAATGCTGACCTTTTTCAAAACATATTGAGTTGGCTGGCTCAAGAAGAGGATCTGATTGCTATTCGGCCCAAAAATGCTGGTGAAAGCCAGTTTGATATCACCGAGCAGAGAAGCCGAGTGATTAATCTAGCGTCTATCATCATTGCTCCGTTGGTGATGTTTATCTCTGGGATTTGGGTCTGGATCAGTCGTCGCAGAAGATAGTTCAAACTAGTCAAAATGTGCACTTCCAAAATAAAGAGGAGATAGATCTGCAAGGTCTTGTGGACGGTGTTCCTTTTGAGAAGATAAATCTGTAAAAAACCGCAAGTGTCCCGCTTTCAGAGGAAAGAGTATACCGGTTCCCACTCTTTCTTCGCCGAGAACAATTCTGTCCGGAAGACCTGAAAAAGAAGAGCCCTGGTGTATTTTTTCCGAGGCTTTTTTAAGTTGGTTACCGGCCATTTCAAAAGATGAAACAACAAACTTGTCGGCAGTCAGATAGGACAAAACATCTATAGGAGGGATTCTCTTTTTTGGATCTTGTTCTTCAAAAAAGGCACGTGCCCGCGCCTCAGGACCTTCAACGGTTACGATGGGCTTTGAGGTGGCCAGGGCAAAAGCTTTGAGGGTCGCGTAAGCGATCCGAAGGCCTGTAAAAGATCCTGGCCCGCTGCTTGTTACCCAAATGGAGAGATCTGAAATCGCAATTCCATGATGCGAAAGCAAAGATCGCATTTCATCTAGAAGGGTTTCGGAATGAGTGAACGAACCCGGCAGATCTTTTTCAAAAATTAAATGAGGACGAGACGCGTTTTCAAAAACACAAAAGGATCCTTTGGGTGACGAGAGATCTAAAGCAAAACAAAGCGCCATTGAAACGAAGTATCCAGATTTGTCAGATTAAACAAGAAAATTAGGGCGGAGGTTCCAAACTGGACATGCCGGGCGAGGGGTTGGCCCAGCGTAGGATTCCGGTTTCGGGGGTTTGTCCGATATTGGGAACCTTCCGCCCTTTGCTTAGGAACGCGCTATAAATTCTTCTTATTTCCTATTTTTCTTACTCCTCTAATCGCGCATTCCTGAAGTTAAAATCAGTATAACGCGAAGCGAAAACAGGGTTCAATATACAAGGTGTGGACAGTGGGTTTTATTCTGAAAGGACAGCGACTTACAGAATTGTGGAATTTTACTAGGCGGCGAAATGTCCAATTGTTAGATAGTGGAGAAATGGTTTTGAACTCCAAAGTCACCCTACTGATACGGCGATCCCAATCCAACGAGCCGAACGTTGTTGAAGTAGAAAGAGGCGAAAATCTACGGCAGGTCCTTTTGAGAGAAAGTCTGACGCCCTATCAAGGGAATAAAAAGATTTTTAATTGCCGTGGAATGGGAATATGCGGCACCTGCAAGGTCCTTGTTTTTGAAAACGGTGAGTGGTGGGACAAGCGCTCGTGTCAAATTCAGTGCTTTAAGAACCTTGAAATTCAACTAAAATAAAGGGTCCTTCATCAAGCGAGAGAAATCATGAAAATAACAGGCTATGGGTATTCAGTCATCGGTGGCAGAGAAACCAATCAGGACTCATTTTTAGTTGATAACAAAGTGAAACTTTATGCTGTGGCCGACGGAGTTGGCGGGGGCTTGCGAGGAGAAGAAGCTTCCAAAATGGCTGTAGATGGCCTTCAAAAAAAATATATCCCGGGGGAACTTCTAAAACCGGTCATAACGCAATTAGCGGATGATGTTTTAAAAGAAGCTTTGGAATCCTGTAACGGACAGGCCCTCATGGGAACCACCCTTACCGCGGTTCAACTGACCGACAACTTGATTCACCTTTGTCACGTGGGGGATTCGCGAGCTTACCTTTTTGACGGGAGCGCCCTTCAACAATTGACCGAAGATCATGAGTTCTTTGATGAGGAATCCAAAGGAGCTGTGTTGAGTTCCTATTTGGGGCTGGACACAAGAGTTCATCAATTAACCGTTTTAGAAGAGTCGATAGAAGCCAAGCCCGGGCAGGCACTCCTTCTTTGTAGCGATGGTCTTTATAAGCAAATGTCCGAGATGCAGTTGGTAACCCATTTGAGAAATCACTTGAGTGAACCACAGAAACTATTGGAACAGCTCTGCCACGAAGCCTCTAAAGTGGAATACTCAGACAATATTACGATCGTTTTAGTCCTCTTTGAAAATCCATGAAGGCAAACTTAAGTGAAGCCACTGTTGTGGTTGCGAAAAAGAAGCTGTCGTCCGATCCCTCCACGACAGATTTTTCTGTAAAAATAAAAGGAAAAATTATCAAAGGTTTTGTTGTGCGTAGAGGCTCGGGTTTTTATGCATATCAAAATCTCTGCAGACACCTTCCCGTTACTCTTGATCTCAACGACAACAGTTTTTTTAACCACGACAAAACAATGCTCCAGTGTCAAATGCACGGGGCCCTTTACGAGATGGAGTCGGGGCTTTGCGTGGGGGGGCCCTGCGAAGGAGCGAGATTAAGGTCCTTGCCACTTCAGGAAACCGACAGCCAATTGATAATTACCTTCCCGGAAGATGTGGTAGCAGAAGAGGTTTTAGATGGATAAAAAAACAGGATTTAATACGAGAGCGATTCACTCGGGTGAGAAAGTTTTTGAGCGAGCAGTAACCCAGCCGATCTTTCAAACAAGCACTTACATCTTTGAGGGCGAGGCTCAATACCTTGATGTAAAATACGGCCGGCTAAACAACACCCCAAACCACCAGGCGCTCCAAGAAAAAATTGCTGATTTAGAAAAGACAGAAGACGCCCTGGTTACTGCCTCTGGTATGGCGGCTATTACAACCGCGCTTCTAGGAGCGATCCAATCCGGTGGGCACTTACTCGCCCAGGACAATCTCTATGGGGGAACTTATTATTTCCTAAAAGAGGACTTTCCCTATTGGGGCCGAGAGGTTTCGCTGTTTCCAACTGAAGATTCGTCCTCTGTTGAAAAATATCTTCGAAAAAACACGAAGGCTATTTATGTGGAGACAATTTCCAATCCGCTCCTAAAGATTCCCGATCTAGAAAAAATCGTAGCTGTGGCCCACAAGCATGGCGCACTCGCAATCATCGACAACACCTTTGCCTCTCCCTATAACTTCAATCCAGCTGATTTAGGATTTGATATCGTCCTTCATAGCGCTACAAAATATCTAAATGGGCACACCGACGTCTTAGCCGGTGTGGTAGCAGGGCGGAAGGAAAGACTAGCAGACATAAGAAAGTTGGTTTGTCATTTGGGGCCAACGCTCGATCCCCATGCTTGTTTTTTATTGAATCGAGGCATTAAAACCTTAGGCCTTCGCGTGAGAGAACATAATTCAAGCGCCCTTGAGCTTGCACATTTTCTTCGAGGTTTGAAACGGGTGGAACGAGTCTATTATCCCGGCTTAGAGGACCACCCAGACCATGCGCGAGCAAAAAGATTTCTTAGGGGCTTCGGAGGAATGGTGTCTTTTGATTATAAGGGCAGTCCAGATGAGTTGGAGTTGGCGATGAGCCGTCTTCGCATACCCTTTATAGCGCCCAGTTTGGGCGGCGTGGAAAGTCTTATTACTCGTCCTAGCACGACATCCCACTCTGGAATTTCTCCCGACGAAAGAACTCGATTGGGAATTAAAGATGCTCTGGTGCGGCTATCCGTTGGGCTGGAAGATATCAGCGATTTGAAAGATGACTTTCGAGAAGCCTTCGATGCTTAAGACTTGAATTTTTGTAACTGAAGTCCTAGAGTTTTTTTATGAAAAAAATCATCTCATTATTTATCATCTCATTTTCAATTTTTGGTTTCTGTGCCAATGCCAAAAATGAAGCAACAAAAAAAGGAAAAAGTCCCATGATCTATATTGAAACCGCTTACGGAACAATTGAAGCTGAGCTTTACTCAGAGGATGCACCAAAAACCGTCGCTAGAATTACTGAGTTAGCGAACAAAAACTTTTATGATGGCCTGACTTTTCATAGAGTGATTCCGGGTTTTGTAGCTCAGGGCGGAGATCCTTCTGGAAATGGCACTGGTGGATCCGGCACAAAATTAAAATCAGAGTTCAACAAACGAAAGCATTTAGAAGGAACTCTCGCAATGGCCAGATCTTCTGATCCCGATTCTGCTGACAGCCAGTTTTACATTTGTCTTGGCGCCCAACCACATTTGGACAATCAATACACGATTTTCGGCCAAGTAGTTAAAGGGCTGGACGCTGTTAAAAAATTGAAGGCCGGGGATAAAATGACCAAGGTCTACGTAAAGTAGATCTTAATTTTTAAGATGTGCTAAGTGAGCAGGCGGCTGTACTTGGAGTCTTTCCATTAAACTAAAAAGTCCCTGCTCATTTTCGGCAACAAGCTCTGCCGACGGGCAAGTCCAAATCCAATCAGTTCCTTTTTTTTGAGTGAGAAACAGATAGTTGATCCTATCTAAGTTTCCTAGAGTGACAGGAATAATTCGTCGCAGTCCATCCGAAGCTTTTTCCAGCTGAGAATCCAGCTGAGGAATATCTTTCTTCAAAGAGATGAGATCTTCTGGGTTCGACCGACGAATAATATAACGCATTGCCATTGGTACTTTATACTGCGGGCCAAGCTGAATGACAATAGGAGCTTGAAGCGCACTGTTTCAAGATGAAATACTTAAACAGGAGATTCGCTCATGCCCAAAAAGCTCTATATAGGTAACCTCAGCTATGAAATTACAGACGATGAATTACATCAAGTTTTTAGCCAGTGTGGACAGGTTTTAAGCGCCAAAGTCGTTAAAGACCGTGATTCAGGACAGTCCAAGGGGTTTGGGTTTGTCGAAATGCCCAACGATGATGAAGCCACTCACGCGGTGGATAGAATGAATGGCTTTGATCTCAAGGGCCGGGCTTTGGTAGTCGATATCGCTCGAGAGCCTGAAAAAAGGGGTCGAGGCCGATATTAGCCCCTGTGAAAAAGGGCCAGAATAATCTCTAACACAATCAAACAGACGATCATGGTCTCTAGTAGCGTTGACCTTCGACTGGTAACCAACCCACTCAAAATTTCCAGATTGTCCTGAATCAGGGACATCTTCCGGTCCAGCGTTTTAAATCGAACATCAATATCAAAGTTTCCCTGAAGCTCACGGTGTAACTTTTCTAGGTCTTTGCTCTTCCAGGTTTCTTCGGGCGGATCCAGTATCGATAAATTGCTGATTATGTTTTGTCTGTTTGCCGCTATTGATCCAATAATTTTGAGAAGGGGCCGAGTTTGTAAGGGAACGGAGCCCACCCTGGATAGCTTTTCCATGAGTTGAGAGGTTTCATATAACAACTTCTCCGTCATGAGTTCGAAGTATTCAACTCCTGCGGACTGAGCGACGCTGACTGCGATTAATCGCAGCTGATCAATTCCCAGTTTTTTAATTTCCACATATTCAAATTCAACTCGGTGACCGGCGTCTCCAATAACTACCTGATAGGTCTCGGTAGTTGGATTTGCGACTCCGGGGCCGAGGGCTTCTTGTAATTTCTTTACCTCTTCGTCCATTTCCTCAGGCGTGAACCCAAAAAACACGAGTGAGCCAAAACGAAAAACAAAAAGGAATTTGTTTTCATTGAATTCAAAGACAATTTCTTGCGGAGAGCTATAAGCTACTTTTCCTGGGAAAATACTACGAACGCGTTTTATGTGGATGGAATCATAGAGATTGATTGCCTGCATTGTAAAAAGGGTCGACATGTCAGATTCCAGCCTTTCTCTACTAACCCACCTGGCCTACAATAATAGTATGAGAACCTCTTTGAGTCGAATCGGACTTCTTTTTTTGGTCGTGGTCGTATTGTCGGGTCGTAATTCTTATGCCGGACCCGACTTTGAAGTTTTTGGAAAGGCTGCTTATTCAAGAAACAATTTGGGTGTAAGCCAATACTCTCAGACGATTTCCGGAGCAGTTGGTTTAGCGATTATTCTCATCCCGCAAGTTCGACTTGAAGGGCGATACACTTCTCAGAATCAGTATCAAAACAGACTGGGCTTAAGCCCCACGGATGTTTTGACCAATTTTAAAGTTCAAACCGCCATTTATTCCGTGGGTCTTGATATTTCTTTAGCAGGACAAAGGGCGTCCTTTGTGCCCTTCGTTTTTTGTGGTGCGGGCTTTGCTGAAAGTTTACGTACTTGGGATTATACCAATACGACTTTAGGTCAAACGACTCCTGGAACAGATAAACGAACCGGTTTAGCGGGCCAAATGGGCTTAGGGGTTCGTTGGAGAGTGGCAAAAAGCGCAGCTATCGAAGTAGAGGCAACCGCCTACAGTATTGATTTCTACAAACCCGGCGCTCTCGTCGACATCTATGGAAATGCTGGGATCCGTTTTTATCTTTAATCTGTCGCTCTTGCTTTTAGAAAATCAAAAAATCTTTTTTCCTGACCATGTAGAGAAGGCTCATAAAATTTCTTACCCTTTAATTCCCGGGGAAGATATTCTTGTTTTACCCAACCCGATGCATGATCCTGCGGATACTGGTAGTTTTTAGCAGCGTTTCGAATGGCTAGTGGAATCTCAAGAGTACCACTTCTTTTTATTTCATCTTGGGCCTTGTTGATAGCTACATAACTCCGATTACTTTTTTCAGAGCACGCCAAATAAGTAGTTGCTTGTGCCAGGATTATTCGGCCCTCTGGCATTCCAATCGCGTGAACCGCCTGAAAGGCACTATTAGCTATCATGAGGCCTGCGGGATTAGCATTCCCAATATCCTCTGAGGCCAAAATAATAAGTCGTCGAGCTATGAAGAGCGGGTCTTCTCCAGACTCAAGCATCCTGGCCAAATAATAAACTGCCGCATCAGGATCGCTCCCCCGAACACTTTTGATAAATGCCGAAATAGTATCGTGGTGAGCCTCTCCGTGTTTGTCGTAATACAAGGATTGTGAATCACAAACTTTCTCTAAATCTTCCAAAGTGATGAGCTCTCCTTGGGGGCGGGTCAGACACAGATGATCCAAAAGGGTGAGAGCCCTTCTCGCATCTCCACCAGATAGGTCTGCTACGCGCTCAAGAACTAATTCGGCAAACGGATAAGAAGTTGGAGCCGCGCGCCTGAGAAGCACAAGTACATCTTCTTTACTGAGTGCTTTGAATTGAAAAATCAACGATCGTGAGGCGAGGGCGTTGTTCAACTCAAAAGAAGGATTCTCCGTCGTAGCCCCAATAAATCGAATGCTCCCCTCTTCTAAAAAGGGTAGCAGCACATCCTGCTGAGCTTTGTTGAGCCGATGAATCTCATCTATAAACAAAATATGAGCAAGCTTCCCCAACCGGTAATCTTGCTTTGAAGCATCCAAAACTTCTTTTATTTCCTTCACGCCACAAGTAACGCCTGACAACAAATGAAACTTTCTCTTGGTAAATCCAGAAATGATTTTTGCTAAAGAAGTCTTGCCTGTACCCGGAGGGCCCCAAAAAACAAGACCTGCCCAACGATCACTTTCTAAAATTCGCCGAAAGCGATCGTTTAAAATGTGACCCTGTCCCACCAAACGTTCAAACGTGTCAGGTCGTTTTTGTTCGGCCAATGGAGCTTGGCTGCGGTCGGCCGAAAAAAGTGTCTCTTGGTCCATCGGGGAAAGTTATAGTCCCAGAGGGGTAAAAAAGTAAGCTATAATGCCAACGATGTTGAGAAAACGGCCCTGGAAAATCTCGCCCCACCTAATTATTTTTGTTTTGAAAGAGATAATGCCCACCTTTGTGTTGGGCACAGGGATCTTTCTTTTTATCATGTTGATGTTTCAGGCCATTCGGCTCAGTGAATTCTTGGTGGTTCACCAAGTCGGTTTGGTGGGGCTGGTCAAGATCTCAGCCTATCTTCTTTTGTCCTTTCTTCCCATTGCTGTGCCCATCGCTTTTTTATTTGCGGTTTTAATGGGCACCTCCCGAATCCAATCTGAGGGGGAAGTTTTGGCTCTCCAAGCTAGCGGCATCAGTTTAAAGCAAATCTATCTCCCCTATTTTCTTCTCGCTACGGTCGTGACAGGGCTTTGTACTTACTGGGCTCTTTACACGGTACCGCGCGGAAATAGGGCTTTCGAATTAATCATCACCAAAGTAAGCGGCGAAAAAGTTATCTCTCAGATGCGACCCGGAGTTTTTCAGGAAGGTTTTTTTGGATTGGTGATTCTTGCTGAAAGCATCACGCCCTTAAAAAATGAAATGTGAAAAGTTTTTATTTATGACCAGAGAGAGGAAAATCAGCCCGTTGCCATTTCGGCAAAGGCAGGAATTCTGAGATCAGATCCCCAGGGCGAGCATCAACTCACATTAAGACTAAGCGACGGAACCATTTATTTAGAGCAGTTAGATCCTAAGGGCCCACAGAAAAAAATCGAGTTTGATGTGTACGATATCAATTTAGACGTTGGGTCCCCGGGGGGAGGGTGGCGCGACTATAGTCCGCCTTCCTATAATTTTAACCAATTACGGCAGCGCTTGCGCGAAATCAAACCCGATACCCCTGCTTATCGGCAGCTGCTGGTGGAGACCCATCGAAGATTTTCATTGAGCTTTGCGTGTTTGGTTTTTTCAGCCCTGGGCTTTGCAATTGGTTTGATTAGCCAGCGTGGAATTAGAAGCACGGCCGTTATTTTATGTCTCTTACTAGCGACGGTATATTGGCTCTCTTACATTGGCGCAAACTCATACGCGCTTACTGGCGGATGGGCCCCCTGGATCGGCGTCTGGGCGCCCAATGTCGTTTTTGCTTTCTTGTCTTGGTGGCTGTACGCGCGATTTGCCCGAAAATAGCGGATTACTCTCCGTTCAGAGGAACTTCTTGAATGGGCTCTCGGTGATCAGGTGTTGAAAAGTCCAGATTAGTAATGAGGGCAACACCAATCCTAAAACCATCAGAGGCTGATTGACCCCAGACCGTTTGTGAGGCCGATGTCTCCAGTTTAAATCGAGGAGAGAGAAAAGCTCCGACTTTTAAGCCAAGATTTATGAGGTCTGGATTCGTGGCCAGGCGAGAAAAAGAGCCGCCACTCCCAGGCTCCGCGTTTTCTGCCCCTTGATTGCCAGCTGAGTCCTTGGTCATGGAGAACTGAGAGGACTGAAACAAACGAAAATAAAATTTTTTGAGAACGAGAGAAACGGCCGCATCCAAAAGAGCCTGATGTGAGAAGCGACCAAATCGGAAAAGAAGCCCAGGTGAAATTGAAAAGGAAAACTTTTTAACTTGGGTGCCAGCGTGAACACGAAGTTGACCTCCTGAAACCCCATCTCCCAGAGCCAGTTCTTCTGTTCCCAGGTTTTTTGTCGAGTAGGGAGGCAGGATTAAGCCAGCCTCCAGAGCTAAGACCGGTTTCTCGCGCTTAAATTGCCACTTAAATCCAAGATGTGTATCAAAGAGCCCTGATCCACTTAAGGATGAAAAACCCGAGTTGAGAGCCTCCACTTGGGCACTTAAGAAACTCGTGCGAAAAACTCCGCTCCACTGATCGCCAAGGCCGTATTCCGCATCCAAGAAAACCTGATTTTGACTAAGGCTTGATGCCACATTGTTGGTTGTGAGATCACTTTTAGTGCCGAGAGAGTCGTAGTTGTTTTCAGTTTTGAAAAGCTCCCAACCGGTTTTCAGGACGAGCGTCTCTGGCTTTGGAATCCATGCATAATCACCCAGAGCAACCGTGGTTAGGAGAAAACCAACTAGGAAAAGGGATTTCACAGTTCAGACCGCGCTTCCGATAAAATCGTATTCCATCGAGCGCTCCAATTTAACAGGGAGTATCGTTCCAATTTTTAAATCGCCCGATCGAATCAATACGTACCCATCAATGTCTGGAGCTTGTCCAGCGTGCCGTCCCTTCAAAAGAAACTCAGACTCATCTGAAAGTCCCTCAACTAGAACCGGAACGACTTGGCCGAGCTTATGCTTCAGGTTCTCCTTCGAAATATCCATTTGAACTTTCATCAAGCTTTCCCGGCGTGCTTCTTTTACTTCCGTACTCAACTGTTCTTTAAGGAAATAAGAGGCGGTGTTCTCTTCGTGTGAATAAGCAAACACGCCCAGGTGATCGAATCGAGCTTCCTTTACAAAATCTACTAGCTCTTGAAACTCCTGGTCGGTTTCACCGGGGTAGCCCACAATAACGGTGCTTCGGATAGCAACATCGGGAATGCGACTTCGTAACTTTTGAAGGCGCTCTCTAATCTGACTTCCCTGAACTTTTCGATTCATCAACTTTAGCATTCTGTCGTTAATGTGCTGGACAGGGGTATCGATGTATTTGCAAATTTTTGGCTCTGTGGCGATCAGTTCAATGAGCTCATCGGACATCTCATCAGGGTAAAGATAGAGCATGCGGATCCATTTAAGACCTTCAACTTTTACAAGAGCTTTTAGCAGGCTCTCTAGATTCGTGCCGTCGGCCAAGTCTCTTCCGTAATCGGTTAAGTCTTGAGCTATCAAATTTAGTTCAACTGCTCCCGAAGCAACGAGGTTCTCAGCTTCGGCCACCAGTGACGGGATCGTTCGACTACGTAAAGTTCCTCGAATACGAGGAATAATACAAAAGGCACAGCCCTTAATGCAGCCTTCGGAAACCTTCAAATAAGCGCGGAAAAAAGGCTGCGTGTTGATTCTGGGAGTGTTTTCATTGTGGAGATATTTCGGATGACGAAAATCAAAGTCCTCCTCTTTTTTACCGCCAATGAATTCAAGAATTTTATGGTATTGCCCCGTTCCCACAAAAGCATCCACTTCAGGGAAAGAAACCTTCAGGTCTGACTTGTATCTTTGGGCGAGGCAACCCGTAACGATGAGCTTATTGCAGGTTCCGCTTTTTTTGTGTTCGGCCATATCGAGAATCGCATCAATTGATTCTCTTTTGGAATCGTTAATAAAGCTGCAGGTATTTACAACGATTACTTCTGCTTTTTCTGGTTCTGTGACGAATTGGTAATTTTCCTTTTGTGTAATTCCCAACATGACCTCGGCATCCACGAGGTTTTTCACACAGCCAAGGCTTTGGAAAAAGATGGTTTTAGGGTTAGGAGCAGTTACCATTCTAGTCTCTAAAATTCTGAAATTGAAAATCAAGGCCAAGATCCGCTGTCTTAACAAGAGCAATGGCCTCTTGAAGATCGTCCCTTTTCTTTCCCGTTACTCGAACTTGTTCTTCTTGATGTTGGGAGGAAACTTTAATTTTACTGTCTTTAATGAGGCGGTTAATTTCTTTGGCTTTCTCTGCGGGAATACCTTGAGCCAAAGTAACTTTTTGTCTGACGGTGCCTTCAAAGGAAGGTTCAATTTTGGAGTAAGTCAGATTCTTAAGAGAAATCCCGCGCTTTGCAAATTTCCCCTCGAGAATTTCAATGACAGCTTTCAATTTATATTCATCGTCACCAACTACTGAGACCTCATTCTTTTTATCCCAATCGATCTTGCTTTTGCTGCCTTTAAAGTCATAGCGCTGTCCCAATTCTTTTTGGGCCTGGTTAATAGCATTGTCGACCTCTTGAAGGTCGGTTTTCAGAACAATATCGAATGACGGCATAACTACCTCTGATGATGGTGTACGATGTCCTGAGGGTTTGGTTGATAAGTGAACAACGAATCCTTCAGCGACACATTGGTTTGAATATTTTTAAATTCAATCCGAGTCTCAGACTCTGGACTTTCCAATTTTAACGCGCCGAGAAGATAGCTGGGTTTGAGAATTTCCGCAAGGATCGTGTCCCCTTTACCGGCAAGAGGTGAAAGGGCCAAAAAAACCGATGTCGAATCATTCTTTAAGATCCGATATTTATAAGACTTTTTTATGTTTATCTTGTCCGATAAAAAGGTCAAAGACCGTAGGTCGATGAGGCTTGAGATATCGGAGTAGTGATCCACCTGGGTCTGTTTTCTTCGTTTGCTCTGCCGGATTTGCCAAAATTCGTTACCGTTTAGGATTTGAGTGGTGCCGCTGACCGAGGGCTCCCAGCGTAATTTTCCGGGCTTTACGACAAAGAATCTGCCTTCGGACTCCTCATGAGTCCCAAGAGTTTTTGACTTGATGACTTGTTTAAATTCGGCCTGGTAACTGCTCACTTCGTCCCACGCCTTTTGGATTAAATCAATCGTCGACGACTCCTTGGATGGAGCTGATTGAAGAGCTGAAGCAATCAAAACTAAAAGAAAAATGAGATTAAAACGGTTCACGCTTGAGAGCGTACCATTAAATCGAGTTAACCAGAACTGTTCGTCGTTTGGATGTGCCAGTGGAAGGAGCCACGACTCCCTCTTTTTCCAATTGCTCCATGAGCATGGCAGCACGGTTGTACCCAATGCGAAGATGTCGTTGAATGAGCGAAATGCTTGCTTCGCCCTTTTCGGTGACTAAGCGAACCGCTTGGTCGTACAGCCTACCCTCATCTGAATCTGATGAGTCTCCAAAGCCCGACGCAAAATCGCCTTCTTCGGATGCTTGTAAAATCTTTTCATCGTATTCCGGTTCACCTTGTGATTTCAGGAAGTCGATCATTCTGTTCAGGTCAGCATCAGAGATGAAGGCCCCTTGCATTCGTTTGAGAGTTGCGAAGCCTGCAGAATGGAAAAGCATGTCCCCCTGGCCTAAAAGGCGCTCGGAACCCGTTCTGTCCAAAATAGTTTTGGAATCTACTGAAGAAGCTACTCTGAAAGAAATTCGACTGGGGAAGTTTGCTTTGATGGTTCCCGTTACGACATCGGTCGAAGGTCTTTGTGTGGCCAAGACCAAGTGAATGCCACTGGCTCGAGCTTTTTGCGCAAGTCTTGCAATAGAAAGTTCAACATCTTTAGGAACCACCGCCATCAGATCGGCATACTCATCAATGACGACAACGATGTAAGGAATAGCCTGAAGATCTTCCGCGGTTTCACCCCGGCCTTTCATTTCCGCAATTCGTGCATTGTAACCATCGACATGCCGAACACCCGCTTGATGCATTAAGGTATAACGACGTTCCATTTCATCTACAGTCCATCTGAGGGCCAAGGCCGCCTTTTTTGAGTCGACCACTACCGGCAACAATAGGTGCGGTATTCCCTCGTAGAGCGACAGCTCAACCATTTTGGGATCGACGAGAATTAATTTCAGTTGTTGTGGAGTAAAGCGAAACAAAAGACTGGAGATAAGCGTATTAATGAATACGGATTTTCCAGTTCCGGTGGCGCCAGCGACTAACAAGTGGGGCATCGCTGCTAGGTCTGCCGTTACGGGTTCGCCGGACGCAAGCCGTCCGAGTGCAATCGGAATGCGGATTTCATCATTATAAAAAGGCGTCTCTTGAATGAGATCTTTAAAGAAAACCATTTCTCGATGAGGGCTTGGTATTTCAATACCCACCACAGGCTTTCCTGGAATGGGAGCTACAATTCGGACAGAGAGAACACTCAGAGCCAGCGTGAGATCGTCAGAAAGATTTGCAATATCTTTAATCTTAACGCCGCTAGCAGGTTTAAATTCATAAACAGTAATAACTGGTCCTGGAGAAATGTGGACCACTTCGCCTTCAACACCGAAGTCTTTTAGCTTCTCTACCAAGATGTTTGCTTTTTCCAGATACCAAGATTTATCCACTGATTTACCTTTGGAATCTGCTTTTCCCGACAGCATGGCGACTGGCGGAACCTGGAAAGGACCCGTGTTTTTTCGCTTAGGCTTCGTTTCCGTAAAAGTTGGTGTCCTAGACCCGCTCATCAAAGTAAACATCTCTTCGTCTTCTTGGGCGGGAAGAGTTGAAATTTCGGGTTCTTTAGAAGTGCCCGGCAACTCAATCTGCTTAGGCGGCTCTAGGGCTAAAGCCGGAGCTGGAGTTGAAATAGCAACTGAAGCAGTGGCAGCCGCAATGGGTGGAGATTTTTTGAATAGCGGTTTTGTTTTCTCTACCAGAAGTTGAAAAAGCTCTTTTCCAGTGGTCGAACCTTTTTGCCGTGCCTCCCATTTAATCCTTTGCAAAAGGAGTAAAGCCTGAGTGATGGCTTTCCAGCGGAACAATAAAATGCTCGACGCAAGGGCAAGAATGAAAGAGACCAAAAGAGCGCCGAAAGGTCCGGCAAGATACTTCCAAAGCGTGAGGTGAAGCTCTCCGGTTATTCCCCCCGAGTAAGTAAGCTGCCAGGGTAGCCAGCTTCGAGGAATCAGCGCTTGAATCAAAGTACTAAACGAAAGCAAGAAAACGACACTTGCAGTAATCGCTAAGCCCCGAGAGAGGGCGCCATCCTCTTCGCGCTGAGCATTTTTTCCCAATCGCACGAGGACCAAGACGAGAAAAAAAGAGGTTAACCCAAACAGCTGGTAAAGAATGTCAGAGAGAATGCTTCCCGTGCGGCCCATCCAGTTTTTAAATAAAGAATTTGTCGACCAAGTAGTCCAAGAAGGATCGGCAGCTGAGTAGCTGATCAGGGAAATAAAAGTAAAAGCGGAGATTCCCCACCAGAAAAGCTTCCACAGATCTCCCCAAACGGGAGTTTCCTTCAAGCTAAGACCAGAACTGGTTGCTAAATAACGACCGTCTTTTTTGTTTTGTTTTTTGAAGAGCATGGGAGGTGATTTGAGAGTATAAATAATTATAACTTATTGACTTTCCATGTCAATGAACCCTCTTGACACACCGTCGGCATTTTCAGATCATCGTGTTGAATGCGTACAGACGAACTCCTTTTGGTTAGAGAGTTGGTTTGTGCGTAGGGGGGAATTCTGAAATTCACACCAAATTTGGGTTTGGTTTGACCGAAAGTCGCCCCGTCTTTAGGAGGACATCTAGGTATGCTTCAAGGGTTTGTTAAATGGTTTAACGACAACAAGGGTTATGGTTTCATCGAACAACAAGGCGGCGTCGACGTTTTTGTACACTTTTCTGCAATCGAGGGAGAAGGCTTTAAGTCTTTGACCGAAGGTCAGGAAGTTGAATTTGAAATGGTGGATGGACCCAAAGGTCCTCAAGCCACTGTTGTTCGTAAGACGAAAGGCAATGCCTAATTGAGTTTTGCCTGTCAGGGGGGTGGCCTGAACCACCCCCTTTTTAGTTGACACACCTAACAAATCTTCCTAGAAGATTAGCGGCCTTAAAAAAAAGCTAATTCCAAAGGCCTAATATCAACTTCTAATTTTTTATCGAAGTAAAAATCCATTCAATCTCATGAGGTAGTCAAATGCACCTAAAAGAGCTCAAAGAGAAACCCATTTCAGAACTTGCTGAACTAGCCCGGTCTTTGGGCGTCGAATCCGCCAGTGGAATGCGCCGGCAGGAACTCATTTTTGCTATTTTGCAGGCTCAAACCGAAGCAGAAGGACAAATTTACGGTGAGGGGGTTTTAGAAACTCTTCCGGATGGCTTTGGATTTTTAAGAGCAGCAGATTACAACTATCTGCCAGGTCCGGATGATATTTATGTTTCTCCATCACAAATTCGTCGCTTCATGTTGCGAACTGGAGACACGGTGGAAGGCCAAATCCGTCCTCCCAAAGATTCTGAACGCTATTTCGCTCTTTTAAAAGTTGAGAAACTTAATCATGAGCCACCCGAAGTCTCTCGCGATAAAATTTTATTCGACAACTTGCGACCTGTATTTCCTCACGAGCGATTTAATCTTGAGTATGATCCCAAGAGATATTCGACTCGGGTAATCGATCTGTTGGCCCCCATTGGTAAAGGCCAGCGCGGTCTCATTGTTGCTCCTCCGCGAGCAGGTAAGACCATGTTGATGCAAGAAATTGCAAATGCCATTACACGAAACCACCCTGAAGTTGTCGTGATGGTTCTCTTAATTGACGAGCGCCCAGAAGAAGTCACCGACATGCAAAGAAACGTAAAAGGTGAAGTGGTCAGCTCGACTTTCGATGAACCTGCTACTCGTCACGTTCAAGTAGCTGAAATGGTCATCGAGAAGGCAAAAAGATTGGTTGAACACAAGAAAGATGTGGTCATTCTACTAGATTCAATCACTCGATTGGCCCGTGCGTATAATACAGTTGTTCCTCCAAGCGGAAAAATCCTGTCAGGTGGTGTTGATGCGAATGCGCTTCACAAGCCAAAAAGATTTTTTGGGGCAGCACGAAAAATTGAAGATGGCGGCAGCTTAACTATTTTGGCAACTGCCTTGATTGATACTGGCAGCCGAATGGACGAAGTCATTTTCGAAGAATTTAAAGGAACGGGTAATCTAGAAATCACGCTTGATCGCAAGCTGATGGAAAAGCGTATTTTCCCCTGCATCGACATCAACAAATCCGGAACTCGCAGAGAAGAGCTTTTAATGGATAAAGAATCTTTAAATCGAGTTTGGATTCTTAGAAAAGTTCTTCAGCCAATGAACGTGGTTGATAGCATGGAGTTCTTGCTGGACAAGGTTATGTCGACCAAGACCAATAAGGATTTCTTAAGCTCAATGAGCGGTTAACCAAGTACATCCGTGACTTCGAAGTTCTGCATTTAGTTCATGAATTGTTATTTGTGATTCTCGCATTCCCTTTGTGTGCAAAGTTTAACACAACTGTTTAGGGATTTTCTGTATTCCGCCAGTGGTCTCTGCTCAAAAGTGGGCTGATTTTTTGCACTCTTAGGGCCCCAATGACAAGGCACTTCTTCAGGCTGTTGGTTGCTTTTACGCTTTTTGCCCAGTTGCCTGCCCTTGCGGGGGAGACGGGGCACTGCCAAGAATCCTTTCAGAAACTAACACAGTTAATAGGTCGAAACTTTTTTGAAACCAGAAGAGATTTTGAAAAGTATGCCGAGCTTTTTCCTCAGTCCTTTCTTTCGCGGGTCTCGTCACTCAAGGAGGATGGGCATTGGGTTGATGCCGGTAGCGGGGAGGGGTTTGCGCTTCAGGATTTATTCAATCAAACAGTGATCGACCCAGAAAAAGTGCTCAAAGAAGCCGCATCTTCTTTTTGGAGGGCGAGAAAAATAGTTATCGATCCAGAGCCTCTCCGCGAATCTGCACAGCAGTTAAATTTCAGAGAAGCAGCTGATAAGCCAAAAATTACCGGGGTAACTTACAAAATGGAACGGCCAGATCCCAAAATCCCCAACCTGGCTTTTAAAGTTGGACGCTTTTTTGAGGATATACCGCTAGGTGAATTTGCCCCAGCTGATCTGATCACTGACTTATACGGGGTCATTTCCTACTCGCCTCGATTAGACGAAGTTTTGCGCCGTTATCATGCGTTGTTAAAAAACTCCGGGCGTGCCTACATTTTCATAGGGGATTATTTATCTGTTCCCCAGCACATAGGCACAAGAAGAATTGAGAGAATTGGAGAGGAAGGGTGGTACTCGCCCTTTGTAAATAGTACGGTGACAAGAACAGATGGTTCTACAGTATCTCTTCTGGATTGGATCAAGTCTCTTCCAGATTTCAACGCTAAGGTTGAAAAAGTTGTGATTCAACAATCCAAAAAGGGCAATTTAGTTCCTGGAGAGATTGAACGAAGTACATTGGTTTTGGAAAAAAGGACAGAGCAGTCAAACATCCCCTTGCTTAAGTTGCTGGAATCTGATGACGGAAAGCCTCCCATAAGAAAATTTGAGGAAGTCCCGTAATAAAAATCTCTGGTGCTGTGATAAAATTAAGGCACTTTGAAACAAAAATACCTCATTCTGTTCTCGCTCAGTGGGCTAATCATTTGCCTCGATCAGCTTACGAAACTGTGGGTTCGAGCTAACGTCCCTGAGGGGAGTCAAACTCCGTGGTTAAGCTGGGTGTGGTTGACCCATCATCGGAATAAGGGGTTTGCATTGAGTTTTATTCAGAACCTGCCCCCGGCGATTCAGAACTTATTCTTTATTGCCGTTCCTGCGTTTGCACTTTTTTTGATTATCTTGATTTTTATCAAGCTTCGAGACAATCAAATGCTGACCTCGCTCGCCTTAACAAGCATTCTGGGGGGCGCTGTTGGTAATATGATTGATCGATTTGAGGTGGGACCTGTTTTAGATGTTTTCGAATTAAGGGCGGGTTCGAGCGCAAGTACCCCCTTTAATATTGCAGACATTGCAATCATCGTTGGTGTTGGCATCGTTTTTATAAACACATTGATTCAACAGCGAGCGGAGAAAAAATCGTGATGAGCGCGAACAAAAAAAAATATGCATTTCTTGGAGCTGTTTTCGCAGTTTGTTTGGCAATCGACCAAATAACAAAACAGGCTATCCTGAATCGATTTGTTTTAGGGGAGTCACTGGAAATTGTTCCAGGACTATTTAGTTTGACCTATGTAAGAAACAAAGGTGCAGCCTTTGGGTTTTTACATTCAGCCCCCGAATCCTTTCGAGAGCCCTTTTTTCTGGCTGTACCTATCTTAGCGATTTTTATCCTGGGCTACCTCTATTACCAATTAAGGGTAGAAGAGCGGCTTTCAGCTTGGGCTTTAAGTCTGATTCTATCGGGAGCCGCCGGTAACCTAATTGACCGCGTCCGATTTGGTTATGTTGTTGATTTTCTTGATTTTTATCTTGTTCGATGGGGACACTGGCCAGCCTTCAACGTGGCAGATATGGCTATTGTTATTGGGGTTTCTCTTCTTTTTCTTCATTCTCTCTTGGGCCGAAAAGTTGTCGCTGGCTGACGGCCATGGTATGAACGGCCAAACATTTTTTTGAGGCAGGTAGTATGCAGGAAAATCACCATCACCACGATTTAAACGTAAAAAAAATAGATAAGTTATCTCCAACACGTGTTCGTTTAACTGTTGAATATGATGCCGGCGCGATTTCGCGTCACGAAGCTTCAGTGGTGAACCGTTACACTCAAGGGGCCAAGATTCCTGGCTTTCGTCCTGGGAAGGCACCAGTCAGCCTAATCAAGCAAAAATTTAAAGAAGAAATTTTGAGAGATATTGTTTCCCATTTGTTAGAAGTGGGATTGAGTGAGGCGATTCAAAAATCTAACCTAAGTCCTGTAAGCCAACCGCAAATCAAAGTAGGTGAAGTTCAAGAAGGAAAACCGTTTGGTTTCGAAGCAGAGTTTGATGTTCAGCCGGAGATTGAGCTTAAAAACTATAAGAATATTCCGCTGACCAGAAAGCCAGCGGAAGTAAAAGAAGAAGAAGTTGATCAGACGCTCCAAAACCTAAGAGACCGACTGTCTACTTTGGAGCCCGATACTCTTACCCAACCGCAAAAAGGGTCTTTTGCGGTGGTTGAGGTCAGTTTTGAATTGGAAAACGGAGAAGACAAACAAGAAAAGCAGACTCATACAGTCGAAGTAGGGGCCGATAGACTCTTGCCGAACATTGAGAAAGAAATTCTAAAAATGAGCGTTGGCGAGTCGAGAGTGGTCGAAGACGTTTTTCCAGCAGATTATCCAGAAAAAGATCTCTCGGGAAAGAAAGCTAAGTTTGACCTCAAACTTTTAGAATTAAAGAAAAAGGTTTTGCCAGAACTCAATGATGATTTTGCAAAACAACTTAAAGAGGGCTCAAATTTAGAGGCTATCAAACAAGAGATTCGCGACAATATTAAATCCTCAAAAGAAGCTGAGGCTCGTCGAGATGAGCGGCAGAGCCTTGTAGATTATTTGATTGAAAATAATCGGTTCGAGGTAGCTCAAAGTTTTGTTCAGGGTCAGTCCGCTCAACTTGTTCAATGGATGGAAGAAGATTGGAAGAAGCGAGGGATGAAAATGCCCGCCCTCAAAGCCGAGGACACGAAGCAAATTCAAGAAAGAGCTGAACGAATGGTCCGCAGCAGCCTCCTTTTGAGGGAAGTTGCTACAAAGGAGAATATTTCGCTGGATCCAGAGCGACTTAAACAACGGATCGATTTAATTTCGACTCAACTTGGCAGAACCACTGAGGAAACTGAAAAGCTCCTTGCTGGACGGGACATGTTGGACAAAATTAAAGACGAGATTTTAACGGACCAAGTCTTCGATTTTTTGCTAAGCCAAGCAAAAATAAGGAATTAAAAAAATTTGTCGATAAGAAAGACTGAAGCAGACGTGATAGCTGATTGACAGCTGTTAACGTTGAGTTTCATTGCGCTACTTGTCAGCTGCTGCTGACTGGAGTTTAATTGCCTGTGGAGGTCTTTCCATGTCTGATCCTCTAAGTTCTAAGTTTTCTAACTATTTAGTACCCATTGTTATCGAACAAACTCCTCGAGGGGAGCGAAGCTTTGATATCTATTCTCGTTTGTTAAAGGAAAGAATCCTCTTTATTGGATCTGCCATTGATGACGCGGTGGCTAATCTGGTAATTGCCCAGTTATTGTTCTTAGAATCGGAGGATCCGGAAGCAGATATTCATATTTACATTAACTCTCCCGGAGGAAGCGTTTCCGCTGGGCTGGGAATGTACGATATGATGCAGTATGTGAAGCCCGACATCTGTACTTATTGCACAGGGCTTGCTGCCAGCATGGGAGCTGTGCTTTTGGCTGCTGGAACGCCTGGTAAACGTTATGCACTTCCTCATGCTCAGATTATGATTCACCAGCCATTGGGAGGCGCTCAGGGACAGGCAACTGATATCGCTATCCAGGCTAAACAGATTTTGTTTTTGAAAAATCGGTTGAATGAAATTCTAGTGAAGCATACGGGACAGATTTTAGAGACAATAGAAAGAGATACGGACCGTGATCGTTACATGACCGCAGAGGAAGCAAAATCCTACGGTTTAGTAGATAATGTCATCGTTAGAAAAGAAACAGAAAAGAAGTAATTTCAGGAGGCGACGATGAGTCGACGAGATAGCGAAAGTTTTGGAAATTTAGTTTGTAGTTTTTGCGGTAAAAGCCAACGAGAAGTGAAAAAACTTATCGCGGGTCCCACGGTGCATATCTGTGATGAATGCATTGAGCTTTGTAATGACATCATCAAAGAGGAAGCGGCCAAAGAGGAAACACGAGGCGGAGCTACAAAAATTCCCAAGCCCCATGAGATTAAGACTGTCCTAGATGAATTTGTCATCGGCCAAGATCAGGCCAAGAAAACTCTCTCAGTTGCCGTACACAATCATTACAAGAGAATTGCAGCTCCTCGCGGAAATGGTGCTGAAGTTGAGTTGCAAAAAAGCAATATTCTTCTCATCGGACCAACGGGTAGCGGAAAAACTCTTTTGGCTCAGACTCTCGCAAAACTCTTAAAGGTCCCTTTCACTATAGTTGATGCCACTACTCTGACAGAAGCCGGTTATGTTGGTGAAGATGTCGAAAACATCATTCTTTATCTGTTGCAAAGCGCAGACTATGACATTGAGAAAGCTCAGAAGGGAATCGTCTACATCGACGAGATCGATAAGATAGCTCGAAAAGGAGAAAATCCATCGATTACAAGAGACGTTTCTGGAGAGGGTGTCCAGCAAGCCCTACTCAAAATCATCGAAGGAACTAAAGCCAATGTTCCTCCCAAGGGTGGTCGAAAACATCCCCAACAAGAGTTTCTCCAAGTTGATACGAGCAACATTCTCTTTATTTGCGGTGGGGCTTTTGTCGGCCTTGAAAAGATTGTTGAAGGAAGAATGCACAAAAGAAGTATTGGTATTGGTGCCGATGTAAAAAGCGATAAGGAACGTAATAAAGGCAATCCCCTTCACAGAGTTCAAACCGAAGATCTGCTTAAGTTTGGGATGATTCCTGAGTTCGTTGGGCGGTTGCCAGTGGTCGCCACCTTAGATGAATTAGATGAAGCCGCGCTGATTAGAATCCTCACCGAACCCAAGAATGCTTTGATCAAGCAGTATCAGAAGCTTTTTGAATACGAAAATGTGAAGCTTAGCTTTAATGACGGTGCGGTTAAAACGATTGCTAAAGAAGCGCTTAAGAGCCGAACGGGTGCTCGTGGTCTTCGAACCATTCTGGAACACTCGATGCTAGATCTAATGTATGAAGTTCCCAGCATTCCAAACCTTAAGGAATGCATTGTGAACGAGAATGTCATTCTTAAAAGCGGTAAGCCCCAACTCGTTACTCAAACAGAGGAAGAGCAAGCAGCTCAGGCGGCTTTTGCAAAAAAAGCTGAAACTGCATAAATGACGCGAGTCATTTTGTTTTTGAGTGACGCAAATTAAGAGCGAAGAAATTTTTTTTTTCAAGAAAAAAAGTTTTCCTAAAAAAAAGTAAACCCTTCCATTTCACCCCAGACGATCGGTTATAATTTAGTCACATTCTTTGCTCTAACACCTTAACAAACTATTACGAGGATCTGATCCTATGACGAAAAAGCAGGTTCAGCCCCAAGTCTATTCGCTTCTTCCTTTAAGAGACATCATTGTGTTTCCGCACATGGTGGTTCCTCTTTTTGTGGGCCGCGAGAAATCTATTCGAGCACTTGAAGATTCGATGACGCAGCGTAAGCAGATTGTTCTCGCCGCGCAAAAGAAAGCTCAAAACAACAATCCGCAAGAAAAAGATATTTTCGATTTTGGTACGCTTGCAAATATTATTCAGCTCCTCAGACTGCCAGACGGAACACTTAAGGTTCTGGTAGAAGGGGTTCAGCGAGTAAAAATCACCGGGTTTGTAGATACAAACAGTATTTTCCGCGTTGAGGCAGAGCCTATTGATGAGATGGTCTCCTCCATGGTCGAGGCAGAGGCCCTAACAAGAGGCATCAAGGGTACCTTTGAAACCTATGTGAAATTAAACAAGCGAATTCCACCAGAGCTTGTCATGTCAGTTCTGGGAATCGAAGAGCCGGGTAAATTAGCGGACACCATTGTTCCGCACCTTAATATCAAAGTTGAAGAGAAGCAAAAGCTGCTCGAAATGACAGATGCTTGCCGTCGTCTTGAGAAGTTAATGAAGTTGATTGAAGGCGAAATTGATATTCTTCAGGTCGAAAAGAAGATCCGCTCACGAGTAAAAAAACAAATGGAGCGTTCCCAGCGTGAGTACTATTTGAATGAGCAGATGGCTGCTATACAGAAAGAATTGGGAGAGCGCGACGAGTTTAAGAGCGAAGTTCAGGAGCTCGAAAAGGCTATCAAAAGAAAACGAATGCCAGAGGAAGCAGCAAAAAAGGCAAAGGCCGAGCTCAAGAAACTAAAAATGATGTCTCCCATGTCAGCGGAGGCAACCGTCGTTCGAAATTATCTCGACTGGCTTATCCAACTTCCATGGAATGAGAAGACCGAAGAAAAAATTGACGTCGCTCAAGCAGAAGCCGTCTTGGATGAAGATCATTTTGGTCTAAACAAGGTGAAAGAGCGAATTGCAGAACACCTGGCTGTCCAAAGTCTGGTTGGAAAAACGCAAGGACCCATCATTTGTTTGGTTGGTCCTCCCGGCGTAGGAAAAACCTCTCTAGCCAGATCAATTGCGAAGTCGATCGGACGAAGCTTCGTCAAGATTGCTTTGGGCGGGGTTCGCGATGAAGCTGAAATCCGCGGCCACAGAAGAACTTATATTGGTGCGCTCCCAGGAAAAATGATTCAAGCGATGAAGAAAGCGGAAACAATTAATCCGGTTATTCTTCTCGATGAAATTGACAAGATGAGCACAGATTTTCGGGGCGATCCAAGCAGTGCGCTTTTAGAAGTTTTAGATCCAGAGCAAAACAAGTTTTTTGCCGATCACTACCTCGAAGTGGAATACGATTTGTCTCATGCGATGTTTATTACGACTGCGAATAGCCAGCATACTATTCCCTGGGCACTTCTCGATCGACTCGAAGTGATCAATCTTTCCGGATATACAGAAGAGGAGAAGAGTGAGATTTCGAAAAGACACCTAGTTCCCAAGCTCATCCAAAGACATGGTCTTGATGAAAGCAAAGTAAACTTCCAGGAAAGTGCAGTGGTTGATATTCTGCGGCACTACACAAAAGAGGCTGGCGTAAGAAATCTTGAGAGAGAGATTTCTGCCATTTGCCGAAAAATTGCGAGAGAGATTAGCAAGTCCAAAGAAAAATCTGGAAAAGTCACAGTAAATCCTCAAAAGGTTCAGCAACTCTTGGGGCCCCACAAATTCAGTTATCAGAAGACAGAATCTGAATCTGAAGTCGGTCTGTGTAATGGTCTTGCCTACACCGAAACTGGTGGAGATATGCTGACCATCGAAGTTCTTCAGATGCCTGGAAAAGGCAAACTGCAGGTGACGGGAAAACTTGGAGATGTGATGCAAGAGTCCGCTCAGGCGGCCATGAGCTATGTGCGCTCTCGAGCCAAATTGCTTGGGTTGGATCCTGAGTTCTACCAAAAGGTCGACCTACACATCCACGTGCCGGAAGGTGCGATCCCCAAAGATGGTCCTTCCGCTGGGATAACGATGGCAACGGCGCTGGTTAGCTCCCTCACTGGAAAACCGGTCAGCAAGGATGTTGCAATGACCGGAGAGATCACGTTACGTGGGCGCGTACTTCCCATCGGTGGGTTGAAGGAAAAGATTTTCGCTGCTCATCGAGGCGGCGTGAAAAAAATTATTATTCCAAAAGAAAACGAAAAAGATCTGCGAGATGTTCCGAAGAACATTCTAAAAAATATCCAAGTTGTTCCAGTGGATCACATGGATAAGGTGCTTCAAGAGGCATTGGTCACAGATTCTGTTTTCCAGGAAAATGTGCCCATGGAGATCAGGCCGCCCGACGAAGGGCATATTGTTCCTGCACCTAGCGCCTCCTCCCATTAGATCCCCCAGTTTTGGGAGGCTGGCCCCCAGGTGTATTCTGCCCGAATACACTTAAATCAATAAAATCAATATCTTGCCAGTTGATTTGCCGCATTAAATCGGCTATGATGGATTCAGTTGATCAGCTAATTGATCTGTGAAGAACTTTTAGTCGATAAACGGGGAGGACGTATGAAAGCATGTTCTGTTTGTAAAAAAGCAAGTTCAACGATCTTAATGAACAATCGTTTTGTGTGTTTTCGGTGTGATGAGCTGTTGTTCGATATTGAAATAGAAAGCGACGAAGCCGAAGTCTCTCCGGTGGGGGTGAACAACTATCCACATCCAAAAACCGAAACGATGATTACCAAGCCTACCGGCCAAAAGTAAAAAAGTTGGGGAGCCGCAGGGCTCCCCAAGTTTCTTAGCTACGAATAAGATTTTTCAAATCGTTAACTCGATCAAGCTTTTCCCAAGTAAAGCCCTTTGTAGAAGTTCTTCCGAAGTGTCCGTAAGCGGCGGTTTCTTCGTAAATGGGTCGAAGGAGATCAAGAGTTTTAATTATTTCAGAAGGTTTAAATCCGAACAGTTCTTTCGCGGCAGCAGTTATTTTGTCGAGCGGTACAGTAGCCGTATCATAATCTTCGATCATTAATGAAACTGGCTCAGCAACTCCAATCGCGTAAGCAATTTGAACCAAGCAACGTTTCATTAAGCCAGCTGCGACGAGATTCTTAGCTAGATATCTGCCCATGTAAGAAGCCGATCTATCCACTTTAGAGGGATCTTTTCCGGAGAAGGCTCCTCCGCCATGCGCTCCATGACCACCATAGGTATCTACAATAATTTTTCTTCCAGTTAACCCACAGTCACCCATGGGGCCACCAATTACAAATCTCCCAGTGGGATTAATGAAAAATTTTGTTTTGGGGTCGATAAGATTTGATGGGATCACTTTCTGAACTACTTCTTCCATCAAAGCGTTTTTAAGCTCCTCATAGGAAACATCCGGGCTGTGTTGCGTGGACAAAACAATTCCATCAACTCGTTTAGGCACGCCATTTTCATATTGAACCGTTACTTGTGATTTTCCATCTGGTCGGAGAAAACCCAAGACTCCCTCTTTGCGACATTCTGCGAGACGTCGAGTCAGACGATGAGCGAATGCGATTGTTGCGGGCATGAACTCGGGAGTCTCATCACAGGCATAACCAAACATGAGGCCTTGATCGCCAGCTCCCTGCTCTTTAAAAAGTCCTTGGCCCTCAGTCACTCCTTGAGAAATATCCGGCGATTGCTTTCCAATCGCTGTCAAAACGGCGCAGGTATTATAATCGAAACCTGCTTCATCTGAGTTGTAGCCGATTTTTTTAATCGTTCTTCGGGCAATGTCCGTAACGTCTATTACGGCCGAGGTGGTAATTTCTCCAGAAACAAAAGCCAGTCCAGTGGTGACCAAAGTCTCACAAGCAACTCTGGCTTTTGGGTCTTGAGTTAAAATGGCATCTAATACCGCATCTGAAATTTGATCGGCGATCTTATCAGGATGACCTTCGGTAACCGACTCAGATGAAAAAAGGCAGTTCTTAAGTTTCATAGAAACACCCCAACCGTAAAAGCCCCTAGGGTGCTGCCGAAGGTCTTAAATGTCAAATAGGTCTATCTTCTTCGAAATTTACTGGGAGTGTCCTCAGTGCTCTCACCAGCATCGCTACTCGATGGCGAGGAAGCTCGTGCTTTGAGACGTTTTTTTCTTGCCGCCAAGGCAAGCAAAAGAATAATCAGAGCTGCCCCGATAAGGATCGCAATTGAGTTTTGCTCAACCACTTGGTCCCAGTTCATGGCTGCTGCAGGTTGTTCAGCGCCGTTACCGATTTCTTCAGCTGGCGATTCAGGTTCCTCAACAGAGGGAGCCTGGAGAGCAGCCGGAGGTGGCGTTACCGGAGCTGGAGCAAGAGAAGGTGCGGGTTCTGGGATTTTGTTTTCGAATACGGGCAGGGGTTCGGCCGGTTTAGCCAAGAGGGGCTCTGGCTTCGACGGTTGGACCATCGGAACCTCTTCCTCTTTTGCTAGCTTTTGTTCAGCCGGAGCTTGGAGGGCCTTGAAAAGATTTTTTGGATACACAGCTAGAGTCTGACCAGTTTCTATTGAGTTAGGAGTTTTTAGACCGTTGAGGACCGCAAGCTCCTTCCAGCTTTTGACACTTCCCAGTTTCTTATGAGCGATTCGAGTTAGCCAGTCTCCTGAGTGAACTTGATATTCTTCAGGCTGAATGTTTCGCTCCTGATAGAAAGAGGCCATTTTTTTATCTTTGGGATCTAATGGAGACACATAAAAGATCATTTGTCCGGGTGACCAAACGGCGCCATTCCAGCGAGCTAATTTTTTTGTGAATTTTAAGTTTGAATAAATGAGTTGAGAAATTTTCTTGGGGGAGTCTCCCTTTCGGGCAAAGTAAAATCTATTTACCTGAGATCCCTTTCTAACAAACGCTCTTCTAGGAATTTTGGGAGCCTTGGGTGTGTATGCCCTGCGAACTACCGGCTTTGGAGCTTCTTCCATCTGGACTTCTGGCGCCTCGATTTCTGGTTCTGCTTGGACTGAGGGAGCTTCTGCAACTTCTGCCTTTGGCTCCACAGCTTCCGCTGATTGGAGAACCGGTTCTGCCATTGCTTGTTCTTCTGGTTGGGTCGTTTGATCCGGATTTTGAGGCAATTCGTTTTTTTCTGCTTCTTCCGAATTAAAAGCCGTTTCGGGTGATTCGCTCGTTCTCTGCTCAACGGGTTGTTCTTCTGACTCTTGGTTCTCCGCTAATTGCTGTTCAGCTGCTTGCTCGAAAGCTGTATCGTCCTCGTCTTTGAACCGATTTTGGTGCGCACAGGACAAGAACCAAACCAGACCAAAAAGAATAAGCGTTGTCACAGAAGGCAGAAAATAATCTCTATTTCTCATAGTTTTTACCCCAACTCAGGAGGGGCTCCTCTAGACCCTATATCGGCCTTATTCTACAACTTCCTTAGTCTAACGCTCGCAAGAGTTTGATTTTTGAGCTAATCTTGTGTCGCCATGCAAAAAGATAAATTAAAGGTCATTCCTTTGGGGGGATTAGGCGAAATCGGTATGAACGCCATGGCCCTCGAGACGCACGGCGACATGGTGTTGATTGATTGCGGGTTACAATTTCCAGACGCCAGTTACCCGGGCGTAGAAGTTTTGGTTCCCGATCTTTCTTATGTTTTGGAGAGGCTCGATAAGCTTCGAGGAATAATCGTAACCCACGGCCATGATGATCATATTGGGGCCATTCCCTTTTTACTCAGAGAAAAAGAACTAGATATTTATTCAACCCCCTTCCCACGAGGGTTGATTGAGCAAAAGCTTGCTGAGTTTTCAGGAGTAAAAGAGGCCCGGTTTCACACCGTTGAGCCTCGAAAAAAATTCTCTGTGGGCTGTTTTAATTTTGATCCCATTCCGGTTCAACATTCGATTATTGAAGCACTAGCTTTTGCGATCGAAACTCCCGCAGGCACGGTGATCCATTCTGGAGATTTTAAACATGATCCCAAAGAAGCCTCGAGAGGGGAAATTACTTTTCAGGCCTTTCACGAATATGGAGACAAGGGTGTTTTGCTGCTGATGTCAGACAGCACTAATGCCGAGAGAGAAGGCCATACTCTCTCAGAAGTCGACATCGAGAAATCATTTGAAAAGATTCTCACTAATCAAACGGGACGACTCATCATCGCATTGTTTGCTTCTAACATTCGTAGGTTAGAGCGCATCATGGCGATTGCTAAAAAGCAGGGGAAAAAAGTTGCTTTGATGGGCCGAAGTATGCACAGCTATACGCGAATTGCATTTGAGCAAAATTCTCTGACCATTCCCGAGGACACGCTCATCCCCATTGAAAACGTCGGTAAGTATCGTGATGATCAAGTCATTGTTTTAAGTACTGGAAGCCAGGCTGAACCTCGCTCGGCGTTGGTGCGAGTGGCAGAGGGGATTCATAAAGACTTTGAAATCCGAAAAACGGATACAGTTGTTATGTCGAGTCGGTTTATTCCAGGGAATGAGCGTGCCATTACCCGAATGATAGACAATCTTTATCGCTCGGGAGCTGACGTTCTTTACGAATCTGTCCATCAAATACACGTTTCTGGACACGGGTTTCAAGAAGAGCTCATGATGATGTTGAAGGCAACCCGACCAAAATTTTTCATACCGATTCATGGTGAATTTCGACACCTATCTAAACATGCCAAGCTCGCGGTTGGCTCAGGGGTGAAAGAAGAAAACTCGGTCGTAGTGGAAGATGGGCAGGTGATAGAAATCACTGCCGATGAAATTAAGCTCGGGGAGAAGCTCGAGATTGTAAAGCTACCGGCCGTCGAAAATCTTTATGTGGATGGAAGCCCAGAGGCCTTAAAGCAAAAGCACGCTTTGGCAAAAGCGGGAATCGTGTTTGTTGCCCTTTTTCGAAACCCGCGCACGCACCAATTGTTGAGCGATCCCATTGTGTGTGTTCAAGGCCTTCTTCTTTATCACGGGTCAGATGAGCAGGAAGTTATCGCTGGAGCTAAGAAAAAACTCATTGCCGTAAACGCTGACTATGGGGATCGCGAAGATTTTGAAGAAATTGTGAAGCTTGAAACTCGAAGGTACTTTAGAAGGCACGCAAGCTACAAGCCTGTTGTGATACCAGTTGTCATCCCCTAGCCGACCCAACGAAAAGAAATTAAGGCTGACTCCCTGACTCGTCGATAAGAAAACACGGTAAGGTGTTTTCATGGGTGAGCCAGCAATCAAACAAAAGCCAGTCATTTCTCGATTTTTCGAGGTGCGTCTCCAATCTGTTGTCACTGATGTGCCTCTGGGATTCGATCTCTTCCTTTTGGTTAGTGGAAACCCGATTCTTTTTCGAAAACAAAAAGATGTTTTAACCAGTCAACGGCTGCACTCCTTGCTGTCGCATGGAGGTCAGAGATTTCTGGTGCTTGAAGAACAGCGCCCACTTTATATCCAGTCTCTGAAGGAGATGGTGAATAATCCAGAAACCTCAATGGAAGTGAAAAGTCGCTACATCAAGGAATCCGCATTTCTTCACGTCAATGATCTGTTTGAGAAAGAGAGTGTAGCAGAAACGGTAAAGGGTGCTGAAATTCTAGTTTCTGAAATGGTTGATTTTGTGAGTGAGGATGTGAGCGCAGTCGCAAACCTCATGCAGTTATCTAAACACGATTATTACACGTACAATCATTGTGTTGATGTCGCGGTTTACACTATTTCGCTTGCTAAGCAGTTGTATGGTGCAGACCGTGAAAAATTAATTCAGGCGGGTTTGGGTGGCTTGCTCCACGATGTTGGTAAACGAAAAATCGATACGGCACTTATTAATAAGCAAACCAAATTAAGCCAAGAAGAGTGGCTTGAGATCAAAAAACACCCTGAGTATGGGCAAGCAATTTTAATTGATGTTGAAAATGTGCCTCAAGATTCAAAGCGAGCAGTTTATGAGCACCACGAGAACTACGACGGCACAGGCTATCCCAACAAAAAACGTGGCGATGAGGTTTGTGAGCTATCAAAGATAGTTGCTATTGCGGATGTTTTTGATGCCCTAACCACAGAGCGGTCCTACCACAAGGCGATTTCGCCGTCAGAAGCGCTTGATATGATGTTTGGCATGCAGCCGGGCAAGTTTGATCCAGATTTGTTCGAGGCGTTTAACAAGAAGTTTGATAAAAAAGCCAACCTCAAGCTCCTCAGTGATTTTGATCCTTGTCAGGCGGGGTCAATTACTCGAATTGAAAAAAAATAAGTTCGAAAATCATCCTACAGGAACAAAAATATCCAGTGTCCCGCCTCCCTAAAGACCGGGGATCTTTCCAAACCGAATACCCGATGTCTAGTTTTCGAAGGCCCAAGAAACTGAAATAACAGGCCTTTCTTCTTTTTCTGGAAATAAAAAACCATATTTGATACTTAAGAAGGCACCCGAACTTCTTCATGAGAGCTCCTTCTTGATTTGGCGCCTTGGTTGCACCTGTCGAAATCTTGCGAAGCTTGGTTTTTTTAAAGGAGCAATCAAATGCCAACACCGTTCTCTTGGGTAACCATTTTCTTTTTAGCTGGGTTGATTTCTTGTCAAAATAAAAGCCGAAACGAAAACCCCCAGCCAGGTGAAATCTCTTCTCCAGCGGAAACGCACCCTGACCACAATAAAGATCCTGGGTCTGGGCCCCTGAAGCTAAAGGGAGAAGCCAGGGGGTTGGATGAGCCCCACTTATATGACGTTCAGTTAAGTTGGCAAATTAGCAACCGAGAGCCCTCTACTTTTTTCATTGTTAAAAGAAGTGATTGGACTTCAGGCAGAGTGGTGCAAGGGGAGCAGGGCTTTTACCAAGACGAAGAGGTTCAAGAAGGAAAAGATTATTTGTATCAAGTGCAAATGATTAACGGCTCAAAGAGCGTTACTTCGGATTGGATCCAGGTTCAGGTCCCCAAAGATAAAGTTTTCGAAGGGGAGGAAGTGATCCAGACCGGGAAAGTGGATGACTACGCGAGATTGTTTTTTAAAAACAAGGTCCGAATCGTTTGGCAGGGAGAAAAATTAGAAATTCGTGCTCGTGAAATTATTTCAGAGGATGCGGTTTTAGATTCCTTCTCTCTAACGCAAAAGAATGCTGTCTTGGGAATGGCTGGTAAGGGGGGCGGAGAGCTAATAGTTCAGTCAAAAACACTCAAGGGAGCTTTGTTTATTCGGGCTGATGGTCAAAATGGTGGCGCTGGTCTCGAAGGTTCTCAAGGCGCTGTTGGAGCGGTCGGTACCGCAGGGCCAAAAACATTTCTTCGTTGGGGTGAGCCGTCCAAGTTTCCTGAGGGAGCCTATAACTTCAGGGGTTATTGGTTTTATTGTGATCCGCCTCGTCCACCGGGTGCTATTGGAGAAACAGGGGGAACTGGCCTCTTCGGACACGCTGGTGGAGTAGGAGGAAATTCTTCTAAGGTGATTGTTGAAATTGAAGATACCAAGTCGGGAGATGTTTTTTTCACAAACAAGCCCGGTGTTGGGGGTGAGGGCGGCCTCGGTGGACCCGGTGGAGAGGGCGGGGAGGGAGGATGGTCCGGTGAGATTGATTGGAGAATCCATGCTTCAGATATGCCCCAGGGAGCAGATCTTACTCTCTTCGTAGCATGTCAGGCCAAACAAGGCGAAAAGGGCCCGCAAGGAAATAGAGGCCCTCAAGGACCAAAAGGGGATGACGGGTTTCAGGCTCCATTTTGTTTGAAGCTTGGAAACTCTCAAATGGGTTATTGTCCCTGATTGACGTGCTCCAGACATCGTGCAAGCCTTCACTTGATGACGATTAATTCTGTTCCAGCTCTTGATTTGTTAAGGCAATACCGAGAGCTTTTGCCTCAAGTGGCTCGAGCCATGTCTCGGGTTGTTGAATCGGGGGCTTTCATTTTAGGGCCTGATGTTGCGGCATTTGAAAAAGAAGTAGCGGAATGGATGGGAGCCCGGTTTGCTATTGGTGTCAGCAATGGTACGGATGCGCTCTTTATTGCATTGCGAGCATTGGGAGTCGGACAAAACGATCAAGTCCTTTCCTCTCCCTTCACATTTTTTGCCACTGTCAGCGCAACTGTAAACAGTGGGGCCGTTCCCGTTTTTGCTGACATCGATCCAAAAACTTTTAATTTAGATCCTAACCAGGTTGAGCAAGTCCTCAAAAAAGACACCCACAAAAGAATTAAAGCAATTATTCCTGTTCATCTTTATGGACAAGCTTGTGACATGGAAGCATTTCAAGCGCTTTCAAAAAAATATGGGGTCTTTCTTGTTGAGGATGCGTGTCAATCTATTGGAGCGAAAATCGGAGACAAAAAAACAGGAAACTGGAGCCAATTTGGTTGTTTTAGTTTGTATCCCACGAAAAACCTGGGCGCTGTTGGAGACGCTGGGATTATCACCACAAATGATCAGGAACTTGCTGAGAGGGTGCTAGCTATTCGAAATCATGGTTCTAAAACTCGATACGTTCATGAAGTGATAGGAAGCAACTTTAGAATGGATACCGTTCAAGCTGCGGCCCTTCGGGTTTTTCTTCCTCATCTTGATCATTGGATCAGAGAACGACAAAAGACCGCGAGCTTTTATGATGAACAATTAGGAGAGCAGGAGCAAATCGTTGTTCCCGCGAAAGCATCCTTTTCGACACATACGTATCACCAGTACACCGTTCGGGTTTTAAATGGAAAACGAGAGGCCTTTAAAAATCATCTGAGCGCGAAAAAAATTGGCCACATGGTTTATTACCCGATTCCTTGTCATCTTCAAAAAGCGCTGAGCGCTCTCGGATATAAAAAAGGGGATTTTCCTGCGGCAGAACAAGCCTGCGAAGAGGTCCTGTCCTTGCCGATTTTTCCTAGCATGACAAAAGAGGAACAGGAATACGTTGTCGACGCAATCAAGGTGTTTGCTTAACTTATAGGTTAAGGAGAGTTTGCTAGCGCTTCCTGCTCATGTTTATCCATGTTTTTTTTTGCAAGAAGCAATACAGCCAATGAAGTGAGCGCCGGAACAATAAAGCCGTGGTATCCGGCCAGATGACTAAAAATATAAGCCGAGATTCCAGAGCCGACCATAAAGCTTGCAAAAGTGAACACGCGCAGCCAGTTCAGCTTTTTTTGGTAGGTTTTTTCTTTCTCATCAACATTTAAGAAGGGAATTCTAACCAGGTTCATTCCAAGGTCCGTTGACAGTCCTGTCATGTGGGTGGTGCGAACTTGCCCGTTTGTCAGACAACCAAAAGTAGCATTCTGAGAACCACAAATAAAACAGAGCAGAAACAACAGTACGAAATCGCGCTGGAGTATGAGGGGTTCGCCAAACTCTCCAAACATGCCCCACTCTCCCAAAACAAAAACAAGAAAAAGAAGAGCCGACTGAGTAACTAGCGCATATCCCACTCTTACTCTTTTTTGTTGGTAGAAGGGTCGATCGATAAGAAACGCCGAGTACGCTGCGCCCGCAATGAATGACAGCGGAGCAACCATCATCTCAAGTGCAAGCCAAAACCCTTCTTGAGAGAAGCTTAATCCGACGTGGGTTCCATACCCGGTTACATGAGATACAAACCGATGGCAGGCGATGAAGCCGCCAGCATTAATAAAACCGGCTTGAAATGCCAAAAGGCACCACAAGATGCTGTTTTCTTTTTTGAGTATGTCCTTAAAGGCTTGGCTTCGAACCATAATAAAGTGGTGGAGGCGATCGGCATCGAACCGACAACCCCCAGCTTGCAAAGCTGGTGCTCTCCCAATTGAGCTACGCCCCCACTTTCCAAAGAAGAAAAGGGAATACCACAGGGTCGGCCAAGAAGTAAATTGATAACGCCATGCGAGACTTGTTTTGGTGTTTAGAAACACCCGAAAAGTGCAGTACAATTAGGTTGCTTCAAATGAAAACCCAAATCCAATTAAGTCAGCATAAGAACTGGTACGGGACGCTTTTTAAGTCCCTTATCCTGATGGCACTACCCATTATTGAGCTAGTGGGCCTGCGGCTTTATTTTCACCATGTTCTTGGGCTTCGGTTTGGTTTTCCGGGTTTTACCGACTTTGAACTTATTTTGCCTGCTCCCTTGGGTTTCTTTGCTTTTGTCTTGGCGCTCGAAAAGGCTAAAAAACTGGATTTAAAATTTCAGCCTCTGGCCCTTGTCCTTAATTTGTTAGCCGTTGCCGGGTTCGTTGGAGTTACCCTGGGACAGGGACTTACGATGTTATGGGTGATGCTGCTTCTCGCAACCATTGTAAGTGCTTTCTGCGTGTGGATTCGCCCGAAAGACATTTATAAAAATCCCAACGTGTGGGCGCTAGGGCCTAGCCTGATTATGGTTTTTTCCCTAGTGCTCTACATGAAATATGGTGAGGCTCTTTGGCTTTCCATGGTTTCTTACCTCGAGGGGCTCATCAAGGGAGTCCTTGCGATAATGGGAAATGATCTGATTGAGGTTTCCGCATTTAAGAATCGAATGCGAATTCACCACCCTGTAATCACGGTCTATTTAGGCCAGGGGTGTGGTGGATTTGATGGTCTTCTCTTTTTCTTGGCAGTTTTTTGCATCTTTGCTCCCCTTAATTGGGAGCTGTTTAAGCCATTAACATGGCTTAAGAATTGTGTTTTGGGGCTGTTATTCTTTTTAATCTTGAATGCCATTCGAATAGTTTCCCTGTTTTCTTTGGGCGTGATTTCAGGGCAGTGGTGGGGACGCGATTTTGCTCTGAAAGTAATTTTGGGCATTTTCCATGCCCACCTAGGCTACCTTTTATATGCTTTTGGAATTGGAATCTTTTTTAATACCCTGGTAGTTGTATCCGAGAGAAGAAAAGCCAAGCAAAAAACTACCTCTGAAATAGGGTTTTCCCCGCAACCAGCAAAAAATTAAACGGGCTTTTTCTTAAGACGAAGCGCAGCCGTTAACCCAAACCCAGCCAATAAAAACGCGACGAGAAGCCAGGTTCTGCTGTTTTTGGGAAACTCAGCAATTCCTGAGCACGCAACCCCCATTTCATTTTCGCACTCAAACGTATTCCAGTGACAACCAGGATAATCGGCGCATTCAACGGAAGTTTGGGCCGTACAACAATCTATGCATACCCCGAAACCTATATCACACCCTTTGCAATGCGGATCCACACAGTCTTGGGCGCCTGAGCAGGGATCTTCACAATCAGAATAAGAGAGAGTGGGAAGGGCAACAGCAAGAAAAACAACCACCCCTATCACCAAGGATTTTCGGAGCAAGTTAAACTTTTTCATTGGGTTATATTGAACAGGTTTTTTGCGGGGCGGTCAATGGTGGGTGCTATAGGACTCGAACCTATAACCTACGCGGTGTAAACGCGTCGCTCTAACCAATTGAGCTAAGCACCCTTGGAAAGCCAACAAGTCTTACCGCATTGTTTCTTAATGTAAATGGATTCTTTATTTCCGACGCGACCTCCTCTAAACTATCGAAAAATAAAAACTTATGGCGCAGCACCACAAACTCGGAATATTGGGATTAGGAAGAATGGGCAAATGCCTAGCCGACGGGCTTTCTAAACAGCCCTCTTTTCGTTCCTCCCCGATCTTGTTTAGTAATCGAAGCGCCACTTCAGGAGCCAAGTCAAACGTCGAGCTGGTTCAGAGTTGTGATGTGATTGTTATGGCCGTCAAACCCCAAAACGTATTTGAGGTTCTTAAAGAGATTGGGCCTCACCTGGGAAAAGGGAAAACACTGATTTCTATCGTTGCAAGTATTAGCACCTCTGAAATTGAAAATGGGGTTGCCAAAGGAACAGCTGTCATAAGAGCTATGCCCAATACTCCCGCTTTGGTTGGAGAGGGGATAACAGCCCTTTGTTCAGGAAAGTCGTCTTCTCAGGCTCAATTAAAGGTTGCCAAGGAAATTTTTGAAGCAGTAGGGAAGGTTGTGTTAGTGGATGAAAACCAAATGGATGCGGTTACAGGGCTTAGTGGTTGCGGACCCGCATACCTTTATGTGATTTTAGAATCTCTAACCGATGCGGGAATCAAAGTGGGCCTTCCTCGTGAGGTGGCAACGCAATTGGCTTCTCAAACGGTTTTAGGGGCTGCCAGAATGTTACAAGTAACCCAAAGACATCCCGCAGCCCTGAAAGACGAAGTAACGACCCCCGCGGGTTGTACGATTGATGGACTTTTGGAATTAGAAGAAGGAAAACTAAGAGTAACTTTGATAAAGGCAGTGGTTCAGGCAACAAAACGAGCCAAGGCTTTGGCCAAAAAAGCGAATGTTGAAGGAGCAAAATGAGCCAGATCACAATTCAATATGAAGGAAAAACTTACGAGTTTCCAGTTGTCGAGGGAACCCAAGGAGAGCGGGGAATCGATATTGCAAAACTGAGAGATCTGACCGGTCTCGTTACTTTAGATCCTGGGTATATGAATACCGGTTCTTGCCAGAGTGCGATTACCTTTTTGGATGGTGAACAGGGAGTTCTTCGTTATCGAGGAATTCCTATTGAGGTCTTAGCTGAGAAGTCTACTTTTGTTGAAACTAGCTACTTGTTGATTTACGGCAAATTACCAAATCAAAAAGAGCTAGATACTTTTACAAACACCCTTACACGACACACGATGCTTCATGAAGACATGAAGCGTATTTACGATGGCTTTCCTCGCGATGCTCATCCCATGGCCATTCTTTCTTCAGCAGTAAGCACTCTTTCAACTTTTTATCAGGACTTGCTTTACTCGGATGCTCCAGGTGACAGGAATCTGTCCATTCATAGGCTTCTTGCGAAGTTGCCAACTATCGCGGCCTGCTCTTACAAAAAATCGATTGGGCAACCCTTTGTCTATCCCACGAACAGTTTAGATTATTGCTCTAATTTTCTAAAAATGATGTTTGGAGTCCCTGCAGAAGAGTATGTGGTGGATCCGGTTGTTGCAAAAGCGCTCGACCTTCTTTTGATTCTTCATGCCGATCACGAACAAAACTGCTCCACTTCGACTGTCCGTCTTGTGGGAAGTAGCCGTGCAAATCTGTACGCTTCAGTATCGGCTGGGATCTCAGCTTTGTGGGGCCCTTTACATGGGGGCGCCAACCAGGAAGTCATCGAAATGTTACAGATGATTCACAAAACCGGTGGGGACGTTCAGAAGTTCGTGGAACGAGTCAAAAACCGCGAGCAGGGCGTTCGTCTTATGGGCTTTGGCCACCGAGTTTATAAAAACTTTGATCCGAGAGCTAAGATCATCAAACGTTATTGTGATCTCATCTTGAACAAACTGGGAATCAGCGATCCGCTCTTAGATATTGCCAAGAGACTTGAAGAGGCAGCTCTCAGTGATGATTACTTCGTTTCTCGAAAGCTCTATCCCAACGTGGATTTTTATAGCGGAATTATTTACAAGGCGATTGGAATCCCGACCAACATGTTCACGGTGATGTTCGCTATTGGCAGAACTCCGGGGTGGATTGCTCAATGGAAAGAAATGATTGAAGCGCCGGGTTCCAAAATTGGAAGACCGCGACAGATTTATACGGGTCCAACCGAAGGGGCGTATATCCCCATGTCTCAAAGGTAAAAAGTGGCTAAAGATAAAATTACATCTAGTAGTACGGCAGAGTATTTTTCCAAAAACCTCCAGCAGGTGGGGTTTTCCTCTCCGACTAAGGCAGTTTTGACGACGCTTAAAGAATCAGTGGATAACTCACTGGATGCTTGTGAAGAACAAGGAATTTTGCCGGAGATTTCAGTTCAAATTGAAAAGCTGGGTGTCGGCACTCTCAAGAACACCGATTTGATTCGCATTAAAGTTGAAGATAATGGACCTGGCTTAAGTTTAGATGATGTTCCGAAAGTTTTCGGCGAATACTTGGCTTCTTCTAAGTTTGGACGAGGGAGATGTTCTCGCGGGCAACAAGGGATTGGTATTTCTGCTGCAACTACTTGGGCCCAGCTCACTTCCGCCAAAGGGGTTACAGTAGTTACAAAAACAAAAACCATGCGCCAGCCTGTTCAGGTTCAGGTGGCAGTGGACATCAAACACAACAAAGGCCTCTTAAAGGAAAAAAAGGACGGCAAGCTAAAAGGTCCCCATGGTCTTTCTGTCGAGTTTATTATTGATGGAAGAATCCAGCTGCAAGGTGAAGGCGGTCTGATTACCTATTTAACTGGTACCGCTTTAGTAAACCCCCACTTAACACTGCATTACACATTGCCTGAGCAAAAAACGATCACTATTCCTCGGGTTTCGAACGAATCTCCGGATGTGCCCAATGCAACGGAGCCTCATCCCCATACAATGAAGCTTGGAGAGTTTATTGCTCACTCGCATTTGTTTGGTCGAATGGCTCTAAAAGCGTGGCTTAAAAAAGGGTTTTCTCGAATCAGCGACAATTCCTTGGCTGAGTTTGTTAAGAATGGGCTCGACAAAAAAATGTTAGACCTTTCTGTCGATAAAGTCTCCGAGACCCAGTTTAAAGACATCTTTTCTGTCATTCACAAAACAGAGCTGATGTCCCCAAGTACTAAGTCTGTGATGACCATTGGAGAAGCGAGCTTCTCAAAAAGTGTCAGACGCCTGGGAGAAGTCGACTTTTTCTCGGTGGTAACGAGAAGACCATCGATCTGTGATTATAAACCCGTTGCAGTAGAAGTCGCCGTGGCGAGGTTAAAAGGTTTGTCGAAGGGTGAAGGATCCGACGACGGTCCCGTACAAGTTCTTCGTTTTGCAAATCGCGTCCCATTGCAGTTTGATAAATCTGCCTGTGCGATGGTGAAGGCAATTGAATCGGTGAATTGGCGCTCTTATGGTCTTCAACAGCCTAAAGATAGTTTGCCGCTTGGTCCGTATGTAATAGCGGTAAGCCTCGTTTCCCCCTTTATTAAGTTTAAGAACGCCTCAAAAGAAACTATCGATGCCAGTGATGAGCTAGTAGAAGAGCTTCGAAGAACTTTGATTCAGGCTGGTCAAAGACTGTCTCGTCATATTAAGAAGGAGCACCGAGAACAAGATCTTGAGAATAAGCTCCGCTATATCGAGCAGTTCTGTCCAATCTTGGTAGATTGTCTGTGTCGAATTACCCAGGCCCCCGACAAGAGAAAGAAAAAAGCAACTGAGGGTCTCGAAAAAATCCTGGGTCGCGATTTAACCGTTGCCAAAAAAGAATTCAAAGAAGCCGATCTCGCGGCGAAAGAAGCCGCTGCCAAGGGAAAAATTCAAATTATTAAAGATGAAGAAACGCCCGAGGAATCTCCAGAAGAGAATACTCCGGAAGTTGAAGTGGTTGAGAAAAAAGCAAAGGCAAAGCCAAAATCAGCAGCCAAGGCAAAGCCAGCCGCCAAAGGCAAATCGAAAAGCTCGGTCAGTAAGGAGAAGTCAGCATCATGAGAAGTGACAGCATTCCCAAAATTTCAAAAGATTTATGCAACAAAATGCTAGCGGACCTGGAGAACGCTCGACGGCCGATATTGGAGGCAATCAAATGTTCTCTGGACAATTCAAATTATAGTCCCAAAGTGGGATATCTGACTCCCGGAGATAAAAAAGTTCGAACAGAATTGAATGTGTCTTCTGTTCAGAAAATGTCACGAGCCATTTTTCTCCTTGAGGTTCTTTTAAGAAATATTGATACCGGCGCAGTTAATACAAAGCGTGAGCTCTATTATATTGCAAAAGGTGAAGTGAAACACGATCCTCATCTAAAGCCCCTGGATTTTCAGGATCAATCTGAGAGTGATTCAGTAATTGATTTTATCTGTGAAATGCTGGAGTGCTACCGAGAGGATTTAAATTGTTATGCGAATGATCGAGGGGGGCAAACCTACTCGAATCAATTAGTTGTCACAGAAACTTTGCCAGATGGAACCAAAGCAGTTGTCGACCTGGGCAGTTTGGGGACGTCGCCATTTCAGCCCAAGAACCGCCCGCAGAGTTTGCAACTTAAAGCGAAAAAGAAAATTGATTTTTGTCTGGTCGTAGAATCAGAGGGTACGGCTAACACGTTTGTTGCGAATGGTTTTTGTAAGAGAAATAATTCTATTTTAATTGGTGCCCAAGGGGTTCCTAGTAATGCCGTTCGAGGTTGGGCCAAACTCATTCAAGATCAGCTGAAGGTGCCGATCTTCTTTTTCGGAGATTTGGACGCGTATACTATTCAGAACATTTACCGAACCTTGAAAGCCGGTTCAGCTGCCAGCTTGATTCGAAATTCTGATTTCAGTGCGCCGGATGTTCACTTTCTGGGGGTATTACCTGAAGATATCAAAAAGTACGATCTCAGTGACTATCCCGTGAAAGAAACGGATGTGAGTGAAGCAAGAGCTTTGAAAAAAGCCGCAGATGCTCTAAAGAACGATCCTTTTTTCCAAGACAAACGAAACAAACATCTTTCAAAGCTTCTTGAGTGGTTGCTTAAAAACAAACGTCGTTGTGAGCAACAAGCGTTCTTCATGGTAGATCCTCGAGATCCTACCATGCCGGAAAAGATCATCGTCGAAAAAATCAAAAAGGGTATCTACCTCTAGTGGCATAAGGTTTGCTCCCCTTCTTAGCAGAGGAAGATTTCGAAGGCGTTTAACATAGCCCTTCGGGATTTTTGCAATGCTAAGGGAGGGATATCGTGCTTAAAACAAGCTCATTACAAAATTCTCAAGCTCAGATCGTATTTCAGGAGTTGAGAGATCTTTTTCCCCTCCTGGTCGTAGCGGTGTCGCTTTTTATCTTTGCGGTCTTGACCATGGCCACCCAGGGTCCAAAAAGCAAACCCGTCGTGCGAAATGAGAAGCCGGTCTTAACTTTATTCCAGCCCTGAGGCCCGAAAATCACTGTTCCAACTTGGCACTAGGGTTGCACATGTAAAGAAATAGAAGAGCCGACAAAAGATTTGATCGCCCCTTCTCAATTCAAAAGTAATTCATGCCTTGAGAGAGGCGGGTTGAGTCTTCATGACTTTCCCCCCGATCACAACCTGTCTCTCTCAAATTCCCCTTACTGAGATGATAAATCGGGTGAGCTTCCGTGTGGTCTTAAATCCAGAGCTCTCAAACAACCTGATGGCTGCTTGATCGGAATCCTTTACTTCTGCTTGTAACTTTTTAAATCCAGATGGTTTTAAGAGCCGAGTCGCTTCTCCCAAGCAGGCCTTTCCCAATCCCTTGCCTTTAAAATCGGGATGTCTCGCCATAAAAAGAAGCTGGCCAGTTTGGTTATCCAAAGCCACCCACACGAATGCGATCGCGCGCCCGTTTTGAAAAAGCAGTCTCGGCTTGATTGGTAAGTAGAGGGCTAGCTTTTCGAACTGCTCAAAGGGCACTAATCCGCCCGCCTCAGGCGATGGAAAGTTAATTTTTAAAAGATCATAGCAAGTTCGAACGGTCTCCGGAGTGGTGTCCTGCCAAATCCAATCGTTAGGGATAGAGCTTAGGAGCTGGGGATTTTGATGACTTGTCTCAAAGGTCAGAGTTGTGGGGCCGGGTTGGAAGCCCCTTCCAGCCAAATCTCCCGGGCCGACTTTTAATCCAAGGGAGCTGACCAACTCAATTTGTTCTAAATTTTCAGAAGCCGCCTTTTTTTTGGCTGCGGGTAAAACCGCGTCTAGGAAGAGCGAGGCTGAAAAGTCCCAGCGATAGCCTACAATGGCAATTTCCAGGGTCCTTGGTTTGCTTTGAGACTTGTCCAGCAAAAGCGCCACTGCTCCTCTTTGAGCTCCTTGCCAGAGGTCTACAACGCAGTCAGGTCCCGAAGTCAGATCTCGGACAAAGGAATCAAAATGTTCGGGGCCATAGGGAAGACGCGGGAACTGAGTGATAAACTTTCTAAGGCCATCCGATGAGCTCGGTAAAAAGGGCTTTAAAACAATGGACTGTGTTCCTTGAGCTGACATGATTTCAAAAATATTACCCTAAGCCCCCCGAAGGGTCGACATTCAGATTTCCCTGAGATATTTCAGTGTCCTTGGAATACTTAAGCACACTCAATCAGGCCCAAAAAGAGGCTGTCATACATCCCGAAGGACCTATTTTGATCCTGGCCGGGGCAGGCTCTGGAAAAACACGGGTGTTAACCCACCGAATTTGCCATTTGATTTTTGAACATCGAGTCGATCCACGCCAAATTCTCGCTGTTACCTTTACTAATAAAGCAGCCGCGGAAATGAGACATCGGGTGTGTGGGTTGTTGGAAAGGCTTGTGGGTTTTCCGGTTGATGAAAGAGATTTGTGGATCAGTACTTTTCATTCTGCCTGTGTCCGTATCTTAAGGTCCGAAATCCACCATCTCGGTTATAGTCCCTCATTTACGATTTACGATGATTCAGACCAGCTTTCTGTAATCAAAGCTGTGATGAAAGAACTCAACATCAGTGATTCAAGCTTTTCTCCGAAATCCATTCAGGCAAAGATCAATAAATCCAAAAATGACGGTGCTGACTTTGATGAGTATGAATCCTCCCTGGGGGGACCCTTCGAAGACGCGTTCGTAAGAGTTTTTGAGCGATATGCGGGTGTCTTGAAAGCTTCTTCGGCCGTGGATTTTGGCGATATCATTTTGCTCGCGGTTAAGCTGTTTCGTCGCTTTCCGGCAATTCTCAAAGCTTACCAGAATCGCTTTCAATATATTCTCATCGATGAGTATCAGGACACGAACAAATGCCAATACCTTCTGGTTAAATTATTAGCCGGAGAAAAAGCTAATGTGTGTGCCGTTGGCGACGAAGACCAATCGATTTATCGATGGCGTGGAGCAGACATTCAAAATATCCTGAATTTTGAAAAAGATTTTCCAAACGCACGAATTTATAAGCTAGAACAGAACTACCGATCGACCAAAAATATCATTGAAGCCGCTAGCCACGTCATTGCGCAAAATACCGAGAGAAGAGATAAGAGCCTTTGGACTGATAATACCGAAGGTGAAAAAATTAGAATTCTTGAGGCTTATGATGAACATGACGAAGCTCACAAGGTTACTTCTGAAATTGCTAATCAAGTAATAAATGGCGAAAGCCTAAATCAAATAGCTGTTTTTTACCGTACCAATGCCCAGTCGCGGGTCTTGGAAGATATTTTGCGTGCTAAGGGAATGAATTACCAGATCTACGGAGGGCTCAAGTTCTACGAACGTCTCGAAGTAAAAGATATGATGGCCTATCTAAAGCTCATCGCAAATCCAAATGACGACGTGAGCTTTCGCAGAATCATCAACGTACCCACTCGGGGTATCGGTGCGGTATCGCTAGAAAAATTTACTCAAGTAGCTTTAGACGAGGGGAAATCCCTTTATCCGCTTCTGGAAGCCAGCTTTGGCCTGAGCCCCACCGTCCATTTGGACTTAGGGAGATCTCAAAAACAGTTTAAAAAGTTTTTTGAGCTTATGGAGCGCCTTCGTGCTGAAAAAACAAAGCTATTACCGTCAGATTTATACTCAATGGTTCTCGAAGAAACTGGGTATCGAGACAGCCTCATAAAAGAACAAACGGTAGAGGCACAAAGTCGTTTAGAGAACTTAGCCGAGCTTCGGCAAAGTATCGTTGAGTTTGAGCTGCGTTGGGGAGCACAAAATCCGGACAAGCCGATAACGCTTGAAGGATTTCTTGAAGAGATAGCCTTAGTTTCTGACATTGATCGATTTGATCCGAATGCCCCGGCAGTGAAGATGATGACCATCCACATGGCAAAGGGGTTGGAGTTCGATGTCGTTTTTGTCGTTGGATTGGAAGAGGAGCTCTTTCCAAACGTGAGGCCTTGGGAAGCTGAGGATCCCTCAGACGTAGAAGAAGAGCGAAGACTTTTTTATGTGGGAATGACTCGAGCAAGAAAAAAGCTTCATTTGCTTTTTGCAAAAAACAGGACCGTTTTTGGAAATAGTAACTTTCGAGTGATGAGTCGGTTTATCGAAGAGATCCCTTCCCAGTATTACGACTTTGAAAAAGCAGATTACTTTGCACGAAGACGGCAATTTCTCGAAAGACCAGGGATTCCCCCTCGTCGAATGTCATTTGATGAGGAAAGTGATTTTAATCAGATAAATCAGGATTTAGATTCGGACTTTTGCCAAAACGAATACGACGACTCATCGTTTGATGGGCCGCAAAAAGGAAGCTCCGTTGAACACCCTGTTTTTGGAAAGGGTGTTGTTAGGCAGACGCTCGGAAAAGACAAGATCATGGTTGAGTTTCCCGGACATGGTCTAAAAAAAATCTCCTTAAAATTTACGCAGCTGAAGTAGAAAAAACCGTAATTCCAATGCCCTCCCAGGCTTTGTCAGCGGAAAACTCTTGGACCGGTTTAAGCCAATTGAGGCGCTGAATGAACTTCCACGGCAATTCAATTTGCGCTACTGCGACCTTAAATGATCGGTGGGAAGAAAACTGTTTTAACTGTCGAAAAACTTGGCGGAGAGTGTCTCCGACAAAAGGGTTGAAGAAATAATAATAGTCTGCGATTGGGAGCCCTCGTTTAGCAGCGTTCCTGCAAACAAAAGAAACATTCCTTAGCTTAAGGCCGCATCGAGTCTTTTCAGCCATTTCATGTCTCTCTCGCATGATCTCAATACCGGTGAATTGCACTTTGGGGTAGAGAAGGCCCAGGGTAAGGGGAATTCGCCCTACGCCGGATCCTAAATCGACTACCTTTGTTCCCGGTTTTAATTTGAGGGATTTTCCCCAACGACAAATTACTCGATAAGGAGTGTAAAGATCTTCTGGATCTAAATCCAAATAAAGAGCCTCCTCTTGATAGGTTTGTGGAAGTGTCGAGTTTTTAAGTCGATGTTGAACTTTTCTTTCAAATAGACCCAACACACGATCAATACACTCGTCCGAGAAGAGGACCCCTTCCGTCAGTTTTAGGAAGGAGGGACTGTTAAACCATCTCAGACACCATTTACGTTTTTCGATCCAGCTGGATTTTTTCCCAAGCTGTTCTGCAATTCGAAGGCTTGCCGTTTCGATCAAAAAAAGAGTTTCGAGTTTTATAGAATCTGAGCGTTTTCCCTTTTTCCGGGGGGTGAGAGATCGGAGCTGTTGCAGAAGTTGGTTTTTCTGTGAACGGGTGAGGCTCTTTAGGAGTGCCCCCTTTTCAACCTTTTGAGCGAGTTTCCAAAGAAGAGGCAAAGTATCCGGCCATTTTTTTCGTGGGATTTTGGCCAACCAGGGCCCCGCATCCCAAGAGGGGGAACAGAGGGTTAGGAGCAATTGATTAAAAGAGTTAGCTGACATTATGCTCCGGAGTTTACCCCGTTTTCTTTCCTTCGAGAAGGAGGTATGGTGTCTTCCCATGCTAACTAAAGAAGAAGTTTTAAAAATTGCCCGTCTCGCAAGGCTCGAACTTACGGACGATGAAGTATCGTTTTATCAAAACCGATTGGGCCGAGTTTTAGACTATATGACAGAACTCAAAGGCATTGAAACGCGCGAGGGAACCGGTGTGCGCCATGTTCCCTTGGATTCAGAAAAGTTCAGAAACGATGAAGTTGTAACTTTTCCTGATAAAGAGGCCTTGCTTCAGAATGCCCCAGCTCTTGAAGAGGGAGGGTTTCTCCTTCCGGCTATTATGGAGACCGAATGAGCAACTTAAACCAACTAGACATTCAGTCGCTTCTCGCTGGTTATGAGAAGAAACAATTCACTGTGAGTGAAGTTGCTGAGAGCTGTTTAAAAATCATTGGGGAAAAAAACGCCAAGTTGAATGCTTTATTGGAAATTTCTTCTGAGAAAGTAATGAAGAGAGCAAAGGAATTGGATGGTCAAGGTTCCAGCTCCGGAAAGCTTAAGCTATATGGAGTTCCCATTGCCATTAAGGACAATTTCTTAGTTAAGGGGTGGCAGTGTACAGCGGGGTCCAAAATTCTAGAGGGCTACCGATCTCCTTATACGGCGACCAGCGTGAAACGTTTAGAAGAAGCCGGAGCTCTTATTATAGGGAAGGCGAATTGCGATGAATTTGCAATGGGGTCATCGAATGAAAATAGTGCCTACGGCCCTTGTCGAAATCCCTGGGATTTGGAGAGAGTCCCTGGAGGTTCTAGCGGGGGATCCGCCGCAGCTGTGGCAGCCTCGATGTGCCCAGCCGCTTTAGGTACAGATACCGGGGGCTCAATTCGACAGCCCGCAAGTTTATGTGGCCTCGTGGGAGTTAAGCCTTCGTATGGTCGAGTAAGTCGATATGGCATTGTCTCCTACGCCAGCTCTTTGGATCAGGTCGGCCCTTTGAGTCAAACCGTTTGGGATTCCGCTCGGGTGTTAGAGGTTATGTCAGGGTTTGATCCCCATGATGCAACCACTTCTAAAATGGCTGTTCCTGATTTCACTCAAAGCTTGCGAGAGACCAGTCTTTCTCAGGTCACCCTTGGCATTGCTCCTGCTTGGCTCGAAGGAGTTGATAGCGATGTGAAGAAAGCTTTTGATGCTTCGATTGACGCCCTCAAAAAATCTGGCGCTAAAATTATTGAAGTAGATTTACCAAGAACCCGTTATTCCTTGTCGGTTTACTATCTCATTGCCCCTTCAGAGGCGAGCAGTAACTTGGCTCGGTTTGATGGAGTACACTATGGGTTTCGTGCGAAAGACTTCACTGATAGCGAGACCCTCTATCGGCTATCCCGCGGGCAGGGATTTGGTAAAGAAGTAAAGCTTCGAATCATGTTAGGGACCTATGCGCTGAGCGCGGGTTACTATGATGCTTTCTATTTAAAAGCCACCCAGGTGAGACGGCTGATTCAACAAGATTTTGAGGATGCCCATAAGAAGTGTGATGCGGTTTTAGTACCGACTTCTCCCTCGACTGCGTTTAAGCTGGGAGAAAAATCTGACGATCCACTGAAAATGTATTTATCCGATATTTTTACGTTGCCGGTTAACTTAGCCGGTCTTCCAGGAATCTCTGTTCCTTGTGGACTAGATCAGCAGGGATTACCCATTGGGCTGCAAATGATTGGGCGGCCATTTGATGAAGCGAAGCTTCTACAAATTGCAAAGTCCCATGAACAAATTCACGGAGTGCTAAAACGGCCATGAGTGATCTTCGAGAAAAATATGAAGCAGTAATCGGCTTAGAAGTGCATGCACAGCTTCTTACCAAGAGTAAAATGTTTTGCGCTTGCGCCAATCAATATGGAGCAGAGATTAACACCAATATTTGTCCTGTTTGTACGGGACAACCAGGTGCTCTTCCCACGGTGAATCAACGAGCCGTTGAATTGGGAATTCGTGCAGCTATCGCTCTCGATTGCCAAATTCGTAGCGAAAGTATTTTTGCGAGAAAAAATTATTTCTATCCCGATTTGCCAAAGGGTTATCAAATTAGTCAGTACGAAAAACCCTATTGCGAGCACGGAAAGATCACTGTTCGCTTGAAGAGCGGTGAAGAAAAAACATTTGGAATTACTCGAATCCACTTTGAAGAAGATGCCGGAAAGAATGTTCACGCATCTCACGGCACAGTCGTGAATTTGAACAGAGCTGGTGTTCCGCTCATTGAGATAGTTAGTGAGCCTGATATGAGAAACTCCCACGAGGCAGGCCAATATTTACGGGCGCTACACAGTATTCTTCGCTATGGAGATATTTGCGACGGAAATATGGAGCAGGGGAATTTTCGTTGTGACGCTAATATTTCTGTTAGAAAACGCGGCGAGACTAAATTTGGAACAAAGGTTGAGCTTAAGAACATCAATTCTTTTCGATTTGTTGAAAAAGCAATCGACTACGAAATTGATCGGCAAATCGACATGGTCGAAAAAAATGAGCCGATTAGACAACAAACGAGAACCTGGAACTCAGCAAAAAACATTACTGAGTTGATGAGAGAGAAGGAAAGCGCTCACGATTATCGTTATTTTCCAGAGCCTGACCTTTCGCCCCTCGTGATTTCTAGCGCTTGGCTTGAAGATATCAAAAAAGTGATGCCAGAAATGCCAGTTCAAGTCCGGGAAAGATTCCAAAAAGAATATGGGTTGTCAGATTATGATGCTGGAGTGCTCACTGCTTCAAAAGACTTGGCTCTGTACTACCAAGAAGCGGTTAAGGTTTCCAACAATTCGAAAGCATCCGCAAATTGGGTCGCCAATGAGCTTCTAGGTCGATTGAACGCAGCCGGAAAAGAAATTGATCAATCTCCAGTTAAATCTGACCAGCTGGGGGATCTGATTATCCGGATTGATAAATCTGAGATCAGCGGAAAGATTGCAAAGACAGTCTTTGAAGAAATGTTTGCGACTGGTAGAAATCCCGGCGACATCATCAAAGAAAAGGGACTGGTCCAGATAAGCGATACGGGTGCTATCGAAGCGGCTATTGATAAAGTGATTGCTGCAAACCCTACTCAAGTTGCTGACTATAAGGCGGGAAAAGTAAAACTGCTCGCCTTCTTTGTCGGACAAGTCATGAAAGAGACCAAGGGACAAGCCAATCCGGGCATGGTCAACGAGCTGGTCAAGAAGAAGCTGGATTAGTCACAAAAGTAAGGCCGTACCTTTTGGTGGGGAATTTTTCGGGCCAGATGGCGGCGCCAAGAATTTCTAAAGAGTCGGCGATTCGAGGACCGGGTCGATTAAAATACTGATTTCCATCGCATACGATGACCGGAGATGATTTAAAAGCGGGCCAGGCTTCTAACTTCTCTCTGACCTGAGGAAGTTTCATCTCTTCCAAAGTTCTTTCAATCGACCAACCACAGGGAAAGATTAAAATCTTATCTGGTTTTTGATCATATAACTCTTCCCAGGAAACCTTTTTGAAGGGCTTAGGTCCATCCACCAGAAGAGGATCAGCTCCTGCAAGAGTAATCAATTCTGGAATCCAACTCCCAGCGATAATCGGGGGATCTAACCATTCGAGCGCCAAAACTTTCGGGCGAGATTTCAGGTGAGTACCTGCTTTGGCATTCACTTGATTTAATCGAATCCAAAAACGGGTAACTAGGTCTTCCGCTTCCTTGTCCCGTCCAGTTACCGCACCCACTTTTCTAAAGTCTGCACAGAGATCATCCAATGCAAAAGCTGACAGAGAACAAACCACCGTATTTTTTTTTGTGAGAGATCGAACGGAATCTTCCAAATCCTTTGGTGAAACGGCGCAAACTTCACACTGATGTTGTGTCAAAATAACATCCGGTTTTAATTCCTCTAAAAGATCTGTCTTAACTCGGTAAATACTCAAGCCCTTTTCGACCATTTCTCTAACGGAACTGTCTATGGAGGCCGAAGACAGCGTGGGATTGATTTTTATCTCTGAAACCACAGGAAGCGAACGAATAGAAGCTGGATAGTCGCATTCATGTGATATTCCGACCAAATTACGTTCTAAACCCAGTTCGCAGGCTATTTCTGTGGCACTTGAGAGAAGAGAAACGATGCGAAGGTTCGATGGAGTCATAAGTCCACTGTTACTGAACGGGACTTGAAACGGCAAGTTCTCTGGGTTAAAACACGCCCATGTTTACACCCGAAAAAATCAAACTTATTGTCGAAGAAAGAATGCCGGGAAGTCGAGTTCAGGTGAAAGACCTGACGGGGACCCAGGATCATTACGAATTGACAGTCGTTTCTAAGGATTTTCAAGGAAAAGGTTTAGTTGAGAGACACCGGATGGTTTATGGCCTGTTCGGTTCCGCTGTCGGAGCTGAGATCCATGCCCTATCGGTAAAGGCCTACACTCCGGAAGAATTTAAATAAGAGGTAATTATGTCCAACGTAGTTCATGATCAGATTTCTAAAGATATCACTGAAAATAAAATTATGATTTATATGAAGGGCACCCCAGAAATGCCCCAGTGTGGTTTTTCTAAAGCCGTAGTGGATGTCTTTGAAGTGCTTGGGGTTCCCTTTGGTTCTAAAGATGTTTTGGCAGATCCTGAGCTTCGAGATGGAATTAAGGCATTTACGCAGTGGCCTACTATCCCACAAGTATTCATTGATGGAAAATTCGTCGGTGGATGCGATATTATTAGGGAAATGTATTTCAAAGGAGAGTTAGAGTCGCTCGTAAAAGCAGCTCTTCAAAAATAATGAAGCTACTTACGTTTTTCTTTTTTATTTTAGCAGCGCACGGGCAGACAGCCGTTTCGCCCCAGAACTATGTCACTATCGGAAACATCCAAACCGTAACATTAAAGCAAGGGAAATCAGTCGACGCTATCATTCCCGCTAGCGTATTGAAGGGGCACCATATCCAGGCAAATCCAGCAACGTTGCCCAACTTGATTGCAACCGAGCTAACGCTGGAGCCATTAGAAGGTCTCGTGATCGGCAAAATGACCTATCCCAAAAGCAAACCCTGGAAACTGAAGACCGCAAGTAAGGTCATTCAAACTTATGAAGGCGACGTTGTTTTGAGAGTCGGTTTAGCTTCAAGCGCCCTGAAACCAGGAAACTATCAAGTCAAAGGAAGTCTTCGCTATCAAGCTTGCGATGAAAAAAATTGCTTCTTTCCCACTGCTGCTCCCCTTGTGATTCCGATCACAGTGGTGAAGTGAGTTTGAGTGCTAAGCAATTTTGACCATTTATTACCCGAAGTCATTTTTGAATCTGTTGAAAAGCTTGGCGGGCGCTGCACCGGTCGTTTTCTTGCTCTCAACGCGATGGAGAATCGTGTTTATGACGTTGAGATGGAAGAGGGTCCCCATCTCGTTGTGAAGTTCTATAGGCCCGGTCGCTGGGCTCAACCAACCATTCAAGCCGAACATGATTTTCTAAAAAAAGTTGAAGCAGCTGAAGTGCCCGTCGTGTGTCCTTTATCAGATAGTAGCGGTCAAACCCTCTTTACCCGTGATGGTATTTTTTACGCGATTTTCCCGAAACGGCCTGGTCGTCTAGAGCCCGAATTAAACAAGGAACAGCTCACTCGTCTGGGGAGATACCTAGCTCGAATTCACAATGTTGGTGATACGATAAAGAATGCCCCCCGAGGAGAATTAACTCCACAGACCTACGGCACCGGCAGCTTGAAGATTCTCCAAGACCAGAAGGTCCTCACCGGAAATTTAGCGAATATTTATTCCCAACTCGTTCGAGAGATTGTGGATCGCTCTGAACCTCTTTTTGAGGGGCAAGAAACGACGCTCCTCCATGGCGATTGTCATGCGGGCAATATTCTGTGGAGAGGCGATGAGCCTTACTTCATAGATTTTGATGACATGCTCTACGCTCCGCCGGTACAGGATTTTTGGATGATGATAGGCGGAGATGATGAATATGCGATGAAAAATCGAGATATTCTTATCGATGCTTACTTGGAAATACGAGACTTCGACGAAAGAACCTGGAAATTAGTGGAGCCTCTCCGTGCTCTCAGAATGATTTATTTCAATGCCTGGATTGCGAACCGGAAGGATGACGGCGCTTTTAAGCTGGCGTTCCCCCATTTTGGGACCGAACAGTACTGGCAACAGCAAGTTGAAAATCTTTCGATGCAGCTTGAGCGCGTAAAAACCCAAACCGAAAAACTAGTGAACTAGCTTCTTAAAATCGAGTTCTACATGAACAGGGTAGTGATCTGAGGGCTGCGTTTTGTGTAGCTCATCATACGACTGAGGCACTGGAATTTCCGTCCCGTTTTCGTCGTGATAATGGGGCACCTTTGCGGCGTTTACAAACTTGGTGGCAGCCTCATTTACCATGACCGCATCTAATTGAGCCCACTTGGGACGGCCATCTTTTGGAAAATAACTATGAGTGATGCGTTCTTTTTCTGTGAGCGGGGGATTTATTACGTCAAAGCTATCCGATAATGAAGCTACTCGATTCAAAGAAACGAACTCTTTTTCAATTGCAATTTCTCCATTGAAATCACCTGTCAAAAACATCGGTACATAGTTACTAAATTCTTTTTCGTAAACTTTTATAATTTGGCTTGTGCGTTCAACTTGAGCTTGTCTTAAAATTCTGCTCTCCGGATCATTGGGACGATCTCGCTTAGATTTAAAATGAGTACCAAAATAGATCATGGCAGGCTTTGAATTCTTTTCGGTTCTAAAAATCAAAACCGGTAAGTCTCTGGAGAAAAGTCGGCCGTTCTTTCCCCCTTGGGTGGGATCATTCCAGGTTTCATACCGATGTGTTCTTTGTTCTACTTCAAACGGCAGAGAGCTTCTTACCAAGAAACCAACATCAATGCCCCGGGGGTCATTTCCTTCAATCAAGTAGCTGTCATATTCGCCATCCAGGAATTGCTCACTAAAGGCACTCAGGGCTTTTAGATTTTCTACTTCGACAATAGTCAAAACGTCGTATTGGTTGTCGAGGATGACTTTGGCTTGAGCTTTCAGATCTTTCAGGGTTTTTAGAGCTTCTTCCATGGGCCTTCGGCCTTCAGGAAAAACCGTAAACAAATTTTCTGGCCCGCGATCGTGAATTTTCCCTTTTTTCTCAAATAAATTTAGTAGGTTATATGCGCCCACTTGTAGGGTGCCAAAGCTTTCTAAGCTCTTTTTTGGGTGATTTTGTTTGGAACAGGTTTCTTGAGGTTCCTCAGGGGGAGTTTGCGACCAGGCTAACGGACTTAACAAAACGACAGCTAAGAGAAGGTTTCTAATTCCAGCTCTGTGTTGGCGAGAGTTCATCGGGCCCCCTTTTCTGGTTTAGGCTGTCTTCTAACCCAGAGGGGATGGGTTGTAACCCCCGGACTTGATAAAATCCGATGAGGGTAGGCAAGTATTTGAAAGTATGAACGATCCTAAAAACGCCCTAACAGAAATTTAATATTCCTTTTTAAGAAAAGTCGGTGCATCATCCTGAAATGTCGAATCGTCCCCTTAAAGGTGCAGTCATTGGCTATGGTTTTATTTCCTCAAAAGGGCACATTCCAGCCTACTTAGAGCGGGCTAAACAGAAAAAAGATGTCGAGATTGTTGCAGTAGCAGATATCTGTGAAGAAAGAAGGCTCATTGCCGGCGAGTTTTTGCCAGAAGCTCGAATTTATACGGATTATCAGATTCTTCTCGAGCAAGAGGAAGAATTAGATTTTATCGATATTTCTACTCCGCCCGTCTATCACGCGGAAATTGCAATTGCTGCGATGAAAAAGGGAATTCACGTTTTATGTGAGAAACCGCTTACAACCACTTTAGAAGAAGCAAAGATGCTTCTTGAGTCCGCTCAGCAATACCAACGAGTTCTGTACCCCTGCCACAATTACAAACACGCTCCGGTGGTAAAGGCGATTAGGGAAGTTATTGAGAGTGGAAAAATTGGAAACGTTCGGTCAGTCACTCTAAACACATTCAGAAACACGCACGCAAAAGGTGTTACGGAATGGCACACTCATTGGCGGCGCGAAAAAAAATACAGTGGTGGTGGAATTGCCATGGATCATGGAAGCCACACTTTTTATCTAACTTTTGATTGGTTGAAATCCTATCCAACGGCAGTGACTGCCAAAATGACCAATCTTGAGCCAGAAAAATACGACACTGAAGATAATTTTTCTGCAACTCTCACTTTCCCAGAAGGCCTTGCACATGTTCACCTCACTTGGACTGCCGGAGTCCGAAAAGTGATTTACACCGTACAGGGAGAAAAAGGTGCCATCACTGTCGATGATGATGAAATGCAGATAGCTCTCATGCAAAGAACTTCTGGCCCTGATGTCGCCCAAGGCGCAGTGACTTGGAATGTAGAGAAAAGAAAAATTCAATCAGATTGGATGGATGCAAGCCATGTGCATTGGTTCAATTCTCTTTTTGATGGCTTCAAAAAAGCGATTTCTGAAAATGATTACGTCGGAAAAGAAGCGAAAGAAGCCTACCTTTGCATTCAACTGATTTCTCAAGCGTACCGCTCTGCTCGAGAAAAATCAGTCGAGTTGCCGCTTTCGGGAATGGCTTAAGACATCAATATTACGCATCTTGCCATAACCCCTATCCTCGGCTACCTTACAGGATTCTGAGTGTGAAACGATGTTAGCGTACGATGTTGTAAATACGATAGTGCTGGTGGGGATTTTAGGCCTGATATTAGTGGCTTATACCTTTCGTTTAGCTCTAAAAGGGCGGGCACAATTTGACCGAGTGGACAAGCAAGGCGGAAGTGTCCTTCTTGGAAAAGGTCTTATGGAAATGGCCTACTGGGCTCTGCAACCAGTCGCGCGATTTCTTGTTTTTTTGAAAGTAACTCCCAATCAACTTTCTTGGGCATCGTTGGTTCTGGGCGGGATGGCCGGAACAGCACTTACGTACGGCTATTTTGGATTCGGTGCTTTGTTCGCTACTTACTCTGCTTTTTTAGACACGCTTGATGGCATGGTGGCTCGACTGACTGACGTCGCTTCAGACGCAGGCGAAGTTTTAGATGCGGCAGTTGATCGTTACGTTGAGTTCTTCTTTTTGTCGGGAGTTGTTCTTTACTACCGTGAAGCCCCGGCATTTCAAGCCATCGCTCTTTTGGCGCTTTGTGGTTCGTTTATGGTCAGTTACTCCACCGCAAAAGCAGAAGCCCTACACATTCCTCCACCTCCGGGAATCATGCGTCGGCCAGAGCGGGCATTTTACTTAACTTTAGGTGCTGCGCTTTCTCCTATTTCAATGCCTTGGTTAGATGCTTTGTTTACGGTGCCAATGGCGAATCCCGGTTACCCAATGATTTTTTCCTGTTTTTTAGTAGGTGTTCTTTCAAACATTTCAGCGATTGAAAGACTATGGACCATTGGTCGTATGATGCGAGAACGAGAGCACGCAGTTGAAGAAAACCTGTCAGCTGAGGAATCCGTACCGCAATTGGAACAGTAAGATGATTTCGCAACCCAAGAATCAAAAACCAACGATTAAAACAGAAATCCCGGGACCAAAAAGCCGCGCTCTGCGAGCAAGGGAAGAAAAGTTTTTAGCACCGGGTCTTCAGGGCTTTGCCCTGATGGCTGGGATTGTTGCAGATCATGCTGAAGGTAATTTGGTTACGGACGTCGATGGCAACGCATTTTTAGATATTATCGGTGGAATCGGAGTTAATGGCCTTGGCCACAGCCATCCAAAGTTCGTATCTGCAATTAAAGAGCAAGTAGAGAAAATGTCAGTGGGAAGTTTTACTTCCGAGGCCCGAGTAGAATTTTTTGAGAGACTTGGGAAAAACCCTCCGGCTCCCGGAGTGGACCGAGCTCAGCTCTATTCTGGTGGGGCTGAAGCAGTAGAGTCCGCGTTGAGACTGGCGAAGTGTTATACCGGAAAATACGAGTTCTTAAGTTTTTGGGGAGGCTTTCATGGAAAAACCATGGGCGTCCTCTCATTAATGGGCTCTGATTTTAAAAACAAAATGGGACCGATGGTTCCTGGTTCTCACCAAGTGCCCTATGCCAATTGCTACCGATGCCCGTTTAAGATGCAGTATCCCTCATGCGGACTGGCCTGTGTTGATTTTGCACGACAACACTTAAAAGTATCTTCAGCTGGAGCGCTTGCTGCGATCATCGTTGAACCGATGCAGGGAACAAATGGAAATATCATTCCTCCGAACGATTATTTGCCTGCTCTCAAAGAAGTGGCCAAAGAATTTAATGCCCTGTTGATCGTCGATGAAATGATCACAGGTTTTGGAAGAACCGGAAAGTATTGGGGCTCACACCACTCAGGAGTCATTCCGGATATCGTGACTTTAGGTAAGCAATTTGGCGGCGGCTACCCGATGGCAGCCCTCATGTCTTCTGAAAAAACCGTGAACACGCCCCCTTGGTCTAATCCCTCAGGCTCTTCTTCGAGTTATGGTGGAAATCCTTTGGGCTCAGCTGCTGCAAATGCTGCTTTGAAGATCATCGATGAGGAAGGTCTTGTCGAAAACTCAAAGAAAGTGGGAGAGTACTTTCTTTCAAAAATTAAAAAGTTTGAGGAAAAATATTCTTTTGTGGGACAGGTCCGAGGAGCGGGCCTCTTCATGGCGATTGAGATGGTAAAAGATAAAGCTACGAAAGAACCGCTTCCCAAAAAAGTATGTAATCAGATTTTTATGGAGCACCTAAAGCGTGGCCTTTTGACGATGTCGTATGCGCCAAGTTTCCGTATCCAGCCTTCTATGACCATTGATGAAGGAACTGTCGATCAATCAGTCGCGATTATGGAAGAAGTCTTTAATTGGGTAGAAAAAGAAAGACTTTGGGAAAAAGTTTAAGGATTGAGCCAGGTGCCCCGCACTTCTTTCGAAAGCAATTCCCACTGAGCTCGTTGGTGTCCCTCTGCTCGAAGAAACAACCAATCCATTTTTGATACCGTAAAAATCAAACGGCTAAAATTCTCTCTTCCGAAACTGGGCTCAACATTTTCAGACGGTAAATTGGTGGCAATCTCCTCACTGGGGGTTCCCGGAGCTGCTGGCCCTTGATAGCAACGTCTTGCTGAGGCCGTTGTTTTATTCCATGCAGACTCACTTAAATCCGACTTAGAATCTAATGAAAAAACTCCCTTCATGCGAAGTTGCCACCGATCATTGGGATCATAAAAAAGAAGCGAGCCTTGCGGCGCCTTTTCGATATCTCGACACTTAGGACTGCGCATATCGGTATGCATCCAGAGAGAGCCCTGCTTGGCGCTGGCCCCTCGAAGCACTAAGGTTCGAATCTCTGGCTCATTTTCTCGGACGGTCCCAACAGTCACCAAGTGCCAAGCTTCATGACGAGAAACAACTGCCTTCTCGATTTTTTTCCAGATGAGCTGGTACAAGTCTGAAAGGTTCAATGAATCAGTGTTCATATTGAAGCTAGGTCTTCTGAGGTCCCCGGAACGATGATTCCCCTGCGCTTTAAGAGCCAATTCCAAATCATGTCCGTGCTGAAAGCCACTAAAAGGGCATAGAACGATCCCCAGAGAATATCTAAAACATAATGGTGATTGAGATAAACAGCTGAAAAACACATGAGCAGATAGAAAACCGTTGTGAATGTTTTGAGCGATCCAAACCGAAATGCATAATAAACGGCCATCAGAGGATAAGCGATGTGGAGTGAGGGAATGGCTCCATGGACATCGGCTGAACGACCGTACCAATTTTCAAAAATCGGAAGTCCTAAAAGGGCATCAAAACGAGCACATCCCGCTAAATTTGCGGGAACATCTAGACGAGCGGGGCCCAAACCATAAAGAGCGACATACCACGGTGGCGAAGCGGGATACCAATAATAAGTCGAGTATCCCAGCATGTTGACCCAGAAAAAGGCCCACATCACTTGAGGCGATCTTAAGAGAATACTTCGAGGGGGTCTCAGAGCCGTCCCTATTTTGCTATACCAAAATCTCCAAAGAGCAGCACAGATAACGTAGACCGGAATAAAAATGATGTAAGCGATCCCGCAAATGAAATCCAAAATAGAGTGAGTGTGGAGCTGCCACCATTCGTTGGGGGTCAATCGTCCTTGAGCTGTTTCAATTCCAAAAAAGAACTTATCAAACACATAAGGCTCTTCTACGTGGACCGCCATGCGAATGAAATCGGCGTAATAGCGTTGGGTATCGTAAATGATGTGAGTGAGAAATAACGGCAGTAAAAATTGAAAAACCGGTCGGGTCTTGGGGCCCCCGTAGTACAGAATCAAAGCTAAGGTGCTGACAACGATAAGGTCGTCTCGTAGACCTCTCAGTTGGTAAAGAATCAAAAGATAAGCAACATAAGTTGCAAAGGGCCACCAGTTTTTGGTTAGATTCTTCAAAAGCTAATCGAAATTCCCACTCGAAAAATACTGGTCGTGTTATCTGGGATCAAATATCTACTCATACAGATGTAAATTCGATCGATTGCTTCTCCCGGGCGCAGAAGAAACCCGCCACCCCATTCCGGGTGTGTTCCCATTTCATCCCGATGAAACGTCCGGTATCCAAAAGATCCCTCCACCGACAGTAGGCTTATGACCGGCAACATGATTGCTGCTTGATAATAGCTGGTCAAAAAACGTTTATCGGCACTGTCTTTGAGCGCGCTCGCCCCCAATCCCAAGCGTACGGCAACAGATCCCAAATCAATCTGCGGGCTCCAAGAGCCATCCAAAAAAGCACTGCTTTTCCAATCGGAAGGGGTAAAGCTGGAAGCTCCAAACGAAAAATTTTTCCACTCGAAGGTGGAGCCAAAGCCCGAAAGCGATGAAAACACTAAGATAAAAGCTAAAATTGCCCGCATTTTTTCTCCTATAGCCAGCGGGCATCATAGAGACTTTCCGTTAAATTCTCAATGCCCACGGGCATGATGCGGAGAGTTATTTTAAGTTTGGGAAATTCCGATTGCTGGAGTGTTTTTTCTCCACTAAAACGTAAGAGCATTATCAAATGTGTGGCTCGGCCCTGCGCGAAAAATCCTTGTGAACCCCGTCAGGTCCGGAAGGAAGCAGCGGTAGCAAGACGGTTTCTGCGACGCAGGTTCCCCGAGCCTCCTGTTTTTGTTCCTGACTATGGCGTACCTAGCAATTGCAAGAAAATGGCGACCCAGTCGCTTTGAAGATTTAGTAGGACAGAGCCATGTCGTTCAAACTTTAAAAAACGCCATTCAATTTAATCGAGTGTCACACGCTTACTTGTTTAGTGGTTCTCGCGGAATTGGAAAGACCTCGGTCGCTCGTATTTTTGCCAAAGCCCTTCGTTGTCCCAACGCAGTGAATGCAGTTCCTTGTAATGAATGTACGGAGTGTCTTGCGATTTCAGAGAGCCGTTCTGTAGACGTTGTCGAGATTGACGGAGCTTCTAATAACGGAGTCGAAGCGGTTCGAGGCATCCGAGATAATGTGGCTTATGGAGCCTCCTCAGGAAAATACAAGATTTACATTATCGACGAAGTGCACATGTTGAGTTTGAGCGCCTTCAATGCACTTCTGAAAACGCTTGAAGAGCCGCCTGCACACATCGTTTTCATTTTTGCTACGACGGAAGTTCAAAAAATCCCACTGACTATTTTAGGGCGTTGCCAACGTTTTGAATTTCGAAGGCTTACTCAACTGCAAGTGATTGAACGCCTGAAGTATATTTTAGAATCAGAGAAAATGAGAATTGAAGAAGAGGGACTGAGGCTTATTGCGAGCTACAGCGATGGAAGCTTGCGAGATGCGCTCTCTTTGCTCGATCAGGTACTTTCCTTCTATAGCGGGGACAAAACGGGCCAATTACAGCTCACAGAAAAGCAAGTAGTAGAAGCCCTTGGAGTTACAGACACTAATTCCGCCTGGCTCTTGATAAATCATCTTGTCGACAAAAACATGAAGTCTGCACTCCAGCAAGTGAACGAAGTATATCGGTCAGGAGCCGATCTCAAGGGGTTCGCTGAAAGAGTTTTGGAACAATTGCGACTTCTTTATCTTAGCGTGGTTTCCATCGAGACTAAACAAGCTGTGAGCGCTGATGAGCTAGATATTTCTTCGGGGCATTTTAATCGGGTTCAAGAGGCGGCTCAAAAAACAAATGTTCTACAAGTTGAGCGAATGTCTCAGATCATGGGAAAAACAATCCAGCAACTTTCTTGGACGAGTCTTCCCCAATTCAATTTGGAAATGGCTGTCGTTCGAATGTGTAAATTAGATGATTTAGCGCAAATTGAATCTGGCCTTAAAGGCGAGGAATCAGAGCCAAAAAAGGCAGAACCCGCAGTCACAGCTGCGATTCCAGCGCCAGTATCTGTATCCGCCCCGGTTCCAGTAGCGAAACCTGCACCGATGCCGGTCGCAACACCAGAACCCATTCAAGCACAGTCTTTTGAAAACAGCTGGAAGGGATTCGTAGATTTTGTGATGAAAAAGCGACCACTCTTAGGGGCTCTTCTCACACACGCGCAATTCAGAATGGAAAAAGAAACCCATTATGTCTTAGCTTTTCCCGAGGGTAGTTTTTACGAAAAGCAATCCATGGACTCCAAGAACTACAAAGATATCGGAGATGCTTTGAAAGCTTTTTTTGGTAAGGACACAACGTTTTCACTGTCCAACGCAACCCATTTAGCTGAAAAGAGTTTGGTACAACAACAGGATGATCACATAAAGGCCCTGAAGAAAAGTGCCCTGGAAAGTGAAGTGGTAAACGAAATGAAACAAGTTTTGGGGGCTGAAATCGTGGATGTTCAGGTAGATTTGCCATGAGAAATGAAAAACCTCAAAACCCACTGGAAAGACTCATTTTTGAGCTGAAGCGATTGCCCGGCATTGGCGAAAAAACAGCAACTCGCTTGAGCTATTTTATTTTACGGCAACCCGATTCTTTCGCTTTCGATATTTCAGAGGCCCTGAGAGACGCTCGAGAAAAACTTCATAGTTGTGTTCAGTGTTGCACTTTCAGTGAGGCGCCCATTTGTCAGATTTGTTCTAATCCCCAGAGGACTGATGAAATCATTTGTGTGGTGGAAGAACCTTCTGACATCTTGGCATTTGAAAAGGCTCGCCAGTTTAATGGGAAATACCACGTACTCCATGGAGCCATTTCTCCTTTAGATGGTGTGGACGAGGGCAAGCTGAAAATTAAGCAGCTTCAGGATCGAATCAAAGAAGGTAAGGTCAAAGAAGTTATCTTGGCTACGAATCCTACTGTCGAAGGAGATACGACAGCTTTGTATATTGCCAGACTTATTAAATTCAATGACACTAAAGTTAGTCGGATTGCCCATGGGATTCCGGTGGGGGCGGAAATTGAGTATTTAGACGGCGCTACTCTAGGTAAGGCGCTTCAAAACAGGGTTTCGTTATAACGTATGTCGTTTATTAACTACGCAGCCAAAGAAATTAACTGCAAGATCGTTTATTACGGACCAGGTCTGGGTGGAAAAACGACCAACCTCCAATACATTTACAACACCACTCAGGAAGCCCAAAAAGGAAAGATGATTTCCTTAACGGGAGATACGGAAAGAACCCTTTTTTTTGATTTTCTTCCCCTGAACATTGGGGAAATTCGTGGTTTTAAAACCCGATTTCATCTTTATACGGTTCCTGGCCAGCACTTCTACGATGCCAGTCGAAGACTCGTTCTTAAAGGGGTTGATGGGATCGTGTTTGTTGCGGATTCTCAATTGGAGAAAATGGAAGACAACCTAAACAGTTTAAAAAGTCTTGATCTGAATTTGAAAGAGCAGGGCTATGACCTTCACCATATCCCATTTGTATTTCAATTTAACAAACGAGATACAGACAATCCTATTCCGCTCAAGGTGCTCCATGAACAACTCAATTCTTTTGGGGCTGAAGAGATTGAAGCCACTGCAGTTAAGGGGATTGGTGTTTTTGATACGCTAAAGGCCATTTCCAAACAGGTTCTTCGTTCTATCCGATCCTAGTTAATGCGCCGCATTCATTATTAAGTTAATTTACAACGCCGATTCAATTTGCGAATATTGGGCCCTGTTCCCGGGTAGCTCAGTCGGTAGAGCAGGTGGCTGTTAACCACCCTGTCGGCGGTTCGATTCCGTCCCCGGGAGCCATCTTCCTCAGAGTGAGCAAGCTTCTCATGAAAAGTCTCAAATGGATTTTATTGGTACCGGTTTTGGTGTTTTTTTTCGTTTGGGTGGGACACCGAAAAAATATGCAGACATTGGAAACCCTTCCCAAAGTAATTGAGATTCCAGCATTTGAATTGAAAAATCAGGACGGCGCTCTTTACGGAAATAAAAATCTTTTGGGTCGAGTGACACTCGTTAATTTCATTTTTACAAACTGTCCAACCGTTTGTCCTTTGTTAACTCAAAAAATGAAAGAGATCACAAAAGAAGTTTCAGATCCCATCATTCAGTTTCTTTCCATTTCCGTCGATCCAGAAAATGATTCGCCTGAGGTATTAAAAAAATATGGAGATAAATTTGGTGTAGATTGGTCTCGTTGGAATTTTGTAACAGGGCCGCTTGAAAAAATTTCAGAGGTTGTCGTCAAAGGATTCAAAATCGTCTTTATTCGCGACACAAAGGACATACTAGAAATTACTCATGGAGAGCACTTTGTTTTAGTAGATAAACAGGGAACTATCCGAGCCTATCGAATGATTTCCGACGAGGAATCAAAAAAAGAAGTGCTCAGACTTCTCGAACAATTAGCGAAAGAGTAAGTTCTTAAGGTCAGACAACTCCATCTGCGGGTAAGTCATCGTAATACAGTGAATAGAACCATTTCCATTATCGGAAATTTCCTCTGTATCTAGAGGAATTACATCTAAACCAAACGACTTATAAACCGCCAAAGCTTCGTCATCGTTTTCTTCATTGAATATGGGAACGAAAATTTTGTTTTCGATGCTGAGCGAGTTTACATAAGTTCGGTATCGGCCTCCTTGAGGGGAGGGCAGTACCCTGACTTCGTAACCGAGAGCTGAAAGCTGGGGCACGTAATTTTGAGTGTCCGTAAGAACGGTCGTGCTATTAATGAATTTGACCCGTTCATCTGCGTGTCCGATGCCAGCTACGTGTTTCAAGCGTACAACCTGTCGACATCCATAAACCTCAGTAAAAACAGAATCAGGTATTTCTGCTGTGGGAAGTTTGTTTACAATCACGCAGTTACCTTTGGGATCTGTTACAAAATTGCCACCTTCAAACTGGTAGGGATTTTTTCCCAAACCGACGTGAAAGAAACTTGCTAAGGCCGAGTCTGGTTCATCTCCCCCATAGTAAACAGCATCGATAGCACCCCATTTTTGTGAGTTGGTGGTGTCTTTAAGAAGAACCGGAAGGGGGGTGTTGTCTCGTGCCCAAATCGCTCTATCAGTGGCTCGATAAGTTAACCCGAGAACCTCTACATTGCTTTTTCCAGCAAGAGGCTCGTAATGATTTCTCAATCGTGACACCAAAGAAGGTTGATCCGTATAAACGATGAGTTTCACTCCCGCTGGCAGATTTGAAGCAAGAGCGTCTTTAATAATGTCTGTGTTGTAATAGGTGTCTGAGTGGAAAAGAAGGTAACCCGTTTTCTCTATTTCAGAAAATGGACGCTCCACTTGAAGCTGAAGATTCGGACGCCAAGTAAAAATTCCCTGCGCTAACCGTTGATTGTGGTGGATCCCACGGAGTTCTTCCAAGGCAGAGGGCCCGATTGACTGTTTCGGGTAAGTTCCAAAAGAACAAATGCTTAAAAAACTAAGAACTAATAACGCCTTTTTCATTTAGGGCTCCTCTTCAAACTCTCATCCAAGACGCCGCGTGGCACAAAGTCAACGGTACAGTTTCTGTTGCTTTCTAAACGGCCTAAAACTTATAATTCCATTTTGTTTTTAAATAGTTAGGCAATCCTATGGTTTGGATCATCTTTGCTTTTTCCTTGATGGCTTTTTCAGATGTTTCTGATCGGTGCCGTGATTTCGGCGCACAGATGGATAGACACCTGGCCGATCAAATCAAGCTCCAGCAACAGAAGAAAGACCTCGAGGAAAAATTAAAGTCGGTGCTTCAAGAAGAAATCACGGCCCAAGTCGAAAAGCGCGACGCTTCTGAAGAACAGGGAGCTGCCACAACGGTTTACTACGAGCTTCGCAAATCACGAATGGAGTCCGAGCGTTGGGCGAAAGTGATGGCCAGTCTTCGAACTGCGCATTGTGGGTTTTGCGAAAAGGAGTTGGACAAAAATGCGGTAGATTCGCAGTTTTGCCAACGTTGCCCAAAAGCCAAAATCTGTTCAGGTAAAGGATCGTAATGATTTTATCGATATTGAGATGTCTTAGTTTGGTAATTCTTATTTTTTCCGGATTGGCTTTCTCAAAAGAGAGTCGTAACCCTCAAATAGAGGATAGAATTCGTGCTCTTGAGGAAGCGGTCGAAAAGCTAGACGTTCGTTTGGGGCTTTTAAATGAGAGATCAAATGTAATTGCGGGTCGAACTCAAATTTCCTATCTCGATGCAACTTATGTGAAAACGGGATTTCATGTGTTGTTCCCTCGAGGGTCGACTTTTAATTATCCAACGGATACTGGACTTGGTGTCTTTGCTGGTGTCGGACATTACTTCGGAAGAAACCATGTAGTTGATGTAAGTTTGGACTGGGATCTTTTTCCTGCAGCGACGGTTCAGTATCGCTATGAATGGAGAAACAAAGACCAAACCATTAATATCGGTCCCATCATAGGGGTAAAAACCAAACTGGCAACGCAACGACCACTCGATAACTATTTGGATGCGAGGGAAAATCTAAAAAGTATCTATGGAGTGGTTGGAGTTGGGGCGGGTTTCCCTGTAGGGCTTTCCTTGGTCCAAACAGAAATTTTAGCCTATTTTAACCGGCAGCTCTTTGTAGTGGGCTCATTGGGCTTGCATTTCTTCTTGTAATGAAACTTTTTAGTTCCAAAATATTTCGACAAGTCTCAATTCCCTACTGGATTCTTTGCTTTGTCTTTACTCACTTGCCGTCCTCTGCTGCCCTTCCCGAAGCTGCTGGGCTAGATAAGGTCCTGCATTTTTCTGGCTATAGTCTCTTAAGTTTTCTGCTTTTTTCTCGGGTACAGTTTAAGACTTTTCCGATTTTGATGATCTATTCTCTATTCGATGAAGGGACACAACCCTATTTCAGAAGAGACTTCGAGTGGGGGGATCTTCTAGCGGATAATTTAGGGGTCCTTCTGGGGATCAATCTAGGATGGTGGTCTTTGATTGCGAAGAAAATCTTCCCTGATGAGTAATTCGGTCTATCGATACTGCTACCGTGACATCCCCCAGCACATTGGTGAAAGACCGCATTCTTGCTAAAATCCAGTCGACAGTGAGAAGAAACGGGATGGCTTCCGCAGGAAGACCAATACTCGATAACACAATAGTCAGCGAGATAATCCCCGCCTCAGGGATGCCAGCAACCCCAATACACGCAACCACAGAAATGAAAGCGACTAAAATTTGGGCTGGCAGGGAGAGAGTTATTCCATAAGCCTGAACAAGAAATAGAGCCGCGACGACTTCGTAGAGAAGAATTCCATCGTTGTTGAAGTTGGTTCCAATGCAAGCCGATAGTCTGGAGGAAGAGGCCGTAACTCGAAGTCGATCGAGTGCTTTTAGGGTATGGGGAAGAGTTGCTAGACTGCTATTGATTCCAAAGGCGTAAAGAGAAGGTTCTCCGGCCTCTTTCCAAAAGCGTTTGATTCGAATTCTTCCAAAAAATCGAATCCAGGTTTGATAGCACAAAACGATATGAAGAAACATTCCGGAACCACACGCAAGAAAGTAAGCCAGCAATCCACCGGCCACAGAAATCCCGCTGGTTCCAATCGCTTTCACAACAGCACAAAAAACAGCTATCGGCAGAAAAAGAACAAGCCAGTCTACTAGTCGAAAAACGGTTTTAAGTCCTAGAGTGGTAAAGTGAGAGATCTTCGCAAAAAGGTCAGGACGTGAGCGAAGCAGTGTTCGTTGAAGCGTAAAAAGAGTTACCCCTACCGAGAGGGAAACCACAATCACAAGCGTTGTTCCCGTCAACATATGCCCCAGCTGACTCACCGAAAGGTTTGTTGAAAAACTTTCCAGCCAGTTCTCTGCTTGTGAAAAAGCAGATGAGGCAGGGAGTGAAAGCTTCAGCCACTTTCCCGGTTGAAACACATTGGAGATAAGAAGAGCAATGCCGACGGCGCAAGTTGCATTGATTGCTGAAACCAATAGAAGAGATAAAAACCCTTTGCCTTTGAACTCAGCCTTTAAAAAGCCATCCGTGATGGCAAAGAAAAGAAGTGGCATGGAGAGAGTCTTAATTAAATAGACTAAGGCCTGACTGACTTGCCCCAAAAAAAGAAGGTCTTTACCAAATAAAAAACCAACAGGAATGCCAACCAGCATGGCTATCCCAGTCTGGAGAGCTGGAGAAATTTTTTTCATGCAAACTAAAGACTATTTCTGGCCGGAGAAATATTCAATCAAAGCTTGTTTTTCTTCTGCGCTTGGTTGCGCCTCATCAGCGGGAGGCATGAGGCCGGCACTCAATTTTCCAATGGCTTTTCCGGGATCGATGCCCCCAGAGTGACATTGTGAGCAGTATTGTTGAAACAAGGGAGCACCATTAGGTTTAATTGTAGCTGCTGCTTGTGCAGCAAATTGAGGTTCAACAGCGGGCTTTCCTTCGGGCTGTGCCGACACAGGGGGACCGCTCTTGTCTGTTTTCGAGCCAGGACGTTCTGCCAAACAAGCATTGATTTTCTCAGCTAAAGTGGATGGTTTCTTCTTTTCTGCACTTGCTCTGGGTGCATCTTTCTTAGTTTCTCCAGCATGCTGGTCATCTGCTCGAAGACTGACGTGCATTAAAAAAACGAGAGCCGCAACAACAATGAATTTCCCACGGGTCATAAACCACCTCTGCCGAGGGAAATTTGCAACGCTCCTGCCAAACGAGTGAAGACTGAGTGTGGACCGTATTCCAAGCAGGTAAAAGCGTATTCAGGTGAGGAAAAACAACGACTTTCGGTGGAGGGACCGTAGTTTGTTACTTCGGTGATTAGTATTCTGACAGAATCTCATTCTTCCAAACGTCTTCAGTAGATTCCCGGTTTCGAATCAGCGTAACGCGATTTCCATCCACGAGAACTTCTGCAGCTCTAGGTCTTACATTATAGTGAGAGCCCATTGAGGAACCATAAGCTCCGCAAAAGCCTATCCAAAGATAATCTCCTGATTCTGTGGGACCAAACTTTCTTTTTAAACCCAAAAAGTCCGATGTTTCACAAACGGGTCCTACAACATCATACGTGCGCAGGGGTCCTTTTCGTTTTTTACAAGCTTCAATCGGGTGGTAGGCTTCGTAGAGTGCGGGCCGAATGAGTTCCGTCATCGATGCATCGGTGATGAGGAAGTTTTTGTGCGGGTTTGATTTCTTATACAGAACTTTCGAAAGTAAAATCCCGCTCTCCGCAACAATCCATCTTCCCGGCTCGACCACCAAAAGGTACGGCCTACCTTTTGCGGGTTCCTGAATTGCTTTTGCATATTCAGCTAGGGAGGGCGTCTTTTTACCCTCGTAGGAAACTCCAAAGCCCCCTCCGAGATCCAGAAACTCAATTGGAAATCCCTGATTTCTCAGGTCGTCCGCGACATGAACTAACCTCTTTGAAGCCTCCCGGTAAGGGCCTGTATTTTTTATCTGGCTTCCCAAATGACATGAGAGCCCAGCCAGGTGGAGTTCTGGAAAGTTGTTAATTACTGCCAACGCCGATTTGATTTGCGACTCAGGAAAACCAAACTTTGTTTTATAGAGTCCTGTAGCGATATAAGGGTTTGTTCGTACGTTAATGTTTGGATTGATTCTGAGGCTGATTCTTGTTTTGGATTTTTCCTGGCGAGAAAGTTCCCCGATGAGATTTATTTCTTCTACCGATTCGACATTAAATGAAAAAATATTTGAATGAAGCCCTGCAATTATTTCCTCTCTGGTTTTCCCAACACCAGAAAATATGATTCTTTCAGAGGGTAGCCCCACGTGCTGAGCTTTCTTCATTTCTCCGTGGGAAACGACATCAGCCCCTAAACCCTGATCAAAAATCAGTTTCAGAATGGAAAGATTGGAATTGGCTTTGAGTGCGTAACACACCAAAGTCGGGTGTTTTGAAAAAGATTTCAAAAGAGAATCGCAGCTATCTTGAATTTTTTTTCGGGAGTAAACATAGAGAGGAGTTCCGAAGCGCTCCCCTAGACTTTGCAAGGAAACAGACTCAACGTAGGCATTTCCGCCTTTATAGGTAACTAGCCCCATTTATTTTCCTACACAGAAATGAAGAAAATGATCAACCAATTGATGGCCAAAAAGAAATCGCGATCTGTCGCCAGACTTGGGCTCTTTTTCCGGATGAGGTTGAAAGGTCCAAATGGGTAGAGAAGCATGAGCTAGTCCTTCAATCGGAATAGATTCGCTCTCGGCGGTTACTACGAAATCCTTAGGGACACTCACGACATGTTCTTGGTGAGAAACATAAAGTTCTCCTTTTCGAGAAGAACCCCATAACGGATTTTCCTTCAACGTTACTTCTCGAAATCCCAGATGTTTTTTCTGATCGGGAAAAACAAAATCTACTTTCCCTCCAAAAAGGTGAGCCATCAGTTGGTGACCAAAGCAAAGTCCTAGAATCGGAGTGTTTAAGTCGATGTGTTTTTTAAGAAGAGACCCGAGCTCAAATTGCCACGGTAATTTTTCGTTTACGCTGCTGAGGCTTCCTAAAACAATGATCCCTTTAATCTCATGATCGCTCAGCTTTTGGAGCGAGTTGGAACCAAACAGAGCTGGTAGGTGATAGGTCAATGAAACCGGGGAAGTTTGAGCCAGTCGATTAAAAGTCTCTAATTCCGGTGTCTTAACCGCTGGATCCACTACTAGGATCAAAGATTTCTTTGACTTAACCATGTAATATCAAATGGTTACATGACACCCGGAACAAGTCTAGCTTTCATTTTCCGAATCAGCTATTTTGTGCCAAGCGTCATGAAGCCCCCAGTACAAAAATTCTTACCAACGACTCGCGAAGAAATGCAGGCTCGCGGCTGGAACGAAGTCGATGTCGTCTTTGTGACTGGCGATGCTTACATTGATCATCCAAGTTTTGCGATGGCCATTTTGGGCCGCGTTTTGGAGCGCGAGGGATTCAGAGTAGCTATCTTAAGCCAGCCTACTTGGAACTCCTGTGAACCTTGGAAGGAATTCGGGCGTCCGCGCCTTTTCTTTGGTGTGAGTGCGGGCAACATGGACTCACTCATTAATCACTACACAGCAAATAAAAAAGTCCGAAACGATGATGCTTATTCTCCTGGCGGCCGAATTGGTTTGAGACCTGATCGAGCGACTCTGTCGTATTGCCAACGTGCCCGTGAAGCTTTTCCCGGCGTTCCCGTAATAGCAGGTGGGGTTGAGGCCTCTCTTCGACGACTCGCTCACTATGATTATTGGAGTGACACAGTTAAGCGTTCTATTGTTCTAGATTCCAAAGCGGACTTGGTGGTTTATGGAATGGGTGAAGAGCCCATTATTGAAATCGCTCGCCGACTTCAAAACGGAGAAACCGTAAAAGATTTAAGAAAAATGCGAGGCGTGGCTTACGCTCTCGGGGCGAAAGAATCTCGGCCCACCCACTTTGAGGACAAAGCGATGATTTCTCTGCCTCGCTATGAGGAAGTAAAATCCGATCGCTATCAGTTTGCAGAAGCCACTCGCATCATTCATACGCATACTAATCCATTTAATGCTCATCCTCTCATTCAAGACCATGGGGATCAGGCCGTTGTGACCACTCCACCCACTCTACCGATTAGTCGTTCTCAGATGGATGGTATTTATGATCTTCCCTACACTCGAAAGCCACATCCTAAATATCACGAACCCATTCCAGCTTACGAAATGATCAAGGACTCAGTCACTATTATGCGAGGTTGTTTTGGGGGGTGTACTTTCTGTTCCATTACCGCGCATCAAGGAAGAATTATTCAGTCTCGATCCAAAGTGTCGATTCTAAGAGAGATTAATAAGCTTGGTTCAGATCCTGATTTCAAAGGAACCATCAGTGACATTGGTGGTCCGACAGCAAACATGTACGAGATGCGGTGTACGCGCCCTGAAATTGAAATGAAATGTCGTCGACAATCCTGCGTTCATCCCACCATTTGCAAGCTTCTCGGAACAGACCATGGTCCTTTGATTGATCTCATGAAGGCTGCTCGACAGCAAAAAGGGATAAAGAAAGTTTTGGTTGCGAGCGGAATCAGAATGGACTTAGCCCAACTATCTTCCGAGTACATGAGGGAGCTTGCTGCTCACCATGTGGGAGGACTATTGAAAGTCGCTCCTGAGCACTCCGATAAAAATGTGTTGAGTTTGATGAAGAAGCCAGATGCAGAAAATTTTGAAAATTTCTCAAATGAATTTAGGAAAGCAACTAAACAGGTGGGCAAACCAAAACAGTATTTGGTTCCCTATTTTATCGCGAGTCATCCCGGTTCCTCGGCAGAAAGCATGATCGAGCTTGCCTTGTTTTTAAAGCGAAACGGATACAAACCAGATCAGGTACAGGATTTTATTCCAGCCCCCTTTGACGTTGCGACGTGTATGTATCACACGGGCCTGGACCCCTTTACTAAAAAAGAAGTCTTCGTTGCCAAGCACTTGAGAGACAGAAAAGTTCAACGAGCACTCCTGCAATTTTTTAAACCAGAAAATTATTTTGAAGTAAGAAAGGCTTTGGAAGATGCCGGTCGCCACGACTTGATTGGATCAGGGTGCGATGCGCTTATTCCAGATCGTCCGCCGAGAGAGGCATTCTTAAAACGAAGAGAGCAAGCGAATCGGGCAGTGAGAGAAGCTTTTGTGCATCAGCCACGGGTGGCCTCAAGGGGCTACCGCCCGAAGAGAGCCACGGCCGTGCGCCGAAAAAAATCAAACGTTCGTGTCGGTGGACTTCCGGTTTCTTCGAACCGTAAAAAACACACTGATCAAGCCACCCACGATCGCTAGAGCGAACCACAAGAGATTCCTCTCGATGAAGGTAGACATATTAGGTGAAGCAAGCTCTTTCTGAGGCTCTGAAACTTCGGATTCGGCATTTTCTTCGGCCATCTTTGCGGCGAGAACTGCCTCATCTAGTTTAGAGACAGTATTACTCCAGCCCTTTTTACTCCGTTTCCTTTTTTTGCGTGAAACAGAATCTAAATCTTTTTGAGCTTCGTTTAAAACGTCGTTGTCATTTTGAGTAGCCACGGATGATTGGGGTTCAACTACAGGTGCCCCTAAAACATTCGATTCAGCGACGGGGACTGCAAAGTCACTTTCAACTTTAGCTACTTCAATCGGAGCGGCTTCAGGAACAGCAAACTCGTTCTCTGGGGCTGAGGGGCTTACGGTTGCCACTACTTCTGTTGTGGGAACGGATTCTGTTACAGGAGCCACTTCTGGGGAAGGTGCGACTTCCGTTACCGGAGCGGCCTCTGCCTGAGCAACAACTTCAGGCTGCGAAGCAACTTCAGCTTGTGCCACGACTTCTGCCGGAGCTGCTACTTCACCTGGATTGGATTCATCCTCTGCTAATTTTTCACCTTGGTTCGCCGCTACTTCCTCGCTGAGGCCCTCTAGCTGACTGACGGCTGTTCTATTATGGGAACAGGCAACTGACAGAAAGAGAAAGCTCATCGCTAAAAATCCAAAAGCCTTATTTGCCGATTTGTGTAACATTGAATCTGACTCCCGTATTAAGGGCATTAAGGCCCTCAAAGTCTGGTATCGACCAGTGGTCGAAAAGCTTTAGACAAAAATGCTGGATATCCAATACTAGCAAGGGTTTCCGAGTGAGTAGTCAGGTTATAACGACTGGGTATTCACGTCTGGGTTCGGGCGAAGCTTCAGATGACTGACGGCTTTTTGGATAGCCAAGAGCGCCTCCTTGGGATCATCAGTAATCGTCAGATAGCTGAGGTCGTGCCGGGTAATGGCACCCTGAGCTACGAGAGTATTTTCCATCCAATCAAGAAGACCCTTCCAATAATCTTTCCCCATTAAGATAACGGGAAATTGATAAAGTTTACCCGTTTGGATGAGCGTTAAGGCTTCAAAAAACTCATCTAGTGTTCCAAAGCCTCCGGGTAGAACAACAAAAGCGACTGAGTATTTTACGAGAATAACTTTGCGCACAAAAAAATAGTAAAAAGTAACTACCTTACTTAAGTAGGGGTTAGGCTTCTGTTCGTGAGGAAGAATGATGTTAGCCCCCACAGAAAGACGTTTGCCTTCGAGTCCTCCCCGACTTGCGGCTTCCATGATTCCCGGGCCGCCCCCCGTAATGATATTAAAGCCACCCTCAGCAATCAGCTTAGCGGTCTGTCTGGCCAAATCGTAATAAGGGTGACCTTCATTGAAGCGAGCCGATCCAAAAATAGTAATGGATGGACCAATAAAGTGAAACCCCTGAAACCCCTTGATGAATTCCAAAGAAATTCTAAGAACCCGGAGAGCCTCGTTAAATCGGGAGTGAGCACCCGCGAGAAAGTTCGCTTCGCCTTCTAGATAAGGCTGATCTCCAATCTTGTTTGGAATCGGCCTAAAAAACTTTGAAAGGAATGATTTAAATTTTTTCCACATGGGAAGTTTCAGCATTCATTTTTTCAAAAAAGGGCGCAATGCTTTCTAAGCTGGTTCCACCGAACGATTCAAAAACGAGTTGTGAGTTAACCCGCCAAGGCTGTTCCACATAACCGGCATTAATTTTGAGATCTTTACCCCGCTCAATGACTGCTTGAGCCCAGGGCTCCTTAATCGCCTCAAGAGGAGCGTGGGTATCAAATAATTTCACTAACGCTTGTTCCTCGCGATTTGCCTTGATTCCCTGGAGTTCACCCAAGAGATCAACTGCGACTTGGTGAAACTTTTCATAATCTTTCACCCGAAGGATCTGATTCTTATTTGTCTTGGGTTGTTTGTTTTTTGACACCCACTCAGCAGCTCCCTTTTCAAGAAGCTTATTTACAAAAAGCCAGTGGCCTCGCTGATGGGCTTCGGTGAAAGTTCTTTGACCCGAAGTGCGACGCAAGAAATCTACTAGATATAAATCATATTGCGCCTTCAACATCTCCTGAGCTTCTTTCTGGTCTTTGTACAATCCAACTTCAATAAGCGCTGGATCCCCCGCGAAAACGAGCGCAGTCAGATCGGCTCTCTGCTCTTCAAGAGCACTGGCTAAACTGCCGAGGGCTGAAATGGGATCTTCGTTCTTTTTAAATTTAGATTCGTCGTACGTTCCAGAACCGTGACCAATAATTTCATGTAGAAGCACCATGACCCGATTCACTTTTTCTTTGGCCTTCATCAGGGCATCTTTTTTTCCTGGAGGACCAAATTCCTCTAAAACCTCATTCCAAATGGCCCGAATGTCAGGAGATTGCGATTCTCCGGGAAGCGGCAGCCGAATCACATTTTTTGCACCTACATCGCGGCGAATATCATCAAAGTTGGGGAGATTATAACCCCCCGTTCGGTAGGAAGAGATTTCCTGAAAGTAGTAAACCATGATGGCTGGTGGCGAATAATCTTTTGGAAAAGTCTTTTTAAATTTTCCATAAGGCATTCCATTCTCAAAATGTTGGGCATGAGTCGCCAGCGCCTGCGCCACCTTGCTCACTTCGGGATCAACAACCTGAACATAGGTTTCCCAGGAGCCAATTTTGGCTAAATAGTCTTCATAGACCTCTACCCAGCCCATCATAAAGTCCACAGGAGACCGGGATCGGTCTTTCACCCATGCAATATTTGCCTCTCTGAAATCTTCAACATCACCTTTTTCGAAATATCTAATCGTAGCTTTGATTTGGTTTTTCTGATCCTGAGAAACGGAAACGCCTTCAGCCTTCTTTAGGTGGTCTATAATCTCCCGGAGCGTGCTTCCCACGAACCCTTTCAGGCCGGTCGTTTGTTTCTCGCACTGTAACTTCCCATCACGCTTAATGATTCGGCAATTGAGAGTTGGTTCTAATCCGTTAGATAACGCCGCTTGCACTTCTGCTGCGGCGATCCCTTTTTCATACAGATTTCCCCCAACCATCTCTAAGCCGCTTCCCTTGGGATCTTCTGGTTGTCGCTCCACCTCAAACTCTGGATCGATAAGGAGTTTCTTGATTTCAGTCAGATCATTTAGAGAGGGCGCGACCAAATGCCGTTTTATCAATTCGTTCAATTGTTTTTCAGATACCTTAGAAAGAATATATTTTCTATTTGAGCTTGCGTAAGGTCCTGACTGGTCTAAAAATTTTGCCGAGTAAACCACGAACTCTTGAAATCCATTTTTACCTAAGAGGGTCTTGGTTTTGTTGATTTCCTGACTCGAAAGAGCTGTTTCAATAAATCGTTTGATGGTTCGTCCATGACGATGATTTTGGTGAAAAAGAAGCTCTTTTCCCAAGCGGGCCGCTTCTAAAAGATGAAAGGCTAATTGTTTCTCTTGTTGAGACAGACGATTCCAAACTTCTTTTCGTCGCTCCGCACTTTCGATTCTAACTGTTTTTGGGACTGGCAATGGTGTAGGGGCAGAATGTATTGGCATCGTAAAAAAGAGTATTCCATAAACAAAGAATCTAAACAAATTCATTGGGGGCCCCCACAAATTAAGAATAAAAAAGATATTTAAGCTTTACGCAATTCACTGGTCAATTAAACTTAACTGCATGGATAAAATCGTTTGTCTGGGCAAGAATTACTCGGAGCATGCAAAAGAATTAGGGGAAGCCGCCCCCGAAAAACCAGTTATTTTCATAAAACCGCCCAGTGTTCTCATGCAGGCGACTCAAAATGGCCAGAAATTAGCTTTGCAATTACCTGAAGGCAGAGGAGAGGTTCACCACGAATGTGAGATTGTAGTTCGTCTTGGCAATGAGATGACTATCGAAGCGTTGACGCTTGGACTAGACATGACACTTCGCGATGTCCAGTCGGGGCTTAAGAAAAGCGGACACCCATGGACTATTAGCAAAGTGTTTAGAGATTCAGCTGTAGTGGGTCCGTGGATTAAGCCATCTGAATTTCCTAACTGGGAAAACCAGGAATTTAATCTCGAAATAAATGGAGTCCTCAAGCAAAAGGGCCATGCCAAAGACATGATACTAAAAGCGACTGACAGCATTCACTACATTCGCCAGTTCTTTCCCCTTTGTCCGGGAGATTTGATTTTCACCGGGACCCCTCAAGGTGTGGGTTCTGTTCAGTCTGGAGCCCTAGGGAAATTGCAGTGGGGGCCCATTGAATATGAAGTGAGTTGGTCATGAATCCCGAGTTTATTGAGAAGCTAAAACAAACGGTTGGCGCCTCCTACGTGCTTACTGCTGAAGAGGACCGACTTCAGTACGGACGCGATTGGACACGAACTCCGGGGATTGCGGGAGCCGTAGTTCTACCCAAAACAACCCAAGAAGTTTCTGCTGTTCTGAACCTGTGCACAGAATTCAAAATCCCGGTCATCCCCTCGGGAGGCAGAACAGGACTTGCCGGCGCGATAACAGCCACAGAGCGAGATCTCGCTCTAAACTTGAGTCGGTTAAACCGGATCGATCCGGTCGACACTTTGGGAAGAACGGTGCGGGTTCAAGCTGGAGTTACTACTCAAGCTCTTCACGAGCATTGTGAAAAAGAGGGGCTCACTTGGCCGATTGATTTAGCGGCGAAGGGCACGAGTGAAATTGGTGGCAATTTATCAACGAACGCAGGGGGCGTTCGGGTTATTCGATACGGAATGGCTAGGCGTTGGGTGAGTGCTATCCAAGCAGTTCTTATTTCTGGTGAGGTTATTGAACTTAATCAGGGGCTTGAAAAAAATAACACCGGCTATGATCTGCTTCAACTGTTGATAGGCAGCGAAGGAACCCTGGCGGTGATTACCGAAGCTACTTTGAAACTATGTCCACCGCCCATTCATTCAAGAGCATTTCTCTTTTCGCTGCGAGACTACGAATCACTAAATTACGTTTACCAAAAGGTGAGGAGTGCGCCTTTTATCTTAACGAGCTTTGAGTTTTTCTCTGATAAATGCCTCAGACAGGTGGAAGCTAAGCTCGGACGGAACTGTAAGCTCGAAAAGCGGGGGGCCCTTTTTGCTCTGATTGATGTGGAAGTCGGGCCCTATCCTCAGGAAAAAGACAAAATGGACCAGTGGCTTTCTGATCTTTTGGACGCAGGCAAGATCGAAGATGGCTTGGTGGCCGACTCCTCAAATGATCAATCAGAAGTGTGGGCACTTCGAGAGGGAATTACCGAGAGTCTTCAAATGAGTGGTCTGGTGCGAAAATATGACTTGTGTGTTCCAGTAAAACGCTGTGCCGACTTTTTAAAAGAAGCTGAAGCGCTTTACTCAAACTTGAAAACCAAATCTGAGCTCTTCGTATTTGGTCATTATGGTGATGGCAGCCCGCATCTAAATTTTTTAAATTCAGAAGGACTTTCTCCAGAGATCTTTCACTCAGAAATCAATCAATTTGAAAAAGAGCTTTATCCTTTACTAAAAAAATTTCACGGAAGCGTTTCTGCAGAACACGGTGTCGGTATTTTGAAAAAGAACTGGGTGGTTTACAGTCGAAGCCCAGCTGAACTGTCCCTTTATCGTGCGATTAAAAAGGCTTTTGATCCGAACGGGCTTTTGAATCCGGGAAAAATAATCGATTAGCCTATCTCTTCTTGAGACTATCCGAAGCAAGTCTCATTCTTCGACGAGTCATTTCTTTTCCCAAAACATGAATTGTCTCAAAAAGTGGGGGGGATACGGTTCCGCCAGAAATAACGATCCGAAGAGTCATGAAAAGATCCTTCGTTTTGATTTCTTTTTCTTTGCAGTAATTTTCACAGGCTTCTTTAATGTGTTCTACTGTCCAAGACTGCAAGCCCTCGAGCTTTTCCAATAGTTCTACGAGCCAATTTGAGGCGTCTTTGGCAACCACCCCCTTGGGGGGAAGAACCGCCTCATCGTACTTGAGGTCGCCATTGAAAAAGAAGGAAGTGTTGTCTATGAATTCCTCGAAGGCACATACGCGCTCTTTCACTAGCGGAATCAACTGGAGCAAATAGTCCTCAGTAAAAACATTTTGTCTGAGAAGCTGAACCCATTCGAAATCACTTTTTTTCTTGAGGTACTGGCCGTTCATCCAAAGGAGCTTTGTGAGATCAAATACAGGGCCCCCCAATGAAAACCGTTCCCAAGAAAACTTTTCAATCATTTCTTCTGTGCTGAAAATTTCTTGATCTCCACCGGGATTCCAACCCATGAGCGCGAGGAAGTTTCTTAAGACTTCGGGCAGGATTCCTTTTCTTTTGTAATAGAGAATGCTCGTGGGGTGCTTTCGTTTAGATATTTTGGATTTGTCGGGATTTCTGAGAAGATTCAGGTGCGTAAAATGGGGCGGTTCCCAACCAAACGCCTGATAGAGCAGGACGTGTTTGGGGGTAGAGGATACCCATTCTTCTCCTCGGATAACGTGGGAGATCTTCATTAGGTGATCGTCTACGACACTCGCCAAATGGTAAGTGGGAAATCCATCCGCTTTTAAAATTACTAAGTCATCAAGCTTCGTATTCTCAAACTCTACCTTCCCCCGTATGCCATCTTCAAAGCTTGTCACACCGGAAGAGGGTACTTTAAACCGAATCACATGCACTTCGCCCTTTTCAACTCGAGCTAGAGCTTCTTTCGCTTCGAGAGTGCGACAGTGACGATCATATCCGGGAGGTAGTTTGTTTTCTGTTTGTTTCTTTCGAAGTCCTGCAAGCCGTTCCGAGCTGCAAAAACAGTAATAAGCATGTCCCTTTGAGACAAGCTCCTTAGCCCATTTCTGGTAATGAGCAAGTCGTTCACTTTGCTTGTAAGGGCCATACTCTCCGCCCCTATCTGGGCCCTCATCCCATTCGATCCCAAACCAGCGGACCGCATCTAAAATCATCGCTTCGCTTTCGGCTCGGTAACGAGTTTGGTCTGTGTCCTCAATTCTAATGATGAATTTGCCACCATGTTTTTTCGCGAAGACATAATTAAAAAGCGCAATATACGCAGTTCCGATGTGGGGATCCCCCGTGGGAGAGGGAGCAATACGAACGCGAATTTCTGGTTTGGTCATTGTGGGGGTCCTTCAAAAAAACTTACATGTCGACAACAGTTCCGATTTCAATAGCACGATCTGATGGAATTTTAAAATAATCCGTCGCTCGCTGGGCGTTTTGGGCCATGAAAGCAAATATTTTTTCTTGCCACTTAGGAAGCTCAGTTCGGTTACTGGCGATCAAGGTCTCTCTTCCTAGGAAGAAAGTGGTTTTTTCTAAGTCGACATGTAAACCGAATTGTTCACAGTGCTTTAATAGTTGCGGGACATGGGGCGATTCCATAAACCCGTAACGAGCTAAAACTCGATAAAATCCGGGAACGATTTCTTCTACAATGGCCCGGTCTTTGTAAGGAACGTGGGGAATTTCATCTGTCGTGATAGTGAGCACGATGACTTTTTCGTGAACTACCTGGTTATGCTCTGTGTTTTGACTAAGAGCTGCGGGAATGCCCCGTGGAGTTGCTGACATAAAGACCGCGGTTCCTAACACGCGAACATCAATTTTTTTGAGAACTTTTTCGAGAAAGTCATCTTGAGTGGTAGCTCTATCAAGGAGTCGTTGAGCAAGAATTCTTCTTCCGCGTTTCCAAGTAAACATGAGAGTAAACACTACGCCTGCCAGCACTAAAGGAAACCAACCGCCATCCATGATTTTAATTGAATTCGCACCGAGAAAAGCCAGATCGATAATCAAAAACAAAAGAGTAAGTGGAACAGCTTGGATCAAAGACCAATCCCACTTTTTTCGCATCACGATAAAAGTAAGAGTGGTGGTAATAAACATGGTCGCGGTGACGGCAATTCCGTAGGCGGCTGCTAAACTGCTGGAGGAACGAAACTCTAAAACTAGATAAAGAGTTCCAACCAACAGGGCCCAATTTATAAAAGGTACGTAAATCTGCCCAATTTCTCGAGCCGATGTGTGTTTGACGGCCATGCGGGGAAGAAATCCTAACTGAGCAGCTTGTTGGCTTAAAGAGAAAGCCCCCGTGATAACGGCTTGAGAGGCAATGATGGTAGCCATTGTGGCAATGACAACCAAGGGATACAAAGCCCATTGAGGAGCTAAAAGATAAAAAGGATTTTCAACAGCTGCCGGGTTAGTGAGCAGGAGTGCGCCTTGACCAAAATACTGAAGCACCAGACTGGGTAAGGCCACGGTAAACCAACCGATTTGAATGGCGTGTCTCCCAAAGTGACCTAAGTCGGCATAAAGGGCTTCTCCCCCTGTGACCACCAGAAAAACACTTCCAAGGACGATGAATCCTGTCCAGGAGTTTGCAGCTATAAAGCGAAATGCATAAAAGGGATTTACAGCAGCTAATACATGGGGTTCGGCTAAAATTCCTCGAACACCTAAAAGAGCTAAAGCGAAAAACCAAATGAGAATAATAGGACCAAATAATTTCCCGATTCTCGCCGTTCCCGAGCTTTGAAACCAAAAGAGCCCAATCAAGATGACGACAGTAATGGGGATAACGTAACTTTCAAAAAAGGGCGTTGCGATTTTAAGACCCTCAACAGCACTCAAAACCGAAATGGCCGGGGTAATAACGCCGTCTCCATAAAGAAGAGCCGCGCCGAAGAGTCCTAGAGCGATAATAATGCCACGAGGGCCTTTTAAAGTTGCTTCGGCTCTTGGAGCCACTAAAGCGGTGAGTGCCAAAATTCCACCTTCGCCCTTGTTATCTGCCCGAAGAACGAAAACAAGGTATTTGATGGAGATGACGATGACCAAAGACCAGAGGATGAGAGAAAGAACTCCCATCACGTTCAGTTCGTTGAGCGGGATGGCGTGACTGCCATGAAAACATTCTCGAAGAGCGTAAAGAGGGCTGGTGCCGATATCTCCAAACACAACCCCAAGAGCAGTGAGAGTGGTAATTCCTAACGGGGAAGCCCCACGACGGTGACGATGCGAATCTACGTAGTTGCCGGACATAGGGTTCAATTCTAGGCAGTTCTAGGGGAAGCGACAAAGGAAAGTTTTGGGGCGGGCACCTCAGTCATAAATAGCTAGAATTAAACAGATTTTTAGAGAGGGAGGGGAATGGCAAGCGTTGCTGCCGCCATTCCCGGGGGAGACAGTCGAAAATGACATCTATTAATATTAAAAACGTGAGCCCCGGAGATTTTGTGACAAAACAGAATTAAAAAAGACCAAGTTCGGTCAAGGCGTCCATGGATAGCGCTTGGGCACGCTCCGCAGTGACCGGTTCACTGGACTCTTTCGATGGTTTTAGAAGAGTCGTGAAAGTCCAGGTTTGGTTTTTGAGAACCAGATGACCTACAAAAGACGCGTAGTCTGCTCCCGAAGCTTTTTGTCCCCAAACTTCGGATCCCTCCCGATATTTTCCAATGTAGAAAAACCGTCGAGCCACCTCTTGGGTTTCCTTTTTTATCGGTAAAGTTCGCAGGAAAAATTTTTCCGAAAAACTAAGGAGTCTATTGGTTGAGACGAGTCCATCCAGCTGAAATTCCTTCAGATGCTTTTCAATGGGGTCGGCTCCGATTTGAAGTCGAAGTCGATCAGTAACCCAACTAACCTGGTTTTGAAGCCAATCGGTAACAAACTGATCTTTATTCCAAAGCTTGTTGGGGTAGCGAGTGCCATCCCATTTAAATAATGTCTTCTCATCTTGGATGAGTCCTCGCTCAGTCGCAGTAATCGCAAGGGGAAGCAGCGCTCTATCTCCTAATTCAAAACTGCTTTCGCAGAGCTTTTTTCCAAAGGTGATCTGATTTTTCGATGCCGCTTTTTCCTTGAGAACAAAACAGGCACTTTCTTTACCAAACACGCCTTGGATTCTTTTTAATGAGTCGGGAGGCAATCCCGCAGAAAGAGGTCTAAGGAAACTAAAAGCCAAAAGAAAATAAATCTGTTTCATGCGATAAACCAAAATAAAACCACTGCAACCAGAGTGGGTAAGAAAGCATAGCTAAACAATTTCAGAGGACTAATGCCTCCTTGTCCAAAGGAATCTTTCAGAATCGAGAAGCCAGCCGGGTTTGGAGCATTCGCGATAACAGTCAGACCGCCCCCTGTTACGGAACCAGCCACCAAGGCATATTTCATCACACCATCAATGTTTGGTACCTGCGACCCCAAATAAGTTAGAGCTGCGTTGTCTAAAACAGCCGTGAGAGCGGAAGCACCAAAATACATTGCGGTTGGATTGAGACTTCTTAAAAGTGGTTCAAGCCACCAACGCTGGAATCCTCCCAGCACCACTAATCCCCCTAAAAAGAAACCGACCAAGAGGCCTTCTCTGATTTTAAGCTCCTCTTGGTACTCCATGGTAATGGTGACAATGCCCAAAAAGAACAAAAAGACCCCTAAGAAAACTACTGGGTGATGCGATAATCGAACAATCGAAGCCAGAAAAACAATATGGATCGCCATGATCCAAAACGGAACTTTGTCTTGTTGGTTGTCCGTTTTTGGCTGAAGGCTTGATAGCTCTTTTGAAAACAGGACTGCAACAGCTAGAGCATTGATCAGGACTATGAGGGCCGCTCGCCAACCAAAGTGGGTGAGCATGAAAGAGAGATCCCAACCCCATTTTCCGCTAACCATCAAAACTGGAGGAGCGGCGTAAGGAGTAAGCGTTCCTCCTACTGAAACATTCACAAAAAGCACGCCCAAAAGTGCATACTTCAATCGTTCGCTGATTTCCCGATCGAAAAAACGCCTCTTAAGAAGGAGAGCCGTCACTGTCATGGCAGCAGGTTCAGTGATAAAACTTCCCAAAAGGGGTCCAATGGAGAGACAAGTAAAAAGAAAGGCCCTTTCTCTACCCAAAGGCAGGGCCATGCTCAACTTATCAATGAGATTCTGTGCTAAATGAAGAATGGGTTTTGTAGAAGCGATAGTCATGATGACAAAAACAAAAAGAGGCTCGGTAAAATCCAAGCCTTCTACGAAGCCAATAGTGGGGTCGCTTCCCAACCAACTAGCCAAAATCAAGATTAAAGCGCCTGCCCAAAGCCCAAAGACGACTTCTACTTCCCCAAAAAGGTGAAAAAGATTCTCAGGTACAGAACCTTCGGGGAATTTAAGAGCTAAGTGTTGAAACTGTTTCACTGAGAAAGAGTGAAAGATTGAGAGTGCAAAAAAGATCGTTCCTAGGGTTTCACTTCGAGTCAAAATTTCCATAATGAGATTGTAAGGGGCCTATCTCCTTTTTGCCAAGCTTCTCTTTGGCACGGGCCATGCAAAGTTGAATGATCGATTTAAGAAAAAAGTAATGAGGAGGATCCCATGACAATCGAAGCGAGAAAAATGGAAGTAGTGCTTGAGCGCGCAGAGCCAAGCCACTTTAATTTAATTCAAAAATATATGCTTATGAGGTCTCATCCACGCAGGATATTTCTCGATGTAGTCGCGATGAGTTGGGAAATGTATTTTTTATGGAATCAAAATTGGAAGGCAGCTTTGGGGATTTTCCTGGGGATGAACACGGTAGGGCTTGTTCTAGGAAGAAGAGTGAACTATGAAGCCTTGGCCAACACGGTTTTGGGAAGGATTGCCCTATTACACACGCACCCTATGAATTTACTGCTTCAATTAACCGGGGCTGCCTTTCTGGTCTACGGGCTTCTTCAGCGAGAGGGGTTAACCATACTCGCTGGAACCTCCTTGATATTTGCGGGCCATTTTTATGGGTGGTCACGAGTTCACTCTGCTTTGAAACTTCGGGATTAACGAATCCCGCTTAAGCTTGTCTTCTTTGCGTCCCTGTGGGATGTGAAGAAGACAAGTTATGGACTCGCCCCTTTCAATCATTACTGCAATTCATAACGGTCTTCCGATGAACCGTCTTTTTTGGAAGGCGTTGACTGAGAACACGCAAACACCGTTTGAACTGATTATTATCGACAATCATTCCACCGATGGTTCTGAGGAATTTTTCAGGTCATTAGCCGAAGAGACCCAGGGTCAGAAACAGGAAGTCATTTATTTACGAAACTCGAAAAACCAATCCTATCCCCGAAGCCAAATTCAGGGAATGGAAGCCGCTCGTTACGAAGTCCTCTGTTTTCTCAATAATGATATTTGGATGCCTAAGGGCTGGGAAAAACCTTTCTTAGAGGCTTTGAAAGAAGATCCTCGTCTTATTCTGAGCCCCAGTGGTCAAGAAGCTCAACCAACACAACGAGCTTCAACCCAGCTTAAGCGGCGATGGAAGCATATTTTGGGTCTTTCTAAAATCTGGGCATTTTTTATGAGCAAAACCGAAGAAGAGCGGCTTTGGAAATCCTTGGTTTGGATGTATGGGGACCTTAATAACTTTGTTTCTCCGACGCCAACGGCTCAGGAATGGATGCCTGGAATAAAAGGTGATTCGGTTATTTTCCACCGAGAAGTCTGTAAGTTTCTCGGCGGTCCCTGGGACTTAAGAATCCAAGCGGCTGATTGGCATTTGTATCTTTTGGCAGCTTCTTATCGAGAGAAAGATCCTTCGTTTCCATTGCCAAGAGTCTTATTAAACTCCTATATCCATCATTTTGGTCGATACTCAGCTCGCCAAACCTATGAGCCACTCGAAGATAAGGCATCCTTTAAAACAATTGAAGAAATCTGGGATCCTGAAACGGTGAAACGCTTGTGGTGGGGCTTTCACTTGCCGCAAGAGTAATGATTCATTAAGGTTCCCTCAAAATGCTCAATCAACGAAAAATCGTGTGTGTGCTTCCGGCCTTTAATGCGGCCAAAACCCTTGAAGAAACTTTACGAGACGTTCCGACAGATTTGGTGGACCTCTTTATTGTCGTCGATGATTGTTCGACTGACGAAACCGTAAAAGTAGCTAATTCCTTGAGTACTCGTTGGCCCCTCAAAGTGATCCAGCACGAAAAAAATAGAGGCTACGGAGGAAATCAAAAAACTTGTTATGCAGCAGCTCTCAGCGAAGGGGCTGAGGTAGTTGTAATGCTTCATCCAGATTATCAATACGAACCAAAACTTCTCGGAGCTATTTCCTGGATGGTTGCTTCCGGTGTTTACGACGTTGCGTTGGGTTCCAGAATTCTTGGCAAAGGCGCTCTTCAGGGGGGAATGCCGTTGTGGAAGTATATTTCCAATCGCATTCTCACTTTCGTCGAAAATTTGTTGATTGGGCAAAAGCTGTCTGAATACCATACCGGTTATCGTGCTTTTTCTTCGCGGGTCCTTAATGATCTTCCGTTGGCAGATTTCAGCGATGACTTTGTTTTTGATAATGAACTTTTAGTTGAGGCCCATGTTCAAGGATTTAAAATTGGGGAAATCTCTGTTCCTACCAAATATTTCCCTGAGGCAAGCTCCATAAATTTTCGGCGAAGTGTTAAATATGGACTGGGAGTTCTTGCCTGTTCCTGTAACGGGCTAGTGGCTCGTTTGGGCCTGGGGAGCAAGGCCGGGCGGGTTGGAAATTTTACGAGCAGCCATTCCGATTCCCAAAACACTTGAAGTAATCATAAATACACAAAGTGCAGTTCTCCAGGGCCTTTTAACTTCCATTACCAGATAGCTCAGCAAGATCATAACCGCCGGTAATATGTATCTCCCCTGGGGCTGAAAATCGTTATTAAAAGAACCCCAATAGTGGCTCGCAACATTTGCCATAAAAACCGCCAAAAACAATTTTGCATAAACTTCAGTTGCATCGCCTTGTTTGCGGCGACATTTTCTTATGAGAATGACCAGCCCAGCGGGAAGAATCAGTACCCTCCAAGGAAACGTGAGAACTTCCGGTAATCGAATACTCATCCAACCAAACCGACCAAACGCTGAATTGAGGGAAATATTTAAAAACTGCAAACTAAAAACCCGAAAGCCAGCCTTAGGTGATTGATAAATGTCAGGAAGGGCATTAAATCCCAAAAAACTTCCGTACTGCCGAGTGTTTACAAAATAGCTAAAGAGTAACCAACTAAACGAAAGCACCATGGGAACTACGAGAATTAAAGCGACCTTTCGAAAAGCCGTTAAGGAAATCGTTCGGTAATTCTTCCACAGATAAAATAAGGGCAACAAATACAGACAGAAAAAATTCATTTTGCAGCAGCCAAGCAGAAATGTGGAAAAGGCAATGTGGCCTTCGTGTTTTTTTAAAATCGCCCAGACCAGATAAAGAAATACGGTCAATCCCACAGAGTCCAAATTGACATAGCTTTGGACAAAAACGAGCTGAGGCAGGAGGCCCACCGTGAGACAGAGAGCTATTTTCTTGCTTAGGTTTTGGGACTCGATGAGTTTCAAAAAAAAGAAAATAAAAATAACGGTCCAAAGCTGCATCCCCAGTCTTGCGATGTAAGTTTGAGTCGCCGTAAAAAAGAACGGCTTCGTGAGCTCAAGACTGGTGAGATTAAGGAATGAGCCAATCGCCAACGCTATCGAGCTGGGTAGGTAGCCTAAAGGGTTATAGACAGGATAGGGATAACGAGTGAGTTCCATACACTCTTGAAGAGTCAGGTATTTTCCTTGTGCAAGACTCAGGGCCATAGACATATGCCCTATCTCATCGGGTGCGTTTCCAGGTTGAACCGCAATCAACATAGCTATTCTGAAAACAAACAGAAAAACGAATGCGAGGATTGCAAAGTGCTTATGAATCACGTTCATGAGAAGACCCGACAAGGTTTTTTAAATTGTTCCGTTTCTAACTTCCTAACCACTTCCGAGATTGTCAAAGCGGGCCTTAATTTCAGGAAAGCCTCTCGCGAGTTTCTCACCGCATCTTTTCTAGCAATATAACTCGTAAAGGCTTTATAAAAGTTGAAATCGAGACTTATCCACCGAGTACAGAGATCCCACCAGAGTTTACAAAAAAACAGAAAGCGCTCAACGGACTCTAGATGAATGTCATGTAAGACGAATCGGTTTCGCATTGAGATGACGCGAACCTGCTCTTTGTTTGAGACCTTTTTAATGGTGGAGGAACAAGCATGATAGGCATGGGCCCTGGGTTCAAAGTAACACTTCCAGTTCATACGCCAAGCCCGCAAGGATAGCTCCACATCCTCGTTGTAAAACGGATTAAAAATCTCATCAAAGAACCCAATAGCTGCTAACTTGTTTCTGTCCATGAGCGCATTAGCACCCGAAAGGAAAAAACTTAATATAGGTGACTCGTCATTTCGCAAAATGTTTTTTGTCGAGCGAACAACTCCGAAAAAAGATTGTTCTGCTAATTTGGCACCATCAGTGACGACGTGGGTTTTGGGATCCAGCAAAGCCCCCATGACTCCGAAAGTGTCTTTAGAATGAAAATGATGCAGTTGTTTTAAGAAATATTCGCACTCCAGAGAAACGTCATTGTTGAGTGCGAGGACCAAATCAAACTGGGCTAACTTCAATCCAGAGTTAATATTCGTTGAAAAGCCTGAGTTTTTTGGGTGTGCCAACAACCTGATCTGTGGGTATTTTCTTTTGATGAATTCAACGGAATCGTCAGAGGAGCCATCGTCAGCAACGATCACCTCGTGCCGAATTTTCGTCGATTCCAGTGCGGAAAAAACCGTTGGCAAGTTCTCCTCTAAAAGGGCTCTGCCATTAAAATTGGGAATGACAACGGATATGCCAGGATTCACGTTTCGTTCCTCACCCAATTCCAAGCATAAACCAAAGAAGCGAGGATAAACCACCCCTGAAGACCCATTCGGGACATGAGAAATCCCCATTGGTCCCCAGGCCATGCCCACTGGGGGAGTAAGGCGTAACCCAAGCCAAACACAAGGGGCCAAAAACTTCTGGTTTTGGAAAAAGCCAAAACCAAAAAGGGAAAACAATAAAAAAAACCGCAAGCCCATACGCGAGCGAAACAACAGTAGAGACAAGTCAGAAGAAGCGAAAAGGCAAGATCAGGTTTTTTCTCTCGCTCAAGGCGAAGTGCAAAAAAATAACAAAGTCCTGAGTATAGAAACGCTAAGGGGCCTTCAATCAAATTGAGATTTTCCTTGGGGAAACAAAAGCCCAGTACAGATAATCGAGCTACTAGAGAAAGAGGCGTTTGAAAGGTGGGATGGAGCACATCTGCAGCAAAACGATAGAGAGGAAGTGCTTGGAACCAGCTCTGCCACCAACGAATCGGATTTGGTAAAAGGACAAAGGTCATAAAAAAAACCAAGATGGAGAAAAAGAGTATCCAAGGAAAAACTTTTCTTTTTTGGCGAGAGAAAACAAAAAAGGGAAGAAGAAGCGCGGGAAACGGCCTCAACGCCAGCGCTATCGAGAAGCAAAAGCCAGAAAGAATCCGGTCTTTCGGGGTGATAGATAAACTGAGGCGATGAGAAGCCCATAACAGAACTGCCGTTAAAAAAAGAGGATTCAGTGAAAGATAGGCATCCGATAGCGCGTGAGTGAAAAGAAAAAGGAGTGCCCACGCTATTGTTTTAGGAAGCTGACCGACTTTCAATGTCGAGAGCAAATATAAAACACCTAATGTCGTATACAGAGCTGCGATCAGTTTCCCCGCCCCCAGTGGCAAATAAGAGAGCGGGAGAAGCAAAATAGTAGTTATCGGGCTTTGAAAGTAATCCCCATTTTTAGCCGAAATCGTTGGATACGGTGGGGTCTCAAGTCCTTGAACTCGTGCTTGAGTCAGAGCCTCCAAATAACCTCTGAAATCGATTCCCTGGAGGGCTTGAAGAGAACAAACTGCGAGAACTAAATAAAAAACATATCTAACCCACTGTTTCGTGGGTGCTTGTCCGATGGTGGAAATCACCAAAAAATTTAAACCGAGGAAGCCTCAGTTTGTCATTACAATTTAGATCATTAAGCGGCGAGAAGCTTGTGGGTTGAAAACCACTGGTAGGCAACCTTGAGCCCATCGCGAAGGACCGTGCGATGCTTCCATCCCATAGAACGAATTTTAGAAGAGTCCATCAATTTTCTAGGCGTTCCATCTGGTTTTGAAGTATCAAACATGATTCTGCCCTTGTAGCCGACCGTTTCAGCTAATATTAATACTAGTTCCTTAATCGATACTTCCTCACCCGAGCCCACGTTTACCAGACCGGGGTCTTCATAATTCTCCATCAGAAAGAAGCATCCGTCTGCAAGATCGTCTACGAACATAAATTCTCTCAAGGGAGTTCCGGTTCCCCAAGCGGTAAAAACGGGCTGATTTTTAATTTTTGCTTCGTGAAGCCGTTGCATCAGTCCCGGAATGACGTGAGAGTTTTCTAAATGAAAGTTGTCTCCGATTCCATACAGATTAGGTGGCATAGCGGAGATAAACCTTTTTCCGTGTTGGCGATTATAATATTCCGCTAATTTTATTCCGGCGATTTTTGCCAATGCATAACCTTCATTGGTTGGTTCGAGTGCTCCAGTGAGCATACTGTCTTCCTGAATCGGTTGCTCAGCAAATTTAGGATAGATACACGAGCTTCCTAGAAACAAAAGTTTTTTAACGTCCTGCTTGGCTGCCGTATGGATCACGTTGGAAGCGATCATGAGATTATCGTAAAGAAATTCTGTCGGGGCGTTCTTATTCGCGATGATTCCGCCGACTCTTCCAGCCGCCACGAAAACATAGTCCGGTTTTTCTTTCTTGAAGAATTGCTCTACTTTTTCCTGACGGGTGAGATCCAGTTCATCATGAGAACGGGTAAGGATATTGGTGAATCCTTTGCCTTGAAGTAAACGAAGCATAGCGGACCCAACCATTCCGCGGTGTCCGGAAACGTAAAAGCGAGCAGATCTATCAATTTTCTCCATAAGTAATTTTACCATGTTGTTCAGACGTCAGCCACGATCTCATCCGGCTTGGACGCTGTGCACAGTCCGAGCATCAAGACCAATGGAATCATTGTGTGGGGCATGTCAAAGTAGCGATCAAAAAAACCTCCAACAGAAAAAGCAGTGAGAACTCCAGCACTTGCTAAAAACCAAGGCTTTAGCTGGGGCGGCGAGGCGCTATTTCTAATTTTGCCGAAAACAAGTCTGAAGGAAGCTCCCAAAAATAACAAAAAACAAAGAAATCCCAGAATGCCGCTGGTTGCTAAAAACTCCAGATACATATTATGGGGATCTAAGGGTATGGAGGGGGAGGTGATGTGAAGATCTGAAAACTGTGGAAAGCGATAGCCAAAACTATCGTATCCCTGCCCAAACCAGGGCGAGTCTTGAAACATTTTCCAGCCTACTTTCCAGAGTTCCAATCGTTCTTGATTGGCCGCTAGATCAAGCGATGAAATTCGTTTTTGAAACGCCGAAACGGTGAAGAAAAGCGTCGAGAAAAACGCGACAAACAAAGCACAACCCCAGAGCAGCTTCTTCCAATTTACCAAGAGTAAAACCACGGCACTTGAAATAACCAGCGAGAGCCAGGCTCCGCGTGAAAAAGTAAAAAGGGTTCCCTCAACACAGAACGCGGAAAACAATAAAAACAAGGTCTTTGGTTTTTTCTTTTCCATCAAAAGCCCATGAGCAAAGAGAATATGAAAAAGCAGAATCAGGGTGAAAGCAAAGGTGGTGTGGTGTCTTGTAAGTCCCACAGCCAGATAGAGACCGGTCTCACCAGGGAGTTGATAAATGTAAGGGTTTAGTCCAGGTAAAAAGCGATGGAAAAGGCCGAGTCCTTGAGTCGCCGAAACGATAAACAAAACCACACTTAATACGGTGCTCGTCTTTAGGAGGTCCTTTCGTGTTTTTGGGTGGATTGAAAAAAACCACGAAAAAAGAAAGGTGAAAAAAGGGAAAGTTATTTTTCCAATCGCACCTTTGTACGGATAGGGTGAGGCCAAAATTACTGAAAAAGTCATTGCCGAATATAAAATCATGACCGGCCAAAAAAGAGGGTTTTGAAAGAGCCAAGCCCCAGTTTTAGAAGAAATTGCTAATGCGAGTCCGGCCAGGAAAAAAAGTGCTAGGCCGATCCACATCAAACTGATTGAAAAATAAAGCCCAAGGAAAGTGATGACTCCAGAAAACCAAAAGCAGTTGGAAGCCCATCTTGTTGTTTTTGTCTGATTCATTGCCAAAAAACTACCCAAAGTCTTGTTCTGTCGAGCCAGTGATTGAAATTATAATTTCGGATCCAATCTGGAGCAGAACGATACAATACTTTGTCTCTTGGAACTTCGCCAATCAAGCCAAGACTAGCGATCAGTGTTCTTTTCTTTGGTTCCTCTTTTTCATTTAACTGATTCAAGGCAATAACTTCCAGGCCAGGCAACTGATAGTATTTTAAGTTAAATCCGGCTCTCAGATAGGGATTGTCTTGGGTAAAAACCAAACGTTCTGGATGGGCCCTATAAATAGCTTCGTAGAGTTCAGTGTCCTTATCTGCTGGATTACTTATTACCACCACCAAAAGACATCCGTTTACTATCCAAAAGCTCCAGAAAAAAAGATTCAAGATCCTTTTTGTAGTGCGGTTCAAAATAATTCTATTGGAAAGGGCAGACAAGCCCAGTCCCAGAACAACCGGAAGGAAATAAATCATAGGAAAAAGAAAACGGGCCTCCTTGTGGCCCAGGAAAGTGTGGATCAATAAAAAGGGAATCAAAATAAAGCTGATAACGTGCCTAGGATAAAACCAAAAAAATAACAAAAGCCCCAAAATAAAGAAAATGCTAAAGGGAGGAATCAGCTTGATGAATACCAATTTAAAGTATTCATACCAGGGCTGGACACCAAACTCGGCGGCCTTTCCATTTATGAGATTCTGCTCAAAATAATTCCAAAATGTGATTGGCCAGCCACCATAAAAGTTATGATCTAGAAGAAAACCCAACAGCACAAGAGCGCTAAAACCCAACCCCAGGCAAAGAATATTTTTGAGGTGCACCCTTCGGATCAACATGAGCCAGGAGACTAATCCAAAAATCATGATACCCATCTGAAATCTGGATAAAAAAGAGATGCCCAAAAGCACCCCCGTCAAAATTTCTGATGGATAGTTTTGTTTAGGCCGAAGGGCCGCACAGACACCGAGTGCAAAAAAGATTCCCCCCCAATTTTCAGAAGAAAAGCGAACGCCGTTGTAGACAGAGAGCCAAAAAAAGAAGGATAGCGGTATCGAAACAAGCTTCATCCATCTCTCTGGGATTTCCTTCTTAAAGGTAGATAGTACCCATCTAAAAGTGACCCATGAAAAAAGGGCAGTGAATAAACGTAATATAAAAGTCACCCCAAAAGGGTTTTCTAGATTTACTAAACTCAAGGTTTTGTGGAGTCCGATGACTAGAGTTGGCTGGAGGGAGGAGCGCATCTTCATTTGAAACTCCCAAGGAAGCTCATTGGGTGAGGTGGAGAAAAGCTTAAATCGGGCAAATTCCAAAATTTGAAAATGCTCATCAAAATGGTAAAACCCTTTTGAAAAAAAAGCTCCCGTGAGAAAAAAAAACAGACTTAAAAGAGCTAGTTTTTTTTCGGTGAGCTCCAAAAACTTACTTTTCACCACTCACTTCTACCTCCTTCCTTGCAAGCTGTCCAACTTTGGAAGTAGTCTTGCTATATGCTTGTTGTTATCGATGCACGAATGATTGGAGCCTCAGGACATGGCATCGCCGAGTATGTCCGAGATTTAGTGAGTGGGCTCGCGGAATTGCCTGGCCGAAAATATTCCCTGCATCTTTTGGTGGCCAAAGACCTGCCCCCAGATGATCCGTTGAGGAAACTTCCCCACACCCAAGTGAAGGCTGCCTTCCTTTCTGCCTCTGAATGGTTTGAAGTTCCTTGGGTTTTAAAAACATTAAGAGCAGATCTGTTTCATAGTCCTAGTTTTGCGGCTTTTCCTTTTTGTCGGATCCCGACAATCTATACGGTACACGATCTGATTCACTTGCACTTTGGTTCCTTCCTCCACAAGGCTTATTACCGATTTATTTTGAGGCCATCTCTTAATAAAGCAGTTCGAGTTTGTACGGTCAGTGAGTTTTCAAGAAGAGAAATTGCTCAGTGGTTGGAGTGGCCTGAAGATAAAATTGCAGTCGTAAAAAATGCCATACACGTTGAGGATCCACCCTTAGATTGGGAGAGTCGGCTAATAAGGAGAGGCCTGAGAAACAAGTCGTATCACTTTAGTCTTTCGAGCAGTAAGCCCCATAAGAATATGCCATTTTTGATAAGGGCCTACTTGGCCCACGCAGAAAAAAATGAGGGGGCTTGGCCGTTGGTCGTCTCCCTCACCCAAGAAGAGGTTGGATTCAAGCATCCAAAGGTCGTCTGTGTTGGACGTTTGAGCTCAGATGAAAAGAACGCTCTGCTGGCTGGGGCGGGAGCTTTCTATTTTCCTTCGCTCCACGAGGGTTTTGGAAGGCCGCCGTTGGAAGCGGCTACGTTGGGATGCCCAGCGGTCGTTTCAAATATTCCTGTTCACTTGGAGATCCTAAAAGGTTTTACTGAAACGACATTTCTTTCTCCTAAAAACCAAAACGAATGGATAGAGGCCTTTGGCCTTGCAGAAAATAAGAAATTAGAAAAAGCGCTAGGAGTCTGGGCTTGGGAGCGCTCTCATTTGGCCCGCGCCTACGACCAGATTTATAGCGAGAGTTGACCCCTCTGGCGCGCTGATCTAGAGTGCCAATAGCTTTTTGGAACAAGATTTATTTTGAAAACAATAGCCGTCATTCCTGCACGTTACGGAGCTTCTCGACTTCCTGGAAAGCCTCTTGCCTTGATTCATGGGAAGCCCATGGTCCAATGGGTTTACGAATCTGCTCGCCAAGCTCGAGGAGTGGATGAGGTGTGGATCGCCACCGATGATCAGCGTGTGTTGGATTCGGTTTCAAGCTTCGGCGGAAAAGCACTGATGACTTCCGTTGCGCTTGTTAGTGGAACCGATCGTGTGGCCGCGGTAGCAGATCAGATTCCTGGAGATATTTATATCAACGCACAGGGAGATGAGCCCCTAATAGAGCCAAAAACAATCGAAGCAGCTCTTAAATTAGTCACGAGCGGAAGTTTTCAAATGAGCTCTGTCATGACACGACTAAAAAATAAGCAGGAGTTAGAAAATCTCTCGGTAGTAAAAGCAGTCGTCGATAAAAACAGCAGGGCCATTTATTTTTCGAGATATCCAATCCCTTATAGTAGAAACCCCGCTCCCACTTCTCCAGCAGATTGGGCTTGTTTCCGGCACTTGGGTTTGTATGTTTATCGTCGAGATACCTTGATGCGACTTCGAGAGTTGGAGCCTTCTAAGATAGAGCTTGGCGAATCTTTGGAGCAATTAAGAGCCATGGAAAATGGAATTAGTATCGGGCTTTCATTGGTGGACTCAGTTTCAATAGGCGTTGATACTCCCGAAGATTTAGAAGCGGTCCGAAAAATGGCAAGTGAGGTGCTTAGATGAGTGCAATTAAACCTTTTGTTGTGATTGCAGGGCCTTGTGTAATCGAAGATGAAGGGCTCATTCTTGAAACGGCAACCGAGCTCAAAAGGCAACTAGGACCTCAAAAGGTAGATTTTTTCTTTAAATCATCTTTCGATAAAGCCAACAGAACTTCGATTGATGGTTTTCGTGGTCCAGGGATGAAAGAGGGACTTCGCATTCTCAGTCTGGCAAAAGAAAAATGTGGCGTAAAGCTCGTGACTGATATTCATACTCCCGATCAAGCGAGCCCTGTAGCAGCAGTAGTGGATTTTGTTCAAATACCTGCTTTCTTGTGTCGACAAACAGATTTAGTCGTAGCTGCTGCCGAAAGTGCCCTGCGGTTTCGAAGAAAATTAAACATAAAAAAGGGGCAATTTCTGGCTCCTTGGGACGCTAAAAATATTGTGGAAAAAGTACGGGCGGTGGAATCAAAGCTCGGGGAAAGCCCAGATAAAGATTGGTTGTGGTTAACCGAAAGGGGCGCCTCTTTTGGTTACAACAACCTGGTCGTCGACATGAGCGCCTTTCAAACAATGCAAAAGTTTGGAGTGCCCGTTATTTACGATGCCACTCATTCCGTGCAATCTCCGGGAGCGGGTGCCGGTGGAAAGAGCACTGGGGGCAAACGAGAAAACATTGAAGTTCTAGCTCGCGCTGCAGTTGCGGCGGGTGCCGATGGACTTTTTTTAGAATGTCATCCCAATCCAGCAGTTGCCAAGAGTGATGGCCCCAACGCTTTTTATCTCGAACATGTGGGAGAGTTTGTGAAGCAGCTTCTCTCCTTAAGGGCTTTAGCGAATGGGATGCCCAAACTTCTTCCGGAAGCTCGAGAGGGCGCTTAAGAAGACTTAAAAAGGACAATAAATACAATGTTTTAAATCTTGGTAGGGACTGGCCTTGTTTGTCGTTGACCCGGCTAGTCATTGTTGGCAGAGTTCACTCATGCAAGTAGATGAAATTAAAAGAAAGGAACTGACGAATCAGATTCGCGATGTGATTCGCTTAGAAGCTGAAGGCCTTTCGTTGGTTGCTGAATCTGTAAATTCTTCTTTTTGTGATGCTCTTCTGTTGTTGGCCGCATGCCGAGGGAAAGTAGTTTTAACTGGAGTTGGAAAATCCGGACTCATTGCTAGAAAAATTGCCGCGACGATGAGTAGCACGGGCACTATGGCAACTTTTTTACATCCTACCGATGGAATGCACGGAGATTTGGGTCTTTTAAGTACCGGCGATGTAGTAATTGCCATAGGAAAAAGCGGGGAAAGCGAAGAACTAGTAAAACTGATTCCTGCTTTAAAACGACTGTCTGTGAAGTTAGTCGCAATCACCAGTCGAAGGGATTCAACTTTAGCCCGAGGGGCAGACGTTGTTCTTTATGCACCCGTGGAGCGAGAAGCCTGTCCATTAGATTTGGCACCAACGGTATCTACCACTGTAGCTCTTGCGATCGGCGACGCCTTAGCGATTACCTTAATGAAAATGAAAGATTTCAAACCCGAGGATTTTGCTCTTTATCACCCGGGAGGAAAACTAGGAAAGCGTCTTTGGCTTAAGGTGTCTGATGTCATGATTCGTGTTGAGTCCTGCGCGCGATTGTCCGTTAAGAAAGCAAAAATCGAGGACACCCTATTTGCACTTACTCAGTATGGGCAGGGAATAGTTTTGTTTGAAAATGAAGACGGGGGATTTGCGGGGATTTTAACCGATGGCGACATCCGACGACTTCTCAGCAACCACGGAAAAAACATATTTCAGCTTGAGATCGAAACTGTTTTAAACCGGCGCCCAATTACCATAGAATCGGATTGCATGGCTGTAGAGGCTCTCAAATTGATGGAGCAAAGAGAAAAACCCTTAAATGTTGTTCCAGTCCTCTCTCAAGGAAAAATCGCTGGAATTTTACGTCTGCACGAATTGCTGAGTGTTTCCTAGAGCTTTAATAAATGAAAACCGGTGAGATTAAGAAAATTGGAATTGCTTTAGCTGCGTTTAGTCCAGAGCCTATTTTTTTTGTTGAACAATTGAAATCGATTCAGAACCAAACCTTTTTGAATTGGATCTGTGTTGTTACTTGTGATTCTCCCATTACCAACCTGTTGAGCGCCCCTAATTTTAAAGACATAAGAGAAGATGTTCGATTTGTTTTTATTGAAAATGAAAAGCGATTGGGACACAAAAAAAATTTTGAGAAAGCTCTCAATGAGGTTCTGAAACACTCCGTAGATGCGATTGCTTTCTCAGATCAAGATGATGTCTGGTATCCCGAAAAGCTGAAAGTGTGCGCACAAAGATTAGCAGATTGTCCTACGATGAGTTTGGTTCATAGCGATATGCATGTTTTGGTGGGCAAAGAAAACCTTTCCAAGACTGCTTGGCAGATCGAAAGACGAGGGGTGCAAAATGTTAAACAGCACCATCTCTTGGTTAGAAACGTGGTCGCCGGCTGCTCCATTTTAATGGATGTAAACATAGGACGGAAATTTTCGGTTGTTCCCGAGGGGGCTCCTTTTCATGATCACTGGTATGCGTTGGTCTCAAGTTCACTGGGAGTAGTGGAGCCGATCCATCAGCCACTTTATGCCTATCGCCAGCACGAGAATAATGTTCTGGCAGTGAAACCCTTTCGAGGAATTTTCAGACTGAGGGAGAAAATGAATCTCCCCTTTCTGATAAACAAAATGAAGCATGGTTTTATGGACTCTCGTCATTTTGCTAAGAGTGCGGAGGAGAGCGGGTTGAGACTCACTTGGATTTCAAAGTTCTTGTTTTTAAATTCCTGGGACTGTGGTTTGAGCCTGATGATTTTGGGAGCTCAAAAGCTGATTGGAGATCAGCCACTAGCCCGAGCTTGCTGGGCTCGATCCTGCGGCAAGCTCCTGACCCTTGGCGTCAAACAAAAAGGTAGCCTATGATTGGGCTAAAGATTAAACGTACCTCATGTTAGTCCCCGGTTTTTTGAATCTGATTCGCCCCTTTAATTTTGATTTGTTTTGTACGGGCAAAAAGTTTCTCATTTTTAATCTGGTTAGCAGAGATTTAAAAATCAAATATCGACGATCTTTTTTGGGTTTTTTTTGGACTGTTTTGCACCCACTTATCTTGTGTGGGATTTATTATTTTATATTCCATGAAATTCTCCAGGTAAAAATACCCAACTACGTGATTTTCATTCTCAGTGGAGTTATTCCCTGGACGTTCTTTTCAACCTCGGTCATTGAAGGAACGGAAACTTTAATTGGGAATGCTTCTCTTCTCACCAAAGTCCCCATTCCACCGCAGACCTTTCCCTTTGTTGCCTGTCTTACCAATTTCATAACGTTTCTTTTGGCGATGCCTATTGTGTTCAGCTTTGGATTGATTCTTGGAGTTAGCTATGGTTTTCAGCTGCTCTATTTACCTCTTCTTGCAGTGATTTTATTTTCCATGGCTTACTCACTCGCTTTGATTTTGTCAGTGGCCTACGTTCATTTGAGAGATTTAAAACATGCGATAGGTCTTTTGATGCAAATCTGGTTTTATGCAACCCCAATTCTTTACAAGACAGAGATGGTTCCACAAAATCTTCAAGCCATTATCTACATCAATCCTCTGGGCGCCTTATTTACTTGCTTTCACCAAGTCTTTCTTGGAGATCAGCTGCTAACGAGTAACCTATTGATAAGTGTTGCATGGGCCGCTGTTTTTTATCTGTTTGCAATTGCTGTTCAGGTTAAAAAAGCTAAACGGGCGCTGGAGTATCTGTAATGAATTCGACTTCTACCCCAAAGGTCCCAAGCATTGAGGTTCAGGGGCTCACCAAAAAATTTCAGGTAAACACCACCAGGCCGGGCTCGTTAAAAACCTTTTTGGTGGGTTTAAGTAAGGGGCAGCTAAAGTCTTCCCAAAAACAGGAGTTCTCTGTTCTTTCTGATCTTTCTTTTACTATTCACGAGGGTGAGTTCGTTGGGATTATGGGCAGAAACGGGGTGGGAAAAAGCACCCTCCTCAAATTGATTTCCGGTATCTATGAACCCACCCTGGGAACGATCAAGGTAAAAGGAACGATTGCGCCTTTGATTGAATTAGGTGCTGGATTTAACCCCGATCTATCCGGGTATGAAAATATTTTTTTAAATGCTTCTATTCTTGGGTTTGGTCGGGAGGTTACCAAGAGAGCGGTTCCTAACATCCTGAATTTTGCTGGCTTGGGAGATCATATTTATTCTCCAGTTAGAAACTATTCGAGCGGAATGCAGGTTCGGCTCGGATTCGCTATTGCCACGCATTTGGACGCACCCATACTCCTTATTGACGAAGTGTTGGCGGTAGGAGATCTAGAATTTCAGAATAAGTGCATAAAAAAAATTAAAGAACTTCACCAACAGAGACGGACTATTGTCCTGATCACACACAACCCCGAGGCGGTGAGAAACCATTGTGATCGGTGTGTTCTTATTGATAAACACCAAATTATTTTTGATGGACCCGCTGCTCAGGGAGCCGGTTTGTACGAACAAAACATGGACCTCAATACTTAAGGGCGAATGAAGGCCTCCTCTCAACAAATTAGAAACGATTTGAATGAACTTTTTAAGCTTATTCAACCAGATTTGACCCAATGGGAAGGGCAGAATCTCTTAATTACTGGTGGTACGGGTTTTTTTGGGAAATGGTTTTTGGAGGCCTTAAGCTTTTTTCGAGAAAAAACACAATCTCGCATGGGTCGTATCTACGTTTTATCGAGAAATCCAAACGAGTTCATTAAAAACCACCCACACCTTCAAAACTTTGATTTTATTCAAGGGGATATTCGATCCTTTCATTTTCCGAATTCAAAAATTCACGGGATTATTCATGGGGCAACAGCTGCGAGTGCACAGCTAAATACCGACTCACCTCAAGAAATGTATGAGACTATTGTTGAGGGAACCCATAGAGCGCTCTTGTGTGCCAAGGAATCCCCCAATTGTCGGTTTTTAATGATTAGTTCCGGTGCGGTGTACGGAAAGAGGAATTTGAGCCGGGGACCCTCAAAAGAAGAGGACTTTGTTTTTTCTGATCAAAGAACCTTGGGGGATGCCTATGCGGATGGAAAAAGAAAAGCAGAAGCCCTAGCTGCCTCGACCGATTTTGGTCAGTCTGCCGCGATAGCCAGGTGTTTTGCATTTGTGGGCCCCCACTTACCTTTAAAACTTCATTTTGCCATCGGAAATTTTATAGCGGACTGTTTGGAGGGAAATCCAATCATTATAAAAGGGGATGGCACCCCCCTAAGAACGTACTTGTACCCCACCGATCTTGTCTCTTGGTTGTTGGCTATCTTGAGTCGTGGAGAAAAAAATCGTTCGTACAATGTCGGATCAGACGTGATGATTTCGATAGAACGACTTGCGAATTTAGTACAAAAAGAAGCGATTCAAATGGGCTTGGCTGATAATTCCGTAGAAGTTATGCAAAAGCCAAAACCAAAAGAAGCTCCTGCTTGTTATGCACCCTCGGTCCAAAGGGCTTTTAAGGAACTGGGGTTGAACATCACTGTGGATTTGACTGATTCGATTCGAAGAACCATAAGACATCATTTGGAGCAGGTCTAAAAAATGACGTCGGCTATTTACCCCGAAAATCGGCACAATCCCTACTACATTGTGGCCCCTCCCTACGTTAGGACTTCCGCTGGAATTCGGGCGCTGCATCTCTTGGGGCACGCTCTAAATAAAAAAGGTTTTAATGCCTTTATGACTTCGGCTCGATTGAATCCAGACTTTCTCACCAAGCCCCTTACGTTAGATATTATTGATCACCACTATGAGAATAAAATTACACCCATTGTGATTTATCCAGAAACGGTCAAAGGGAATCCCTACGGAGCTCCCTTTGTTGTCCGATACATTATGAACTTTCCGGGACTTTTAGGAGGGGACAAAAGCTATCCTAAAAGTGAGATGTGTTTTGGCTATTCCAAGGAGCTTTTGGAAGGACAGAAAGCAGAGGACCAATCCAACGTGCTTTATATTCCGGGATGCGATACTGCCACGTTTCATCCTCCTCACGAAAACACCCCAAGAAAAGGGAGCTGTTATTTTGCTTCCAAATTTAAAAATGTTCATAATGGAAAGACCTTTCCAGTTACTAACGATTCCTTTGAAATCACCAGGGATTTGCCGGATTCTCTGTCGCCGCAAGAAATTGCCGAACTTTTAAGAAAGAGTGAGGTGTTTTACGCTTACGAAAATACCGCCCTAGCGACTGAAGCCACATTGTGTGGTTGCCCAGCTGTATTCCTTCCCAATTCCCATTTAACGAAAAGGATCGCCACTGAAGAGTCCGGGACTCACGGGGTAGCGTGGGGAAGTGATCCTAAGGAAGTTGAAAGAGCCAAAGAGACTGTGCACTTGGCCTATCAGGATTATCTAAAACAAATTGATCTTTTTTGGACTCGGCTCGATCAATTCATTGAGTTGACTCAAAATGCTGTTAAGAAAAAAGACTACCCGGAGAGAATTGTTAAAGCACGCTTAAAACAAGATTCCGACTTAGTCGGTTCATCAGATTTTGAAAAACCCAAATTGGTAACGACCCGGCAAAAGTTTTACGGTGCCCTCTCTGTGATGGTAAGGCTAGCGGAGGAAGATGGTGTGGTCGGTCTTATCCGAAAGGTTATTAAAGCCCTGAGACAGGGCGGAATTCCCACCGTAATAAAAAGAGCTCACGGTATTTATTTCCGAAAGTAACTAACGCTGACATACATCAGTTGCTCTTTCTAACTGATGTAGCATGTATTCGATTCTTCGATCATCAAGAAGCGGATGAACCCCAATCCAAAAAGTGTCCTTCATGATTTTGTCTGTGTTCGATAAAGATCCAACAACTCGATGTTCTACGTTTTGATAAGCAGGTTGTCTCACCAAATTTCCAGAAAACAAAAGTCTTGTGCCCACTTTATTTTCTTCCAGAAAAGCCACCACTTTTTCCCGGCTTAATGAGCCGGCAACATGGAGAGGAAAGCCAAACCAACTAGGTTCGGTACCCGCGGTGGGTTCCACTGTCATAAAGTGTTTCTTAAGAACTGAGGAGGATTCGAAACCGGCTCTAATTTTTTTCCAGTTCATTTTTCTGGCCTCGACATAGGCAGGAGCTTTCTTTAGCTGGGAAAGCCCTATTGCTGCCTGCATATCGGTTACCTTCAGATTGTACCCAATATGAGAGTAGGTATATTTGTGATCGTATCCGTGGGGGAGGCTTCCTAAACTCCAATCAAAGCGCTTTCCACAAGTGTTGTCTACGCCAGGCTCACACCAACAGTCTCTTCCCCAATCTCGGATACTTTCAGCTATTCTTCGCAAAACAGAATCTCGACACAAAACCGCTCCTCCTTCACCCATTGTGATGTGATGGGCCGGATAGAAGCTGTAAGTAGAATAAGAACCGAAAGAACCTACAAATTCACTACCGATTTTTGCACCTAAAGCGTCACAGCAGTCTTCTACTAGAAACAAGTTTTCTTTTTTACACCATTCAGCCAAGACATCAGCTCGGTAGGGGTTTCCAAGCGTGTGAGCAAGAACCACGGCCCTTGTCTTCGCGGTTTTGGCTTCCATGATTTTTTCAGGAAGTGCGTTGAGCGTTTGAAGATCGACGTCTACGAACACGGGGACCCAGCCATTCTGTACAATAGGATTTACAGTGGTGGGAAAGCCCGCAGCTACCGTTATAACTTCATCCCCCTTTTCTAGAGGTTTTAGGCCCTGTTTTTTTAGTTGGGGTGAGGAAAGCGCACTCATTGCTACCAGGTTTGCGCTGGAGCCACTATTCACGAGTAAGCTAGGAACTCGATTGCCAACGAATGTGGCAAAGTCCTTTTCAAAAGATCGACCAAATCGCCCCGTCGTTAACCAGAGGTCAAGCGATGCATCTAATAAAAAGCGAAGGTCTTCAGGATCTAGTTTTTTTGTGGTTACGGGAATGTATGTTTTTCCTGGAATAAATTCGGAAGGACTAAATCGCTTATGAAAAAATTCTTCTGAAAGAGACAAAATCTGGTCCCGGATCTGTTCGTGAGATTTTTCAATCATTGGTTTTCCATTCTCAACTCATAAGACTTAATTTGTTCTTTAGTTAAGTCTATGCAATTTTGCCCCTCATAAAAGTGCTGGTACCAATCCAGAGTCCACTTAACTGATTCATCTAAAGAAAGTTGTGGTGACCAGTTCATCATTTCGTGAGCTTTTTCCCAAGAAAGACGTAAGTAGTGCGTTTCTTTGAATCCCTTTCGATGGTCTGGAGTGATCTCAACTTTCAAGTCTGAAAAAGTTTTTTGGGTTAAGTCGACTATTTTTTGAACGCTGCCATCTTCGGTTTTGGTGGGGCCAAAATTAAAAGAAGCTCCGCGAACAGCAGGATTGTTTTCCATTAGTAAACTTGCAACTTTTAAGTAGCCTGACAACGGCTCTAGAACATGTTGCCAAGGTCTCACCGCTTCAGGAAAGCGAATGAAGACAGGCTCGTCGGATTTCCATGCACGAATCAAATCGGGAATGAGTCGATCGGGGCTCCAGTCTCCTCCACCAATTACGTTTCCAGCTCTAACAGAAGCGATAGCTGGAGAGGTGGATTCAGAAAAAAAGGATTTTTGATAGCTTGAGAAAACAAGTTCAGCGGCTGCCTTTGAAGCGCTATAAGGATCGTTTCCGCCGAGTCTGTCCGATTCCCGATGTTCTCTTGGCTCATTACTGGGTTCATAAACCTTGTCGGTTGTGATTACCAAGCCACCTCGAACCGAATCAACGTGCCTCACGCACTCTAAAAAATTAGCCGTTCCTTGTATGTTGACATCAAAAGTAAGCAGAGGGTTTCGGTAGCTTTCCCGAACCAGTGGCTGAGCAGCCAAATGAAATGCAAAATCGGGTCGGAAAGATTCAAAGATTTTTAATAAGTGTGCATAATCCCGTACGTCTCCTCGATGGTCTTCAATCTGATTGCTTAAGGAAAGCGTTTCAAAAACAGAAGGATTCGTTGGAACTTGATCTGAATAGCCACAAACATGGGTCCCCTGAAGAAGAAGCCATTGTGCTAGCCAACTTCCCTTGAAGCCTGTGTGGCCAGTTATCAGTACTTTTTTGCCACGAAAAGCCGTAAATAAAGGCATTCTATGGATTAATCTTACGCGGCACCTTTAGTCAATAAAGGTCTAATGGAAATAACATTTGGAAAAGATAGCTGAAAGCTTTAAGGTTATCGGCGTGAATTCAGGCCATAATGAAAAATCCCGGAATGTGCCGGTTTTAATTTTAGCTGGTGGTATGGGAACCCGGTTGTCTGAGGAAACCCAGCTTCGCCCTAAACCGATGGTTGAGATTGGCGGGATCCCCATTCTCCTTCACCTCATGAGGTTTTACTACGCGCATGGATTTAATGATTTTGTTATTTGTGCTGGATATCGAGCTTGGGATATCAAAGATTATTTTCTGAATTATCAATTCAATCATCACCATGTTGAAATAGACCACCGGGAGCAAGTGCTTAACCCCCCAAAACCATGGGGAGGGACTGAGTCTCAAGAACGGTGGAGAGTTCGAGTAGTAGACACGGGCTTAAATACCCAGACGGGTGGAAGAGTTGCCCGAGCTCTTGAAGAAACCCAACTTCTCAAAACTGCAGAAAACTTTGCTCTGACTTATGGCGACGGTCTTTCAGATGTAAATTTGGATGCTGAGCTTAGCTTTCATTTGAAAAATCAGAGTATCGGCACGGTATTAGGAGTGCGCCCTCGGGCTCGCTTTGGTGAAATTAAACTAAATGGATTTCGAGCAGAGGCATTTGTAGAAAAGCCCCAAAGCACTCAAGGGTGGATCAACGGGGGCTTTTTCTTTTTTAATAAGAAATTTAGAGAATATCTTTCGACTGATGAAAAGTGCATTCTGGAGAGGGAGCCGCTTTCAAAATTAGCCTCTGATGCACAACTGAATGTTTACCAACATGAAGGATTCTGGCAGCCCATGGATTTTCTGCGGGATAAAAACGAGCTCCAAGCCCTCTGGGATTCAGGAAATGCTCCTTGGAGTCTGGTTAGAACATGAAAAAGCGCGTAGCCGATTATGTGGCAGAAACCCTCTTCAATGCAGGGATTCGACATGTCTTTATGGTTACCGGTGGTGGAGCGATGCACTTAAACGATGCTTTTGGCCGCTGCAAGGGAATGGAGTACGTCGCCTGTCATCATGAGCAAGCGTGTGCGATTGCCGCCGAAAGTTACTACCGAATGTCCAATCGTTTGGCTGCAGTAAACGTAACTACTGGACCGGGCGGAACCAATGCTCTTACCGGCGTCTACGGAGCCTACGTAGATTCGCAAGGTATGGTTGTTGTTTCTGGACAGGTGAAGTGGGAAACTTTAGTCCGCAGCACGAAACTACCGTTGAGGCAGCTGGGAGATCAAGAAGTAGACATCATCCGAATTGTAGAACCCATCACTAAGTATGCTGTTATTATCGAAGATCCAAAGTCGGTTCGTTTTCATCTCGAAAAAGCTCTCTATTTAGCGCAATCAGGTCGTCCGGGACCTGTTTGGATTGATATTCCAATCAATATCCAGGGGGCGCTGATTGAGACAGATGAACTGGTTGGATTTGACCCACAAGAGTTAAAACAATCGGAAACGCCGGTTTTAAAAATCGCTCAAGTCGATGAGCTGATTGAAAAGTTTCGGAAATCAAAACGACCGGTGGTGCTAGCGGGCTCGGGAATCCGTCTTTCTGGAGCTTACGACCAGTATCTTCAACTGTTGGATTATTTAGGGGTCCCTGCCGTTACCGCTTGGAATTGCCACGATCTTCTTTGGGATGATCACCCTCTCTATTGTGGGCGACCTGGAACTATTGGGGACAGAGCTGGAAATTTTGTTGTGCAAAATTCGGACTTTTTATTGGTGCTTGGGTGTCGATTAAATATTCGACAAATAAGTTACAATTGGGGTGCTTTTGCCAGAGAAGCTTTCAAAGTAATGGTGGATATTGATGAAAGCGAACTTAAAAAACCCACTCTCAAAATTGATCTTCCCATTCATGCGAATGTTGCGGATGTGATGCAAGAGATATTAAAAAGACCCGAACTGGAAAAAAATGAAGAACATCAAAAGTGGCTCCAGTGGTCCCTTGAAAGAAAAAGAAGATATCCCGTAACTTTGGATTCCTACTGGGATACAAAAAATTGTGTAAACCCTTATTGTTTTGTTGATTGTCTCAGTGAGCAATTAGAAGAAAATGAAAGAATTGTTACCGGGGACGGAACCGCCTGCGTGGTTACTTTTCAGGCTGCCAAAATAAAAAAAGGGCAAAGGCTCTATACAAATTCCGGATGTGCATCGATGGGCTACGACCTTCCCGCTGCGGTAGGGGCCTATTTTTCGGAAAGACCGAAAAGGCTCATTTGTTTGGCGGGAGATGGAAGTATCCAAATGAACCTCCAAGAACTCCAAACGATTGTAACGCATCAGCTTCCCCTCAAGATTTTTGTTCTGAACAACCAGGGCTACCATTCAATAAGACAAACTCAACAAAACTACTTTTCAGATAACATCGTGGGATGTGGCACTGAGAGCGGGCTGGGTTTTCCAAATCTAGAAAAATTGGCCGCGGCCTATGGGATTCCCTACCGGAAAATTGAACATGTTTCGGAAATGGCTCAAACGGTTAGCAAAACTCTCAATAGCGATGGTCCTCAAATTTGCGAAGTAATTCTAGATCTTAATCAGCAATTCGCCCCTAAATTGAGTTCCAAAAAACTTGAAGATGGCAGAATGGTATCAGCTCCCCTTGAAGATATGGCGCCTTTTTTGGAGCGAAGCGAGTTATTGCAGAATCTCATCATTAAACCGCTTGAAATTTGATAGATCGGGATTTAGTAGTAGTACCTTAATATCGGGAGGTTATTCCATGAATTTACTTGAGAAAAAAATGGTCAGTTTGCTTTGCGAAATGCGTGACCAGCACCACGTGAGTGGGGTTAAGGCTGAATTTGAAGCAGAAGGTACTCGCATGGAAGAGGCCATGAGGCTCAAAGAAATTGCCACTCGAGCAAATTTGGATCTCACCATAAAAGTCGGTGGGTGCGAAGCCATCAAAGATATGTTTGAGGCAGGTTCCCTTGGGACGACTCACCTGGTAGGCCCTATGGTTGAGACTCCCTACGCACTAAAAAAATATATAGCCGCTACAAAAATCGCTTTCTCTCCAGAAGTTCGAGAAGAAATGGAATTTTTGATAAATCTGGAAACGATCACTGCCTGCAAGAATTTTGATGACATGTTGAATCTCCCAGAAGCAAAAGACCTCGACGGGATTGTCTTAGGAAGAGTTGATCTTACAGGTTCGATGGGGCTCAATAGAGACAGCGTCAATAGCGATCAAATTCTAGATATCTGTTCGACGATGGCTTCAAAGGCGAAAGCAGCTGGAAAGAAAGTGGTAGTTGGGGGAGCCGTTTCTGTTCATTCTCTTCCGTTCTTTCAAAAGTTTGCACCAGGACATTTAGACCGATTTGAAACTCGCAAGGTAGTTTTTCAATGTCCAGGAGCTATCAAAAATACGGAGCATGCTTTCTTAAAGGCAGTTGAGTTTGAAATCATGTGGCTCAAGAACAAAAAAGAATACTATGGAGTGATCCACCGAGAAGATGATTCCCGTCTTGCAATGATGCAAGAAAGATATGACAACTCTATTCGCAGCATGAATTTAAATGGTTAAAGGTCGGGGCCCAGTAAAAGCATTAGTTACTGGCGGTTCTAGGGGCCTTGGTCGAGCGATCGTCGATGTATTTACCGAGTTAGGGTTCGAGGTCTGCTCTCCGACTCGTGCTGAGCTTGATCTTGCTTCTCCGAGTTCGATTAAAAATTTCATCCAAAAAAATCAAGCTCTTGGATTTTCCGTTTTGGTGAATAATGCCGGCATCAATTTCCCCCAAAACTTGCTGGATACCCCTGACGAGCTTTGGAATGAAACATTGCAAGTGAATCTATCGGCTCCCGAACAGCTCATTAAGGGTTTTGTGCCTGCCATGTGTGAGAATAAATACGGGCGAATTGTTAATATCAGCTCGATTTTCGCTATCGTGAGCAAAGCAAAAAGGTCAGCCTATTCAGCAGCCAAATCCGGTTTAGATGGCCTTACTCGATCTTTAGCTGTGGAATTTGGAGACAAAGGGATACTGGCCAATTCGGTTTGCCCCGGTTTTTTGGATACCGAACTTACTCGAAAAAATAATTCACCAGCAGAGATTGAAAAAATAAAAGATTCGATTCCAGTGCGGCGACTGGCGGATCCCAAAGAGATTGCCCACTTTATCGGATTCTTGTGTTCGGAAAAAAACACCTACATCACAGGTCAGTCTTTGATTATCGATGGGGGATTTACCACCCTTTAGCCGCTCTATGGAAAACTTTTTCATCAAAAGTAGAGCGCATGACTATGAAGTTCGATTTGAAGACTCTTTTGCCAATTCTGTAAAACGGGCCGCTGATTCTCAGCGAAATTTTTTACTCGCCGATAAAAAAGTCTACGCACTTTATCCGAATGCATTTAAAGGTCTATTCGATTCCCAGGATATCTATTTGGTTGAAGCGCTGGAGTCTAACAAGTCTTATGAGGCGCTTGTCCCCCTATTCGAATGGCTTTTGCGCCAAAACTTCAGAAAAGATTGTAAGCTCGTGGTGGTGGGTGGCGGAGTCACACAAGATATGGGTGCCTTTGTAGCCAATCTCTTATTGCGGGGTGTTCGCTGGTCACTTGTTCCGACTACTCTCTTAGCTCAGGGAGACAGCTGTATTGGCAGTAAAAGTTCGATAAATTTTGGAAGTTTTAAAAATCAGCTCGGGTATTTTTATCCTCCCCACTCGGTTCATCTCTGCTACGAAGTGCTGGGAACTTTGTCGGATGATGACTGGAATTCGGGATTAGGAGAGATTGTAAAGCTTGCCATAATCGCAGGGGAGAGTTCGTTTAGCCGGGCGATGGATGTTTTTTCTGATGCGCAAGCTCGAAAGCCAGTTGTAATGGAACTCATTCGAGATACGCTTTTGATTAAAAAGGATTTCATCGAGAGAGATGAATTGGATGTTGGGCCCAGACGCTTATTGAATTTTGGACATACGTTTGGTCATGCGTACGAATCAGCCACCAACTACCAAATCCCTCATGGAGTTGCGGTGGCAATCGGCATGGGTAACGCCGCTTTCGTCTCCCAAAAACTGGGCATGCTTCCCGAAGAACAATTCAAACTCGTTTGGAGCACCTTGGAGCCCCTAACTAAACAATTCCTAGTGCAGCTATTTGCCATCGACATGAGGACGATCGCATCTGCTATTCAGCGAGATAAGAAAAATACGTCGAACAAGATCAACTGCATTTTGTTGAGCGGGGTGGGGAAGCTGGAAATAAGACCCCTGTCTCTACAGGAGGATGTGTTACCGCTCATCGAAGGATTCTTGAATTGGATAAAAGCCCAGGACAATCAATCCCGGTCTTTAAGATAGGCTTCCTTATGAAAACCATCACTGTCGTCACTGCTTGTTATAATGAAGAAGAAAATATTGCGGAGGTTTACCGGCAGGTAAAACAGGTCTTTGCTGAAAAGCTGCCCCAATATCAATACGAGCATTTGTTCATCGACAACGCTTCAAAAGATAAAACGGTTGATATTTTACGAGAGATCGCTGCTCAGGATAAGCAGGTCAAAGTAATAGTGAACACAAGAAACTTTGGTCATATCCGCTCACCCTTTCATGCGCTTATACAGGCGAAAGGGGACGCAGTAATTTCATTAGTTGCCGACTTACAAGATCCCCCAAGCCTTATTCCGGAGCTTGTAGCTCAGTGGGAAAAGGGAACCAAGATGGTTCTTGCGGTAAAAGCACAATCTTCGGAAACTCCTCTGATGTGGATTGTGAGAAAAGCTTTTTACGAGTTTATTTCTAGGCTCTCAGACATTGAGCTAACAAAAAATCACACGGGTTTTGGTCTCTATGATCAGGTTGTCATTCAAAAGCTCCGCGAGATAGGAGATCCCTATCCGTATTTTCGGGGATTGATTTCCGATTTGGGATATGACTCCGTAAAAGTTTCTTATCATCAGCCAGTCCGAAAGCGTGGAATCACTAAGAATAATTTTTACACGCTTTATGATATGGCCATGCTTGGGATTACCAACCACTCAAAAGTACCTCTGCGCTTAGCTACCATGACTGGTTTTGCGATGGCTTTCCTAAGCTTTTTGGTCGCACTTGGCTATTTGGTTTATAAGCTAATTTATTGGGATCGATTCACCGTGGGGACTGCTCCTGTTGCTATAGGACTTTTCTTTTTCGCAAGTGTTCAGCTGTTTTTTATTGGCATTATTGGCGAGTACATCGGCTCTATTCAAACTCAAGTAATGAAACGGCCCTTAGTAGTAGAAAAAGAGCGAATCAATTGTTAGTCGTTTTCCTTATTTTGGTCGCAGCTTCTATTTGGTTTATTGCGCCTTGGGGGCAATTTCCCCTGAATGATGACTGGGTTTATACCAAAAATGTTTTAGAAACCCTTTCAGTGGGAAAGTTTACTGTGAGTGCGGGCCAATACGCTTATGCAATTCCTCAGGTGGTCTTAGGGTTATTCGTTGTGAAGCCTGACCAAGATCCCTTCTTAAAGCTAAGGTGGCTAGGCATCGCGACTGGGATAGTGGCGGCTAGCTTTTTGGCATGGCTTGGCCAGAAGTCGCTAAAGCAAAAATCGTCCATTCTCTTTTTGCTGGGCGCGATAAGCATTTTCTTTTTTATTCCCTATTTTCAACCAACCTTTTCATTTATGACGGATGCCCCGGCCTTTCTTTTGTGGGTGATAAGTGTGTGGACGCTCGGCTTGTTTCTCGAAAAAAAGAATTTTAATTGCTGGTTGTTAGCGTTCTTAACCAATGCACTTGCGGTCTCGGAGCGACAGCTTGCAATTCTGATCCCATTTTCAATAGTCCTGTCTCAGAATGTTGGATTTCGGCCAAAACAGGGATTGCACGGGCTTGCCCGAGTGTTCAAGCAAAGCTATCCCGTGATGCTTTTTGTGATACCTTTGGTCCTGATTCAATTGTGGTGGTCCCAAATATCCCCCGTGAAAGTGCCGGCCTCTAGCTTTTCGCCTAATCCGGGTGTTCTCGTTCGATTGAGCCGCCAGCTGATTTATTTAGGTTGGACTATGATCCCGTTTCTTTGCATACCGGTCAATCGTTCAATTGCCTCACCCAATTCAACCAAGTTTTTCAAAAGGGCTTTGATTGTATTCGTTTTGGGATTGGTTCTTCATGTTGTTAATTGGGGATTCTTTGGCTCCTACTTGCTTCCGCCCTTTTACGGAAATGTTTTGGACCGAGTAGGTATTCTCCCGGTTTTACTTGCGGGGAATCCAGAAATTATTTTTCCAAATTTCTTTAGATGGGGTCTTCTTGTCGTTGGTATTGGCGGTGCGCTTCGAATTTTATGGGGATTTTCACTGATATTAGACGATTCATCCAAGAATAAAGGGATACAGCTAATTCTTTCGTCGTCACTGGTTTACTCGATTTTTATTTGTTTTAGAGGGACCCAATTTGATCGCTATTTTATCCCGGTTTTGCCGTTGAGTTTAATTTGTATTCTGAAGACTTGTTCTTCTGAGAAGCTTTCGCAGTTGAGAGTTGCGGGAACGGGGCTAGCCTGTTTCGTGTATATTGCCTTTGCGACCACACTGGTCTCAGATTATTTTCGATGGAACGAAGCCCGTAGAGCAGCGATTGATTTTGTGTTCTCGAAAGGACTTCGCCCTAAAGATGTTTGTGCTGGGTATGAGCACGAGGGGTGGTACCAAACAGATTCAAAAGATTGTTCGTACTTAGTCAGCTTTTCGGAGCTACCAAAATATAAGACAGAGCAAAAGTTTTCTTACTCTTCTTTTTGGGGCAGTCGTCAAAGGGACCTGTATCTTCTCAGGAAAGAGGCGCTCTAATTAGCTCATGAGAAAGAATTACTTCATTCTGGTTCTTGGGCTATTAGCTTACGGATTCAAAAGATATAACGGCTATGATTTGGACTCCTATTTTCACCTGGCTGAAGCAGCTTGGGCCGGGCAGCCATTATATGGGGAGAAGGCTTTAAGTTTATATCCGCCCGCGGGAGCTTATGTTTTGGAGCTATTCCATTATCTTCCAAACAAGTGGACCCACATTACTTGGTACCTGATTTCAATTCTTATGTTTTACAGAATAAGTGAAATCGGATTTTCATTTTTTCCAGTTGTTAAAGAAAGTAATTTTAAGAAAGGACTTTTCTATTGGCTCACCTGGATTTCCATTCTTCAGGGGTTGGGAGCGCAGCTAGAAGGGGGGAATATCAACCTTCTGCTTATGTACTTTATTTTTGAGGGCCTGAACACCCTTGTGAGAAAACCCCAAACAGTAAAAGGCTTGTTTTGGGGCTTACTTCTCGTTTGGTTACCGATTGCTTTTAAGCCTTATTTGGGACTTCTCTCGAGCGGTTTAACAGTTTTTTGCTTGAGAAAATCAGGCTTGAAATCGCTGCTTGCTCCTCTAGCAGTCGCACTCCTGGTGACCATTGTACCTGCTCTGATAAAGGGTTTGGAAACTGTAAAAACGGATTATGTGAAATGGTTATCGGGCGACCTCTCTTATATCGATTGTGCTTTTACGTTGAAATGCAATGCTGTCAATTACGGCTTGCCCTCCTACCTTTATCAAGTTCAAGGCTGGTCTCTAGCAAACATCTCTGTGTTTGTTATGCTTGTGTCGGGTGGGGCTTTGGTTTACTCGTTTTTTGAGAGAAACTTGCTGCATTTATCTGGAGTGGTCTCAATCATCACCTTTTGTGTTTCCCCAGCTTCTTTTCCCTATACGCTCATCATTTTATGGATTCCGGTGATCTTCTCTGCTTATTTAGTCATTTTTGGAAATCGAACTGAGAATCCAATTGCGCATATCTGTGCCTGGGTTTTTCTTGGGGCCATGATTTTTCTGAATCCAACTTATGTCGGACGAATTTTTTTTAATGAGGTCATCGTCTGCTATCGTGTGACTACATTTTTTATTTTACTTGGGCTGGGCGCTCTCAGAAAACTTACAAAAGGACTGCAAGCATGAGGTTTTTCAAATTCAAAAAGAGTGTCTCAAATAGTTTTGATGATATGAACTTTGTAGTCACTCCCGCAATGATAAATTTTTACAACGCCTTCGGATTTCTAAAAATCCAGGGCTTTTTTCAAAGTGAATATCAGATGATTTCGGAACGCTTTGATAAGTTGATGAGCGAGAGGTTTAAGGATGTTAATCAGCCCAAAAACTTTTTGTATCCGCAGTTTATTGATAGTGATGAGAAACTTTCCGACCTTCTAATTTTACCGAAGCTAAACCGATTGATTTCCGCCTTAATGGGAGATGATTTTGTTTACAAGGGAAGCGATGGAAATATATTCAACAATCCTACCCCTTGGCATCGGGACTACCTGATTCGAACACGAAGCGCGAAAGTATTGATTTATCTGGAGCAGAACGACGAACTTAGCGGTGCTATCAGAATGATCCCAGGAACCCATTTTGTAGATGATTCGTACAGTAGTTCTGTTGGGGATGCGCTGACTTGGCCCGAGCCACCTGTTCAGGGAGGGTTTGATGAGAAACAGAAATTTGGGCTTGGTCACAATCCTATGGAGTTTGGAAGGAATCTCGAGTTGCCGCAAGCCGTGGTTAGCAACGCTCCGGGTGATTTAATTATCTTCAATCACAATCTGATCCATTGTACGAATAGGCCGAAAAAGCCAAAACGACGACGGCTTTTGGGATTACACTTTTGCGTTAATTCAAAAAAAATGACCTCATTCGACGAGATTGCTCAAAATGAAATACGCACGCTATCTTCGGTAGAGATGGAAAGTTTCAAGTTAGAGAAGATGTTTGGCCCATACGTTTACAACCACAAATCTCCGATCGTTCAACGGATGATTGCACCACTCAAGGGACTCTCACTAAAAACCGAGGGGCCTTTCGATGGCCTTTATCAAAAACAATCGGATGCTTCGATAGAGTTTTGTAATCGGTTGAAATTAAACCGTTTCAAGGGTTTGGAATATTCTAATTGATGTCTTTTGATACTACAGAAATGGCGGAGAGAGAGAGATTCGAACTCTCGATAGGCTATTAACCTATACACGCGTTCCAGGCGTGCGCCTTCAACCACTCGGCCATCTCTCCGCTATCGACAGAAGTAAAAAGAGTTAACACAGTCCCGGGGTCTCGGTCTACAGGTTAAGGAGGAAAACAGGCGGTAACACCCCGCATCAATGCCGCTTTTTCTTAAAATAATTACTCAAAAGAGAACTACACACGTCTCCGAGAATGCCGCCTTCGACTTCTTTAAAACGATGATCGAAGAGTCCTTTTTCGATCATGGGAAGAAAAGTTCGGAGGCTTGCATTTTTGGAATCAAAAGCCCCATAAAAAAGACTGTCGAGTCTTGCCCAGATTAGTGCTCCCGTACACATAAGACAAGGCTCAGCGGTTACATAAAGGGACGTCCCAATCGGAAGTCGCCATTCTTGAGTTTGGTGATTGTAATCTTCGAGTGCCTGTATTTCTGCATGAGCGGTCGTCTTTCCCGTTTTTTCGCGAAGGTTATATCCTTTGCCGATTATCTTTCCCTCGTGAACCAGAACAGCACCAATGGGAACTTCATCTAATAGCTCAGCCTCTTTTGCGAGATCGATCGCGAGCATCATTTTGTCAGTGTGTGAAACGGGCATTGCTGAAAATCGAAAAACGAATTGGTGCTCGGCGGGAGACTCGAACTCCCACGGGTCGCCCCACAGGCTTCTGAGACCTGCGTGTCTACCAATTCCACCAGCCGAGCTTTTAAATACTTCTTAGCTGGAGAGACCCTATTTGTCTATTACTGGGGCTTTAGCGGGGGGTAATGACTAGGTTTCTAAATCGAACGGCACTTCCATGATCTTGCAAGCGAATGGGCCCGGGGATTCCCTGTTTCATTTTCCCTGCCGAGCCGGTTCCTCGTTCAAAAAGGCCTCGCTCGATAACCAGTTGCCCATTGTGTACAACCGTTACCTCGCCCTTTTCAATTACTTGTCCAGCCTCATTTAATCGTGGAGAGCGAAATTGGATATCGTAAGTTTGCCAAGTCTCTGGAGGAAGGCTCATGTTCGCAATTGGTGGAATGAGCTTGTACAAAGAGCCACAAGTCCCATCTAGATAAGTGGGATTGTTCCAGCTATCCAAGATTTGAATTTCATAACGGCCCTGAAGAAAAATCCCGCTATTTCCTCTGTCCTGGCCCGTCTTCTCCGGTAAGTAAGGAATCCAAAATTCCACATGGAGGTCAAAATCTTCGAATTCAGCTATCGTTTGAATATCTCCCGTTCCGGGAACAACTTCGACTGTATCTCCATCCACTTTCCAAGCGGGAGATCCCTTAGTTTTAGTGCTTACCCATCCCGTCAGGTCTTTACCGTTAAAAAGGGAAATAGAAGAAGCTGAAAAAGCTGGAAACTGAAAGAGCAGGCCTAAAAACACCCAAAAAACGTTCCGCAAAATACCCATAAGTGAGGGCAGTATAGGTTTTTTGAGGAAAAGATCAAGAAAAACAGCGTAATAACACATAATATCAATTACTTACCAACGCCTAAACAAATGCTTAACTGGAGCACCTTACTTTGTCTATGATGCGCCCTCATGGCTCAACGAGGGTTTTTCATAAGTTTTGAAGGAGGCGAGGGAGGCGGGAAATCCACCCAGATTCGCCGTCTTAAATCAGTCTTACGTAAAAATAAAATTCCTTTCCTCGTGACTCTAGAGCCCGGGGGAACCCCCATCGGAAAAAAAATTCGAGAGCTTCTTTTAAATCCCAAAAACAAAAATCTTTCCGAGCGAGCTGAACTCTATCTTTATGAAGCTGATCGAGCTCAACACGTGGAAGAGGTAGTTAAGCCAGCTCTTAAGGCAGGTAAAGTAGTCATCACTGATCGCTACGCGGATTCTTCTACCGTTTATCAAGGCGTCTGTCGCGGACTGGGAGTTCCCTGGACGGAAAAATTAAATGATTTTGCAACGGAAGGGATTTATCCCGACCTTGTGATTGTTTTAGATGTCCCTGAGACAGTTGGCCTTGCTCGCGTGAGAGCGCGATTGTCTTTCGATCCGAAACTTCACGGAAAAAGACGAGTCGTCAAAATGGACAGGCTTGAAAGAGAAAAGCAGTCTTTTCATCGCAAAGTAAGAAAGGGGTTTATCTCTCTTTCAAAAAAACACCCCAAGCGAATCGCTCTGGTGGATGCGACTCAAACCCCCGATGAAGTTTCTGCGCAGATTCTTGGCGAAATTGAAAAGAGATGGCGGAGAAAACTTTCATGAACTCAAGCGGACAAGTCTTATTAGACCGCTACTTGAAAATGGGAAGAATTCATCCCTGTATCCTTTTGGTTGGACCCGATAAAGCAGCAAAGCTCAGCGCTGCCGTCAGAATGGCAAAATCGATATTTTGTTCAGATAAATCTACTGGGCTTTTTTGCGGAAAGTGCTCCAGTTGTCAGCGAATTGAAAAAGAGATTTATCCCGATCTTCTTCTCTTTAAAGAAGACAATGAAGAAGCACTCAAAGTAGAGAATGTTCGAGATATTATCTATCAAATGGAAGTGGCACCCCTCGAGGGACGAGGCAAAGTTTGTATTATTGAAGAAGCCCACCGAATGAACTCGGCTTCTTCCAACGCTTTTTTAAAGACACTCGAAGAGCCCAAAGAAAATCGTTTTTTTATTTTGACGACCACGAAACTGGGAGGCCTTCTCCCCACATTGGTTTCAAGAAGCCTTCTTTTTCATTTCAAACCGGAATCAGAAACAGTCCAGTTTTCAGCGGAAGAATGGACTGCACTGGAAAAGCTGTTGGGCGATTTTCAGTCGACTAAGGAAGTAGATCCCGTTGTCGACTTTTGTGAAGAGAAAGAATCTGCTTTGAGGCTCTTACAGTTTTTGCAAGTGGCCCTTCGAAAACAAGCACTCGGTGAGTCTCAGGGAGGTTTATTTGCTTCTTTGTCCCCGTTAGAGTGCACTTACAAGTATCAAAAAACGGTTGAGCTGGAAGGTAAATTGAGATCGAATGCCAATACGGGTCTTCTCGTAGAAAGTTTAATGCGACAGGAATTTCTAAAATGAAAAAAAGTTATTACATCACAACCCCTATTTACTATGTCACCGACGCTCCCCACATCGGCCACCTCTACACGACTGTAGCGGCAGATATTTTAGCCGGTTATCACAGGCTCATCGGTGAAGAAGTGTGGTTTCTGACGGGCACGGATGAACATGGCCAGAAATGTGAGAAGAAAGCTCGTGAAACAGGCGAAACCCCTCAGGCCCTCGCTGACCGAGTGGTTGAGCGCTACAAAATCGCCTGGCATCGGTACGGCATTCGCTACAGCGATTTCATCCGAACCACAGAAGAGCGCCACAAAAAAGTAGTTACCCACTACATCGAAAAGCTCATGAAAACGGGAGATATTTATCTTGCCGAATATGAAGGGCTCTACTGCGTTCCCTGCGAGACTTATTGGACGGAAACCCAGGCTGAGGGTGGAAAATGTGCGGATTGCGGACGGCCCGTTGAGAAGCTCAAAGAAGAAAGTTATTTTTTCAAAATGTCAGCTTATGAAAAGAAGCTGCTTGAGCACTTGGAAAAGCACCCTAACTTCATTTACCCGGAGAGCAGAAGAAATGAAGTGCTTGGATTTATTCGCCAGGGGCTAAAAGACATCAGCATCAGTCGCACTACAATTCAGTGGGGAATCCCGATGCCCCAGGATCCAGGTGGGAAAAAGGCAAATAAAGAACACAAAGTTTACGTTTGGTTTGATGCTCTTACCAATTACCTGTCGGCTCTTGGGCCCCTTGAAAACAATCCTAAGGTTGCTCAGTACTGGCCGAATGCGATTCACCTCGTGGGAAAAGATATTTTACGATTTCATGCAGTTTATTGGCCGACATTTTTGATGGCGCTGGGACTTCCCTTACCCAAACAAATCGTGGCCCACGGTTGGCTTACCGACTCTAATCGAAAAATCAGTAAATCTTTGGGAAATGCGATTGATCCGATGGCGCTTGCGGAAGAGGTGGGTGTCGATGGCATGCGCTACTTCTTGTTTCGAGAATTTGTTTTTGGACTCGATGGTGAGTACACGAAAGAAGTCATGATCCAAAGAATTAATTCGGATCTGGCAAATGACTATGGGAACTGTATCAGCCGTGTGTGCTCGATGATTCTCAAATACTGCGGAGACGCTCCGGTAGCCATAGAGAAGATCTTGTCTGAGCCCTGCGAACCACGAGACGCGGTAGGAGAAGCCATTCCCGTCTTTCACAACGAAATGCAATCTTATGGTTTTCAAAAGGCTTTAGAAGCAGTGTGGAAGATGATTGCCTCAGTAAATCGATATATCGATTCACAAGCCCCATGGGCCTTGGCAAAATCATCCGATCCAGCTGATAAAGAAAAACTTAAAAAAGTGCTATTCCAGTGCCATGAAGCGCTTCGTGTTGCTTCGGTCTTTCTTTTGCCGATTATTCCAACGAGCGCAAGAAAAGCGCTTAAAACGCTGGGAGCATCAGAAAGTCATTCAGGAGATGCACCGCTACTTCAAAAAAGCGGATGGGGACAGGGACCTAAAGAAATCAAAGTCGAAAAGCCAGAGCCTCTTTTCCCAAGATTGGAAAATAAAGCGTGAGCGGATTCATCGATACCCACGCCCATTTGGCTATGCTGGAACATGCGAGCCTTTCCGAGGTATTAGAGCGAGCTGAGCAGTCTCAAATTGAAAAAATGGTGACTGTTTCTGTGGATGAAAAAAGTTGGGAATCTAATCGCAAGCTTGCCGAAGCCCATTCTCATGTGTGGTACTCCTTGGGGCTTCACCCCCACGAAGCTAAAGATTGGCTTGAGTGTAAGCCCCGATTCTTAAGTGCTTACGAGACCGCGCAAAAAAACCAGAAGTGTGTGGCCCTCGGAGAAATGGGCTTAGATTTTTACTACAACCATTCGGATCGCGATGTCCAACTCATGTGTTTTGAGGAACAGCTAACCTTAGCCAAGCAGTGGAATCTTCCCGTGATCATCCATTGCAGAGATGCTTTCAAAGACACCTATGAACTCTTAAGAAAAGTAGGGTTAGGACCCAAGGGTGGGGTCATGCATTGCTTTACTGGGAATAAAGAACAAGCCAAAGAAGCAGTAGATCTCGGGCTGATGATTTCTTTTTCAGGAATTGTTACGTTTAAGACAGCTCAAGATCTCAAAGAAGCTGCAAAAAGTTTAAGCCTTTCTCAGATGGTGATTGAAACCGACTGTCCCTTCTTGGCTCCAGTTCCTTTTCGGGGAAAGCCTAATGAACCTTCTCTCCTTCCGGAGACGGCGAAAGTACTGGCCGACCTCAAGGGCGTAGCCCTTGAAGAGATTCGCGAGCGAACGAGCGAGAACGCTAGTAAGTTGTTTTCCATCTAAACCTTAGCCACGCACTCCTAGAATTCAAAACCATTCTAAGCCCGAGCCCGTTGGAACGGCCGTTGCATCCTTCAAATCCTCATAGAACGAGGTTTAAGAATGAATTCCTTTGGAATACACCCCCTATGGATTGCCATTTTGGCTTTAGGGGTGACCCCTGCCTTCTCGGAAGTGGGGGAGTTTTCTGTTTCCGAAGATCTTGTTCGTGAGATGCAAATTGTGACGAGTCAGACTGCCTCTTTTAAAAAGAATGGCCGACAGGTAAACCCTTCGCTCGAAGTTCATATCTCTCCTACTTTACAAGACAGTGACGAAGATGTGTCCCTTAAGTTGAATTTTGGGCTGGAGGGCACTTCCAAAAGCACTGGCTTTACTCCCGTTTTAGGAAGTAAAGGCGTTACTTCAAATATAACTGCTCATGTTAAAGGAAAATTCCAACAGGAATTAAAGTTTGATGGGGAAAAGCTCGTGCCAGGTAAATTCTCTGGCCAATCGGAGATAAATCCTCAAAACATTTCTGTTCGAAACAACTTTGGCCTTTTAAATCGAATGGTAAACAAGCAGGCACGTAAGAAAGCGCCTTCGCAGATTCGCTCGGAACTCCCTGGAGAAAAAAGAGATCTTGAGCAGCAAATGCAAGGTGAGATCGAAAAAGGTCTCAAGCAAGCCACGAAGCATTTAGATACATTCTACGAACAAATCCACCAGGTTTTTACTGAAACCGATAACCTACCCTTTGATTCTAAGTTTAGTTCAAAGTCGGGTTCAGATGGCGGAATCGCCCTTCGGCTTTTAGACAAGTCGGAATCGCCTCAGAGAGGCCCAAAGCCAGAGCTTTCACTTCGGGAGCAAATCGCTTCCTCAGGCATTTTTCACCAAGATCTTTTGACCGAAACACTTTCTAAAGAGCTCGCGGGGAAAGAAATGAAAATAGCTGAGCTCCAAGCCCACTTGTGTAGCCCAACCATCGCAAGCCTTATCAATTTCTGTGAAAAAGATAGTGCCAAAGGAGCGCTGGGGCTGTCCGTCATTTTTGATGAGAAAGAGCCTATCAAATTTAAGTTTGAGAATGGGAAAGTATCGATACAAATCAACGCAAAAAATAGAGTAGGTGTCAGTCCAGGAAATACAGTCAGCAGTGGTGTTCTAACACCAGCCGATCGTCCCAAGGGGGGAGAAGTCGATCTCGAACCCTATCAAGTCAATATTTCCTACGCCTTAAAAGACGGTGTGGCGAGTCTTGAGAATATCTCCGTAAGAGGAATAACTGGCGCTGATGTTAAGGATCCCAAAACAAAAGTGGAAAAAAATCATGGGGGCAAAAATTATTGGGGCAACGTATGGAATCGAATTTCTGACAATGCAAATGCTCTAGTAACCGGAGCCACCAAGACTGCTATTGAAAGTGAATTTCGGAAGATTATGAAGGAAAAGATCGAGTTTCCGATTGTTTCTTTTCCAACAAAACTTAGAACCTATCCAGAAGATCCAAAAAAACAGGCGGACGTTCTTGAAGCCTCAAGCCTCGTTCCCATGGAAGTAAAAGCAGAGAATGGTTGGTTGGCTGTTTCGATGGCTCTTTGCAAAGAAAACATCAAGCCCTTGGGAGTCTCCTTCGATAA
>CAMCTJ010000004.1 GCA_945878405.1 Bdellovibrio sp. ZAP7
TTATACTCAGCCCAACAAACCTTTTGCGGCAATCATTGATTATGAGATGAGATAGAAATAGCCCTCTGTCTGAACTTAGCCAGTTACCTTTCAAGCTTATTGGGAGACTGACACACTCTCTCTCGGAGCAGTCTCTAAAATTTCGACGACTGCACCCACCCATTCAGGTTCAGCATTGAGTGATGGAATTAAAGTCAATTCGAACACCTAATTATAGCAAATCAATCCCCTACCTTTACAGCTAGTAAAAGGCGAGAGGCATGGCACCTAATGGCACCGAACGGTAATTCTTTGATTCATCTTGGAAATGCTAAAGTCTGGTGGGTCTGCACGGGCTCGAACCGTGGACCTCTACCATGTCAAGGTAGCGCTCTAACCAACTGAGCTACAGACCCAAGAGAACGGGCACTATAAGGGAATTCTCTTTTCTTTTAAAGGATTTATTCAAGAAAACCGCGATTTTCCCACTCTCCAAGTGGGACTCAGAAACCACTTGAAACTCTTCATCTTTTCCCGATAATAGAGGCTCAACAATTTAAAGGAGTACTCGATGGGCTCAGAATTAATTTCTCACTTAAACGATGCAAACTTTGCTGATGTTGTTGAAAAAAGCACAGGCCCAGTTCTTGTCGATTTTTGGGCTGAGTGGTGCATGCCCTGTCGAGCTCTTGCTCCTGTCATCGACGAACTGGCGAACGAGTTCAAAGGAAAAGTTCAATTTGCCAAATTAAACGTAGATGAATCTCGAGAAATTCCTGCAAAGTTTGGAATTAGAGGAATCCCCACTTTGATTCTTTTTCAAAACGGAAAAAAAGTAACCGAATTAGTTGGAAATCAACCCAAAGAAAAAATTAAATCTTTGCTCACTTCTCTGAATACGTGACCGAATGATTGGAAGAAAGATAGGGAGCCCATGCTTCCTGTTCTTCTTTTGCGCGGAGACTTCTTAATATTCCCGGTAACCAGTGCGGCCTGCGGGGTTGTTTAAAAATAATAAATCCCACTTCTTCAACACTGCGATGCCCTTTTTTCTGATTGCATCGAATACAAGCCGTTACAATGTTGTCCCACGTTTTTTTACCACCGTGGACAACCGGATGAACATGGTCCAAAGTCAGGTCTTTTTCAGAAAAACAAACATAACAGTACTGACACCGATAATCGTCGCGAGCATAAACATTGGCTCTTGAAAATCGGATCACGGGTGCATGTTTTTTTAAGTTTACCCAGCGACGCATTCTGATGACGGCGGGAACTTTAAACTCTTCGGAGACAGTGTGAATTTTTGCCCCGTACTCTTCTAAAATTTCAACTTTGCCTTGGAAGATTAAAGAAAAAGCACGCTGCCAACTAACTACCCTCAGGGGCTCGAAGCCTGCATTTAACAGAAGAGTTTTTTGCATAGGTCGAGTACTGATATCAGTTTAAGGGGTTGCTTATTTGTTTTGCAATCCCGTTCTACGAAAGACTTCATCGCCCAGCATAAAAGTTTGATACTCGAGAGGGGGCAAACTGGCCAAATCTCTGCCCTCAACTTCCCTTGCTAGAGAAGAGGTTTCTCCCACATAATCCACTCGAAGCGCACCAATTTTTACTCGCAGAACATGCCAGGGAGCGCCTGATTGGCCATTAATCACGGGGATTTGCCGATAAACCTCTAAGCTTTCCCCTGATTGAAGCCCGTCTCTTTCCCCAAGGTCGATAAAATACTCTTTAGGAGGTAGCGGATCCGCATCAGTCATTCGAATTTTACGCTGAACCTGAATAATACTCCCGGAACCTCTTACACCCGCTGCAAACGGGGACTGGATCAGAATGATCATTAAAATGAGTAGAAGGGTTCTCACAGTAAGCTTTTCGGCTGAATGTGAAAAAACCTTCACATTCTTCTACTTTCGCAAAGCTTTTTCCTTTTGCAGAGCATTATACACTTCTGAAGCTGAAACCTGTGCTTTTTCAGCGACTGTTTTTGCCCACTCTTTATCGGAGAGCAGTCGATCCTGAACTTCGTTTTCCCACTCGGCTTTGTTCTCAATTTTTCCCGGATGAATAAGAACTGTAAACTCGCCTCTTTCTTGAATGTCTTCCAGATTCAATGAATCCAATGAGATTAAAGAAAATTCTTCAAACTGTTTCGTCATTTCTCTTCCCAGAAATATTTTCCCCTCTGGAAATTCGTTTTTTATCTCCTCTAACGATTCCCGAATTCTTCGAGGAGATTCAAAAAAACAAACAGGTACAGGCCAGTTTCGGATTTGACTCCAAAGACGTTTTCTGTCTTTGGATGAACTAGGTAAAAACCCAACAAAATGAAAAGCAGTTTCAGAAAATCCAGAAACAGAAATGAGGGTAGTTACTGCGGACGGTCCAGGAACAGGCACCACCGAAATCCCCTCTTCTCGAGCGGCTTCTACCAAATAAGATCCTGGATCAGAGATGGAGGGCATGCCTCTATCACTGACAAATCCAACAGAGCTTTGCTGTAACACTTTCAAAGCAAACTCCGTGGCGTCTTTCATATTGTGAGAAGAATACGAATGAAGCTTTTTCCCCTCTAAAGAAATCCCCAAAAGATTGAGCAATTTTGAAATCTCGCGAGTGTCCTCAGCAAAAATGTGAGGTAAATCCTGTAGATGCTGGCGGGCGCGGAGCGTAATGTCTTCGAGGTTTCCGAGCGGCGTTCCAATAATATATAATTTATTAATCGTCTTCATTCTCACCACCTAACGAGGAATCCATGATAATCCGAGCCAGACAAGAAGGAAACACAGTCATTTTTAATTTAGAAGGTCATTTAGATTTTGAAACCATAGTGCAGTTTGAAGACAGCTGCCGTCGAATCCTCACTCAAGATTCCAAGCCTCGAATTGTCGTAAACATGGAAACCCTTCGTTTTGTGGGAAGCAGTGGAATCAGTCAGTTTGTGGACGTCTTAAAAACTATCAACAATCGAGATTGCAGACCAAAACTCGTCAGTGTTTCCAGCGAATTTGAGAAGATTTTGAGAGCGCTTGAGATAAAACGAAACCCCTTTGACATCTTTGAAAATGAAACTCAAGGATTGTCAGCTTTTGATGCTCCTCAACCGACTCAAGCCGATGCCCCTGCCCTTAAAATGAAGAAAAAGGGAACTGCTTAAACTTAACTCCCCTCTTGAATTTCAAACTCGTTGATTGTCGCTCGAACCTGGCCTGGACTTTTCTTTGATTCAACAACCTCAATTTGAAGAAATAAAATTCGGTAACTCTTCCCACTTTTTGCTGTCATCAGTTTAGCTAACATTTTCAGCTTTCGTATTTTTGAGTGGGAAATCCACCAATCGGTCTTACGCGAAGTATATTTTCTACCCCGAACTTCGACCACCCACCGCGCACCCGTTTGAGGATCGTGCGCAACCAGGTCGATTTCCCCCGATTTAAAACGGAGGTTCCGACTCATCACTTTCCATTTTTTTTTAGTCTCTAAATAGTGAAAGGCACAATTTTCACACAGGCGTCCAAGAAAAACTTTTTCTGTGGATGGCAGAAAGCCCTTTGGCTTGCAGATGCTGGCGGTGTAACACGCTTCCATACCCTTTGTGTCTAGCAAATTCGTAACCAGGGTATTTTTCATCAAAGTCTGTCATTAACTGATCTCGAAAGACTTTCGCTAAAATAGAAGCAGCTCCGATTGAAACCGAGTGTTTATCTCCTTGAACGATAGCTTTTTGCGCAATCTCAAGATCGATTTTGGCTCTTCCATCAACGAGGAGATAATCTGGTTTGAGAGTCAGTTTTTCGACCGCTCTTTTCATTGCCAACCGGGCGGCATGGTAAATATTAATGTCATCGATTTCTTCGACACTTGCCATTCCAATAGCGAAATCTAAAGCACATTCTTCAATCTGCGTTTTTAAGAGTTGTCGCTTTTTGGGTGTGAGAAGTTTGGAATCTGTAATTCCCGGAGGAATTTGATTGAGATCTAAGATGACAGCAGCAGCTACGACTGGACCTGCTAGGCAGCCCATTCCCACTTCATCTAGGCCAGCAATACACTGATAGCCCTGTTTTTGGGTAGCCTGCTCCCACTGAATCGTTTGATTGAGCACTCAGGTGCTACTTACTTCTTAGGTTGAGCGTCTTTTGGATTAGCAGAAGTTGCGGTATCTCCGCCTGTAATTTCTGTTCCTTGAGTCATCATGCTTTCATCTGTTTGAGCTGCTGTTGGCTCGGCCATCAAGTCAGCAAAAGTTTCAGATTCTTTCAATCGAGCTTTTTTACCTTTTAAGCTTCTCAGGTAATACAGTCGTGAACGTCGAACATCACTTGAAGTTTCAACTTCAATGCTATCGACGACAGGTGAATGGATCGGAAAAATCTTTTCGACTCCCACGCCCTCAGAAATTTTTCTGACGGTAAACATTGCGCCAGGGCCACGTCCTGACTTTGGTTGTTTTGCGATAACCACGCCTCTAAAAGCTTGTAGCCGCTCTTTATCGCCTTCTTTCAACCGAATGTTTACAACAACTCGGTCTCCAACTTGAAAGTTGGGGCGTTTCTTTTCTTGAGAACGGTTAACGGCATCAATAATATGGTTCTGCACGGGTAATCTCCTAGGCGGCCGACTGTAGAAAAAACACTGGCCAAGGTCAAGAAAAAATCCACAGGGCCTTTCTTCTTAAACCCTTAAAATCTCACGGCCTTTCAGCTTTGACAGAAGATGGGAGTCACTCTAGACTTCGGGCACTAAAGACGAGGAAAAACGGTGCAATCATCAAAGCTTCGAGTTCGAATTTCCCATAAAGATGTCCACTACGGTGGGCAACTCGTTTGTGGCAGTAAGGTGTTGGAATTCTTTGGAGATATAGCCACCGAGCTCCTCATTCAACACGACGGGGATGAGGGGTTATTCCGGGCCTACGATAAGGTTGAGTTTCTGGCTCCAGTCCGAGCCGGGGATTACCTAGAAATCGAAGGAAAAATCACCCAAGTAGGAAACACTTCTCGAAAAATGGAATTTACGGCCAAGAAGGTTATTGAAGCCGCTCCCCAAATCAGTCCCAGCGCAGCTGTTGTTCTGAAAGAGCCTGTTTTAGTAGCTACGGCCTCTGGCACCTGCGTTGTTCCGAAGGAACTTCAGCGTAAAAAGACATGAGCCGCACCTATCAAGAAGCCGGTGTCGATACAAACAGAGCAGAAAGGGTTTTGAGTCGTTTTGGGAATTTTCTTAAAGATCGCCCAAAAAATCCTAACCTTTTAAGTGGCATTGGCCCTTTTGCTTCCTGTTTTTCATTAAAAGAACTTTTAACTGACTATGAAGATCCGCTTTTAGTTACCGCCTGTGATGGGATCGGAACCAAATTAAAATTGGCTCTCGACTGGGGAGATATTTCTCGATTGGGTGAAGACCTGGTGGCGATGAATGTGAATGATCTTTTGTGTGTTGGAGCTACTCCCCTTCTTTTTCTCGACTACTTCGCTTGTGGTTCCTTAAAAGAGGAACAGCTCTTTACGCTTCTTAAAAGTATTCAAACAGGGTGTGAACTGGCGGGATGTTCTTTGGCCGGAGGGGAAACCGCTGAGATGCCTGGTCTCTACCAGGAAGAAGATTTTGATCTCGGGGGATTCTCGGTTGGACTAGCCGATCGGAAAAAGGTTTTAGGCGGAGAGAAAGTTCGCCCGGGAGATGTGTTAATCGCTCTTTCGTCCTCAGGACTCCACTCCAATGGATACTCTTTGATGAGAAAGCTTATTGAAAAAACGGGAATTTCACCAGAAGGATCCACTCCCTTTGGAACGGGAACTTGGAAAGAAACTTTATTAAAACCCACTTTGATTTACGTTTCTGCTTTGAAGCCCCTTTTGCCCTCGCTATCAGGACTAGCTCACCTCACAGGAGAAGGACTTCTGGGAAATCTCCCCCGAGTGCTCCCCGCGGGAACTAAAGCGGTTGTGAACTCACGGAAATGGAATCTCCCTCCTCTCTTTGAATGGATTCAAAAAGAAGCGAACCTTCCGATGCTCGAAATGTTAAACACCTTCAATTGTGGAGTGGGGATGATTGCTGTTACGAATCCTTCTCATTCTGATACAGTTTTGAAACACTTAGAAAGCACCGGAATCCGAAGTTGGATCGTCGGTGAAGTTGAAAAGACCTCTGAAGTTGAGCCATTTGTCGATTGGGTAAAATAAAAAGACAAAAAGCAGTCGTACTGGCCTCGGGAAGAGGCTCCAATTTTGAAGCGCTCGTTCGCGCGGAAAAAGCAGGAGTTATTTCTCCTTTTGAGATTATCGGCTTAATTTCTAATCAACCGGATTCGGGCGCAAGGGAACTGGCTCGCAATTTTTGCATTCCTGAAGTTTTGGTAAACTCACAACCATTCAAGAGCCCACGAGGATTTGATCGTTCTCATTATGAGAGCGAACTTCTGAAATGTTTAACGGCTCTCAAACCTGATTGGATTTTTTTAGCGGGATACATGTTGGTTTTGGGACCTGAGATCATCGCGGCTTTCCCAAAAAGGATCCTTAACATTCACCCCTCTTTGTTACCAAAACATCGAGGGCTTCGGGCTCAGAAACAAGCAATTGATGCAGGGGATAGAATCGCTGGGTGCTCGGTTCATTATGTGACAGAAGAATTAGATGGAGGCCCTATCGTCCTTCAAAAAAGCTTAGAAATATTGCCTGACGATACAGAGGAAACCCTAAGTAAAAGACTCTTACCGCTAGAACACGAAACCTATATTGAAGCTCTTCAGCAGATAGCAAAAGAACTCAACTAACCTTATTTAAACTGGTGAGCCACCTGAAAAACCACGTACAAAAGCAGCAACTTAGAGAGAATCGTTAAAGCAACTCGTGACTTATTGGGCTTGGGGAATCGTTTATATAACTGAAGACGCGTGGCTGGTCCCTCAACCCCTTTTCCACCCTGAATGAGCCGCAAATGTGATCTGAGTTGAGTTCCGTTCATCGCTAAGGGGTAACACACCGCACACTTCTGATCAAGGCCTCCCCTTGTGTGGTGGTTTCGCCCGCTTGATTTTCAATAGAAAGAGAAACATGAAGAGAATCCCCTTCTGTTTTTTTTATTCGGCCCTTGGTTGTGAGTACATCTCCAGGAAAAGTAACCTTTCGAAAACGAGATGAAAACTTTTCAACGGTATACTCCTCAATGGGAAAATTCGTGCGAATGGCTTCGGCTAAAAACGCCATGGATAGCATCCCGTGAGCAATAACCGAAGGATATCCAGCCGCTTTGGCAAATTCGGGATCTAGGTGAATGGGATTGGGATCTAGTGCAGATGACCCATAGAGTTTCAGAAGGTCGGCTGAGAGGGGGCCCTTTTTAATTTCTTTGATATTCTGTCCTTCAACCCAGCTCATGGAGCCTCTCCTTGTTTCAAACGAATCACCATCTGGGCCTCTGAGGTCACTTTGAGCTCTCCTTCGGACTTTACGAGGGTTTCTAGAACAACAAATTGCATCCCCCGCTTCTCTCGGTTTTCCTTAATTCGTGTAGTAATTTCTGGAACATCCCCGACTTTTAAAGAGGCGTGATACACGTATGACTGATCGGTATGGAGCAGCTGCTGGATATCGACTTTTAGGTCAGTTAACAGAGCAAATTCCAATTCTCGAAAACGAGTCGCAAAGGTCAGAGGAAAACCTGCTGTTTCAGTTAAAGTAGCTTTTCTGAAAAGCTCTACTTCTTTCTCGGTGATCGCACTTAAAGTAAGGGTTTTTTCCATGTTGTGTTTTTCTTTATTTGAGCTAGTCTGCCCCCCATCCTAAGTCATAAGAAAGGATTTCTGCAAGGTTGTTGTAAATGAGCACGTCGGTCTTAATTTTATATGCCCTATGCATTTTCGTGACGGCCTTTTTAGGGGGATTGGTCCCTCTCTTAATTCCTACGAAAAATGACAATCACTTGAAGTTGTTTGTGAGTTTAGGGGCGGGTTTATTACTGGGGATGTCCTTCTTGCACATGCTACCTGAGGCAAGCCACTTACTCCCAAACTCGTTCGGACTTTGGTTTCTCATTGGTTTTGTGATCTTATTGATTTTGGAAAGGTTCATTATGATCCATGCGTGCGAAGAGCACGGGTGCCACTACCACACCGTAGGGATGGCAGCTTTCTCAGGACTTGCGATTCATGGAGTGATTGAGGGGCTCGCTTTAGGCTCGAGTCTTGTTTTGCCTCCCCTGGCCTTCCTAGTACTCGTTGCCATTCTGGCGCACAAAGCTCCATCGGGTTTTGCGCTGACTTCCATCTTGAGATTGGCTGGAAAATCAAAGGGGCAAATACTCTTGTTTTCACTCGGGGTGGCGCTCTCAGGCCCTTTGGGACTTCTTCTGGCTTACTTTTTTCTGCAAAGCCAAGAATACCAATCGGCTGCAGGTTGTTTGTTGGCTCTTTCGGCTGGGACCTTTGTCTATATTGGAGCTTGTGATCTTCTCCCGGAACTCCATCGCGCAAGCGGGGAAAAGCTCAAAAGATTGGCTGTCTTTATCTTGGGTCTCTTAATTAGCTACGGCAGCGGCGCTTTACTCGAACACCATCACTAAAACTATTTTTGCCCTGAGGGCATTCTTTCATCAGCAAGTGATGCAAGTTTTTTCTGAACTTTTCGAGCCATTTCTTTATCTTTGCTTGAAGCCAGTTCGGCAGCTTTTTTGTAGAACTCCTTAGCTTTCGCGTACTCTTTTTGCTTTTCGTACACATCGCCGAGGTGTTCGACGATAATGGCTTCATCCGGCTGCAGGGCTGCAGCTTGCTCGAGAGTTTCTTGGCTTTCTTTGAGTTTTCCCTTTTTAAATAATATCCACCCCAAAGAGTCGACAATAAAACCGTCATTTGGTTTCAGACCCATGGCTTTTCGAACAAGACTCTCAGCTTCATCGAGATTTTCACCCATCTCAGCGTAGAGATATCCAACGAAATTGAGGGCGTGAACATTGTTGGGATTGATAGAGATAAGCTGCTTCATCGTTGCAACAGCACCTGCTTTATCTCCCACTTTGTCTTGTAAACCGCCTTTGAAGTAAGTGAGCTTTTCGCTTTTCGGAAAGAGAGTCAGGGCCTTTTCGATGACTCCCAAGGACTTTACATACTCCTTTTTCGCTTCGAAAAAGGTAGCGTGCATGTCATAGAACTCTTCTTCTTTTGGATTCTTCTCCATGAGATTTTTGCTAAAGCTTAACCCCTCATCATATTTTTTTTGTTCTTTGAGAATAAATCCAATGTGCAGAGAAGCTTCCTTGAAGAGATTTGAATCCTTCTTCACTTTCTTAAATTCTTTCAAAGCCTCATTGAGCTGCTTTGACTCTTCTAAAACCCACGCTAGGTAAAAGCGTACATTGTCTGCACTGGGTTCTTCCTTAAGAATAGTCTCGAAGGATTTTTTTGCAGCTGTCAGGTCTTTTTTCTCAAAATAAATAAGACCGATTTTTACGCGGGCAGTGTAGTCATCGGGCTCAACTTTTTCATATTCAACCAGCTCTTGAAGCGCTTTGTCGTTTTGACCCGATTGAAGATAGAGTTGCGCTAGTCTTTTTTTGTAAGGCCCACTGCCCTGAATGCGGCTATAAACTTTTATGGCCTGTTCCGTCTCGTTGAGTTTTTCAAAGATAAGTCCCAGGGCAGTTCCCGCCTCAACAAAACTGGGTTTGAGCGTGAGTGCTTTATCTAAGTCAGCTTTTGCTTTTTCGATATTCTCTTGCTCAATATACATTCTTGCTCGGTAAAAAAGAGCCATGACATTTTCTGGGTTTGTCTCAATGAGCCGGCTCAATGTTTCGATACCCTCAACCACCTGCCCCCGTTCCGCATCAAGAATTCCAATGAGAAGAGGAGCTTTTGAATTTGTAGGATCAAGCTCAGAGATTTTTTTGTATTGTTCTTTGGCTTCGTCGTACTTCTTAAGAGAGGCATAGATTCCTGCGAGGGTACTTCGGTAGTCGGTATTGTTGGGCTCTAAGTCAACGGCCTTTTTGCCATACTCCTCAGCTTTTTCAGGCTGATTCACTCGTAAATAGGCCTCGGCAAGTTGGGAGTTTACAGTAGAGCTTTGCGGATCTGATTTTCGCGCTTGTTCAAGAAAAGGTAGTGCTGCTTCGAAGTCTCCTTTCAAGAGGAGTTCTTTTCCGCGGATATAGGCCATCCCCCCGTCATCCTGTCCCAGCTCACTTTCGCTGGAGGCTGGATCTGCTCCGTAAGTGCTTGCGCACACCCAGAGAATCAGAAGGGTTGAAAACAAGAGACTACACTTTTTTATGAATAGAGTTTTCACGAAGAGCTTTTCGGAAAGGTCTAAAAAAACCATGACCGAACTAATGTGGTGTAATCTTCATATTCAGCGCTAGTTTAAGTTCCTGAAATCACATGGACACTCTTCTCCTTATTTCCTTCACAATCTGTCGATATACTAGTCAGATAAGTACCCATGGCAGAGTAGAACGTTTTTTGGTAGATTTTCATGAGAGCTCTTCACCAATCACAACTCGGCAGAACCTTATCCGCCCTTGCACTGTTTTCAGTTGTGGGCTGCTCCAGAATTGTGAGTCCTGGTGGGTCCGCGGGTGGAAACACTCTTTCCGGCATTGTTCAATTAGCGCGAGTCTCTGGGGCAACGATTTCAGTTTTTGAAATGCAAAGTGATGGTAGCAAGGGCCCTCTCCTCGCTAGTACTACAACTAATTCGAATGGAGATTACACAGTTAACCTGGGAAAATACTCAGGCCACGTTATCATCGAATCGGTGGGAGGCTCTTATAGTGATGAAGCCACGGGTGCCACAAAAACCGCTTCCCTTCTCTCTGCTATTTCTGAAGCCAGCTCCGCTACCAACGCTCCTGTAACACCCATGTCGACCCTTGTAAAAGAGCGAACACTTGCGCTTCTCGCTACAAGCTCTCTGTCAGAAGCAAAAACCCAAGCTGTTTCCGAAGTAGCAGGACTTTTTGGAGTGAGCGCAGAAGACTTATTGGTCATTCCCACTTCGGCGACTGCCCTTTCGTCACTAAACACGAGAGCCACACGAGCCGCTCTGGGCCTAGCTGCCTTTTCATACTTTTTAAAAGACTTTCGACATGCAGATTCTGAAGTGTCGGTTGATGATGCCCTTTCGGCTCTAGCAGAGGACTTAAAGGACGACGGACAAATCAATGGAAGCACTTCAAGCACCGTTGCTAAGAAACTTGCCATGGAATGGAGAGCTTCCATGGCAGCCGCAAAGACCGCTGCAAGTGCCAATAGCAATCTCGTTTTTAGTAAACTCTCAAGTGAAATCCTCGCGGAGGTTTCCAGCACTACCCTCGATACAGGAAGCGAACTCGATGGACTTCAAGAAGACGGAAGCTTCTACATCAATGGCGTGAATACTGGCCTGCAAGGAGGAACAGGTCTCTTCATCGAAAAGTATTATTATTTGGGTGGACTCGCCCAAGTAGAAAACGGCCCGATGGAAGATGGCTATTATTACAAGGACGGGGAGAAGGCTAACGAACCCATCGGGGGAATCAACTACGCAAATGGGGAACTGGCGAATGGCGTTGCTGGCAGCGGACAGATGTATTTTTATGCAAATGGTAAATTAATTGGAACTTATGATGGAAGCATGGCCAGCAACGGATATGGGACGGTTACGTTTACCACGGTCCCCGACGCGACTTTTAGTTACAACGGCTATCTCAACTTTGTACTGACCGATATTCACCTGAGTGCTGGAGCTACCTTAACCACCAATGGAACTATTACATTCAACGGCAGCTCAAACAACTACGGCACCGTGAATGGAGGGGAAACCACCTTTAACGATAGCGCACTTAACATTGGTACTATCACGGGAACTGTCACGTTCAATGACAACTCACGAAACTATATGGATGGGATAGTCGGGACTGGAAATGCGACCTTCAACGATTCGTCGTACAATTTTGGCACCGTGGGCGGCAACGCTACTTTCAACAACTCTTCGTTCCAATACGGCTGGGTCGGTGGAAATGTTACGTTAAACGATAGTTCAACCACGGGTGGGGATGTGGGTGGCGCTATCACCGATAACCGTATCGCTTCCTGTAACGATGATTGTTATCTAGAAGGGTCGTCCCCTACCTATGCTCAAGGGCTTAATCTCGGAACAAAACGCCAAGGACCTGGGGGCACGATTCTAACGCTTCAATACGCCAATGGTTCATCTGGTTTCAAAATCTGGAAGGAGGACAATGGAAATCGTATTTTGAATGCTACGGGCCTGATTGCAAACGGCTGGCAGAAAATGCTGGTTTCAGCAGGCACAGCCTTTAGTGCATCTGACTTCACGGCAGGAAGTAATATCGCGGGAAGGGTTTGTCCCACTCACGTGTTTCTCAACCATGATAACATGACTGCAACAAATCGATGCGTATATTATGACGAGGGGAATACAGCGCAAACTCTTGATGCTGACTCCTCCACAGGTCAAGAAGGTTTAGACTGGCTCACGGAGTGGGATAGTTTCTCTACCGGGCAAGGATCGGCTTCATCTTATTATGAAGGCAATATTAATACGTGTGCTGATAAAGGCATGAGGCTACCCACGGTATACGAAACGACTGCGGAACAGTTCGAAGATTATTTACCCACGGGAGATGGCATTTCTCCCACCTGGGCGGGTGGTACCAATGGCGTACCTGGCGTCTCTTCCTCACAGACCTGGACTGCGTCTGCCTCTGCCGATGCTCCGTTCATTTATTATTCTTGGTCAGGCTCTAATAGCGGGGCCGCTTATAGTTACGCTCCGGACCCCGAGGCCGAAGAGCAGGAAGTCGATGATTCACTTTCAGTCCGCTGCGTCCTCCCCTCTCACTAAAAGGTACCACTAAAAGGTACGGCCTACCTTTTGGTGGTTTTAGCGGCGGAGCGGATTATACGATTTGATAAGACTCTTCGCTACGACTGGCACTGCCACTTTAAAAATGGACACTTTCGGATCCAGCCCCTTCGCAACTCCTTCAATAATGAGACACGACCTAATCATCATTACATACCGGTTGGGAATATAAATTTGATTCTGTCTTGCAATGGCAAGCAGTTGGTTTACGAGCTGATCGAGTTTTGCTTTTTCTAATCCTTTGGCTTTGACTTCATCTAACATTGCTTGAATGTCAGTTTCAAATTCATCGTATTTTGTATCAGGACTTGGCTGGCCTAACTGATAAAGCGACTCAGCCAACTTTTTACGATCTCTTTTGACTGTCGCCATCAGTACTTGAAGAAAAAGCTTTTTGTCTTTGGGATCGAGCTGGCCTACCAGCCCCGTATCAATGAACCCCATTCGCCCCTCTTCTTCTACAAAAAAGATATTGGCGCTGTGAGGATCCGCATGAAAAAACCCATGTTCAAAGATCTGCTCAAAGACAGCTGAAAGACTTTTAAAAGCAGCTTGCTTAGCGCTCCGTGAACCCTTTTTAAGATCAGCAACTGGTTTGCCCCGCATGGGCTCCAATACAATCACTTTCGAAGTGCTGAGTTCAGGGTAGTATCCCGGAAACACTACATCTGATCCGCTTAATATTTTGCGATAATTTTTTTTAAATTGCTCAATGTTTTTTGCTTCTTCTTTGTAATCAATTTCTCTTAACGTCGACTCCCTGAAATCTCGGTACATCTCACCTAGGCCTAGCTTAGGAAATGCCAAAACAGTCGGCTTAATAAACCACTCCAAAAGCTTCAGATCGAGCCGAATCGTTTTAGCAACTCCGGGCTTTTGTACTTTAATCACCACACTGCTTCCGTCTTTGAGTGTCGCTCTATGGCATTGCCCAATACTTGCTGATCCGAGAGGTTCACTTTCTATCGAAAGGATTTGCTCAGCTACTTTTTTCTTTCCTAATTCTTTGTTCAATATTTTCTTTATCTCTCGCAAGGAAACAGGCCGAACTCGAGAGAAAAGAACTTCTAATTCTTTCGCCACTCCCTCGCCGACAATATCCGGCCGCGTCGCTAACACTTGCCCTAACTTAATAAACGTGGGGCCCATTTCTTGAAAAGTTCTTGCTAGGTTTTGTCCAAAGACAGAATCAAACCGAGTGTGATTGACAGACTGTGGAGCCACCCAAGTAACTCCCCTTTTCCCAAATTCAATTCCCAAAGAAGTCACACTGCCTGCGATTCCATAACGGGACAAGCACCAGAGGAGTTCGTGATAACGCGCAATTAAGCGCACGGGCTCCGTAAAAGTTCCAAACAAGTTCATATTTTTTTATCGGCGATTTAGCGCTTACGCCTGAATGTGAAGAAACCTTCATCTTTTTTCCGTTTTCCCGAACGATTTTGCTTAGTTAACTGCGGAATTCATCCGATGAGAGTAAGGAATCTATGAAACGGAAATACACATTGCTGCTTCTTCCCATTCTGAGCCTCTTAGGCTGCGGGCTCTACCTTTGTTTCAGATTCAGCAGCACGAGTAGGAAACCTCATTTTTCCAAAAATCTTTTCAGTGCTACCTATCCGGTTCATCACCGATTCATTGAAGAGACTTCGCAAATGCGAGCTCATCATAAGATCTCGCCAGAAAATGAAAATCTTATCCAGGTTTCCACTTTAAATGCCGGAGAAACTTTAGGGATTCCTCAGTCGCTTCTGTGGTGTCTCATGTTTCAGGAAAGTCGACTGAATCACCTTTCAGGACTTAAAGAAGGAAAACTCAGTACAGGTCTCGGCCAGTTTTCAGTTTCTGCATTCTTTGAACTAAATCATCACCTGCCGCGGTACATTTCTGCGCCACAAACCACTATCGCGTCTATTTTGGGTTCGGATATTCGACCCCTTTCTTCAGATATCAACGATACCTCATCCCTCAACTCATATTATTTTATTCCCACTGCAGTCACAGCGACTGCGCTTTATCTCAATAATCGCTGGATTCAACTTGCGAGAATTGCCGATGACCGTGGCCTTTCCTACTCCCCCGAAGTTCTCTGGGCTTGGGCCGCTCTTTCCTACAATAAAGGCGGAAGAACTGTGCTTGCCCTTTGGAATCAGATCGAGGCTAAACGAGGCCCGGCAGGCCTTTCGAGTGCCTTGACAACCAAAGCCTCTTTTCTTTCTTCGGCCTTAAATCACAACTTAGTCAATCAAGCCTTGCGAAGCATTTGGTCGAACCGATTACTCGCTGGTTACTCCAGCGAACTCATCACCCACGTCGAAAACATTAGAGATTGTGCCCTAAACAAGGAGGAATCCTTATGAAACCAAAAACCCTAAAAGAAATCAAAGTCGTTGCCTTACTACTCGGACTTCTCTTAGTTCCGGTCTTAATTACTTCGTACGTAAGGGAAAACGTTTCAGTACAGACTCCTATTTCCGCTGACAGCTTAGATGAACTCGCTCAAGCCTATCGAAAGAGTGGCATCGACCAATTCCTAAGCGCGAAGCGGGTCCTAAAAAAGAGGGTCTCATTCAATTTAAGAAATGATGACGACTCAAAAGCACAAATGGCTGCAATGAATATCGCAGTCTATATGTTTCCTGAGCTACTACATGAAACCCATTTAGAAAAACAATACGCCGAGGAAAACTTTAAACCGCTTCAAGTCAAAATCGAATCAACTCCTGGAACCCGAGAAGCTCAAGACAACTTTGAAGAATTAAGAAACTTAGTTTGGACTTATGAAAATCCAAAACAAAACGAGCAAGGCCTTTCTGAATACGCCAATGAAATGCTCAAAGTGTATGGAGCTCTTAGCTGGAAATGAAACCCTCGAGGCATATTCATTTTGCGATTCTTTTTTCGCTCTTTATTCACTTAGCGGTACTTTTGTACCACTTTGATCTCCTGCCCTCGACACTTTCAGAGCCAAGCCAAAAGAAACCAGAGTTTATTGAGCTCAGCCAGTTACCGGTTCCACAAGAGCAGTTGAGATCCAAAACAGCTCCAGAAAAGCGCGAGAACCAGATAGTCGAAACCGAAGATTCGGGAAACCAGGAAGTCGACCCCAACGCAAATCTCCTCAGTGATAAAAATCAAAAAGCCCAAGTGCAAACCCGAGCTCAGAGGACTGATGCTTTTCAAAATGGTGGCGGAATGGGGCCTAAGAGTGAGGATGAACAGGAGTCAGAAAATGAAAACCAAGCAACTGATTCTGTGACTTTGGATGTTGGCTCCTCTCCAGAAAAGAAAAAAGATTGGAAAACTCTTTCTCTTAAAGATCTCAGTGTTAATGGAGATGGAAATCAGGCCTCAGCTTCAGATGATTACCTACCCAATGTAGCTCCCGGGGAAAGAACTATTTTGAGCACACGCGAGTTTAGATATTTCTCGTACTATAACCGCATTAAGGACCTCCTCCGCCAGCATTGGAAGCCCTCAATCGAGAGAGAAGTATCCAAGCTCTGGGGTAAGGGCCAGATGCTCAGAGAAAATGAATTGGTCACTCGAGTTTTGGTGCTCTTAGATAAAACAGGGCAAGTTCAAAAGATTTCGAAAATAGGAGCCTCCGGAGTGACTGAAATTGACGAAGTGGCCGTTCAAGCTTTCCATCAAGCTTCCCCATTTCCGAACCCACCGGTCGGTCTTGTCGAAGCGGATGGCTACGTTCGAATTAACTGGGATTTTATTCTACAAACTGCGGCGGCCCCGCAAATTCAATTCAGACCGAATCCCAATTCAGCTCGTTTTCGCTAACCTATCGAAGAAACTCCATCTGGTAGGGTGGCAACTGGAGATCCCAGTTGAGATCAGTTCTTTGCTGCAGATTAGTTTCATCCCAGATTCTAATCTTTGGCTCAACGGGATTGCCATCAGCGACATAAATCAGCCCCGCCTCTTTATCGCGAAGAATCTGACGAAAATGATAGCCAGATGAAGACCACAGTGTCCGTAGCCTCAGGCCAGTTTCGAAATCAAACACAATCAGTTCTGTCTGGGGTTTTGAGATGATGGCGAGGCATTCTTTTGAACTGATACATTCAAAATCAACGAGATCTCCCCCTAGTTTGTTTTCAGTCGTTAAAAATCCAAGGGATTCTTTTTTCTCGGGATCGATTATCTCAATCCCTCCATCGAGCTCACTCTGGCTCCCCACCAAACCCGCATCAGCAACTAGCCACTTTCCATCTGGCGAACTCTTGAACTCAGTCACTGGATTGCTTCCTTTCATATCCAGAACCTCTGCAATCAAATCGGTGTTTGTATCGATTATAACAATCTGAGCCGTTCCTACGGGGGCAAAAGAACCGGTTTGATTAAGCTTTTGTAACTGTATCCACAAATGGTTTCCCTTAAGAATCATTCGAGCCGATTCGGGAGTTCCATCAGTATCTGAAAACTGCGACAGGTTAATCCGTCTGATTATCGTTCCAGTCGCTAGGTTTACTTTTAGCAACTCGGGGATTTGCAAACAGCTCACATAGGTGTTCTCCCCAACGATAACCATATCCTGAGGGTTCGCTCCTACTCCTAAGGAAAACTGCTGGAGAGTTTTACCCGTCTTCCGATCAATTCTTTGAATATTGTCAGCCCCTAAACGGTTGATCACAAAAATGTCTGAAGTCTCATCAAATGACTTAACCACCGCGTCCGAGAACACGGGCGAAAAACTCAGCTGCGCTAAACGGTTCTCAACATCAAAAAGAGCTAAGGCTCCGGTCTGATAGTTCGTGGTAGTGACAGCAAGTGTTTTACCCGATTTCTGAACTTCCAAAATGGGCATTCCCAATCTGAGTCCACATCCGGTCAGAAAAAAAATGACGCCAAGGTAAATGGTTATAAATCGTAAATCCATGTCACACCTACTCTTCTTCCTGAAGTGGGATACCCATTCACCCCACTGATATACTTTGATACTTCTACTCCCGTCACTGCGGCGCTGGCGAGAGTTAAGTTGAACAAGTTCTGAATATTAAGTTCAAATTGTCCGGCAGCTTTGACTTTAAGTCTCAGATAAAAGTCGTGTAAGTGGTAAGGAGCTAATTGTTCTTGATTTGCTTTATCTAAATAAGAGGCCGAGAAGAAAGAAGCTCGATATCCCGCTCCCCAACTTTCTCGGTTTGTTCCCATCTCCCAACGAACACTGAGCGGAAAGCGGTAGGGCAAATCCTTTCCCTTCTCAGCGGCGATAGCAGATTCATTGCGCGTCCAAAGCCAAGTCATAGAGGGACGACAAAAAAAGCCGGAAGCACTTTCAACTGCCAGTGATAGTTCTTGGCCCAGCCAAGAGGCCATCCCGATATTCTCAGCCCTTTGAACGTCCGGACCTACTTGTGAAAAAGTAATTAAGTTTTTTGCTCTCGCCCCAAACACTGAGTAAGACAAATAACTCTTTACCGTGCTTGAAATAAAAACCGGAGACCATTTCATTCCTAACTCTGCTTTGGTGGCTGTTTCTGATTGAAGGCTAGAATTTGAAACCAATCCCAACTGATTTCCATGAAGCTCAGAGAGCGAGGGATGCCTAAAGACAGCTCCGCCGAACCCAAACACCCGAACAGCACTTGAGGGAACCATTTCAAAGCCCAACCGAGGTGATGAGTCCCATACAGAATCAGTTAAGGTAAGCAAGTAAGCCGGTTTAAGTGTGAATGACTCGCCCAAAGCGATGTGCAGTGAGCCTGAAGCTGGGAGCTCAACCCGCTCAAATGAAAATTGACGACGGTTTTCACTCGCACCCTCAAACCGGTATTTAGAATAGTTGATTCCTAGAGCGAAAAGACTACGCCACTGGGGCTCTTTCCATTCTAAAGAGACTCTTGCCCCTCCCGTAGTGTTTAAAGAGGACTCTTGACGAGTTCCTTGAAGTTCATCTTCGCGAAAACGAAAAAAAACGACTCCCTCTCCCGATAAACTCTCAGTCAGAACAGTGGTCCCTCGAACCGCACTTAAACTATTCCAATCCTGTAACCGATGGCTTTCGGGTTTATTAATGGGTCCAGGTGTTTCAGCAGTCTGAAAAGAGTTGAGCGAAAACAAATGCACCTTACTTCCGCCATTTTGAAAACGAAAAGAAGGCAGAAGTGAGAGCCGTCGGTAACTATTATTTTCTCTCTCTTTCAACTGATCGTCATTTGAATTGAAGGGAGTGGACTGGTTATCGAGGTAAGAAAAGTTTTCCTTCGCTTGCTCGTATTCGAAGTCAAAATTAACTGAAGACAAAAGGTTTGCTTGAGAACTTACTCTGAGTAGCCCAAGATTTCCCACCTGAGCCAGTACTTTTCCTCGATTTACTCTCTCTTTTAAATGAAGATCGATACCTCCCCCCAAACTATTCGAAAGGAATGCGGCCGGGACTGCTTCAGAGTAGATGTCTACTTCTTGCGGGGCTAACTTCGGAATCAAAGAAAGATTATCCGAGAGAAACACAGGCTCAGTCAGGGGAATCCCCTCGACGAAAACCAGTGTCTGAGTGGAATCCATACCGCGAAGAGAAAAAGTAGGAGGAGCAGAACCCGTTAGAGCTGGCATCGCCTGCACGGAGGGACTGGCAACTAACACTTGAGAAAGAGACCGCGAGCTCTCTCCCTCAAGCGAAATCCGCTCTCCCAAGGACTCTGTCGTGCTCGTTACCAGGGAATCTTCCTCTGGGCGTGTGTCATTTATCGTCACTTCGGGAAGAGAAATGACTTCCGCTGGAGTAGCCCAGGCCCAGAGGGGAACGGTAATCATTAATATAATCAGGTACTTAGACATCTCAAAAACCAGGCTCAAAAAGCTACTATCCTCTTACGCCAAGGAAATCCCCCTTTCAATAAATTTTCTAGAAACTGAATGGGATTTTGGGTTATGTTCCCGCCAACGAGGACACCTATGGAAAAAGTACAAATCAGTTTAGAATTTACTCCCAATCCCAACACTCTCAAATTTGTTGTGAATACCCGCTTCATGGAGCGAGGAACTGCTAATTTCCTCTCTGCTTCACAAGCACAGGGAAAATCGGCTCTAGCTGAAGGGCTTTTCAAAGTGCCTGGTGTATCCGCTGTTATGATCGGCCCCAATTTCATCACGATTACAAAAGCAGTTGATGGCGACTGGGATGTTGTAGCTGAACAAGTTCCCCAAACAGTAGAGAAACATCTTGAAGCTGCTTTGCCAGTGTTTTCGCCAGACTATGATCCTGCAGGGCCAGCCACGGTCTCTTCTAAACCTGAGGATCAGGAAATTGAGAAAAAAATTCGTGAAATTTTAGATAATGAAATTAGACCCGCAGTTGCGATGGATGGCGGAGATATTACTTTTGGGAAATATGAGGACGGGGTAGTTTATTTGTCTCTTCAAGGAGCCTGTAGTTCTTGTCCGAGCAGCACAGCAACTTTGAAAATTGGAGTTGAGACCCGAATCAAAGAACTCATACCTGAAGTTAAAGAAGTTGTTCAGTTCTAAAACTGAATCGACCCATTACGAATAAAACAATTAAAAGAATCAAAACAGCTATCAGTCCAGTTGTCGGAAGCTTGGTTTGCGTCTGATGAACTGAGGCACACCCCAAAGCTCCTCCTAGAACATTTCGGGGATAGAGTTGGGAGATCCCGTCTTGATCATCTTGAGTCACTAAAAGAAACTCTTTATTCAGTTGAAAATACATGAGGGAATCCGGATCTCCACTATGGCCCAGTCCTAAAACGTGGCCAATTTCATGTCCGATGATGAGCTCCACTTCTCCTGGAGCCAATTGAGAGAGTTCCGCAAGAGCGCCCGGTTGGGCATTCAAAACGAGACCTGAGTAGTGAACATACCCCTCCGAGTTTTCATCAAAATAAGGAACAAATCCCAAAATCGCATTCGCATTCACACTGCCGTAATCACTCAGTTGCTGCGAACACAGAATTAAAGGTACTTGAGTGGCTGTTTTGGCTCTAAATTGGGCATCACCATCTGTCGCGACTGTGGCGGAACGAACAATTTCTAAATCGGTATTGGGAATCCCATTCCAAGCTCGAATGGCATTATCGATCCGTTGGTAAAGTTCACTTTCCGGGATTGTACAATGGGTTGGGTTGACATAAAAAGTGAGTTTCTTTTGTTTCCAACCATAGGTATTTGATCCCATGTGGGTCCAAGCGTGCACAAAAGCTGAAGTAAAAAGAAAGCAAAGAATAATCCTTTTTTTCATAAATCGATGACCACTTTTCCAAGTCCACGAACTCTTCGTTTACTTGCGTTTAAGTACTCTGAGAAAAGAAACCCAACTTGTAATCCCACTCTTTTGCTAAATTTCCACTCCAGACTCAGAGAAGCAGTGGGTAATACGACTTGAGTCCATCTGGAGGGAGTATAGAAAGTACTCGTCCCAGTTCCATTTCCGAGTGAAACCGCTTCACCTTTTGAGCAAAACATTTCCCAAAGAAGCCCGTTTCCAAGCCCCAACGAAAGTGGTTTTGAAAGTTGAATGTCTAGGTTCAGGCCAAAATGCGACGTAAAGGCAAGCGTTGTGCCATCAAAGCCCTTTCTCCAAGGGAGCAAAACAAAAGACTCTGGTCGTAAGGAAAACCGATTAGAAAGCTTCAATGTCTTACTGACCCCTAACAAACCCTGAGTCTCACTCACTTTCGAAGCAAACCCAGGCGGTGCGCTTAACCTCTGTTCCAAATTACTCACTGAGGCGCCTACGTGAAGCTTCCAACCCGCGGCAAAGAGCGAAGAGCTGCTAAAAATAAGGATGGAGGCTAGGAAAGAGAGTGAAATATTTTTCATGATGGGGTGGAAGATTTATTTTAACGGTTCAAACGAACAAAATCCCCTCTCTCGAAAGACCGAACGCGTCACTTAATTGCGAGAACTTTTGTTATAATTAAAATAATTCCATCACTTAGGAACCTTACCGGAGATAAAAATGGGATGCTTCAAGATGAACGGATGGCTTACCAGTTTAGTATTAATCGGATTGCTCACAACGGGAATCGTCGCCCGTGCGGAAGAAGATTACTCGGAAGATGAAACAACCGAAGAATCAGTGTCAGATGCGGAAGAGGCACCTCGTATTTTGAAACCCGTAAACAAGAAATCAAAACCCAAACCTAAACCACGAAAATATTTTTCAGACGATACCCCGCGAACCGATGCGGGAATTTTTCATGTGGCATTTGCTCTCGGAGGAAATGTCTATATTGAACCCAAACTCAGCGCCACAACGGGGGATTTTGCGGACGACTACTTCAAAGATTTTGGCTACCAAGGTGGGGTTTATTTTGATTATGACTATTCTCGAATGACCGAAAACATCCCCTTAGCTCTTCGAGGCTTTGTCGGCTACAAATATGCTCTTAACTCAACCCACATTTTTGCTGTTGAGGGAATGGTTCGTCGCATGTTTCAAGTCTCTCAAAATACTGATTTCGGGTTAGGGGCCGGGCTAAGCTTAGCGACTTGGTTTAGAAGCCAAACCGTAACCGTAGATGGCGAAACTTCTCAAATTGACCAAACCGTACTCCTTCCTACGTTTATCCTTGGGGCGGGCTTTGACTTTAATCCCTTCATGGTCGACCTGAAATGGATGATTCACCGCTTTGGGGTGGGAGAGACCGTGATGGGGGCTGAGTTCTATTTTGGGGTTCGCCTGTAATTCTGCTATAAGAGCGGGATGCCACAGCTCTCGCTGACTGTCAGACTTCTTTTATCCCTGCTATTGCTCTGGGTTCCTCTCCAGAGCTTCGATCAATGGCTCTATGATCATTTGTTTCGTTTACGTCCCAAAGGCGCTGCAGAATCTCAGTACGTTTTACTTCGGGTATCTGATGGAAAGCTCAATCAATTAGGAGTAACGGACGAGTCTGAATTAAAACAAGCTTCTCTTCCCCCAGAAAGCGGAAACTATTCTCTTTGGCACCAACGTTTCTATGGGCGGCTCATTAAGAAACTAAATATCTCGAGCGCTCGCCTGATAGTTTTTACCGGTTTTTTTGATTGGGTTGCACCTCATGCCTCGCCCCCCGATTCCAAAACCCCCCTTATTTTTTCTTCTATGATTGATGATGAGGGGAAACTCGTCCCACCCCCGCAAAGACTCAGTCCTACGGCTAATTATGGTTTTAATAATCTCTTCGTAGATCCTGATAATGTCTTTAGAAAAACCCCTTTGATTTATTCCTCGGGAAAATCACTCGCTCTTCAGGTGCATGAGGTCATTGCAAAAGCTAAACCCATGGGAGATTTGATTAAACCGATTCACGTTTTCTTTCAGGGCCCTTCGGGATCTTTCACGAACTATGATGCTTGGGACATCCTCGAAGGAAATACGAATCCAGACGTTTTCAAAGACAAGATAGTTCTCATTGGACGAGAAGGTAGCCCCTCTCACGATCTCGAAACTCCTATGGGGAGGATGTCGCGACTTGAAATCCAAGCCAATATCATCGACACCTTTCTTTCCAATAAAGAAATAAGCTTTCTCCCCTCCCCGCTGAACCGGCTCGTTGCCTTTGTGTGTATCGTGCTTTCAGTGTTAACTATTCTTTTTTTTCCGCTCTCGGTTGCCTGGGGGTTACTCCTCACTTTGGCACTCGCCCTGACTGGAGCGGCTTTTGTGTCTCTCATTTGGTTCAAGGTTTGGATCAGCTTAGCAAGTCCTCTCTTTTGCATTTTAGGAACTCACCTCATTCTTGTGGGTTTTAAAATTGGGCGCCAAGAGGAAAAACAATGGAGGATTCAGGAGGAATCTAAATATCTTCGAGAAATGGATCAGTTCAAGAACAACTTTGTCTCTTTGTTCAGTCATGATCTCAAGACCCCCATCGCAAAGATCAAAGCAATCGTCGACCGTCTCAGGCAAGAAAATCCGGACTTGAAGTCGGGTCTCGAAGAAGGGCTGGTAGGAATCGAAAAAGCTAATGGGGAGTTAGCTCGTTTGATTTCCGATATTTTACGTGTGACAAAAATGGAGTCCATGCCGATTGAACCTGCAAAAGAAGTAGTAGATATCAACCGACTTGTGGAAAATGCCATTCAAAGACTCAAGTTTCTTTTTGATGAGAAAAACATTTCAATCGTACAAAACTTGGAGCCTCTGTTTTCAATGGAAGGGGATCCTCAGTTACTTCTTGAAGTAATCACCAATCTTTTAGAAAACGCTGTTAAGTATAGTCCGCCCCACTCCAAAGTAATTGTCCAGACACAAGAAACTGACGGCAAAGTAAGCGTTCATGTTTTTGATGAAGGCCCGGGAATACCGGAAGAGGAACTTCCCCGCGTGACGAGTAAGTTTTATAGAGGAAAAGCAGCGAGTGAGACGACTCGAGGCTCAGGCCTCGGTTTATATTTGGCAAAGTACTTTGTTGAGCTTCACGGTGGCAACCTGGATATTCAGAGTAAATTGGGAGTTGGCACCCATATCAGTTTCACTTTGCCAATCCGCTAAGCATCTGTTTTTATTTTATTTTCTGACCAGAAGACCACCTTGCCACTTGTGATTACACCCAACATCTGATAACACCGTCTCAGTTTTATCCCGATTTTCCAAGAGGCAAAAGACCATGTATTCCATTCTGGTCGTCGATGACGAGCATGATTTACGAAAGCACATCGTCACTCTTCTTTCTTCTCGAGGATATCAAGTAGATGAAGCAGCAGACGGAATGGAAGCAGCTGAAAAATTAGCTCACAAACAATATCCTTTGGTCCTCTGCGATGTCCGCATGCCTCGAATGAATGGCATCGAACTTCTTCGACATGTTCAAATCAAGGAATACTCCTCCACGGTTGCACTAATCACTGCGCATGGGAATATCCGCGAAGCAATTGATGCTATTCGCGAAGGGGCTTTTGATTACATCGAAAAACCAATCAATGAGTCCATTCTCGTTGAACTCGTCCAAAAAGCTGAACGTGCTTATCACATGATTTTCAACATGGCTTATTCGGCTCCCGTCTTAAATCCGGGCAGTCCCACGGAAGCCATTGGAAAAAGCCGAAGCATGAAATCTATTTTTCAAATGGTGGAACGCCTTGGAAGAGTCGACACTTCGGTTTTGATTCGCGGGGAGAACGGAACAGGCAAGGAGCTAGTCGCAAGGGCTATCCATTTCAATGGTTCCAGAAAAAATGGACCCTTTGTTGCAGTTAATTGCGCCGCTATCACTGACACTTTGATTGAAAGTGAACTTTTTGGTCATGAAAAAGGGGCTTTCACGGGCGCAGACCAAAGAAGAATTGGGAAGTTCCAATTTGCCTCCGGCGGTACTCTTTTCCTTGATGAAATTGGAGAAACTACTGCCGCTCTTCAAGTCAAATTACTTCGCGTTCTTCAAGACCAGTGCTTCACCCCCTTGGGATCAAACCGAGAAGTCAAAACGGATGTTCGGGTGATTGCTGCAACCAACCGCGATTTGGAATCCGCTATCAAACAGGGCCGATTTAGAGAAGACTTATTTTACCGTCTTAATGTCATGCCCATTTTTCTTCCGCCACTACGAAATAGACAAGAGGATATAGCTCCACTCGTTCACCACTTTATCGACAAATTCAATCTCAGACATTCAAAGCATATCGACGCTATCAGTCCTGAAGCTTTGAGCGCTCTTGAACAATTTAATTGGCCTGGCAATATTCGCGAGCTTGAAAATGCCATCGAGCATGCATTTATTCTAGAAACCAGCAACCAGATTACTTTTTTCAGCTTGCCAGATTATTTACGAAAAGTTTCGAAGAGAAAACCAAGCATCCGCCGAATTGATTCCGCCTCTTCTTTTGAGTTTATGGATTGGGAAAGGCGCAAAGAAGACTTTGAACGCGATTTTATCATTCAAGCCCTCAAGCGCTTTCAAGGGCGCATCAATATGACTGCGGACCAATCAAACATTCCCAAGAACACACTTTTGAGAAAAATTAAGAAATATCAGATCAAGCCATCTGACTATGGAGCCAAGGAGCTCAGCTTTGAGTGAACAACAATCCCCACTAACCTACGGAAGTTATTTAAAAGTAGATGAACTTTTGTCGTTACAAGATCCGCAGTCGAATCCTGTAGCTGCGGATGAGTTACTGTTTATCATTATTCATCAGTCGTACGAACTGTGGTTCCGATTGGTAATTAGTGAACTAGATAAAGTAGTCACTTTGTTAGAACACCAGGATTTAATTCCAGCCTTTCATCTTCTTGAAAGAGTATCTTTGGTTTTCAAGTCCCTCATTCAACAGATCGATATTTTAGAAACGATGACTCCCGTAGCGTTCAATCAATTTCGAGCTAAAATCAACCCTGCAAGCGGCTTTCAAAGCTGGCAATTTAGAGAGTTAGAACTTTTGGCCGGAGGAACCCCACAAGACTATTCTCGTTTTGCCTCCCTTGAACCTGAATGGTTTCACAAATTACAGAAACGAGGCAATCAGCCTAACTTGAGATCAAGTTTTATTAAATTGCTTCAAAAGAGAAAGCTATTGAGTGAATCCTTTACACCAGAGGCTTTTCAAAAAGCTCTCCTCTCGATTTATAACAAACCTATTCAAGATGAGCTTCAAACTCTTTGTGAGTTTTTAATTGGTTTTGATGAACAGATCCTTTTGTGGCGTTTCAGACATGTTCAAATGGTCGAACGCATGATTGGAATGAAGCATGGGACAGGAGGCTCTTTAGGAGTCCCTTACCTAGAAAGCACCCTACGGAAGAAATTTTTCCCTGAACTCTGGGAAGCTAGAACGCAGATGGGCGTTTTGAATTAAGAAGAAGAGCCCTCACTGGACTGGCATCTCCGCCTTCGATTTTCAGTGGAAAGGCTACAAGCTCGTAAATTCCCGGCTCCACGCGATCTAAAATCAAGCCCTCTAAAATAGCCATTCCAGTTTTTAAAGTAGCTTTGTGGCTTGCAAGTTCCTTAGATTCAAACAGATCAATAGACGGCGTATCAATTCCCATCAAGATAACTCCCTCACCGGATAAATACTCAATGAGGCTAGCTGAAAAAGCACAAAAATCTGTATTGAACTGATTCGGATCTGGAAAAGAATTGGTTTTAAACAAAACTCTGGGGGCAACTATCTTTAGCCCTTGAATATCTTCAATCGTAATTTCAGTATGGGGTGTCTTGATGACTTCAATGATTTGACAAGCCCCCTCATATTTCCAAAGCTCTACTTGGTCGATTCCGTTTTTTCCCTTCCCAAAGTGATTGGGTGAGTCCGCATGAGCGCCTACATGAAGAGTTGTGTTAATCGAAGAAAGAGTCATATGCTTTCCTTCTTCGATATTTAAAACGACCTTTCTGGAGAACGCCTCATCGCCCGGCCAGACGGCGATTTTCGAGTTCAGAGAAGGACTGATATCGATCCATTTTTTCTTTGAGGGTTCAAAAGGCTCATACCGGTATTGAATGCTTTGCCCTTCCGGAACGGGCACGTCGCACTGAAGCCCCAGTTTTTCTAAGACCGGCTTGACCGCTAAGGCAGCTGCTGCCGGCTGATAGCCAGATGCGGTTTTAACCACGACCCCCAATCCTTGCGGGTAAGTAGAGTTGGGTAAAAGCCCAATACCCAAGAGGCCATCGGCTCCTTCTTTAGCAATAAGATATTTCTGATTTGTTTTCATGAGCCGGCTATCAATTCGCTCTGGGCCCCCGATCCAATCGGGGTGGGAAATCATGAGATCTCGAATGGTTTGCAATTGAGGATCTATCGCGCCTTGAGCCAAAACCTGAAACAAACGAGCCATTTGATCCAGACGTAAAACAGGGCTCGGAAGTTTGCACCCATCGACAACAAATTCAAAAGACTCTTCTGGCTCTCCGAGCATTCGAGAAAGTGTTCTCAATACACTCTGATGAAAGGGGTGACTCTGAGTCAGGTAGCCTTCAATGGGCCAACCTCTGTTTTGACAGGTCTGAGCGATCGCTAAATGCTTTGGAAAACAAGCATGGGCCACAGGCAGATGAAGTCGACTCACCAGCTCAGCCACTGGGGATTGAGAGGTCCACCGCTTTAATTGATCCACTTGATCTGCATGAGCTGAAATAGATCCCAAGGCAGCCACATGCCACTCCTGTAACGTTTTCAATTCCAAGTGGCCCATCGCTAAGAACTGAAAGGGCTTTAAAAGAGAACGGGCAGGATAACGACTGTTGACTTCCGATGTATGAAAAATGGTCTTTGAACCATCAAAGACCCAGATTTCTCCAGAAATAAGAACTTCCGGAAAGCCATTTCGATTCAATTGATAAAGAGGCGTCGGATTCATAAGCGTGGGACTACTTCAGTAAAAAAGAGTTTCATCTGGTCCTGAATTTCTGCGTTATCCAATTGGTTAAACTCAAACCATAACATCAACCTGTCGTCTTTATGAAACCCTCGCAGCCCTCCTGGTTTCATCTGTTCGCAAATTTCAGCGGGATCTCCTACTAATGCTCGTTGAAGAAGAACCGTTTTATCCGGAACCTGTGTAGTCCCTCTCATCGCCTCAATGTAATTATCCAAAACATGGTCAGCTAGTTGATACGCTTTATCGCGATTTTGATTTATGAAGACCATCACCGTGCGGGGCAACCGATCGCGGCTCCAATTCCGAGATGCCTCGGCACATTTGCTTACCATGTTTTGATGAAGTTCTTCGATTTTTTCGGGGGAGGTGAATGACAAATTGAAAAGACTGAGATCCCAATATTTTAGTCCCCACTCGAGCGCCAGCGGATCATGAGAGCCTAGAACGATTTCAAGATATTTCAACTCCTCCGTCTTAGGCATGACTTTTAACAGCTCAAATTCCCAACGTTTTTTAACCGTTACCGGTGCGTTGTATTTCCTTATCAGGTTTGGATCGCTAATTTCCTTGGGATCAATCATCCACGTCTTTGTTTCCTGACTGCTCAACGCTCCACCACTCAGAAGTCGAAGAAAAATCTCAAGCGCCTCTAAAAAAATGTATCGCTTCATCAAAGGCCATAGGTCTTTCTCTGTTTGATCCCTCGGCACAATCTGAAACGGTATGTTCTGAAATGGAAAACGTCCGGCCGCTACCCCGATTCGAAGCTGTCGATTCCACTTCCCTACTTCTTGATTTAAGAAACTGAGAAATCTCACCCGCTCAGCACTCGCGATGGGGCCCCCGCTCCCTCCCACAATATTGTGAATTGCAGTTCCAAACCCGACCCGCTTGGTACGATTAAAAAGAAGTTGAGCCATCTGAAACGAATCAGAGTTCAACCCCACTTCCCCTGCAAAATTTGGAATTGTGGCAACGCTCGTTTTTTTCTGGGTCTCAGAGGAAAAATGGCTTTCAGCACACCACACGGTGTCTACCCCTAGAGACTCTGCAAGGATGGCTTGATCAAAAAAGTTTGCAAACGCCTTAGAAACTCCGAGGGATCGTCCTTTAATTACTGGATCGCTAATGGAATGAAATAAATCGAAAATCATTCTCTATTCCCACTCAATAGTCGCAGGTGGCTTCGAGGAGACATCGTAAACCACTCGATTAATACCAGGAACCTCATTGATGATTCTGTTAGAGATCTTCGCCATTGTCTTTTTATCGAAATCATACCAATCCGCTGTCATTCCGTCTCGGCTAGTAACCGCTCTTAAAACAACGACCGATTCATAAGTTCTAGAATCCCCCATGACCCCAACGGCTTTGATGGGTAACATCACCGAAAAAGCCTGCCAAATCTTCTCGTACTCTCCAGAAGTTCTCAATTCTTCTATAAAAATTGAGTCTGCGTCTCTCAAGAGATCCAAACGTTCGGGATTTATTTTTCCAATGATTCGAACCGCTAAGCCCGGGCCTGGAAAGGGATGTCGTCCGATTATCGCCTCGGGAACTCCTAAACTTCTTCCCAGAGCCCGAACTTCATCTTTAAATAGCTCTCGAAAGGGCTCAATCAGTTTAAGCTTCATTCTTTTTGGTAGTCCGCCCACATTGTGGTGAGTTTTGATGGTGTGCGAGGGCCCTTTGACCGATACACTCTCGATTACATCCGGATACAAAGTACCCTGGGCTAAAAAAGCGGCCCCGGGAATGCGTTTGCATTCTTTTTCAAAAACCTCGACAAAAGTTTTCCCAATGATTTTTCTTTTTCGCTCAGGATCAGTTACGTTTTGAAGTCGCTTTAAAAAAAGAGCGCTCGCATCTACTACCTTAACTGAGACTCCTTGAGTTTTTAGAAAAGCTTTTACTTCTTTGGCTTCGTTTTTTCGAAGCAATCCGTTGTCCACTAAAACGGGGTGAAATTTTTTGCCGAGAACTTTCCCCAAGAAAACTGCCAAAATAGTGGAGTCAACTCCTCCACTGATCCCACCAATGACCTGGGCACTCCCTACTTTCTCTAAGATCTCCTGCGTTTTCTGAGATAAAAAATTTTCAATTTTCCATTGCGGTTTCAGGCCGGCGACCTCAAAGAGAAAATTCTCAATGATTTTTTTACCGATGGGAGTATGGGCTACTTCAGGATGGAACTGAACCGCATGAAGATGACCCTTCTCTATTCCCACAACGCATTTTTCACTTTGGGCCGTCACTTCGCAATCATGGGGTACTTTCTCAACGCTATCGCCATGGCTCATCCACACGGTTGCCTTTTGGCCAGGCTTAAACCCTTTAAAAAGTCCGGAAGCTTTTACGATTTCTATCTCGCAAGCACCGTACTCTCTCGCAGTTCCGGTACCAACCTTTCCTGCTTTGAGATGAGAAAGGAGTTGCATACCGTAGCAAATGCCAAGAATGGGAATATCCCATTCCAAAAGTAACTTATTTAGTGAAGGCGCTGTTTTAGCGCTAACACTTGATGGCCCACCCGACAAAATAACCGCTCTCGGGTTTTTAGCTTTCAACTCTTCAAGACGGATGTGGTACGGCTCGATTTCGCAAAAAACTCCCGACTCTCGAACCTGACGGGCAATTAATTGAGTAAACTGGGATCCGAAATCGAGAATAATGACAGGGGTTGTATTTTCTTTAATCATTGGGTCGGTAGTTCGGAGCTTCTTTCGTCACAAATACATCATGCACGTGAGATTCACGAAGACCTTGAGGAGAAATTCTGACGAACTCAGCTTTATCACGAAGTTCGGCGAGATTTTTGCAGCCCAAATACCCCAAGCCGGCTCGAACTCCTCCCACTAATTGGAACAACACTTGAAGTAATTCCCCTCGATAAGGAACCATTCCTTCAATGCCCTCAGGGATGAGTTCTCCATCGTCGACCCCCGATTGCCCATATCGATCTCGGTTTCCTTCTCTCAGGGCTTCGATTGAACCCATACCTCGATAAACTTTGTAAGTCCGTCCTTGATAGTAAACCGTCTCACCTGGCGCCTCATCGGTTCCAGCAAGAAGGCTCCCGATCATGACCACATCTGCACCAGCGCCTAATGCCTTCACAATATCGCCCGAATACTTAATTCCACCATCCGCAATGAGACATCTACCAAATTTTTTTGTAATCGGTGCGCAGTTTTGGATTGCAGTAAACTGAGGAAGCCCCACGCCCGCAACGATCCGAGTGGTGCATATGGAACCTGAACCCATCCCAACTTTTATTCCATCTGCGCCAGCTTCGCAAAGAACCTGAGCCCCTTCTGCGGTTGCTACGTTCCCCGCCAAAATGGGAAGATCTTTAAACTTACTTTTTGCCCATTTGACTACTTCTACGACATTCTTCGAGGCTCCATGAGCAGTATCGACTGCTATGAAATCCACTCCGGCAGCAACTAACGCCTCGATTCTATTTAAAGCCTCAGTTCCAGTTCCAACAGCGGCTCCAACTCTCAGCCTTCCTTGGTTATCGCGATTGGCTTTGGGATAGCGAATCCCTTTCTCAATGTCTTTGATTGTAATAAGTGCTTTGAGTTTTCCTGCCTTATCAACTACCGGCAATTTCTCAATACGGTGCTTATGCATCAGTCGGACTGCATCTTCTATGGAGACGGTCTCCGCCGCAGTAACCAGTCTTTCAAAGGGAGTCATCACTTCAGTGATGGGACGCTTTAGGTTTTCTTCAAACCTGAGATCGCGGTTGGTCACCAGTCCGGCAAGTTTTCCCGACTGCAAAACAGGGAGACCTGAAATTCCGAATTTTTTCATTAACAGCAAGGCTTCATTAACTGTGGAATTAGAAGGAAGCGTGACCGGATCCAGAATCATCCCGCTTTCACTTTTTTTAACTTTTTCTACTTCAAAAACTTGTTTTTCGATTGAGAAACTTCGATGAATCACTCCCGCTCCACCAGCTCGAGCCATAGCAATAGCCGTTCGACTTTCAGTTACTTTGTCCATGGCAGCTGAAATGATGGGAATTCCCAAAAAGATTTGTGAAGTTAGGCGAGTGGACAGTTCTACTTCTGGCGGAACCACCTCAGAATATCTGGGCACCAGCAATACATCATCGAATGTTAAGCCATCTATTAATTCGATCTTAGAAAGGGTCATCAAGCTCTCTTTGAGAAACCATGGTAAAGAGCCCTTGAGGGGCCGTCAACAATTGCGCAGCGCCCCTGGGACAAATCTTTCCCTTTTCGAACAAAGTTTCGATATAATTTGCTTATTCACCATGAAAACTGAAATGTCTCTTTCTTCTAATTCGTTACAACTCTCTGTAGTTGTGCCCTGTTTTAACGAAAACCCTCATCTTGAAGTGGTTTTGCTGGGTTGGCTTCAAGAACTCAGGGAACAGGCTCTGTCTTTTGAGATTATCGCGGTAAACGATGGTTCATTAGATGGAACCGGTAGGACCCTCGACAAACTTCGAAAAGAGAACCCCGAAATTCGCTTGGTCCACCAGCTCAACACGGGAAGCGTCAGAGCCTATCGAAGAGGCTACGAAATGGCCCGAGGACAGTATGTATTGTCGATAAGCGCCAATGGCCGCTGTGAACCTTCCGATTTTTCATCGCTTTGGAACAAAAGATTGGGCAGCCAATTGGTCCTTGCCCAGCGCACCCATCGCCTGGATAGTTTTTTATCACGCAAATTGAGTTCATTTTTAAGCTCTTTAGCCTATCGATTGTTTAATTTAAAAGTAGAAGAACCCGGGATAGGTTTCAGACTTTTTATGAGAGAACCCGTTCTGCCCTTAGTGGGACAGATACCGATTGAATCACATAGTTTTCACTGGGCAGTCACTGTTTTAGTTGGTCAGAATTATCCCTCTGGAATCTCAGAGGTTAAAGTGCCCTACCGACACCGCATTGAACGAAAATCTCCATTCAGACGAACCAGCCTTCTCAAATCCGGCTGGTTGCATCTAAAAGAGGCTGTTTCGCTCAAATGGCAAGTACGGGGCAGCTTGGCACCTCGCGCCACACAACTCATTCAAGGAGTTTCTTAATAAGGTCGATAGGCATTCTGGAGGACCTTATGAAGAATGCCGCTCTAAAAAAACCTAGCACTGCCACCAAGAAAGTAACCACAGCTAAGAAAGTAGTAGCGAAAGTTAGCGATAAGAAAGAAAAGACCTGCTCGGCCCCCTCCTGCAAGAAGGAAGCAAGTAGCCAAGGTTACTGCCGTCTTCACTATATCTCTAATTGGAAACACATTCGATTTAACGAGAAAGTTAAAGCCGAGCGCCGGCTAAATGCCTATGTAGATAGAATTGCCAAAAAGTATCCACAGGACTTCTTGGAAAAAATTAAAGAAACTCTCGAAGATGAAAAAAAATTCAAAGAAATGGTTTCTGAATTGGATATTGAATTAGACATGAGCCCCAAGGAAACTGACGACGAATTTTTAGCGAAATTTCTAAGAGCAGTTAAAACTGGTAGCGGCAGTTCCGATTAATGGCTTGTGGGAAGCCCCTGAGCAACCCACTCCAGCATGCCACCTGTCATTGAGTAGGTAGCCTCATACCCAAGACTTAAGCTCTCTTCAGTTGCTTTGGCCGAGCGTTTACCACTTCGGCAAACGAAAACAATTCTCTCTTTGCGATTTCCCGACTTTAAAAACCCACTTAATTGGGGGCCCAAAGTCATCAGCTCTGCCCCTTCAATGTATCCGCTTTCTCCCGAAAATTCCTCAGGGGTTCTGACATCAATCAATCGAATAGATCCCTTTTGTTCAAAGACTTGAGCGGGCGACAATTCGGAAATAGAAGTACCGAACCCTAACTGAGTTAAAAACATCAAAACCGTTGCAAATAACTTTTTCATTTTGTTGCCTCCGCCATCGAAAAAACAATATGCCTCTCTCGAGGAGCTCCCTCATCATTCACCAGTTTAATCATATATTCCTTCCCAGGTGCAAGCTCTGTCTCTGGGTCTAAAGAAATTGAAGCGGATCGATTTTCAGTTAGGGATTCTGTTTTAATGAGCTTTTCCCCAGAAAAACCATCTTCCGACAAAACGAGCTCAAACACTTTAGCCGTAACGGGTCCCTCTGCCTTTGAGACTGGAAAATGATTGGGAGTTTTGTCCTTTTTTTCCACAACCAGTCGCGGAAAGCCGGTCGAATTGTCGAAATGCTCAAATTCAGACTTCGCAAGACTATACCCTCGATCGCCCTTGGCCTCACGGATAACTGGCAACAAGGGATCTCCCAAAAGCTCGGTAATTAAATAGGTCCAGCGATGACTGAACTCCTCCATGTCGTTCCCTTGTGTCTGAGAGTATTTTTGCAAGGTATCGATCAATACCTCTCCCAGATTTTTTCCATGACTGACACGATAATTTTCAACAAACCCGTCAAAGAGCTGAAGTCCATGAGTGGTTCCCAAAACCTCAACGTTTCCATTTTCATCCACTTCAGTTTCGGGGGAACCGAGTCCACTTCTCGCTCCACCGATGTAAGCAATCGCGCCTGCTTTGGACCTCAACAGTGCCGTACCAACAGAGACGACTCCCCACTGTCCCATATCACTGATTGTATCGTCCAAAAGGAGCGATTCATCAAAAGCTGCATTGATACAAGCAACAGAAACCACGAGCGGTGGCAAACTATCCTCTTTGGCTTCCGTGTTCTGGATATCGTAAGAAGAGATAAACTCATCTCCTGCAAACCATCGATTTCCTAGACCATGGTCGAGATAATAGACAAGCGAAGCTTTCTCATCTCCAGCGACAAGTTTTCTGATATCCGCTTTAGAAAAAGTTCCTTCTGTTTGAAAATGCTTGGTTGTCCCTTTCCAATCGGCATTCTCTTTATTTACGGTAACTAATGTGCCTAACTCACCAATATACAAGGGACTGCTCTTGAAGGCTCTGCCACCATAGAGTGCCAACTCATTCTGTGCCTGCTTTTGATTTCGCAACCACTTCCGTGCTTTATCAAGGTAAATGCTAACCTGTTTCTGAGAAGAAAAAGGAAGTCTTCCTACGGCCAAGCGGGGCTCTAAACACCGTTTTCCAGCACCATAACACTGGTCGGTAACCCCTTTTTCATCAAATGAAGATTTGTCCGAAAAATAATAACTCGGGGGAATATTTTCTGAATTACCTAATAGGATTACGTATCGAAAACGAGAATCCTCATCCGATCTCTTTCTTAAAAAAGAAATGATTTTTTTCGCAGTGACGAAATCGTAGCCTGAATGATCCTCAGGGTTAAATTTTTTAACGACCCCCTCAAACTCTTCTGGGTTTTTGTAACCGTCCGGAAGCTCTTTTTCATCGATTGGACTGGCCTCTTCTGCAATCGACTCTACGGTAACGATTTCACTTTCTGCTTTCAGCATTTCCCGATGAAACTGCTGGAGCTCTTTTGCTCCAGCCAAAAGTTTTTCAGAAGTCACAATTAAAGCTGGCTTATGGGCAACGGGTGTTTCCTTTTGCTCTGTTTTCTCTAACCGTAAAGCCCAATCTCCTTCCACTAAACTTAAAACTTTTCCCGTTTTTGTTTCGACTTGTATCGGAAACACTGAAACAGTGACCGTGTTTCCAATTTGGTGGCTGTCAAAGAGTTTTCCGGGAAAATAGTCACCGACTTCTGGTTCTTGAAACTGAAGCCGCTTTTTTCCCCAAATTAAAGGCTTTGAAGCTTGGGCTAAATCAATCTTTTCTTCAGAGATTTCAAACTGCGGTTTTTCTAAACTTAGATGTGCTTTCTTCCCGCGGGGAACCGTAAAAACATAGGTAAGCAACGGAACTCTCGGACGACCCCAGGCCGAAATGGTTTTAGCATTAGCAAGTTGAGGAAGAAACTTTCCGTTTTTTAAGCGCTTAAATGACGGTCTATCTAATCGAAACGATTGGGTCCGAGCCTTATTTTTTATTTGAGGAAGTTTATCCTGATCTTTCTGGAGGACGTTCTTAACTCGTTCATACGAGGTTCCGGAAAGAGCCTTAAAAGTAATCTTGGTTGGCTGTGGGGTTCGCCCACAGGAAATTATCAAAATCGCTGAAAAACCTTGGAAAAGTAACCAAACGAGCTTTGATTGCCTCATAGTCCCCCTAAACCCAATGGGGGAGTTTTACCAGATTTTGATAATGCGCCGCAACACAAAACTAGGATTTTCCCAGCGCCTGCTTGAAGCCAAGTGACAAAAAGGGTTGCGTAAATGGGGTAAATGCCGTTATATACAGCAGATTCTCTTAAAACAAAGAGATAAGAAAGAGACGCAGGGCTGGATTTTCTTTTATTTTCAGCTCTTTATCGAAGTAGAGGAAACGCAAAATGGCACTTGGAATTTTAGGCCGAAAAGTAGGCATGACACAGATTTTTGATGATAACGGTGCTTTAGTCCCCGTGACAGTTATCGACACTACCGATTGCATGATTTCTCAGGTTAAAACTCAGGACAAAGATGGGTACCAAGCCCTTCAAGTAGCAGTCGGAAATCGCAAACCACAAAATGTTAATAAAGCGACAGCTGGTCACTTTAAAAAAGCTGGAATGGCAGCTAAATCACAGCGACAAGAATTTCGTTTAGAATCCACCGCGGACATGAGCGCTTTCAAAGCAGGACAAGCTCTAAACGTTGGAATGTTCCAAAAAGGTGACAAAGTGGATGTTGTAGGAACTTCCAAAGGTCGAGGAACCCAAGGGGTGGTTAAACGTTGGGGATTCCATGGTGCGGATGCAACTCACGGGGTTTCTGACTACTTCAGACACGGGGGCTCGAACGGAGCTAATACATTCCCTGGTAAAGTGATCAAAAACAAAGGGATGCCGGGCCGCATGGGCGATGTCAGAACCACAACTTTGAATCTAAAAGTTTTGGAAGTGAAAGAATCCGACAACCTTATTTTGGTTAAGGGTGCCATCCCAGGACACATTAACTCTTGGGTAATGGTCCGCCCCACAAACCGAAAAGTCGCTCCTACTGATCGCACTTTCGTTAAAGCTTAACCGCTAGCCACTGGCTGATAGGATTCAAGGCACTCTCAAAATCCTTGGGAACCGCTGCGGTCTTTTGCCATTTCCAGCTTCCACTTTCCTCAAGAACTTTTTCTGATTTCTTTTGGAATAAGTTTGAATCCCACTCAGAGAAATTACACGAAAAGAAAAGGACTCCCCCGGTGCTTACAAGAGGAGTTAACGCTCTCAAGAGCCGGTCTAGGTCTTTCTTGAGACTGAACACTCCGCCTTCTTTGGTCCTAGAAAAACTGGGGGGATCAACAATGATCAAATCGTATTTCGTCCCTTTCTTCTCGCATCTTTTTAAGAACTCAAAACAATCTTGAGCGATAAACCGATGAAGCTTTAAATCCAGTGTATTCTTTTCAAAATTCTTTTTGCCCCAATCTAAATATTTTTTTGAAAGATCAACACTCGTTGTAATTGCCCCTTGAGTAGCACAAGCCACACTAAAACCACAGGTATAAGCAAAGAGATTCAGCACTTGTTTTCCTGCCGCTATTTCACCTAAGAACTTCCGATTCTCTCTCTGATCTAAAAAAATCCCTGTGGAATAACCGGCGAAGGGTTGAATTTCGTAAAAGTTTCCATTCTCACAAACGACAATTTCCGAACTCGCTGGTTTTCCAACGAAGGGCTCAGATGAATAGTAATCGCTGCCTGCTGTCTGGTGACTACGATCCTTAACAAAAACCTTTTTATAAACGCTGGTGGCTTTCCTTGCATTGATCAGCCATTCGGCTATGGCTTTGAGTGTAGGTTCGTCAATTTGAGCTTCTTCTTCAAAAATCTGAAAAATGATCACGTCTGAAAACTGCTCTATCACTAGCCCGGAAATGCCCTCGTTAGCCCCATTAAACAATCGAAAACAATTGGTATCTGCCGGAGCTCGTTCGAAAAGCTCACGCCGCTGTTCGAGCGCCTTTTGAATAAATGGTTTCCAATTAATACTCATCCCAAAACCTTTTCACAGAATTTAATTCATCCGGGAGAACAAAAACCAGCGTCTCTTTGGTTGTGGGATGTTTAAACCCTAATTCAGAAGCAACGAGGGCGATAGAACCTTCTCTAAAAAAACGACTCGCTCCATAACGTCCATCTCCCACAATCGGAAAACCAAGATGAGCCATCTGCGCTCGAATCTGGTGCCGGCGACCAGTGATTAAATCCACTTCCACCAAAGACAGGCCCTTTTTCACTCCCAAAACACGATAGTTGAGTTCCGCTTTTTTTGTATCTTTCATCGGCTCCTGAAATACCTCACTCCGCCCGCTCCCAGGATCCGTTAAATAATGAATACAATTTCCACCAGGAGTAGTGAATTCACCTTGTACAAGGATCTGATATTTTTTTGCCATTTCTTTAGCACGAATTTGTTCAGATAGCCGACTGGCTCCTTTGCTGGTTTTTGCAAACACAACGAGTCCCGCAGCGGGACGGTCAAGTCGATGGACCATTCCCAAAAAAACCTTTCCTGGTTTTTGATATTTTTCTTTTAGCCATTCGCATATTTGAAGAAACAAAGTAGGGCTTCCAGACTGGTCCGATTGAATCAACAACCGGTGAGGTTTAAACACCACAAGGACATGATTGTCCTCATAAACCACTTTCAGAGCACCCTCTAAGCCATCAATATCTTTACTTTTATCCGAACCCACTTCTTGACCACAACCTTCTTGATTTGGTTTCTCTTTACCCGTATACCCTACCCCTCATGAAAAATCGCCGAGAACAATTCTACCGCAAAAAGCCTACAGGTCCTCGTATGAATCCCACCAAAGAAAGCATGGACCAAATGCTCAAGGCAGCTAAGATCGTTCTCAACCCCACTCAACTGGAGCAACTGTGGAAATATCACCAGTTGATTCGAAAGAGAAACGAAGACCGCGAACTGACCCGAATCGTGGGCTTCGAGCCAATGGTTGTTAAACACTATATCGACTGCATGATTTTAGGCCAATTTTGGAAATTTCCCTCCCCTATCGTGGATGTGGGGTCGGGTGCTGGGTTTCCGGGAATTCCCCTTAAAATTTTGTTTCCCTCTTTAAAGATGATCTTGGCAGAGCCACGCCCCAAGCGAATCGAATTTTTGAATGAAGTGATCCAGGAACTTGGTTTAAAAGACATTGAAGTGTTTGAACATAAAGTGGTTAGCCGAAGTTTCACGACGCCAGTTAAAGCCGTAATTACGAGAGCAGTGGAGACAATGGACAAAACAGCTCTTCGCACCTCGGGAGCTTTAGAGGTGGGAGGACAGTTAATTTTTATGAAGGGTCCGAACGCTGATGATGAAATAGAAGAAATGAAAAAGCGGTTTGGAAATACTTTCACGTTAATTTTAGATAAAGCTTACAACCTTCCGAAAACTGAACACCAACGTCGTTTGGTAGTTTTTTGTAGAACTAGTGAAGAGTCTCTGAAATAGTTCGGACAGCTTCCTGAATAGCCGAGTCATCGGGGCAATAGCTCAAAGCCTTTCTGAACTCTTGAAGTGCTCGAACTGGAAGATTTCTACTTAAGAAGATTCGACCTAAATTGATGTGAGGATAATGGCGGGCATCATAATTTTTGGCCTGAATCGCTTTTTGGAACCAATCTAAAGCCTCATCCTCACGCCCTAACACAACTAAATAGGAACCGATATCATTGTACGGATTTCCCAAGTCAGGATCGATTTTTATCGCTTTTTTACAAAGAGAAACAGCTCTTTCAATGTTGCCCAGCTGGTACTCCATCCACCCCCAATAGGTAAATGACTCGGCGGTTTGCCATTCCTTATTAGCTTTTCGAAACGACTCTCGAGCTTCCTCGTACTTGCCCTCTGCAACTAGTTTCAATCCTGAGTCGATCAATATTTGGGAACGACGATGATTTAGGCTGATAACCTCTTTGCTCATAAAGATATTTTCACCCTACTTTGAAAGACAATCAAGCAGTGAAGGCACGAAAGAAAGGAATACAGGTTCCGCGCCGCAGGGCACCTTCTTCAATTCGCAGGAGCTCATTATATTTAGCGGTTCTTTCGCCGCGGGAAAGCGAGCCAGTCTTGATTTGTCCACAACCACTTCCCACAGCTAAGTGAGCAATGGTAATGTCCTCTGTCTCTCCCGATCGGTGAGAAACAATGCTGCGATAACCGTGTTTTTTTCCTAACAACATGGTTTCCATTGTTTCCGATAGAGACCCAACTTGATTCACCTTGATGAGAATGGCATTCCCCACTTTTTCTCGGATCCCTTTTTCAAGGTATTTCTTTTGGGTCACAAATAAGTCATCTCCCACCAATTGCGTGGACTTTCCTAGAGTTTGGGTAAGCTTTGCCCAACCATTCCAGTCATTTTCATCGAGCCCATCTTCAATACTGACCAGTGGATACTTCTTTCTAAGCGACTCATAAAACTCAATAAGCTCCTGTGAATTAACACTGGAAGCGCCCTTCCAACGGAAGTCATACAAGACTTTTTCTTTGTTGAAGAAAGAACTGGAAGCAACATCCAGTGCCAAGCTAATTTGCTTGCCCAGGTGATAGCCTGCTTTCGTAATCGCCTCGCAGATAAGCTCGATTGCCTGCTCGTTGCTCTCTAAGTTAGGAGCAAAGCCGCCTTCATCTCCTACGGCTGTTGAATAGTGAAGATCATGAAGTCGATTCTTTAAGTGATGGAACACCTCAGTGCCGGCTCTTAATGCTTCAGAGAAACTCTCAAACCCATGCGGAACAATCATGAACTCTTGAATTTCGAGGCCATTATTTGCATGGACCCCCCCGTTCAAAATATTCATTAAAGGAGTGGGCATTGAGAGGTCTTTGGAACTGAGACCCATCATCTCATTAAAGATCCAATAAAGTTCACGCTTTTGAGATGCGGAAAGAGCATGAGCATAAGCCAATGAAACACCCAGAATGGTATTCGCTCCGAACTTCTTTTTTTGATCTGTTCCGTCTGCCTGAATCAAACAGTGATCGACGGCTTTCAAGTCAGCGAAAGATTTTCCAACGAGTATCCTAGCGACTTCGTCTTGAATGTTCCGAACAGCCTTTAGAACACCCTTTCCTAAATATCGCTTCGGGTCACCATCACGCAGTTCTAAAGCTTCGTGCTCTCCTTTGGAGGCTCCCGACGGAACCATCGCCCTGCCGCGGCTCCCATCCGAAAGCTGAAGTTCAACTTCCAAAGTGGGAGTTCCGCGGGAGTCTAATACTTCACGTCCGAAGAGACTACTGATGCTGAGAGCCACTGCGTTTTCCTTTGTTTATCAGACTTAGTTAGGAGAACCCTTATCTTCTCTGAACTCGGCTTCGATTGGCTCATCTTCCTTTTTCCCTGAAGGTGAACCTGTTCCAGCGTCTGCGCCTTCAGCTCCCCCTTGTGCAGCTGATGCAGATTTGTACATCTGCTCTGCAATTTTGTGAGAGAGAGTTGTTAACTTTTCAGAAGCTGCTTTCATTTCCGTCAGCTCGTCTTTAGCGAGAGCTTCTTTTGCAACTTTTAAAGCAGAATCCACTTCTTCTTTCATCGTGGCCTCAACTTTATCGCCGTTTTCCTTAAGAAGCTTTTCGGTACTGTAAACTAAGTTATCCAGATTGTTTTTTACAGTTACTTTTTCTTTCTTTACCTTATCTTCTTCAGCGTGAGACTCGGCGTCTTTAACCATTTTATTGATTTCAGAATCCGACAAGCCGCTGCTTGCTGTGATTTTCACAGACTGTTCTTTGCCAGTCGCTAGGTCTTTAGCGGCTACATGGACAATCCCGTTGGCATCGATATCAAAGGACACTTCAATTTGAGGTACCCCTCGAGGAGCGGCTGCTAAACCCGTTAATTGGAAACGAGCCAAAGTACGGTTGTCATAAGCCATTTCTCTTTCGCCTTGAAGAACGTGAATTTCAACAGTGGTCTGACTGTCTTCAGCCGTTGAGAACACCTGGCTCTTTCGACTTGGAATAGTGGTATTTCTCTCAATAAGTCTTGTGCAGACATGCCCCAGAGTTTCGATTCCTAGAGACAAGGGAGTTACGTCCAAGAGCAGAAGATCTTTTACTTGTCCGCTAAGCACTCCACCTTGGATAGCAGCCCCGACTGCAACTACTTCATCAGGATTAACACTTCGATTGGGTTCCTTTCCAAAAAACTTTTTAACAGCTTCTTGAATTTTTGGAACTCGAGTGGACCCTCCCACTAAAACCACTTCGTCAATGTCACTGGCTGAGAGACCAGCGTCTTTTAAGGCTTGTTGACAGGGCTTCATGGAGCGTTCCACTAAATCCTCAATGAGCTGCTCAAACTTCGAACGACTCAATTTTATTTGAAGATGTTTGGGACCGCTTGCATCCGCAGTAATAAAGGGGAGATTAATCTCTGTCTCCATCATGGATGACAACTCAATCTTCGCTTTTTCAGCGGCTTCTTTGAGACGCTGTAGGGCCATTTTGTCCTTAGACAAATCAATTCCCTGATCTTTTTTGAATTCTGCAATCAGCCATTCAATAATTTTTTGGTCTAAATCGTCACCGCCTAAATGGGTATCGCCATTAGTCGATTTAACTTCGACAACATTGTCACCAACATCGAGGATAGATACGTCAAACGTTCCCCCCCCAAAGTCGTAAACTGCAATTTTTTGTTCTTTCTTCTTATCGAGACCGTAAGCTAGTGCAGCTGCGGTTGGTTCATTGATAATCCGTTTGACTTCTAAGCCAGCTATTTTTCCGGCATCTTTAGTAGCTTGTCTTTGAGCATCGTTAAAGTAAGCAGGCACCGTAATCACAGCTTCTTTAACTTCGGTTCCCAAATAATCTTCAGCGCATTTTTTAAGCTTTTGAAGAATCATCGCAGAAATTTCAGGAGCGGTGTATTCCTTACCTCGAATATCAATCGCGACATCATTTCCGTGATCAATGACTTTATAAGGAACAAGTTTTTTCTCTCCCGAAATTTCTTCGGGTCTTCGTCCCATAAAACGCTTCACCGAATAAATGGTGTTCTCAGCATTTGTGATAGCCTGGCGCTTAGCTACTTGACCGACCAGACGGTCTCCATCTTTTGTAAAAGCAACAACCGAAGGGGTCGTTCGTCCACCCTCTTCATTCGCAATCACTTTCACTTCGCTACCTTCCATGACTGCGACACAAGAGTTAGTGGTTCCTAAATCGATTCCAATAATTTTTCCCATTTCATTCTCCTTAACAATCTAGTGCCCCTAATATGGGGGTTGAGATCTCGATGTCAACCTTTTGGGCCCCCATATTTCTCATAAGTCCCTGAAACGGCAAGAGTTTTGATTTTTTTTTAGAGGATCCCTTGACTCTCTCGGGACTCAACCTAGATTGTGAAACGAAAAATAAGGAACTTTGTATGCCTTTGTATGAGTACGACTGTGATAGCTGCAAAAAACATCTGGAGGTAATTCAAAAATTTTCGGATGCTGCTTTGGTAACCTGCCCTGAATGTGCCGGGAGCTTAAGCAAACGGCTTTCCTTAACCAGCTTCCAATTAAAAGGAAGCGGTTGGTATTCGACCGACTATAAGAAGTCGACGAATAGCTCAGATAAAGGCGCATCAAGCACGGAGACGAGCCCGGCAAAAACTTCAAAAGATTAAGTGATTTCAAGATTTTAAGCTTTCTCACTTGACTTTTAAGATGCTGCACGGCACAACCTCCACGCTTGGAAAGTTTCAGTGGTTAAAACTTTATTATTAATAAGGAGATGGTCATGAACATTCGTCCTCTACACGATCGCGTTATCGTAAAGCGATTTGAAGAAGAAGAACGTACCAAAGGCGGAATTATCATTCCTGATAACGCCAAAGAAAAACCCCAACAAGGCGAAATCATTGCGGTTGGAGCCGGCAAAGTTATGGAAGACGGTCGCAAAGTAGCACCTGAAGTAAAAAAAGGTGATCGTGTTCTATTTGGAAAATATTCTGGCACTGAAATCAAAGTTGAAGGTGTCGAATACTTAATGATGCGCGAAGAAGACATTCTCGGCGTTGTTGAAAAGTAAGATTAATTTTTAAGAGGAGATAAAAATGGCTGCTAAAGAATTACGTTTTAAAGAGGAAGCAAGAGCTGCGATTCTTCGCGGAGTAACTGTTCTTGCTGAAGCTGTAAAAGTTACCCTTGGACCCCGTGGTCGCAATGTGGTGATTGAAAAATCCTTTGGTGCTCCAACCATCACAAAGGATGGCGTCACTGTTGCTAAAGAAATAGAACTAGAAAACAAGTTCGAAAACATGGGCGCTCAGATGGTAAAAGAAGTCGCCAGCAAAACAAACGATGATGCTGGGGATGGAACCACCACAGCAACTGTTTTGGCACAAGCTATTTACCGAGAAGGCGCCAAAGTAGTTACAACTGGCCAAAACCCAATGGATATCAAACGCGGAATCGACGCTGCAGTTGCTGCTGTCGTCGCTGAGCTCAAAAAGCTTTCCAAGCCTATTAAAGACGAAAAAGAAATCGCTCAAGTAGGCACTATCTCAGCTAACAACGATCCAACTATTGGAAAGTTAATTGCTGAAGCAATGGCAAAAGTAGGTAAAGAAGGAGTGATCACAGTTGAGGAATCCAAAACTGCTGAAACAACTCTTGATGTGGTTGAAGGAATGCAATTCGACCGCGGTTACCTCTCTCCATACTTTGTAACAAACGCTGACACGATGGAGTGCAACTTAGACAACCCTTACATTCTGCTCTTCGACAAGAAGATTTCCAGCATGAAGGATCTGTTGCCAGTTCTTGAGAAGGTAGTTCAAGCTAGCCGTCCGCTTCTGATCATTGCCGAAGATCTTGAAGGGGAAGCTTTAGCAACACTCGTGGTTAATAAACTACGCGGAACACTACATGTTTGCGCAGTAAAAGCTCCTGGCTTTGGCGACAGACGAAAAGAAATGTTGAACGACATTGCAACTCTCACTGGTGGCGAAGTTGTTTCTGAAGAGCTTGGAAACAAGCTTGAAAATGCTCGATTGGATACACTCGGACAAGCTAAGAGAGTAACCATCAACAAAGAAAACACCACTATCGTTGACGGAATGGGCGAAAAGAAAGACATCGAAGCTCGCGTAAAACAAATCCGAGCTCAGATTGAAGAAACCACTTCCGATTACGACAGAGAGAAACTGCAAGAACGTCTTGCTAAGTTGGTCGGTGGCGTTGCTGTCATTAACGTTGGCGCAGCTACCGAAGTTGAAATGAAGGAAAAGAAAGCTCGCGTTGAAGACGCTCTTCATGCAACTAGAGCAGCTGTGGAAGAAGGAATTCTTCCCGGCGGCGGAACTGCTTACATCCGAGCTGCAGCAGCCCTCGAAAAATTAAAGGTCGAAGGCGAAGGACAATTCGGAGTAAACATCGTTCGAAGAGCTCTCGAAGAACCCCTACGTCAAATCGCTCAGAATGCAGGATTTGAGGGTTCAATTGTGGTCGAAAACGTGCGTAAGAACACTACGCCTAACTTCGGATTCAACGCTCTTTGCGAAAAATACGAAGACTTGGTGGCTGCTGGGGTCATCGATCCGACTAAAGTGTCACGATGCGCGCTTCAAAATGCAGCAAGCATTGCTTCGCTCATGTTGACCACAGAAGCGATGATTACTGAAAAGCCAAAAGAAGAAGAAGCTCATGCTGGACATTCCCACGGTGGAATGGGTGGAATGGGTGGAATGGGTGGTATGGGCGGCATGATGTAAGCTTAGCCTAGGCTAATCACCTTAAACGGGCTATCCTTTCGGGATAGCCCGTTTTTTTTTGCCTGAGGATCTCATGACCTTAAAAAAAACCAGCCTTCTCTTGTTGCCTCTGATCATGCTGGTTCTTTTTTATTGGAATTCTAAAAGCCAGGAAAACAAAGAGGTCATCTGGATCTATGCCTCCATTTATAAAGAAGTTATTTCTGAATTTGATAAAGCTCTGAAAGAAAAATTTCCATCAGTCCAGGTACGTTGGTATCAATCGGGGAGTGAAAATGTTGCAGCCCGAGTGAACGCTGAGCTTTCAACGGGTAACTCTCAAGCTGATCTCATTATGACCAGTGACCCTTTCTGGTTCGTGGAGTTAAAAAAGGCAGGACACCTTCTTTCATATTTTTCCCCTACTGCAGCCCCTTTAGAACCCCGGTACAAAGATGGAGAAGGAGCTTTTCTCATCAATCGTATTCCAGTAGGGGTTATCGCATATGAGAAAACGCAAGTCTCTGAAACAGACGCCCCAAAAACTTGGGACGACCTACTAGCAACCCGCTGGCGTAATAAAATAAGCATGCCTAGTCCGTTAGAAAGTGGAACCGCCCTCACCTTTGTCTCTCAGTTGGTCAGAAAAAAAGGTTGGGGTTATTTTGAGGCCCTAAAAAGAAACAATCTGCTTTCTTCGGGAGGAAACTCTTCGGTGATTCAAAGAATTGAAACGAAAGAGACGCCTATCGGAATCGTTCTCCTGGAAAATGCCCTTCAAGCGCAAAAGCGAGGGGCCCCTATTAACATTGTGTATCCCGCAGAAGGGGTTATTCCAGTCCCGTCTCCCATTGCTATATTAGCGCAAACCCGCAACCCTGATTTATCTCGTCAAATTTATGATTTTTTTTCAACTGATGAGGCCCAAGCCATCTTTCTAAAAGCCAATGTTTACTCACCCTTTCGTAAGCAACTGGCGCCTGAGTCAGCCAAATCCTTTTCTGAAATTGAAAAGACAGAGTTCGGATGGAATGCTAACATTCTGGAAGAGTTCAATCGAACAAAAGAAGATACAAAAAAAACTTTTACTAAGCTGATTTTGCAATAACGTGCCGATATTCTCACCTAAAACTTCTTATTTTCTAACTTGGGTTGTTGTCTTTTTAGTTTGCGTGCTTCCTCTTCTGACGATGGGAGTTCGAATAATCCCTCACCCAGAACTCATTTCTCTAATCTGGGAACCCAACGTACTGAAAAGCCTGATGGTTACCTTATCTGTAGGCTTTGCTAGTTTGTTTTTAGCCCTGCTTATCGGCGTACCGGTGAGTTACCTCATTTCACGCACCAACATAGGGGGAAAAAGTTTTTTTGGGTTTTGGTTACTTTTTCCTTTTTTCGTCCCTTCCTATCTTTTTGCAATTGCCTGGGTTGTGCTTGCCTTACCCCAAGTGGGAATCTTAAATCGCCTTTTGGGAAAAGATTGGCTCAACATCTATTCATTTTGGGGATTAGTTTGGGTAACGTGTAATGCCTACTTTCCAGTCATTGTGAATACTCTCTCAAAGAGTTTTGCTAGTATGGATTCCAGCCTTGAAGAAGCGGCCCGGATTTGTGGTGCCTCTCCAGGTCGGGTCTTTTTTAAAGTAACCCTTCCTTGCCAAACCTCAAGCATGATTGGAGCAGGCTTAGTTTTCTTGTTTATCACTCTTTCCTCGTTTGGGATTCCGGCCATCGTGGGAAACCCGGCAAAACTCTATGTCTTAACGACTCAGATTTTTACCTATTCCAAAATGGGAGGAATTACCGGGATCGATCAAGCATTCGTTGTCTCACTCTGGTTGATAGTCTTTTCGCTACTTTTAACTACCATCGGCCGAAAATTAAAACAGAAGCATGCGGTGGCTCTAACACTTGGGAAAATGACCAAACACTCATTGATGGACCTGGGAAAGTGGCGATTTCTCTGTCAGGGCTTTTTATTTTGTCTTTTTTTGTTTTTCATTGTTCTCCCCTTGGGCGCAATCATTCTCAGTTCATTTTTTTCGGTGGCAGGAACTTTGAGTTGGTCTAACCTCTCATTGCAACACTATCGATATCTATTTCAACTTCAAGAGACTCGGAATGCAGTCACTAATTCGTTAAGCTTGGCTTTTTTAGGCGGGATCACCTGTTGCGCCCTAGGCCTTCTGATTACTTTTTTTAGCCACCGAAGTAATTTTTGGGGAAAAGCGACAATTGAAAAAGTTAGCTCGTTACCCTTTTCAATACCGGGTACCGTAATCGCTCTCGCTTTTCTTGTTAGCTTTGGTAGCGGCTGGGGTATTAAAGAGATCAGTTTGTTGGGTACTCCCTTCCTTATTTACCTTACCTATATCGCTAAGGATCTTGCTATCGCCGTTCAAACCCTTGGCCCCGCATTGAACCAAATTGACAAAAACCTCGAAGAAGCGGGACGAGTGTTTGGCGCGACCACTCTGGGAGTTGTCGATCGCATTTTATTTCCAATTCTTTTTCCAGTATTAAAGAGCGTTTTCTTTTTATGTGCTCTTCCGATGCTTTCGGAACTTACCATGTCAGTGCTTCTGTTTGGACCAGGCACAGAGACTTTAGGAACTCTCATTTTCCAACTTCAAGATTATGCAAGTCCGCTGGCTGCTTGCGCACTGGCAAGCCTACTCGTTGTTTTCCTGGGTTCTGGAATGTTTATCGGTCGGTATTTTGCTAGGGGACAAACATGAGTAGCGTTACATTGGATTCAATCTCAAAAATTTATGGGGAACAGACGATCATTCCGCCTCTCTCCCTGGAAATTAAACCCGGTGAATTTTTGAGTCTTTTGGGGCCCTCCGGCTGCGGAAAAACTACTCTCATTCGCATGATTGCAGGTCTCGAACTTCCAACTCAAGGGAAAGTGATTATTGGGGATCAAACCGTTTTTGATTCTACCTCGCAACACTTTGTTCCGCCTGAAAAGAGAAATTTAGGAATGGTTTTTCAAAGCTATGCTCTTTGGCCACACCTCAACGTTTTTGAAAATATCGCCTTTCCATTAAGATGCAGAAAGGTGCCTCAGTCTGATATTGAAGGCAAAGTGGAAAGCGCTTTAGAAGAAGTTCAACTTCATGGTTTGGGAAAGAGAAAGCCCAATGAATTATCTGGGGGCCAACAACAACGAGTAGCCCTTGCTCGAGCACTGGTGGCGAGACCGAAAGTATTACTTCTGGATGAACCCCTCTCAAATTTAGATACCAATCTGAGAGAGGAAATGTGTGAGCAAATTGGAAAGCTAAAGGCTCAGTTTCCAATGACCATGATTTATGTAACTCACGATCAAAATGAAGCGGTACGTTTGAGTGACCGAATTGCTATCTTAAATAAGGGAAAAATTGAGCAACTGGGGACTGTACAGGAATTAAGAAACAGTCCCAAAACAGAATTCGTCCGCGGTTTTTTCCGAGTTTAAGGCCCGTTGAATCTACTTAGACAGTGCAATCAGCGACAAGGTAAACCCGGTCATCGCCGCCATAAAACTAGTAATCAATGAGATAGTTTGAATGTCTCTTCTCCAGTTAAAGGGAACATTTACGATATCCCCGTCCTGAAGTTTAGGAATTCGTCCGCCATCTTTCATAAGATCTTGCAGATCAACATCAATCAGGTCCTGCTGTCCTCTTCTTCTGATACTGATTCCATTGAGCTTGGAATTATCTCCATAACCTCCTGCGTAGAGGATAGAGAAAAGGAGATCGGTCCCCTCGGGAACATAGTGAACTCCTTGTTGGGGAATGGCTCCAAACATAAGGACACGTATTAAAATTTTCCCGTAACCCTGACCATGAACGAACTCTCCAGATCCCTGCTGGTGAGAGGGGGAAATCTGAGCAAATTTATCTTCAACAGACTCTGCTCGTAATTGAGGTGCTCCTAAAATAAGAACTCCCACTAATAAACGACACATAAATTTGGTGATCATGCCCCCCCCTTTTTATTGGCTAACTGAAGAACCCATTATACAGACTATTTCAAAGTCTTCCAATTCTGAAGCAGATGAGCCATCAAACGAACCATAACTCCAGCGCCGTGCTTCGACGAAAAATAATTTCTATCTTTTCGATGAGAAGCAGAGCCTGCAATATCGAAGTGGACCCAGGGATATTTTTTATCCATGAAGAACTTTAGAAACGTGCCTCCTTTTTGGGAGCCTGCTTCTCGTCCACCAGAATTTCGAATGTCGGCATAATGGCTTTTGAGATCCTCTTCATATTCATCATAAAGAGGAAGTTCCCAAACTCGTTCATCTGTGGCTTCGGAAGCCGCCTTAATGACTCCGATGAGCCCCTTATGAGTTCCCATAATTCCGGTCGTTACGGTTCCCAATGCGACGATTACTGCTCCCGTAAGAGTTGCAAAATCAACAATGGCTTGTGGGTTTTGTTTTTGAGCGTACTCCAGAACATCCGCAAGAACTAATCTGCCTTCAGCATCTGTGTTGGTAATCTCTACTGTTTTTCCACTGACCGACCGTTGGATATCACCGGGCTTTTGAGCTTTGCCTCCTGGCATATTTTCGACAGCACCGATGTAGCCGATAACATTCACAGGAAGTTTTAGTTTGGCACAAGCCTGCATGACTCCGGCAACAGTGGCTGCTCCCATCATGTCATATTTCATTTCTTCCATTCGATCGGAAGGTTTTAAGGAAATTCCACCCGAATCAAAGGTAACGCCTTTTCCTACCATCACAAAAGGACGATCGGTTTTCCGGCCCCCCTTATGTTCCATCACAATGAGTTGTGGCTCTTGAGCTGAACCTTTAGCTACTCCTAAAAGAAGTCCCATTCCTTCTTTTTCCATTTCTTTGGCACCTAAAATTTGGCAGGTTAGCCCATTACTTCGAGCCATTTCCTGACACAAACGAGCCAATTCTTTTGGAGTCAAAGCATTTCCGGGCTTATCTCCTAACAAACGAGTGAAGAAAATCGACTCGACCAGGGCTCGCGCTTTGTCTCGGGCCTTTTCAAAATCTTTTCCTTTGAGCCCGACTAATTCAATTCCTTGTGGATAAAACAGGCTCTTGTCTTCTTTTTTAAACTCCCGATAGTCATAACTTGCTAAAAGATATCCCTCGCAAAACGCCTGAAGGGAATAAGCTCGTTTGGATTCTCTAACCGTATTAAGGATGCTTTGAATATCTAAGGTAACGTCTTTTAAGTGTTCTTTTTTCTGAAAATGATAAGTAGCAGCTCCCACCTGACGCAAGGTGTCCGTATCCAGAGCTGTTTTCTTGCCCAAACCAATAAGACCCAGGTTTGAAGCCGTTCCAAACCGGTAGGCTCTGATTAATAAGGTCTCATTCTTTTTTCCCCAGAAGCAGTTAGCCCCTTTTAAATAGTTTTCTAGGTCACTCAGTTCTTTGATCTTCTTCCCAGCGAACACTGGAAGATCATGGGTAACAACTTCTTCCTTCTTTTCCTTGCCCTTTTCTTTGGGCTCCGCTTGGAAAAAAGCTAACAGAGCTGCTGAAGGTGCTTGTACTTTGCTAAGGGGGTTTAAAGAAATTTCTGGTAGAGCCATGCTGGATTCTCCTCTTAATTAACTTATCTAAAACAGTTATTTTAAGGGAGTTCAGCTAAGATTGACAATCAATCTGCTTATTTTTTATTGCGCGCCAGCTTGTACGAAATGAATGGAATGACCGATGGGGGAAGGAGAATAGGCCCCTTTTTTAAAGGCCGAGATAAAAGTTCTGGCGTGGTTTTCATCTTGAAAGGTAAGCCTGTGCACCATGTTCAAATTCATGGTTTTCCAAAAAACGACCTCTTTGCCCATCTCTTTCCGGGACCATAGATTTTCTAAAGAGTCATTATACTCTGGGTTAACTCCGGGCTTGAGATTGAGTTGTTCCCTGGCGAATGCAACGGCTTGAATGGGAGACGAAAAAACTTTTACTTCACTAGTTAAATCAGTGTTCACCCAACGCAGAACATACCGTTGGCCCTCTTTAGAAAGGGCTGCCCGTAATGAAACCGGTTCTGTTTGTTTCCAGATGAAGCGAAGAAAGAAAACTTCGCCGATGATAAAACCGATCAGGAACAACTTTGAAATTTTAGATTCAAATTTAAACATCCTCCCTATAGAAAGCAAAAGAAAGGCCGAGGCTTTGCATGTGTTTTTCCCTTTCATTTCATTAGTTTAACTTTTTTGAGTTTGCCGGTTTGCGATGAACTTTTTTGCAGTTGCCAACGGTGTATTCATCAAGTTTTGAGGTTCTATTTTGGTCCTTGCTTGCAACACGGCAAGGTGTTGGAATTACAATTATTTTTAGGGATCAGTTCTGAACCCAAAATGAGACCAGTTTTGTGATTGAATTAAAATCTTTCCGGTTCTGAAACCCTTGAAATCACGCCCAAAATAACGCTTTGCACATTAAATAACTTGGCACGCTAGTTGCTCTCAGACTCAGTAACTTCTGAGATGGAAAACAAATTTTACTCAGGAGAGTTAGTAAAAATTTGAGAGAGGGTTCCGGGATCAAGGGTCTTTCACTCCATTCATCCCCCCCAAACCTGTTGCTGAAGGCTTGAGATTTCGGCTAACCCTCTCTCTAAACAAAACTCTACTTTTAGATAATTCCCCGATAAAATTATTCCCTATGACGAAGAGAATCACACCCGTACTTGTGATGTTGGGATTTTTCTGTCTTCTGGGTAGTAAAGTTCTTTTTCAAAATCAGCTTCAAAAGATAGATGCTCTTAAAGGCCCCGATACCGATGAGTTCAAAGTTAGCTATCGGGGAGATTCCCTGAAAAAACTTTCTTTTGGCTATGATAATTTTTTATCGAGTCTTTTATGGATACGCCTGCTTCAAGAAGCTAAATATACCCCGATAAAAGGTAATTCTGTAAGTTGGGAATACTCGGAAGTAGAGGCGGTCACCACTTTAGATCCTAATTTTGACTCAGCTTATAATTTTGGTTCCCTTTATGTTTCTTTTTTTAGAAGAGATAAGCTTGGGGGAAAGAAGCTTCTTGAAAAATGGGTTAACCATTCACCGACTTTTTGGAAACCCCATCATATGCTTGGCATGCATTACTTTTTGGAACTTGGTGACTACGCCCATGCCGCTCCTCACATCCTCAGAGCCTCTCAATTACCAGGCGCCCCTCCTTACATTGCCTCTTTGGGGGTCGGGTTACTAGGCCAATCTGGCGCAAGCCTCTTTGTACTTCAATCGGCTTGTGAACTTTTTGAAGCCGCCACGGGACGCGAGGCACGAGTGCGATTAGCGAGAAGAGTAAGGGGTCTTCGTTGGCATTTAGAAAAACAAAGTTGGGAAACTGCCTTAGCGAAATTCAAAAAGACAAATAACGGATCGCTTCCCCACTCGCTGGCCGAACTGAATCCTTTTTTGAAAACGGAACCAAGTCGAGACATTAGTTCGGTCATTCCTCATCTTGGTAAATCCGAGGCCTTACAAATTCTTTTCTCTGAAAAGTTTCAATTTAATCTGAGTAAAGATCGGAAAACCATCGAAGCCATGAAACCAGACCAAGCTAAGGAATTTGAAAACATTGGCGTTCACCTACAAAAGGAATCACCATGAGCATGGATCACAAGACCGATATTCTGATTCAGGGAGTTTCTAAAATATTTCGAACCGGCTTTGGCAAAAGCAAGATCGGGGTTCAAAACCTTAATCTTGAAGTTCCTAAAGGTCAGGTCGTTGGTCTTCTCGGCCCAAATGGTTCGGGAAAATCAACTACCATAAAAATGATCCTGGGCTTTTTAAGACCAACGAGCGGAAAGATTTCGGTTTGCGGACACCAAGTTCCTAGCCAAATCACTCGCTCATTTATTGGTTACCTTCCAGAAAACCCAAGATTTCCAAAATTTCTATCCGGCAGGTCACTTTTAACTTTTTACGGGAGGTTATTGTCACTATCGGGAAAAGAACTAGAGACGCGGATCGATTTTTTGCTGGATCTCGTAAATTTAAAAGGGGCAAGCGATGAAAAGGTCCAGGGCTATAGCAAAGGAATGACCCAACGTTTGGCAATCGCACAAGCTTTGATTAATAAGCCCCGTCTGCTTATCTTCGATGAACCCATGAGCGGATTAGATCCCTTGGGAAGAAAAGATATTCGAAGTTTGATAGGTCGCATCCACTCGGAGCTACCCGAAGCGAGCATTTTTTTTAGCTCCCATATTTTGGAAGATATTGAACAACTCTGTTCCATGGTTGCTCTTCTCAAAAAGGGTCAATTACAGACCTTCTGTTCAATCGATGAGCTCTTAAAATCGGACAATCAGAAGTTTGAAGTTTCTGTCCGAACTTCGAAGGAAACGGAAGTCAAAACCTTAAATGGGACGGACGAACTCATCGAATTTCTCAGCCAATCGAAGTCAAAAGGCTTTTTGGTAAGCTCCATCAACTCTCAGAGAAGAACCCTCGAGGAGGCTCTGTTTAGGGATGGAAACGCTGGAATGAAGCTCAATCGCACGGGCTCTCCGGAGGTTCAACCATGAAAAAAGTATTTTCGATTAGTCTGATTACTTTGAAAGAGCTTTTACATGAGAGAGTTTTTTATCTCCTTGGAGGTTTTGCTCTGCTTGCGGTTGGGCTTTCGCTTTTACTGGGGGACTTAACTTACGCAGAACAATCTAAAATTACCCTCGATTTTCTTTTGGCTGGCATCGAATTAACGAATCTTTTGTTTTCGGTGTTCATGGGCATTACGTTATTGCACCGGGAACTTAATTTAGGGTGGATAGCGATGGTTTTATCAAAGCCCGTATCCCGGACCAGTTTTCTCTTGGGAAAATTTCTGGGGCAAGCTTTTGTTCAGGGTTTAGTAATTCTCATGATGGGACTTCTCACTTGGGGACTTTGTTCTATGAATGCAATCGTGATTGTTCCCAAATCACTTTTCCAAAGTCTTCTACTGATGTTTTTTGAAGGAATGATCATGAGCTCGATAGTTTACATTTTTGCCGTGAATTTAGGGGCTCTGCTTGCAGCTGCAAGCAGTCTCATCGTTTATGCTCTCGGAAACTTTACCGAGGGCGCCGAAAAGACAAACCAAGCTCTACAGCAGAGCCCGATATGGACGGTCCTCAAAGGGGTCATTCCTAATTTTAGAGTGCTAAACATGAAGACATTGGCGGCTTATGGACTTTCTATTGAGTGGAACTTGGTGGGAATCCTTTTCCTATACACACTGATTTGCTGTTTTATGTATTTTGCAGCAGCAGCCGTGAGTTTCTCTAGACGGGACATTTTCACTTGAACCTATTATTTGCAGCCATCTTAGGTCTGATTTGGGGAAGTTTTTTCAACGTTTGTATTTTTCGGATTCCCCAAGAAAAATCGGTTGTCCGAAACCGCTCTCATTGTCGTTCCTGCCACAAAGCTTTGAAGTGGTATCACAATATTCCTGTCCTCAGTTTTGTTCTTCTTCGAGGCAAGTGCGCCTTTTGCCAATCCAGAATCTCTATCCAGTACCCAATCGTGGAAATCATTTCCTCGGTTGTTTTTTCTTATTTGTGGCTAGTCTATGGCTGGTCTTGGTCATGGTTGTTCTACACGGTGTTTGTTTCGATGCTTTTAATCATCACTGTGATAGATCTCCATCACATGATCATCCCAGATGAGCTGAGCTTATCGGGAATTCTCGTAGGGTTTATTTCAGTATTTTTTACGGGCGAAATGGTTTGGTGGGAGTCGCTTCTCGGAGCTGCTCTCGGCGGTGGGATTTTTCTGGGAATCGCTATGCTCTATGAAAAAATGGCGAAACAGGAAGGGCTGGGAGGCGGTGATATTAAATTGTTAGCCATGATAGGGGCGTGGCTGGGGATACAGTCGATTTTAGTTGTCATTGTAATTTCGAGTGCCCTGGGTTCGATTGTGGGAATTTCATTGATGCTCTTCAAACGAAAAAATTTAAAAACAGCAATTCCCTTTGGACCTTTTCTTGCGATTGCAGCTATTATTTATTTGATTTGGGGAGTCCCCATCAGACAACGGTTATTTCCAGATCTTTAATTTGGGTACGAAATGAAGAAGTCCGAAATTGTTGTGTTGGCAGGAGGCAATGGCTACATCGGTGGAACTGCGGCTTTTGCACTCCAAGAGGCGGGCTTCGTTCCCGTAATCATCGACAATTTTTCAACCAGTAAGAAAGGGGCTTTGAAAGGGTTCGAGATTCTTGAGGCCGAGCTGACAGATTTTTCAAAAACAAAAAGTGTCCTTAAAAAAGTGGGGCCGATTGCCGGGATCATTCACTTTGCCGCTAAAGCCCTTGTTCCCGAAAGCTTCAAAATCCCCGGCCTTTATTACACAAACAATCTCGTCTCAACTGTTAATCTGGCTGAAGTTTCAGTCGACTTAGGAATTCCGGTTTTTCTCCATTCTTCAAGTTGTGCCGTTTACGGTGTGCCAAAAGAGGTTCCCATTCCAGAGACAGCTTCGCTTCAAGCAAGCTCTCCCTATGGTGATACTAAAATAATGGCAGAGATTCTTCTCGATCGATACCATCAGATGGAAAAGCTAAAGGTGCTTCACTTAAGATATTTTAATCCAGCTGGAGCTTGGCCCAAGTATTTTTGGGGAGAAGCACACGATCCGGAAACGCATCTGATTCCCAACCTGATTTTGTCGGCTATCAAAAATGAGCCAGTTTCTCTTTTTGGCGATGGATACTCAACCCCTGATGGTTCGTGTATCCGAGATTTTATTCATGTCGTAGATTTAGCTGAAGCTCATGTAAAAGCTCTCCAAATGCTTCTCGCGGGAAAAACCATGCCGCCCCGCCTAAATATCGGTCGAGGCGAGGGTTCTTCCGTTCTCCAAGTGATCCAAACTGCCGAAAAAGTGCTCGGAAAGAAAATCCAGGTCAGAAGAGAGCCAGCCAGAGCGGGAGATCCGCCTCAGTTAGTAGCCGACGTTACTTTAATGAGAAAAGTCCTAGATTGGATGCCGGCAAAAAGTCTTTCAAATATGATTGAAGATGATTGGACTTGGCGGTCTTCAACTGTAAAATAAATCTATGCAATCCTCTCCACAAAGTCCGCTTCAAGAAGGCTGGGAAAAGTGCAGCAGCTGTAAAAAAGTGCTCCTCTGGGGAGCGAAATGGTACAAATGCTCGGTTTCCACCTGCAATCGAGTCCGATTTCACCTTCAATTTTGTAGCGTGGAATGTTGGGATGCCCATGTCCCTGGGCAAAACCATCGGACCGCCCACTGTACCGAGCAAAACGCTCCAAAAAAGCCCTAAACCCCCTAAAATTATTTAAAATCAGTATTTTTGATGCTTGCCACCCAAGTTTTACTCCGGCATAACCTTGGGTTTTCTAAGTTTATGAGGGAGGAAAAATGCTAGTAGTGATTTTTGCTTTGGCGGGCGCCGGAATTCTGACCGCAGTCTATTTGTCCAGATTTGTGATGGCCCAAGATTGTGGAACCCAGAAGATGCAGGACATCTCAAACGCGATTAAAGAAGGGGCCGAAGCTTTCCTCCGAAGAATGAACAAAACCATTTTCGTGCTAAGCGTGGTTTTTGCTGTTTTTCTCTACGCCTTCTACGTAAAGTTCAAAGGACAAGAAATCGCAGTCAACATGACCATCGGCTTCCTGTTAGGAGCTTTGTCTTCTGCTCTTTCTGGTTTTGTGGGAATGTATGTTTCCATCCGGTCTAATATTCGGACAGCTGCAGCAGCAACCAGCAGCTTGTCTAAAGCGCTTCAAGTCTCCCTACGCGGGGGAGCGGTTTCTGGCTTAGCCGTAACTGCCCTGAGCCTTTTAGGAGTCGCTGGCCTCTTTGTTCTTTTCGGTGGAAAAGAAGATATGGGAGCCACAGACTTAAAGAATATTGCTCTCCAATTAGTTGGTTATGGATTCGGAGCCAGCTTTGTAGCTCTCTTCGCTCAGTTAGGTGGCGGAATTTATACCAAAGCTGCTGACGTCGGAGCGGATCTCGTTGGTAAAGTGGAAGCTGGAATCCCTGAAGATGATCCAAGAAATCCAGCAGTAATTGCAGATCTAGTGGGCGACAACGTCGGAGACTGTGCCGGTCGTGGAGCAGATCTCTTTGAATCAACTGCTGCAGAAAACGTTGGAGCGATGGTTCTTGCTTCTTTCTTGGCGATTAAAAACCCAAATATTCCCGTCACTGTTGTTTTCTTCCCTCTGGTTGCTAGAGCCTTTGGCATCGTAGCTAGCATCGTGGGTCTCTTCGCAGCGAAAATGAAAAATGAAGAACAAGATCCGATGGAAGCTTTAAACAAAGGTTACTATGTAACTACCATTCTCGCGATTGCTGGTTTCTATGCAGCAGTTAAGTGGTTGCTGCCTTTCTCCGGAGCTAATTGGTATTTTGCCTGCGGAGTAGTTGGCGTAATCACGAGCTTTATTTTCGTTTGGATTACTCAATATTACACTGAGTACAAATACCGACCCGTTCGTTCGATTGCGGATAGCTCCTTAACTGGTCCTGCTACCAATATCATCAGCGGCATTGCAGTTGGGCTTGAGTGCACAGCTGCTCCGGTTGTAGTTATTTCGTTAGCTCTTTACCTTTCTTACTGGATGGGCAATCAAGCTCTGCCTGAAGGAGGCCTCTTCGGAACAGCCGTGGCTACGATGGGAATGCTATCGACAGCAGCTTATGTTCTCGCGATGGATACTTTCGGTCCTATCACTGACAACGCGGGTGGAATCATAGAAATGTCTGGTCAACCAGAGGATATTAGAAAACGTACTGACCGATTGGATTCTGTTGGTAATACAACAAAAGCCCTTACTAAGGGCTATGCAATCGGAAGTGCTGCTCTTGCTGCTTTCTTGCTGTTCTCTGCTTACATGGATGAAATCACTGATCTCACCGGAAAAGCTTTCACCTCTGTCGACTTAGCAAAGTTGGAAGTCTTCATTGCTGCACTCATCGGAGCAACACTCGTATTCGTGTTCTCTGCTCTTGCTATCAAAGCAGTGGGCAATGTAGCCCAAACCGTGATTAAGGAAGTTCGTCGTCAATTTAAGTCCAATACGGGAATCATGGCTGGTACGAGCAAACCAGATTACGGCGCATGCGTAGACATCGTAACCAAAGGCTCCTTGAAAGCGATGGTCGCCCCTGGGGTACTTGCGGTTAGTGTTCCTATTGCAGTAGGCGTTATTTTCCGAGCCCTTGCTTCTCCAGAACAAGGTAGTTTGGGTGCTGAAGCAGTAGCTGGTTTCTTAATGGTTGGAACGATTACCGGTATCTTGATGGCAACTCTGCTTAACAATGCAGGGGGTGCTTGGGATAACGCTAAGAAATATATTGAAACTGGCGTACACGGTGGAAAACGATCCGATGCCCATAAAGCAGCGGTTGTGGGAGATACAGTGGGTGACCCGTTTAAAGATACTGCCGGTCCTTCCCTACACGTTCTCATCAAGCTTTTGTCCACCATTACTTTGTTAATGGCTCCGCTCTTTATCTAATTGGACTAAAGAGTGGCTAAGTCAGGTTGATCTGTTATCCTAGGTCTTGTTAGCCTCTATGTTTTAGAGCGCTATCAAGACTAGGAGAACAGGGATGGAAACCACACTTTGGGGAACTTTTCTACGCGGTGGCTGGATCATGTGGCCGCTGCTTATTTTTTCAATCGTCAGTTGGACTATTATCTTTGAAAGAATCGTCTTTTTTCTTACTTTCCGACCCAAGTTAAAAAATCTAGCCGATTCTCTTTCTCAGAGTGTTCGAGCAGGAGATTTAGCAGCTGCTCGTCAGATTTGTCACTCTCAACGACCAGAACTCAGTGAGCTCTTTTTAGGGGCTATTGATAATAAGCGACCACGAGAACTTTCTGAGCGCACCGTAGAGCGAAGTCGACTGAGACTCATGGGGTATCTTAAAAAAAATCTTTGGATTTTAGGAACGATCGGAAGCGCAAGCCCCTTCGTAGGTCTTTTAGGAACGGTTGTTGGGATTATCCGCGCCTTTCACGACATGGCTGAAAAAGGAGCGGGCGGTTTCACTGTAGTCGCAGCTGGTATCTCAGAAGCTCTTATCGCAACTGGTGCAGGTCTCATTGTCGCTATCGTTGCCCTGCTAACTTACAACATCTTCATAAACGCGGCGAATCAGACACTCAGTGGAATGAAACTAACCTTAGATGAGCTTTTAGACCTCTCTCACGATAAATCGGTAACTCAAGCTTAAGGGGAATGAATCATGGCCATTCGTATTGGTGATACCGAAGAAGATTCGATTGTAGCTGAGATAAATATCACTCCCCTCACCGATATTTTTCTCGTGCTTCTCATCATTTTTATGATTTCCAGCTCTGCAATGCTGGAAGGTGGATTGAATGTAAAACTTCCTTCTGCCAAATCCAGTGCTGTCGCTCAGAACTCAGCAGGAAATCCTATCTACGTCACGATCAACAAAGAAGGACAGATTTTAGTCGATAAAGAAACCACAGATGAGAAAGGCCTCGCACAGTCGATTAAAGCTGCTTTAGCCAAATCCTCAGAAAAAATCGTTGTGATCCGGGGCGACGAATCTATCTTTCTGGGTAAGGCAGTAAAAATCATGGATGCTGCTCGCGACGCTGGCGCCGAAAAAATAGCGATTGCCACTCAACCATCAAAGTAATCAGTCAAACGGAATATAAGTCGAATAAGGCATGATAAGGCGCTTAACCCTTTTTTTCGTATAAGGCTTTGCCCTTTGGGCTAACTTCAGAATACCTGCATCTCTCAAAGACGGATGCTTGGTAATTCTTGAATAAACCTGTTGTGCTTTTCCTCTCTGATCTTTTAAGTCAAAAATTCTTGCCTGATATAAAAGCACTTCAAAATATTCAGGAGGATAGTTTTGAAATCGGTACTTTTTCATTTTTTGTTCAACGGCTTGTTCAGCTGACTGTAACCACTCTAAAGAGGAGTCCAGCTCTCCATCGATTCTCAAATTCACCAAAGAAGCAACCAGCGCAGCTTCTGGAGTAAAGCTTTGATCGAGACTCATCTTCAAACGCTCCAAAGCTTGCGAAAAATCTTCATCAAATGCGGCCACAAAACTCAAAATGTACTCTTCTTTGGCTTTGCGATTTTCTTCCGACTTAAACTGGTAAGGTGATAAGACAGTTTCTGATGGACGATAGGTGCCAGCAAATAATTCACCCAAATCATATTCGCGATACCCTCGCAAATGAATGGGACAGTTCCCTTCGGCCAAATACAGCTTCATAGCGACGGGATCAACCACATAACTTTGGATGTTATAAACTTGGGAGACCGTTCGATTGACGATTTTTTCTTCATTCCAAAAACCATCGGTATGATCGCTCAAGGCCTGAACCGCAGATTCCGGTGACAAATCCTCTAAGCGTTTTCGAATATTATTATCAAGAGTCTGTCTTCTCCAGAAATTGTCCCAGTTCATCCGTTCAGTGGTTGCATAATCCTTGTTTTTAAGCGCTTCTGATTGAAAAAAGTTTGAGTGACTGAGCACTCCCCCTTCGTCTCTTAACCAACGAACTCCTGCTCCCTTAGGATGTGCCTCAAAAATGAATCCATTCTGAGTTTTTCCATCTGCTACGACGAAAGCCCATGAGGAAGCTAAGCGAGCGTCTTTCAAAATCTCCATTGCTTTTTCGAGCGTATCCGCTTCGGAAAGTAATCTCTCAGAAATAACAAAGGGAAGACTTCCCTTCCAATCCGTTTGTACTGAATAATGCTGGTGCAGAGAGACAGTGAGTCCCGCTTCATTGATGCCAGAAATCCCCGCTAGAGGAACTCCAGCAGAAGTAAACCCAATGTATTTTAATCCCTTAACTGGTTTCGTGACTTGAAGGACTTGATACCGATCCCAATAGGCAACTCCAGGGAAATCCAAATTTCTTCCATGAAGAAAACGGCTTCCTCTTGCGATGAAACTGGAGCAACCAAATCGCGGAGGCTGAGTTGCTGGTATTCCTAATCGAGGATTTAACTTGATCCAATGCGCTTGAAGCATGGGCAAAAGATCCGGCAAAATTAATGTAGTTATAAAATTCTCTTCCGGAATATGACTTGCCTCAGAAACTCCACGCACTCGCTCACAAAGACTTGCTGGAATTTGCGAAACTAAAGACTTTGCTAAAACTGCATCAATACCCTTGCCCAAAAGCCGATAACCCAGTTTTTCAAAAGGATTTATTTCCTTGGGATTCAGAATGCGCCTAAAAAACCCATAATAGAATGGCGCCATTCCCAATTGCACCGAGTCCCCGAGCTGCTCTGCATGCTGCTTTCCCATTTGGACATCAGTTCCCTCAACAAAAATCACCTGCGTTTTTCGATTGGGATAAGGATGACGGTTATTCGGAGAATTTTTCATGGCGTGGTATACTTTGCGTCATGGCTTATCAATTTGCATCTCATCAGAGAACCTTTCAACAAGCCATGCTCCATTTCCCCTGGCTTTTCATAGCCCAAATACCTGAAGGACTTTTAAGCCTCATTCAAAAATACTTTGAAACTGAATGGGCCGATTCCCCCAAGCTTGCCTTCTTAATACTTTATCCTCTTTATTGCGCGTCAGCCGCAATTTGTTCGGCAGCTACTTTCGTTATCATCAGAAGCCAATCGGAAACCCCAATATCTTTTCGATATCTTACCAAAGAACTCTTTCCCAAAATTAACTTTTTGATTCTTACTTCTTGGCTTCTGGGTCTAGTAATGATTCCGGCGACTCTATTATTTTTTCCCGGAATCTGGGTACTCAGCCAATATCTCTTTCTTCCCTTCTGCATCGTAACAGCCCCGAAACAAAGCTGGTCATCTTATTTTAGTCTTTCAAAAAGTCTTGCAAGTACTCATCGCCAAGTTTGCTTACTGACAGCCTTCTTAAGTTTTTATGTAACTCTTATGTCCTACTTTGGAATGGGGATTTTGTCCCATTGGGTAGATAGTTCTCTTCTACTTTTGGCCCTAGAGGCGATCTTGGGAATGCTGCTCTCCGTGGCTCTAACAACTTGGACAGCGACTCTTTATCTGGAGGTCTCACAGAAATGAAACAACTCGCAGACACCCTCAGTTCAGTTCTTGAGAAAGCACCTTGTTGGGCTGAAGCTAGATTTCACAGAAGACAGAGTCAGTCTTTGCAAGTTCAGAAAGGACTCGTTAAACAAGCCAAATCCAGTATCACCGCAGGAATTGGTATCAGATGTTTGGTAGATGGAGCGTGGGGGTTTTCATCTACTTCCCATTTATCTGCCTCTTCGATTGAACAAGCCCTGAAACGTGCATTTGAATGTGCCCGCTCGCTGAGCCAGGTAAAAAAATCAGCTGTTAAACAGTTACCGCAAATCGCATTGGCCAAGGGCGAGTTTGTTCTAAAGGGATACGAAGAACTCCAAAACATGTCCCTCGAGGAAAAAATGGCAGCCGTAATTAAGGCAGAGGCCCAGACAAGGGGCCGGTCTTCCCTGATCCAAACTTCAACATGCGGTTATAACGAACAATTTGAAGATAAAATTATCGTAACCACCGATGGGGCAAAGGCCATTTCTCGCCTTTGTCGGAATGAAATGCGCTTGTCGGCTATTGCGGCCGATCATGGAGAAATGTCTGAAGGCCAGCATACGGTGGGAAGAACTGGTGCTTGGAATTGTTTGTTTACCGAGCACTCCATCGATCAAATGGGCGAAGAAGCTGTAAAGTTGGCAGTTGAGCTGCTCAAGGCTCCCAAAATTCCTGGTGGACTGGCAACTTTGATTCTTTCTCCCGCCATGGTGGGACTTTTGTCTCATGAGGCAATTGGCCACACCGTGGAAGCCGACTTTGTTTTATCTGGCTCAGTCGCCCAAGGAAAGCTGGGCCAGAGGGTAGCGAGTCCCTTAGTAAATCTCTGTGATGCGGGCTTCGTAGAAGGACAACCTTTCGCCGGAGGCGCCCTCTTAGTGGATGATGAAGGGGTGCCAACACAGAATACGATGATTATTAAAAATGGGATTCTGGAATCTTACCTTCACAACCGGGAATCCGCTGCTGCATTTGGAGTCGCCCCGACGGGTAATGCGAGAGCATGGCTTTATCAAGATGAACCCCTGATTCGGATGCGAAATACGTTTGTTCTTCCAGGAAATCAAACCCTACAGGAAATTATAGAAAGTACTGAGGACGGTTATCTCATTGATTGCCCCTTGGGCGGTCAGGCAGATGCCACTGGTGAATTTATGTTCGGCGCTCAGAAAGTAATGAAGATTGAAAAAGGTAAAGTTACGAAACTGTTTCGCGGAGCAACTATTTCCGGACAAGCATTTGAAGTGTTGTCCTCGGTCGATGCCGTATCAAAAGAGTTTCTGTTGGATCTAGGAGCTGGATACTGTGGTAAGGGCCAACCTGCCAAAGTCGATGCGGGAGGCCCCTACATCCGATGCAAAGCCATGATTGGGGGAGTTCAGGAATAAATGGATGCCTTAAAAAAAGAACGAAGACAGTTAGAAGAAGCGGGAGCCCGCCTTATTTCGGAGGCTTGTAAAGCCGGAGCGGATTCAGCTGAGGTTTGTGGGAGTTTTGGACATAGAAATAAAATCACCTTAGAAAAACAGGATTATCATTTAGCTTCTTCTGATGAAGGCTATCAATTGGGCCTCCGCGTTTTGAAAGGAGACCGTCAGGGGTTTACCTCTACGAATAGCTTAGAGCCCAAAGAACTCAAAGAAGTCGCTTTAAGAGCAGTTGAGATTGCTGGATTTTCCCCCGGCAATCCCTTTTTTTCTATCCAAGCTAATTCCCCGCAGAAATCTCAGCCCGGTCTAGCTCTTTGGGACCCAGCTTTGGCTCAAATTTCTCTCCAAACCCAAAAAGACTGGGTGGAATGGATGCGAAAGGAGTTTCTCAAAGATAATCGCCTTCGTTTAAATGAAGGAAGCCTTGAAGTAGGCAAGAGTCTCAGCCTCTTAGTTAATTCGAAAGGCACCCATCACGTGGAATCTGAAACCAGTTGCGTATGGAGCTTGATGGGAATGGCTTCGGATAAAGATGTGTTAACGAGTTTTGATTATTTTAGTCACTTATCCCGCCAAGCGCTTGGGATCGGAGAAATCATCATCAGAACGACTTTGCAGTTTAGAGAATCTCTCTTAAAGAATTTAAAAATTGGAGAGGCAAGAAGTTACCGAGGTCCAGTCCTTTTTTCACCGCGAGCGGTTTTAGATATTTTATTAGACTCTTTGATTTACCATCTAAATGGCAGAGTACTTCTAGATGGCAGTAGCCGTTGGAAACTCGAAGATAAAGAAAAGTCGCTGCTTAGTTCAGCAATTTCTCTCATTGATACTCCCTGGCTTTCTGACCGCTTTAGCTGCGGTCTTTTTGATCGAGAAGGGACCCCAACACAAGAATGTGAATTGTTCTCAGAGGGAAAATTAAAAAATTTTCTGCTGGATAATTACTCAGCAAAAGGACTTCACCAGACATCTAATGGACATGCAGTTGGAGGGGCTTCCAGTATCCCAACAGCGGGATCCCACAGCTTATGCCTCAGAGGCGGTAACAAATCTCTTTCGGCTCTTTTAAAAGCAGGAGATCCCTCTTCTCAGGGTATTCTTTGGGTCAATCGTTACTCCGGCCAAACAGATCCCGTCACAGGGGACTTTTCTGGAATCGCCAAAGGCGGCGAATGGTGGGTTAACGGAGAGTTCAGGTACTGCGTGAAGGAAACTCTTGTTTCGGGAAACGTGTTTGATTGTCTCGGCGCGAGCCTTCTCGACCTGTCCTCAGAAACGGAAGTCATTGACTCTTCCGGAGAAAGTCCAAGCGCTTTGATTGATGGCATTTCAGTAACCACAGTTTAGATAATAAAAACAGTCTGTTACAATTAAATGTCTCGGCGCGTAAAATCCAGTTGAATTTGGCGAGATATTTGGTAAATAACGCCTCACTTTGGTTCCCCCAAAAAACCAAAGTGGTTTCAACCCAAACCCAAATTAAAGGGCGTTCGAGAACAAATCTCGGACGCCTTTTAAACTTTTAGGCGAATCAGATTTGCCGTTTTTCCTCCGGGCGTTTATTTTCTTTGATCTCATGTTTGAATCGCTCACACAAAAACTTTTATCTTCTTTACGATCGATTGGTAGCCGAACTCGCTTAACAGAAGATGTTGTCGATGAAGTCTGTCGACAACTCAAAACAAGTCTTCTCGAAGCTGACGTAAATGTAAAAGTCGCAAAAGATTTCATCGACTCCGTTCGCAAAAAAGCCTTAGGAGTTGAAGTACAAAAAAGCCTTTCTCCAGAGCAACACTTCATCCGTATAGTTTACGAAGAGCTTTGCTCCATCATGGGAGGAAAGGCCACTCCCCTAAACTTCAGAGTCCGCCCACCGGCGGTAATTATGGTAGTTGGGTTGCAGGGGTCTGGAAAAACAACGAGTGTTGTTAAATTAGCCCGAAATATTCGAGAAGTTCACAAGAAGTCGCTCTTAGTTGCTTCCGTAGACGTTTACCGACCCGCTGCAATCGAACAACTTGCGACCCAAATTATAGGCTTAGGGTACGATCACTTTGACAGCGCTGTCATGGAAGCCCGCCCTCGAGCGATTTTAGCCAAAGAAGAAGCCATTAAACAAAATGCGGAAGTGCTTCTAGTGGATACAGCGGGGCGCCTTCATGTCGATAAAGACATGATGTCTGAGATTCAAGAATTGGTCTCAGTTTTTTCGCCGATTGAAATCTTATTGGTAGTCGACTCCATGACCGGACAAGATGCGGTCAAAATCGCTACCTCTTTCCAAGAAGCTGTGCCGGTTACCGGCGTGGTACTAACCAAAATGGATGGGGATTCTAGAGGCGGAGCCGCTTTATCCATTCGAGCAGTCACCGGTTGCCCGATTAAATTCGTTGGAACAGGAGAAAAATCTTCTGACTTTGAGTTATTTCACCCCGACCGAGTCGCTTCCCGAATTTTGGACATGGGTGACTTACTTTCTCTGGCGGAGAAAGCCGAGACCACTTTTGATAAGACCGAAACTATAAAAATTGCCAAAAAAATTAAGAAAAACGACTTCACTTTGGCTGATTTTTACTCCCAACTCCAACAGATCAAAAAGATGGGCAGTTTTGAAAACCTTCTCAAATTCCTTCCGGGGGCAACTGGTTTAAAGCAACAATTTCAGAATCTTACACCGCCAGACGCTGAGATTAAGCGAATTGAAGCGATTATCCAATCAATGACTCCGGACGAGCGAATCGACTACAACCTATTGGACGGGTCTCGCCGTCGGAGAATTGCGGCCGGAAGCGGAACTCGGGTTGAAGATATTAATAAGCTCATGAAGCAGTTTCTTGAAGCTCGTAAGATGATGACTCGACTTACAAAATCGCCTATGGGCAAACGCCGAGGACTGTGGTAGGTAGTAGCCAAAGTAGTGGGCATGTAAGCTCAAGTGGAGGCAACTTTAAATGGCGACAGTGATTCGTTTTTCAAGACATGGATGTAAGAAAAAACCAATCTATCGAATTGTAGTGCAGCATAATCGCGCACCTCGAGATGGAAAGTTCATTGAACACATCGGAAATTTTAACCCAATTAAAGGTAGCGAAACTCTATTGGTTCATCGCGACCGATTGGAATACTGGCTGAGTGTTGGAGCCCAAATGTCTGATTCAGTTCGGACTACGTTGAAGCCCAAACTCAAGGAATGGCAAGCTTCTGCTCCAGCAGTTGAAAAAGCGCCTAAAGCTCCAAAAGAAAAAAAAGCTGCGGCTCCCAAAAAAGCTGCAGGAGCTTCAAAAAAAGCGGCTCCAAGGAAATCACCTGAAGCCTAATCAGGAGGGATCTGAATGGGTACACAATCAGATAAGCCAGAAGAACTAAGACATTTAGTAGAAATCATGGCCAAAGCGCTGGTTGATTATCCGGAGCAAGTTAACGTGGCCGAAATCGAAGGTGAGCAAACCACCGTTATCGAATTGAAAGTCGCTAAAGAGGACTTGGGTAAAATAATCGGCAAAGAAGGCCGAACCGCTCGTTCTTTGAGAACTATTCTCGGAGCAGTCTCCACAAAATTGCGTAAACGCTCTGTTTTAGAAATTCTTGAGTAGTTCCTCACTAAACCTAATTGAAATCGGAAAAATTTCACGCCTTCATGGCTATGAAGGTGCTGTGGTGGTCTTTACTTCCAGTGGAAAAGAATCCGCCTTGGGCGATGTAGCTACCGTTTGGATAGGCCCTTCGCCTGAAAAGGCATCTTCTTATTCGATTCATTCGGCTAGTTGGATGCCCAAAGGATGGAAAATCGAATTAACGAACGTGGAATCGGAAGAAACAGCCAAAGCCTTGGTTGGAATGCGGGTTTTTGCAGAACGAGAATCTCTACCCTCTTTAGAACAAAATGAATTTTATGTATCTGATTTGCTTGATTTGCCAGCCTATGATCGAGATACCGATAAACTCATAGGTCGTTTTGTAGCTCTTGAAGAGTCTTCATTAGATAAAAGCGTCAAAGCCAGTTGCTGGCTTTTCGAAACAAAAGATGGTCCATTGTCAGTACCCGCTGTTGCTCACTTTATTCACTCGGTCGACTTAAAGCAGAAAAAGATTTGGTTGCACAATTTACGGGATCTCCCGTGAACCAAAGACATTTTCATTTTATCACTTTGTTTCCCGAGGTGATTGAAAGCTGGATGAATGCCAGCATCTTGGGCCGAGCAAAAGAAAAAGGCATCTTTAATTACTCGGTTTATCAACTTAGAGATTTTTCCCAAGACAAGTATCGCTCTGTAGACGATGTAGCCTACGGGGGCGGTGGAGGCATGGTACTCAAAGTAGAGTGCTTAGTCAGTGCCTTGGAACATATTCAATCTTTGCTCGACTCAGAAAAAAGTAGAGTTATTTATTTTTCACCTGCTGGTCGCACTCTTAGTCAAAAAACTTTAGACACGTATCTGAATGTTTCGACAGAAACACATCTGATTTTGGTGTGTGGTCATTATGAAGGAGTAGACCAACGTTTCATTGATAGCTGGGTAGATGATGAAATATCGTTGGGAGATTTTGTTCTCACGGGTGGAGAGCTCCCTGCCCTTGCTTTTGCAGATTCACTTTGTCGTCACCTAGATGGAACGTTGAAAGAAAAGGAAGCCCATCAAAATGAATCGTTTTCTTTAAAACTCAAAGGAAAACGCCTTCTCGAATACCCTCACTATACTCGCCCAGCGGAATTCCGAGGTTGCAAGGTTCCAGATGTTTTACTAAGCGGCGATCACCAGAAAATATCAGAATGGCGGCTTGAACAAGCACTCAATCGAACCCGACTTTTGCGTCCGGATTTGTTGGACTAAGCGGCTGGATCAACGAAAGATAAATTTCTAGCGAGGTATCTTCCATCTTCCGACTTCCCGCCAAAAGAAGTGAAGGAGCCAAGTTGGTCGGCCGATCCCACACTTCAACAAAGACGGTAAGCGGTTTTTCCTCGTACCGCTCAAACACTGAAGCGGGAATATCAATTTCAGTGGCGAAGTCCATCGGTAATCTCTGTGTCCAAATAACTTCATCTTCACTTCGAATGAACACTTCTAGAAAAAGCTGCTTTTTGACCAGCCGCTCTTGAAAAAGGGGGGTCTCCCTAAGGACCGCAGGAAAAAGAACCTGAATAATGGGATTTTCCGGGCTAGATTTTAATTGGCAGGCGCTGATTACTAATCCCAACACTAAAATTATCCAGTTCGGTGTTATCATTTTCATTGAACACTGAGCTGTTCAAATAAAGGACCGGTCATTTCAGGTTCAAGCAGGATCATCCGATACAAACTATTTGGAACCGGGGTTGGGAATCCGGTTCCCTATTCTCCCTTAAGCCCTGAAAATACTTCCTGAATCCCGCTTAAAATGGGAGTTGACAGGAACTGTGAAGAATAGGACAAGAGGGGGATTATTTTCAGCGATATGGCTCACGGACATGTCGCCCAAATATAAGCTAAGTAGCTTATTTCACTGGCTTTAAACTCGTGAGACAGACCAGAAAGCTTGGCCACTTGCTTTCTGCGGAACGAAAAGTTCGGAGTAAATCAGAATGTCCATGGAAAATCCCGGTGTGGGAGAACAATTAGGAACACGAAATAAAACTAGAGCTGGAGTAACCCCAGAGACGAAGGGAAAAGGAATCTTGTTTCAACGCAAAAAATTAGCCGTTAAGGAATTACCTCAATTACCTACTGAGGATAAAGATTTAGAAGAAGGTGGAGAGCGCCTTCAAGAAGGTGGAAAAACCTTCTCTCAACTATTGGAAGAAACTTCCAAAGGACCTCGGTTCCAAGAAGGGGAAGTAGTTGAAGGAACCATCGTTAAGACCTCTAAAGATTTTGTAACAGTCGACATCGGATACAAGTCCGAAGGTCAAATCAATGCTCAAGAGTTCCTGGATACTAAAGGGGAATTAGCCCTAAAAGCAGGAGAGCACGTTCTTGTTTACATCGAACGAGTGGAAGACGACGAAGGCAGACTTGTTCTTTCCAAAGAAAAAGCAGATGTATTGCGAGCTTGGGATGAAATTAGCGAAGCATGTGAAAAAGATGAATTGGTGGAAGGTACTGTCGTCGCTAAAGTTAAAGGTGGCTTGTCCGTAGATATCGGAGTGAAAGCTTTCTTACCTGGCTCTCAAATCGATATTCGCCCAACCAAGAACTTGGATCAGTACTTGGGCAAAACCTATAAATTTAAGATCATTAAGTTCAATAAAAAGCGTGGCAACATCGTTCTTTCTCGCCGCCTCCTGATGATGGAAGAGCGCGCCCGCATGAAGGAACAAACCTTGTCTCAAATCACTGAAGGCATGGTTGTTGAAGGAACCATCAAAAATCTGACCGAGTATGGTGCCTTTATTGACTTAGGTGGATTGGATGGATTGCTGCACATCACAGATATGTCTTGGGGCCGCATTAAACATCCTTCTGAAATCTTTAAAGTTGGGGACAAAATCAAAGTTAAAGTCCTCAAGTATGACGAAGAAAAAGAAAGAGTCAGTCTCGGATATAAACAACTTCTTCCAGATCCGTGGAATACGGTTCACGAACGCTACACTATTGGCATGCGCGTGAAAGGTCACATCGTCAGTCTCACCGACTACGGTGCCTTTGTTGAATTAGAGCCCGGTGTAGAAGGCTTAGTCCACGTATCTGAAATGTCTTGGACCCAACGAGTAAAGCATCCTTCGAAATTGGTAAATGAAGGGGATGTCGTTGAAGCTATCGTACTGGATATCGATACAGCAAACCGACGCATTTCAATGGGTATGAAGCAAATTGAGCCCAATCCCTGGGACATCATTGCTGAAAAATATCCTGCTGGAACTCGCTTGAAGGGCGTTGTGAAAAACACCACTGACTTTGGAATCTTCGTAGGAGTTCCAGAAGGTGTAGATGGTTTAATTCACGTTAGCGACTTGAGCTGGGATGCAAAACCAGTAGATCCCAATACTCTCTTTAAAAAGGGCGATGAAGTCGAGTGCGTTGTTCTCTCTATTGATAAAGCAGCTGAGAAATTCAGCTTGGGTATCAAACAGCTATCTAACGATCCGTGGCAATCAACTGCTGACAAATACCCTGTTGGCACCCGCTTAAAAGGCAAAGTCACTAAGATTGCTGACTTTGGAGCCTTCGTCGAAATTGAGCCAGGAATAGAAGGACTACTTCACGCTTCTGAACTTGAAGGCGATGGAAAACCAAAAGATCGATTGAAGGACATGGCGGAAGGCCAAGAGCTTGAGTGCATGGTCACTGCGATTGATATGAAAGAGCGTAAGTTCTCGCTATCAGTTCGAGCTTTGACTCGCGCAGAAGAACGCGAAAATATTCGCCAGTACTCTCAGCAGCAGTCACAAAGCTCTCGAGCCACTTTGGGAGATCTCTTAGCTGAGAAACTCAAAGGAAACTCTGAAGCAACCCCTGATTCTGGTGACGATAATAAGTGATGCAGGGACTTCTAAGATTCTGGGGCACAGCATTTTTGCTGTGCCTCACTCTTTTTTTTGCAGTCTCCACTGTCGCTATCATCTCTAACACTTGGTTTGGTGAAGCTCGTTTTTCTGGCGGTCCAGATCGAGTAGCTGTCATCGATCTCAAAGGCGTTATCTATAAGAGTGGTGCATTTACCCGAAAAGTCTCCCGCCTTTTAGAGGATGGTAAAGTCAAAGCTTTGGTCGTCCGGATCAATTCCCCCGGGGGACTCGTTGGGCCTTCTCAGGAAATTTATCAAAGCTTAAGAAGAGCTAATGAAAAAATTCCCGTCATAGCTTCAATAGGTTCGTTAGGTGCTAGCGGCGGCTATTATGCTGCTTTAGGAGCTAGAAAAATTTTTGCTAACCCCGGTTCGCTCACAGCGAGCATCGGAGTTATCTCGGAGTTCGCCAATTTAGAAGGCTTATATCATTGGGCTAAGATAGAGCGCTTTGCTCTCAAATCGGGAAAACTCAAAGATGTGGGTTCCGAAACTCGCAAAATGACTTCTGAAGAGCGAGAGTTTTTGAGTGCAATGTTGAAAGATATTCATGACGAATTCAAATCGACTGTTCAAACTCAGAGAAAGCTTACCCCTGAAGAAACCGAAAAGTGGACTGATGGTCGAGTCATGACTGGTTCGCAAGCTTTTAAAGCGAAACTCATCGATTCTTTAGGTGGCATCGAAGATGCCTTAGTTGAGGCCAAAAAAGCTGCAAACCTCTCTGAAAAAGCCCCAGTTGAGTATCCAGAGGCACATAAAAAAGGCATCCTGAAAGAACTTCTCGGCTCTGATGATGATGACTTAGTAGCCGAGAGTTTTTTAGGTTCGATCAAGAGTTTTTTACAATCGCCAGTGGCTCAAACTAAATGGCGGATTCTTTTATTGGCCCCGCTCCAATAGACTAAACTTCGTCTTTAAAACCGAAAGACTGCTTTCGCGTTATCGTGAAAAAAACCTGGCCAATCTTTCTCGGGAACGATTTTTTTCATTAAATCAATATACGGCTCCATCTCTACCAGCGGCCAATCACTTCCAAAAAGAAACTTTTTTGGATTTTCTACATAGGAGTAAAACCACTTTACAGGTTTGATAACGAGCTCATCCAAATCCTCTGGACTCAAATGGGAAATATCTCCCAACAACAAACCAGAGACGTCCACATACACATTGTCATTCTTGTAGACGACTTCAGCCGCAGAATTAAACCAAGGGTTTCCCATATGGGCGATCACAAACTTAACCTTTGGGTATTCAACGGCCACTTCGTCAATTTGAAGTGGGTCTGCAAACTTTACTTTAGCCATTTTGTCGTAAGTGTCCCCGGTGTGAAAAACCACGGGGAGTTGGTAGCGCTCTGCTAGGCGATAGAAGCCGCGATAGAATGGATCAGTTGCCCACTTAGGCACGTAGCCCAAGTAGACTTTAATGCATTGGAATCGTCCCTCTTTGATTCCCTTCTCAACTTTTTCTACTTTATCGTTTTCGTGAAGCCCCACACAAGTCATCCACTTAATTGAACCCTTTCGATCAACGCTTACTTTGAAGTTCTCTTCATCCGTAAGATGAACGACTCCCCCCACAATATGATTTTTTTGAAACTTTTCTAAAAGAATCGGAGTGGGTTGGCTAAATGAATTCAGCTTTTTGGAATTAAAGTGCAGATGGGCATCGATGATTTGCGTGGGTCCAGACTTAATAGCCTTCTGACTGCAAGAGCACAGGACAAAAGCAAGAGCGAAAAAAAGAATTTTCATTCATAAAAAATACGGACGGAATCGCGGGGAGTCAATCATTCCCAAAGGTTTCTTCCTCCGACTCCTCGAGTATTTCTGGTTCCGGAAAGGATGGAGCTGGGGGTGTTGCGGGGGCTGGAGCGAGATCCCGAACTTCCCAGAGCTGTTCCTGAAGAGCTGTTTCATATTCTGTTTCATCCAGAAACTTCATCGAAAGCATGATTTTCAAAATTTTTTCTAATCGGCTTTGAGCCCACGGAGACAGCTTCTTATTCTTAAAATAGGAGTGATACTTTTTGGGAGATGGTAGGAGAAGAGCTAAGAATGCCCCTTGTTTGGCGGTTAGTTCTGCAGGGGAACGATTAAAATAATGATTGGCAGCGTCTTTAATTCCATAAAGCCCAGGCCCCCACTCGGCCATATTTAAATAAAAAGCCAGTACCTCACTCTTCGATAAAACCTTTGCCATTTTTTGAGCCCAAAAAAACTCTTTAAATTTTCGCCAGAGAGTTTTTTCCTGTCCCAAATAAACATTCTTAATGACTTGCTGTGTTAACGTACTTGCTCCGCGGGCAAACCTTCCCGTCTCCAAATCCTTTTTGAGAGACTCGCGCAACTCGTGGTAATCCACCCCTTCATTGCTAAAAAAACTCGTATCCTCAGAGGAGACTACGGCCCCCATTGCTTGAACCGAAATTTGAGACAGAGGCACCCAGCGGGCAGTTTGAGGCCCAATCATCCTAAAACTTTTAACCTCGCCTGGAAGCTCAATGGGGATCTTCACTTGCCCACGAAGCTCAGTAAAATCCGGCACTTTAGTAAAAGTTTCGATAATCAGAGCCGCCCCCGCGGCAAGGAGAATAAAGCATGAGAAGAGAATAGCGAGAGTCAGGCGGCTGAGTTTTTCCATCGTTTTTAAATTTGTAGGTTTGGAAACAAAATATTATCTTATCAGGATCTTCTTTTTTGGGGAAAAGGCTATTTATGGATGTTGATCAGTTGATTCTTAAAGGGGTCAAACAAAACAATCTGAAAAACATCGATCTTAATGTGCCCCTGCACCAAGCCGTTATCATTACCGGTCCCAGTGGTTCGGGCAAATCTTCTTTAGCCTTTGAAACCATTCATGCAGAGGGCCAGCGTCGCTATATGCAATCGCTCTCCACTTATGCCAGACAATTCTTAGAAAAATTTAAAGCTCCACTGGCCGATAACATTCTTAATATTCCTCCCACCGTAGCTCTGGAACAAATCAATCCCGTTCGAAACTCCCGGGCAACAGTCGGGACTTCAACCGAGATCAATGACTATTTACGATTGTTATTTGAAAAGATTGGAACTCCCTACTGTGCAGCCTGTGGAGTTCCCATGGTCACTTTGTCCTACGTGGATGAATTTGCAAGACTCTGTCGGGATTATCCCCAAAAAACACTCTTGATTGGTTTTGAACACACGATTGTAAAAGATGCTGAGTCCAGAAAAACCTTCTTGGAAGACATGTTGCGATCGGGTTACTCCAGAGTGATTATCGATGAATCAGTACAATCTCTTGAAAGTTTACTCACCCAAAAGAAACTTCCGAAAAGTCCGTGGATTTTTGTCGTTGATCGACTGAAGCTTCCCAGTTCATCAGAATCGTCTCAGCTGACACGCTTTACCGAATCCATGAAGAACGCAATTGGACTCGGGCGAGGGATCGCACAGCTTCTTATTGAAAATGAGGGGAAGTACCAAACTCTTTCTTCTTTTACTCCCCTCACCCATTGCCCCAAATGTCATGCGTTTACTGCCCCCAAAAAGGCGGTTTCATTCTCTTTTAATAGCCCTCTCGGAGCTTGTGAAACCTGTAAAGGTTTTGGAAACACTCTGGAAGTAGATGAACAGCTAGTGGTTCCCGATGTTCGATTGTCCCTATCCCAAGGCGCAATTGATCCTTTCACCAAACCAAGTCTGAGACACTGGCAAAAAAAGCTTTTAGAATTTTGTAAATCAGACAAAATCGATACCGATCTCCCCTACAAAGACCTTCCGTTAGAAGCCAGAGCGAAAGTATTCAAAGGGCACAAAAAATTTATCGGCGTAAAGGGCGTCTTTGATCTCTTGAATGAAGAAAAATACAAAATGCGAATCCGAGTGTTTGTGAGTCGCTACGTTTCACCCTTTGAATGTACTTCATGCCATGGAAGCCGCCTGAACACTGCCGCTCTTAGCGTCAAGGTTTCAGATAAAAACCTAGCTCAATTATTTGAAATGACTGTTGGTGAATTATTAACATTCTTTCAAAACCTGAAACTGCCCAAAAAAGAAGCCACCATTTGCGAAGATATTCTTCAACAGCTTCACAGAAGATTAACAACGCTCAATACAGTAGGCCTCGGTTATCTCACTCTTGCTCGCCAAACCCGGACTCTCTCTGGAGGAGAATACCAGCGAATTCTCCTAGGAACCCAACTCAGTCAGGGATTGACCGATACACTCTATGTCTTAGACGAGCCCTCCATTGGGCTTCACCCCCAAGACACTCAGAAACTCCTGAGCGTCTTAGAAAACCTAAAAGACCAGGGAAACACACTCGTGATTGTTGAGCACGATCCTGAAGTGATCGAATGGGGAGATTTCATTGTAGATATCGGCCCCGGCTCGGGTAGCAAAGGGGGTTCACTCATGTTTTCTGGAACTAGAAAACAGTTTTTAGAACACCCAGGTTACACCGCCAAAGCCGTTAGAGACTGGAGAGAAGAATGTCGCGATTCACTTTTGAGAAAAGTTCCCCCGCGCCCCAGCGAATGGCTCGATATTCAAGGAGCGAGCGGCAACAACTTGAAAAACATTAATGTGAAAATCCCTCTTGGGTCACTAGTGGCGGTCACGGGGGTTTCTGGCTCGGGAAAAAGCACTCTCATTGTCGATACGGTTTACCAAGCTCTTACCAAGCTCTTCTTAGGCAAAAGCGATAAAATTGCTAAGTTTGAGTCCATGAGTGGTTTTGAACACCTTTCCGCTGTAGAACTGGTTGATCAAAGTCCTATTGGTAAGTCTTCTCGATCTAACCCCATAACGTTTATTAAGGGATACGATGAAGTTCGAGCGCTCTTCGCTCAAACCCCAGATGCCCAGAGAAAAAAATTTGGTCCTGGTCACTTTTCGTTCAATGTGGCGTCAGGACGTTGTGAAACTTGCGAAGGCGAAGGCCGCGTAAAGATTGACATGGTTTTTATGGAGGATGTCTGGGTTACTTGTCCTAACTGTGATGGAAAGAGATTTAAAAAGGCTGTTCTTGCGATTCGCTACAGAAACCGCAACATCGACGATATACTCAAAATGACCATTGATGAAGCTTACGAGTTTTTTATTGGAATCACGAGTCTTCGAACGAAACTGGCTTTGCTCCGAGAAGTCGGGCTTGGATATCTCCAACTCGGACAACCCGGATTTTCACTTTCAGGGGGCGAAGCTCAACGTTTAAAAATTGCGCGAGAACTAAACCAGGCCACCAGTACCAGCGGCTCCACGCTTTTCATTCTCGATGAACCTACAACTGGGCTACATTTTCATGAAATTTCTAAGCTGATTGGAGTTTTACGTCGACTTGTTGGCACTGGTCACTCGGTAATAGTGATTGAGCACAATTTGCAGTTAATTTGTGCAGCCGATTATCTCATTGATCTAGGACCAGACGGTGGTTCTGGAGGGGGAACTGTGGTCGCTGTAGGCACCCCCAAAGAATTGGCGCAAAAAAAATTGCCACAAACTGGAAAATATCTCTCTGAAATTCTGTACCAATCTGAATTGTGAAAATTTCTTCACAATAATTGACTGCACTCTGATCAGTCCGTCATTGACACTGCGTGTTAATCTCTGTACACTGTTAATTGTTGGACGTTGAAGAAGCAGACAGTTCGCCCCTCACAAGATAGTTCGTACAAGAAGTACACAGTAACCCGCAAGAAAGCGATAGGGCCGTAAACGTTTTTTTATCAGGAGGTTGCTATGATTAATTGGGATGAGTTTGAGCATATACACGTTATCCGCAAGTTACGTGAGGTCATTGGAAAGTGGTTTTCCATCGATGTATTTTTCGCTGATGATAGAGGCAACCTTAAGCTTCTTGAAAAGGGTAAAAAATACGAATTCACAAATAAAGTTGTCGGCCTTCTTCTCCAGAGAGACGAAGGATATGATGCTCTTTCTGAATTTGTGAGAGACACGGTAAACGAACTCAGAAGAACACAAGACAAGGAAATGGTTCGCCCCTTCTTACCGAACCTCCATACGTCTTCCTTTCCGATTGTAATCGACAATGAATTCATGGGTGGTGTGATTTGCGTGGGTTATTTACCCGAAGGTGCTACCGAAGCTCAACGCAAAGAGCTCGCCAAGGCTATGGCACAATTCAACCTCGCCAGCCAGGACGTTGATTATGCCGTTTCCAAATTAAGATCGATAGATAAGGAACAACAACCTTATTTCAATGAACTCTCCGATCTCGTATCTAAGGAAATCAGCACTCTCCATAAAGAAATCAGTCTCAGAGATGATCGGATTCAAGAACTCAACAAAGAACTGGGCATTCGTTATAAGTACGACAACATGATCGGCAAATCAAAGCCCATGCAGGATGTGTACGGTCTCTTGGAGAAAATCAAAAACAGCGAAAGCACTTGCTTGATCCAAGGGGAGAACGGTACTGGTAAAGAACTCATTGCCAAAGCTATTCACTACAATAGCACGCGCAAAGAAAAAGTGTTTATTACCCAGAACTGCTCGGCCTTTAATGACAACCTCCTGGATTCTGAACTGTTTGGACACGTAAAGGGTTCATTCACTGGAGCGATCAAGGATAAAAAGGGTCTGTTTGAAATGGCCGATTCAGGAACCTTCTTCCTCGATGAAATTGGAGACACATCTCCAACCATGCAGGTGAAACTCTTGCGCGTTCTCCAAGAAGGAACCTTTATTCCAGTGGGTGCGACAGAGCCCCGCAAAGTAGATGTAAGAATCATCGCTGCTACGAATAAAGACCTCAAAGAAATGGTGGAAAAGGGTACCTTCCGAGAAGACCTTTATTACCGTATCAACGTGATTAACATTACGGTACCTCCTCTTCGAGATCGAAAAGAGGATATTCCGATTCTCTGCGACCACTTCCTAGCCAAGAGTGCTGCAGAGAAGAACATCAAAGCTAAAGTACTCACCAAGAGAGCCCTGGAAAAAATATTCGACTATCCATGGCCCGGTAATATCCGTGAGTTAGAAAACGAAATGGAGCGTGTGACCGTGTTGGCTGGCCCTGAAGGCAAGATCACGGTGGATATGCTCTCAGCAAGAATTCGTGACTTCGGAGAACGAAACAAAGTTCAGGGAGTTCGAATTCAAGGAAAACTTCGAGATGCGCTTGAAGAGCTAGAGCGAGAGATGATCCGCGAAGGCTTGAAACGAACGGGGTGGAACAAGTCGAGACTCGCAAAGGAACTGGGCATTTCCCGAGCTGGCTTGATCAACAAAGTAGAAAAATACAACCTCGACAAGCGTAAAATTGCCCGAAAACCTGACGGGACCTTCTAAAGAATTTCTCCTCTTTAGAGCCCGATAATAGAGACGGCCAGTGGCATTACCACTGGCCGTTTTTTTTAGTTATAATATTTCTTCTTGGGGATAAAGGGGGAAACAGATGCGAGAGCGCGCTATTGATTATCAGTCTATTAATCAAAAGGCAGATCGGGGATTTCAATTGGAAGCGCCTTCACTAGAAAGGCTCTACATTGACTCTGCCTTGGCGATGACCGATCAACTGGTCAAATTAAACACGATCCAAAGCTGTGAACGATTTGAAATTTTAGTGGAGTCAAACTCAAGAGAGGGTTTACTTGCCCTGTGGTTAAACGAAATAGTTCAGCTCTTTGAAAAAAATAAATTTCTTCCCAGGCAGATATACTTTAGCCAATTCAATGGTACTAAAATCAAAGCTACTTTAATGGGTGAGACCTATAATCCGATCAAACATGGACATATTACAAAATTAAAGTCTATTAGCCCTGAGAAATTAAAGTTAGGGATTTTGAATCAGGGGGAAAACACTTTTTTTGCCCAGGTTTTACTCGATAGTTAAGCTCACCATTTAACATCGAGGCCAGTGAGTGAAGGCTTTTTCTGAGGGGGAGTTCTTTCTTCTATTTCTTCTATTTCTTCTTCTTCCATTTGTTGATCAAAAAACTGTTCTTCGGATATTGGTGAGAAATCATTGTCGTCTGTGAAGTTAAATTTATGTTCACATTTCTTACATTCTTGAATTTCCAATTCCGATTCGTTCAAAAATAGGCAATGGTGGCAGAGTCGAAAAAAAGTCTCCGGAACGTCCCGTTTTACCGGTCCGAGAAGTGCGGCACGATGATGGCGACCCTGTCTCACATTCCACCTCCTATAGTTTGAGGGCACCTGTGCTTATTAAGTATATCTGTCCATGACTTTGTGAGTCAATCTTGTTGCGCTTTCCACACGACCAAGTATTTGAATCTAAAAATGAAAATCGGCCTTGCAAGACTTTGTCTGCAAGGCCGAGATTCTTATTTTGCGAGTTGTTGTGACCGCCCCACACTAGGCTTTGGGTCAGTCCAGGACCTTTGGCTCTACTACGCTTTCACTACCGCTACCGCTCAACTTCGGTAGAGCCCCACTCCACTTCTACTCAACTTTGTATTTAAGGTCCCTAGACCCAATGCTTCTCCTATCAGGGGCGAAGCAAGTTCTTACTTTGCAAGAGCCGGTCTAACGTAGTTGCCATTAGCACCGGAGATTGCACCTCTTACTGGGCTCCGAGAAGCTCCTCGGTTTTGGATGCGGTTAATATTTGGAGTTCCAGCTCCAGCACCCATCATCTGCATCTGAGCTTGCATTTGATTGTTGATGAGCTGCGTGACTGCAGTTTCATCTTCTTTCAAGCTGCTCATCTGAGTTTGCAACTTATTAGATGCGCTGTTCAGCTGATCTCGTTGTTTAGCCAACGCTTTAATTTGACCATTGGCTTGCTCAATCACTGTTTCAACTTGAGCATTGTACTGATTGTACTGTTGCTCAGCGTTGTTCAAGTCCATTTGAGCTTGCATCAGCGTGTTGTTCAGCTGATCTCGTTGGTCTGGAGATAGCATCTGCAACATTTGTCGTTGCTGATTGAGGTAGTTCGTCTTCGTGTCAACAGCTTGCTTGAGCTGAGCTAAGCGCTGTTTCACTGCAGGACTGAGAGCTGCACGACCACCATCTTTAAGCTCTTCCAATTTCTCGTCTAGCTGAGAAGCTTTGTCTTTAGCATTTTGTAAAGCAACCTGAGTGCGCTTTACATCAGAAGCTACTCGAGCTTTAGCCACTACCAAGTCTTGAATAGTAGCCATTGGGCTGATTGACGAAGCGACTGGCTGGCGCATTTCGTTCGCAGACAGGATTTCTTGCGCGTCAGCAAGCTCCGGACGTCCACCCGATACTCCAAGATCATAAGTCACAGGAACTTGGATTCCCGAGCTATTCTGCTGTGGGAAGAACGGAAGGTTATTCGCGTTCGGTAAAGGTTGATTAAAGTTGTTCAAGTTATTTGGGTTCACGCGTGCCTGTTGTGGGAAGAAGGGGAGCTGGTTGTTATTTTGTGCAGGAGCCACTTCTTCTTCGGCAGTACGCTTATTCTGATCTTGAACTAAGCTTCCCAAGAGTCCATTAAGAACATCGGAAGCATCTTTCTCTTGCTCTTTTCGAGCGAGAGCAGACGGATCAAACTGATTTGCTTGCTCTTGAGCGGCAGTCAATGAAGACTGAGCTTCTAAAAGCTTTCTTTCAAGATCAGCTAATCGCGCTTGTTCTGCCAACCGTTTAGCTTCGTTATCTTTATTAACTTTGTCTAAGAGATCTTTCTGGGTCTTTTCCAGAAGAGCTAATTGTTCTTTCTGTTGGGTTTTTAAGCTTTCACAAAGAGCTTGGAATTCTTTCTCGCTATCTTTTTCACCAACATCTGTCTTTTCTTCTTTCTTAGGCTGTATCAAAGTGACATTCAAAGCCTGGCGATCTTTTTCTGAAGCCAAGGACAGCTCAAGAAATTCATCTGAATCGATTTCAGCTTTGCTTGCTCTCTCGACAATTCTCAAAACAGCTTCTTTTTGTTTGTCTCCGCCAAACTTTGAAGATTCCACAGCTTTAAAAGCTTCTTTCAATTTATCTTTGAAATCCGCTACTGAGCTGTTCTTCTTAAAGGATTCCTGAAGAGCTTCGATTAACTGGATGGGTTGAGAAGCGAACTTCTCGACAAACTTAGAAGCTTCAAATTTAGATAACCACTCGATAGCTTCCGTTTTGTCAGACTCTAAAAGACTCTCAAGCTTTAGGTCTTTCTTAGGACCACTGATATACCAGAGATCCAAAGCAAAGAGACTTTGTGACGATAAACTCAGAGCCATCAGTGAAACGACTCCAATACGTCCAAATTGAGCCTTACGATTATTTTTGTTCGATTTCATTTTCCGCTTCTCCTTCAACAAAACAAACATACAACTACAACTCGCTATATAAATTTTAAGGGCCCACACACCTAGCACACGCTAGGGGCAGGAGATCCCGCTCCCAGCAGTCATGAGCAAGGGGTGTGCCACTAGCTTCAGAACTGCGTTCAAACCTTCCGAGTTGCCTAAATCGAGATGAGAACTGGTTTAATTCACCCATGCTTTAGGCGCATAAACTGTTTAGAAAAAAGCCAGCTCGCTCCAGGGTAAATCTGCAAGTATCGGTCTTTATGGTTAAATTATCCTGTATAAAAAATTTCACCCTAGAGACAATCGAAAGCCTAAGAATGGCTTTTGGGATAATCAGAAATAGTTGCTCCAGCCATTGATTCGGTTTAGTTTTGGCAAGAGCGCGTTTTGTTACACACGTGTCTAATTGTTAAGGAGTGTATTCTATATGGTTACAAGAGAATTAGAGAAAAGCCCGGAGTTACTGCAGAACCTAAAGGACCTGCTCACAGCCGTTGGAGAAGATCCCGAACGAGACGGCCTTCAAAAGACTCCTTATCGCTTTCTAAAAGCCTTTGATTTCCTCACCCATGGCTACGCGAAGGACCCGAACGCCCTTATTAATGGGGCTCTTTTCGATGCCCCCTATTCCGAAATGGTGATTGTAAAGGACATTGAACTGTATAGCGTGTGTGAACACCACCTTCTCCCCTTCTTCGGAAAGTGTCATGTGGGATACATTCCCAACGGCAAAGTAATTGGTCTTTCCAAAATCCCTCGAATTGTGGATGCCTTTGCACGTCGACTTCAGGTTCAAGAGCGCCTGACTAGCCAAATATCCGAATGTTTAATGACCCACCTCAAACCTCAAGGAGTAGGGGTTGTGATTGAAGCTAACCACCTCTGTATGATGATGAGAGGAGTAGAAAAACAGAATGCCTTTGCCCAGACCAGCTCACTCCAGGGGGTTTTTCAAAAGCAGGAAACTCGAACCGAGTTCTTTAAGCTACTTAAGGGTTGATTATTATTAGGTTTTTAGAAGGTCCTATTTCCTTGTCCCATTTAAAGGGATTTATGGTAGGTTTTGGGGCTTTATGAAGTTAGTGATTTCACAGCTGAAAGACGGGGAGAATCCACTTTCTTTTGATTCTGAAAAAGACCCAGAGTTGAAAGCCGTCGCCCGGGATTTAGGTACCGAGGGATTTAAGATCCTAAGCGCGCTTAAGTTTCAGGGAATTCTGCACAAACACGAACCCGATTATTACCTCAATGGAAACCTTGATTGGAACGTAGAACAAGTATGTTCACGGTGTGCAGAAACCTTTTCCTCTCCCCTTCATTACGATTTTCAACTGGCCCTGGCTCACTCAGGAGCCCACAAAAAAGCAAAAAACGCAGATCTCGTTGCTGAAGAAAGTGAAGATTTGGATTTGGTTTTTTTTGAAGGAAATGAACTCGACTTAAAACCTCTACTTCATGAACAGTTTGTGCTGAGTCTCCCTTTCAAATCCCTTTGTAAGGAAACCTGCAAGGGAGTTTGCCAGCATTGTGGAATAAATTTGAACCGTCAGGAATGTAAGTGTGTAAATATTCCAAAGGAAAATCCCTTTTTGGTTCTAAAAACAATCACACTTTAAATCGGAGGATACCGTGGCAGTACCCAAAAAACGCACTTCTCATAGCAGAAAAGGAAAACGTCGTTCTCATTTAGCGCTGAAGAAAACTTCTTTGTCTAAATGTCCGGAATGCGGAGAGCCAACTCTCCCACACCGAGTTTGCCCTAGCTGTAATAGATATAAAGGCAAACTGATTCTCCCCTTAGAAGACTAGACATCTCATGGGCCATTCACAAAATGGCGTAAGAGTAGTTCTGGATGCGATGGGTGGAGACTACGGCCCTGAAGTCAATTTTCATGGGGCTCTTCTCGCTCTTTCCTCGTCTAAAGATCTCTCTTTGCTTTTGGTGGGCGACGAAAAGGCTTTAACTTCACTCATGAAGAAGAAGCGCTACCGAGCTCTGCTAAAAAGTGCTCAGTCGAGACTCACGCTAGTCCATGCTGATGAGGTCATTGGCATGGAGGATTCTGCTTCGACCGCAGTCCGTAAAAAAATAAACTCGAGCATTCATGTAGGCCTGCGACTCGTGAAAGAACAAAAAGCGGATGCTTTTGTTTCTATGGGGCATAGCGGAGCCATCATGGTTGCCTCGATGATGGTCTTGGGAAGACTACCTGAGATTGATCGACCAGCCATTATTGTCAAAGTGCCCACTCACTTGGGATTTGTTTTTCTTCTCGATGCTGGTGCAAATGTCGATTGCAAACCTATTCAGTTAGTGCGTTTTGCGGAGATGGGTCGGATTTATCTGGAGTCTATCGAAAAAATAAAATCTCCCAAAATAGGACTTCTTTCGAATGGAACCGAAAGCCATAAAGGAAATGAACTCACTCGTGGAACTCATGAGCTCATGGAAAAGGTCTCATTTCCCAATTACTCGGGTTATGTAGAGGGCTATGACGTTTTTAATCACAAAGTAGACTTGGTGGTGTGTGACGGATTTGTTGGAAATGTCACTTTGAAAGTCGTCGAAGGTTTCGCTAATATGGTGGTCTTGTGGTTTCACCGAGCCATCCGAAAGGACATCAAAAGCTTAGTGGGCCTGGTTCTGATGAAAAAATTAATTACTAAATTTAAAAGCCAATTCCATTATCAATCTCATGGGGCAGCTCCTCTTTTGGGCAGTGATGGCGTTGTGTTTATTGGACATGGAAAATCCAAAGAAAAAGCCATTTGTAATGGCATACTGGCTGCCGCTGTCGCTGCAAAACAAAACTTAATTGAGAACATCAGAACTCAACTGGAAAAACCTCTACCTTTAACAACTCCATGACTTATTTTTCAAAATTGATCGGAACAGGATCTGCATTTCCTGAAAAAATAATGACCAATGCTGAATTTGAAGCATTTGTTGAAACCTCAGATGAATGGATTCGCACCCGCACAGGAATACAAACGAGAAGAATCGCAAACCTTCAAAAAGGGGAATCCACCAGCACGATAGCCATAGCGGCCTCGAGAAAAGCATTGGAAATGGCCGGGATATCTGCTGATAAGTTAGATTTAATCGTTGTTGGGACAGTAACTGCCGACAGTGTCATGCCTACAACGGGAAATTTGGTTCAAGCAGCTCTCGGAGCCACTCGGGCTTTTTCATTTGATCTTCAGGCTGCCTGTTCAGGTTTCCTTTACGGTTTATCCATTGCTGACCAATTCATTCGCACAGGCGCAGTTGAGACAGCCCTAGTCATTGGTGCTGAAACCTTATCTACTTTGGTCAACTGGCAAGATCGAGGTACTTGTGTGTTATTTGGGGATGCAGCGGGGGCTGCCATCATTACCCGTACCACCGATCCCAAACATTCTATTTTGGGAACACGACTTTATTCGGATGGAACCAAGGGAGATATTTTAAAAATCCCTCATGGAGGTTCTAAAATCCCCCATTATCTTCCTGAATACCAACACAAGAATCACACTATTCATATGCAAGGGCAGGAAGTCTTCAAGCTCGCGGTGAGAAGCATGATTGATTCTTCATTAGCATTACTTTCTGAACATGATTTAACCCCAAGCGACGTTGACTTCTTTTTGTTTCACCAGGCGAACGTTCGTATTTTAGAAATGTGTATGAAGAGTCTGGGAGTTCCACGAGAGAAAACGTGGATAAATTTAGATAAGTATGGAAATACTTCAGCTGCTACTCTTCCCGTATGCCTCGACGAGGCGATGCGACAGGGCGCGATCGAAACGGGAAATAAAGTACTTCTGACTACCTTCGGTGGTGGAGTTACTTGGGCCAGTGGTTTAATTCAAATTTAAGGGAGTCAACGATGGCAATGGATTCTTCATTTGCAGCTCTTTTTCCCGGACAAGGCTCTCAATATCCGGGTATGTCCAAAGTACTACGAGAACAGTTTCCTTGGGTAAAAGTGTTCTTCGAGGAAGCCAATGACCTCCTAAAAGTAGATCTCCTCAAATTATGTGAAGAAGGTCCCTCTGACGAACTTCAGCTAACCAAAAATGCTCAACCCGCTATTTTAGTGACCTCGGTTGCTTGGTTTGAAGTTTTAAAGAAAAACCTCGGTTTCAGACCTGCTGCAGCTGCCGGACATTCCTTGGGTGAATACTCTGCACTGACAGCGGCAGAAGCTTTGTCCTTAGGCGACGCCGTTAAACTGGTAAGAAAACGAGGCGAGTTAATGCAAGAAGCTGTTCCTCGAGGTGTTGGCAAAATGACCGCAGTCATTGGTCTTGAAGATTCTGTCATTAAGGATATTTGTGAAGCCGCTAGCTCTGGCGCCTCCTCGCTTGTGGTGCCAGCCAATTTCAATGCCCCTTCGCAAGTGGTCGTTGCGGGACATGCAACTGCAGTCGATCGTTTCTCTGAACTCGCAAGCGGTGCCACGCAGCCGCAATGGAAAGCTCGTAAATTAATCCCTCTTAATGTCAGTGCTCCATTCCATTGTCCGCTCATGACCCCCATGGCGAACACCTTTTTACCCTTCTTAGAACAAGTTCAGTGGAACGATCCCCGTTTTCCCATTGTTTCTAATTTGGATTCAAATCTACGCACTTCGGGAAATCTCACTACGGTATTAAAAGATCAAATCGATCACCCTGTACTCTGGACCTCTTGTGTTCAAACGCTTGAGCGACACGAGATGAAGCAATATATCGAATTGGGCCCCAGTCGGGTTTTGACCGGGCTAGTAAAGAGAATTGTGGACGGGGCAACTACTCACACGATTGATTCTTTAGAAGATTTTAAGAAATTGGAAACTGTTCTCAAGGAGTCGCACTAATGTTACTAAAAGGCGAAATCGCTTTGGTTACTGGGGGTTCTCGTGGAATTGGTCGGGCATGCTCCCTTGCTTTGGCTAAAGAAGGAGCCGAAGTCATCGTGAATTATGTTTCCAATGAATCTGCGGCTCAAAATGTCTGTAATGAAATTAAGAGTTTTGGCGGCACCGCTTCGGCGATCAAGTTCGACATTGGCAATCCCACAGAAACTCAAGAAGCGCTTCAAGCTCTTTTAAAAGAAAAGAAAACTATTTCTATTTTAGTAAACAATGCAGGGATCACTTGTGACGGCCTGATGATGCGTTTTCCCGTTTCGGATTGGGATTCCGTCATTAACACAAATCTCAGAGGTGCTTTCATCACTTCTCAAGCGGTTATTCGCTCTATGATGAAAGAGAGAAAAGGTTCTATCATCCATATGAGTTCGATTGTGGGCATCATGGGCAACGCCGGCCAAGCAGCTTATTGCGCGGCAAAGGCTGGTCTGATTGGCTTAACCAAGTCTATGGCCAAGGAATTAGCTACTAGAAATATTCGAGTGAATGCTGTGGCCCCGGGATATATTGAGACCGACATGACGGGCATTTTAACTCCCGAGCAAAAAGAAGGAATCCTAAAGTCCATTCCCTTAGGACGAGTGGGAAAACCCGAAGAAATTGCTGATGCAGTTGTTTTTCTTGCCTCCGAAAGAGCAAGCTACATCACTGGACAAGTTCTCGCCGTAGATGGCGGAATGGGAATGTAATCGGTTACTTACTTTAAAGATCCGTAAATCTCTAAGTCGCTTGCAAAACCCATCACGTAGAACCGAATAGCTACCGCTCTAAATGGAAATTTATACTCTGTAATGAACGCAACAGCATCACCATTTTCGAATGATGTGGGCGCAAAGTACATTACTTTTCCTGTATCCAAAAGCACTTCAATTTTGGAAAGCGTTACCGCCTCTCCGCTTCTTTTGCGAATCACCAAAGACTTCATAGCTCTTTTTTGAAGCGGCAGTTTTACTTCTGCAAACGTATTCACCAAAGCTCCCGTATGAACCCAAAACGTAGGGGTGTTTTCATCGGGCGTTTTTGTTTCCAATTCTTTGCTGAAGGAGCAATAGGAAATATTCTCGGTGCCCTTAGTTGTTTTTCGAGCTACTTGCATTAAGTAGGTTCGAGTAAATTCTGTCTCCGTAATTCGGACGGATCGGATAATGGTTCCGCCACTTGCAAGTTCAAAAGTGTTAGTTAAAGAATCATTGGAAATGACTGTAGGGGTCCACTGTTCTTTCTGAATCCAATTCATATAAGGCCCATACTGATTCAGTTGTTCAGCTGAAAAGCCCATGAAGAAATCTGACTCTTTTCTCTTTTCCCAGAAGTACGTTTGACTCAGTTTTTCAGTATTTGAGCTGTTTTCTAAAATTGCTTTGTTGACATAAACTGCCGGCCAAAGGGTTTCTGGCTCGTGAGAATGAATGCAATGACCCGCCCAAGTGCCCAGAGCTTCTTTATGGGGAGGCAAACTTGATTTTTGAAACTCTTCTTGAAGACTCTCAAAAGAAGTTGGAGCCGCAAAAGCGGACACCCCTAACATTAAAGTCACGATGGTTAGAAAAATTCGAATCATGAGAGTCCTCCTGGGGAAATCAACTAAGTGCGACTCTAGCCGCATTTAGCCGAAAACTCATGACGCTGCTTGTTTATCTTTTTTGAGCTAGTGCATGCACCAGGTGCGAACCACCTTCAGCGATTTCCTTGTAATACAGGACGTGAAGGTCTTTCAGATGTCCCAAGAGCTCGTTGGGCTTAAAACACTGATCCAAATCTAAATAGGGATTTGGTTGGTTTCTCTTGAACTGTTCGACTGTGTACCCCTCAATGAGGACTGTCCCACCGGCCATTAAGCCCCTTTTTAACTCACTAAAGAAACGAGAAGCTGGCTTATAGTAGGCCATCACAATTGTATTAAATTTCATGAGGGGCATCAGATAAAAATCAAGATTTTGGACTTTGGCATCTACTTGAACTTTTTTGTCTGTAGCCATTTTCTTGGCCTTCTCAATCGCTTTAGCCGAGCAATCCAGTCCTTCTACTTTAAATCCATTTTCGGCGAGGAAAACAGCATTTCTTCCCTCTCCCATAGCAACGTCCAAAGCGGTTCCCTTGGATAACTGTCCTAAAAAAGTCTTCAAAAAATCTGAAGGCTCTTTACCAAATAAATAATCGGGATTTTGATAACGCTCCTCCCAAAGCTGGGCAGCGTTCTTTTTATTGGGATCGATTTCTGGGTATTGAATATCGTCGAACATGGCGTCACTAGACCAAAGACTCTGGATTTTTTCAATTCTTTTTTATTTGGTTCTATCGCTTCAAAGCGCTACGCTTATGTCATGCGAATTCTTTGCCTCCAACAGTCATCTATTTTTGAAACTTACGGGGGGATTGAGTATTACCTCCACGATTTGTTGACCATCACTTCGGAGATTCTGGGTCCCTCCTCAGTCATAAGTTTTGTTCCAAAGCGCTCCGATTCTTTTAAATTAACCCAAACCAACTACGAAGTTGTTCCTGTCGAATATAAAAACCAAGGCCTTTTAAAAAAGTTAGAAAACCGATTGTCTCCTACTCTTCTTCAAGCAGCCCTTAGAAAGAGCAAAGAACTAAAGCCAGATATTATTATCGTAGGGCACGTTTCCCTAGCTCCACTTGGCATGGCCCTGTCTAAAATTCTGGATATTCCTTATTGGACGATAGCCTATGGTTTAGAAGTCTGGGGCGGCACAAATCTGGTCGATGAATTTGCGTTGAGAAGCTCTCAGAAAATCATTTCCATTTCACATTGGACTAAGAACATTCTCGTTGCTCGAGGCTTTCGAGAAAACAAAATTGAAATTGTTCATCCTTGTCTGCAACCCGGACTCGAAAACAAATCTCCAAAATTACATTTTACTCCAGCAAAAGCCCCACTCCAGCTTTTGACAGTTTCCCGACTCGATCCTCAAGAACGGTACAAAGGACATGATCATGTTCTTTCAGCTATGGGGTTAATTAAACAAACTCGCCCTGAAGCGCTTCCGCACTATACGATTCAAGGTCATGGCGATGATCGAAGTCGCTTGGAACAACTTGTATTTTTGGGTGGACTACAAAAACACGTAACTTTTCTAGATAAGTTAACTTCTCGAGAAGACCTCGACACGCTTTATAGACAAAGTGATGTTTTTATCATGCCCTCTCGTTTTGGATGTTGGGATGGAAGATGGCGAGGCGAAGGATTTGGAATCGTTTATGTCGAAGCAGGGGCCTTGGGGATACCGAGTATCGCTTATGACTGCGGGGGAGTCACGGATATCATCCAATCAGGAAAAAACGGAATTCTCGTAAAACCAAATGACATCCAACAACTGAGTCAAACCCTACTGGAGTTACATGATCATCGAGAACGTATTTCAGTGTTGGGGAGACAGGCGAGAGAAACTGCTTTAACTCGGTTCTCTCGAACTGCCATTAAGTCTGAAATAGAAAAAGCTTTCGGATCAAGCCAAAGCATCACGGAAGTCAGACCAAGTTCCAATCCCATTGATGTTTCGCACATTGTGGATTCTATCTCTTAATGGGATTTGAACTTTTACGACTGTTCTGATTTGCGTTGGCAGGTAGGGGTTGTTTACGGAAAGAATAGACGCTTCTTCCTGACCATCTCGATAGTAATCTCTCCACTGAGATAACTTTCTCGAATACGATTCGAGTGACAGAATGTCTTTGAGATTTATTTTGGAACATCTATAGATCCAATGAATCCACCACATATTCATTTGGGATGAAATGGAATCCGCCTTATCACGCCTTAACACGGGAGTACCCGTTAACTGTTCCTCGGGTTTGAGTGCTTCTAAAATCTTGCAGAAGAGTTGATCCAGAGCTTCTTTAATATCGGTATGGGCCGAAAAAACAAAAACGGGTTTTTCATCTGTTCGCTGCCTGGAGACTGCAACTAGGCCGACTACCCATGCTTGCATACTATTGGGATAAAACAACAGATGGAGATCATATTGCTGCAAGAGGAAGAAAGGGGCTTTGGAACGGATGTACTCGTTCGCACCCACAATCAACATGGGGTTTTTCATTGAATGCGCATAACGACGAAGAGTTGTTGCTTTTGCCAAGTCAATAAGCGCATTGAGAGTGGCCTCTTCTCGGTTTGGCCCTGCTCCCATCGCACTTAAAACATTTTCGGAAGATTGATCGCGCTTCATCAATTCAAAATCCCCTGTTTGGAGCACTTCGGAAGCAATGAGCTCTCCTCGACGAACTCGGAGGGGAAGATCAGCTTCGATCGCTTTCTTCATCCATTCATCAACTGCTTTTTTTCGAGACACTTCCTTGTCTCGTTCCACTGCAAAGATCGTGAGTGTTTTTTCCGATAAAGGACAATCTCCCGTCACACGGGTAAGCCAGAGATTTCCATCTGGAGTTCCAAAACGGGTGCAATAGATTTGAGTGAGAGGGGAAAAAGCATAATTAATATTTTTAGCGATTGAGGTCGGAGCGATATAATTTATTTTTTCACAAGAACATCGTGGGTGTGGAAACACTAAAGCGTCCATTCGAATTGCAGTACCATCTCGAGAAATTTCGTACATCACGTGGGCTGAGTTTTCAGCCAATACATCAGCAATGAGATCTCTACGAATCGTTAAATCGGCTAAGGTTGCATGCTCAGCCCAAACATTTCTTTGTTTGAGCCAAAGCAACACGCAGTTGGCACAAGGAGCGCCTTTTTCTGGATCCATTGCCGATCCCAAAATAAATCCATCTCGGACTTTCAGCACATAAGGCTTGAGGGTTGTTGGTCGTTTCCAGAAATCTCCACGTAGCACCACGTTCAGCTCTCCTCGCGAGGGGTCTTAAAGTTTGGGCGCATTATAGGGAGAGAGTCGATCCGAAACAAGAGACATTTTGCGGCGCTGCGTTACCGTTACGCAACAATTTAAGTTTATGTTTTTATTATCTTTTTTCTTCGCCAGCTCGGAAGCGTAATCGAATGGGCTGACTCTTAAAGCCTAAGCGATTCTTGATCTGATTTTCCAAATAACGTTGATAACTTTCTGGCAAATTTCCTTTACGGTTCATAAAGAAAATAAACGTCGGCGGACTCGTCCTAACCTGGCTTGCATACAGAATGTTAAAATTTCCATTCCCGGCAGCTGGTGGTGGGTTACGACTAATCACATCTTTAACAAATCGATTGAGATCGGATGTTTTGATTCTTTTCTGGCCCTGATCATAGAGTTTCACAACCCAAGGCATGAGTCGATCAACGTTCCATCCAGTTTTGGCGCTCATAGGCTGGGTCTTAAACTGCTTCAAATAACGAGCAAAGTCTGAATCTTTTACGAACTGGCGTCTTTGTTCTCCAGATAATTTATCCCAGAAATTAAGCAAGATCACGGTAGGCTTCTTTTCTCGCTCAAGGAGAGACAGGAGTCGCATATCTTGATCAGTAATGGCTTCACTACAATTAATGAGCAGAAACACCACGTCCGCTTCTTTCAAAGCTCGGGTTGAAGCGTGAATAGAGAACTGCTCTAACGACTCTTTACGGCTCCTCGGTCTTCTGATTCCCGCTGTGTCCATCAAGCGAACGGTCTTGCCCCCCACCTCTATTTCAAAGCTAACGGGATCTCGAGTTGTGTGCGGGGTGGCGCTCACGCGCGAAACTCTTTTGCGACAGAGCTTGTTCATCAGTGTTGATTTTCCCGCATTGGGCCTTCCAATCAGAGCCAATTGAATAGGCTTCTGACTTTCATCCTGAGAGGTCTCTAAGGAAACACCGGCTTGTTTACAACACCACTCTTTTAAAACATCCAGACCTCGACGGTGGGCAGCGGATACCTCAACTACCTCTTCAATTCCAAGCTCCGCAAAATCCTCTGTTCGACTTACATTATCATTTTCACACTTGTTGATAACTAACAGGGTCGGCTTCTTGTTTTTTACGATTTCCTGATGAAGCCATTTATCAAAAGGGGTCATCCCCGATTGGGCGTCTACAACAAATAAAAACACATCTGCGGCACTGATTATTTCCTTCAGGGCTTCTGCGTCTCCCTCATCGAAAATTCCTTGGCTATCTAGCAACATCAAAGAAGCCCATCGAACTTTTTCACGAACAAGATCCAGGGTAGTTCCAGGACGGTCCAAGACGATAGTTCGACGATAACCTAACAAAGCGTTGTAGAGGCTCGATTTACCAACATTCGGTCTACCGATAAGTGCAAAAGACTTCATTGGTCCAACTCCAAGTAACGATTCACAAAACGAGAATCTTCTTTCCATTTCTTTTGAACGTGCACATGTAGCTTTAAACAAATTTGTTTTCCTAAGAAGGCTTCCATCTCTTTTCTGGCCTCGATACCGATTTTTTTCAGCATCTCACCCTTCTTTCCGATTAAAATTCCCTTTTTTGATTCTGAATCAACGTGAATTTTCGCTAAAATCGTAGGCATTCTTGGTCCTTCCGATTCATCAATCTCAATCCAAGATGAATAGGGCACTTCTTCATGAGTGGCTTGATAGATCTTCTCTCGAACAAATTCAGCTAAGTGAAACTGAGGATTCCTATCGCTAATAGCGGTTCGAGGATACAGTTCCTCCCCTTCCGGCAATACCTGATTCGCAATTTGAACGAGTCGATCCATTCCATTTCCTTTTTTTGCAGAAACAGGAATGATTTCTTTAAAGATTCCCAATTCCCAAAGCGACTGGATGAGCGGCAGCAGTTGGGTCTTTTCAACTTTGTCCACTTTGTTGAGAACGCAAAAGCTAAGCTCTGCCTTTTTCAGTTGGCTGATTTTTGTCTTAAGTTTCATTACCTGCTGAAACACTCTCGGATTTGAAGCATCGAAAACCCACATCACAGCATCACATCCAGCGGCTTTTTGATCTGCAACATTGTTGAGCAATCTGGCCACTCTATCTGGATGTTTTTGATATCCCGGAGTATCAGTAAAAACTAACTGTCCGGAATCCAAGTTCAAAATACCACTCACGCCATGGTAGGTGGTTTGAACTTTTTGGGAAACAATACTAACTTTTCTTCCCACCAACGCGTTCAACAAAGTGGATTTTCCGGAATTAGTAGGCCCTACTATTCCCATAAAACCACAGACTCTTTTTTTGTCTTTTTTTAAACTCATAATCCGTATGTCTCCAAAGCAGTTTGAGCAGCTCGTTGCTCAGCTTCTTTTTTACTTCGCCCTTCTCCTTGGGCAATCACCTGACCAGCTATTTCTATTTCTACCCGAAAGTTTTTTTCGTGCTCCAATCCCCAAACATCAACCACTCGGTAAAGCGGGGTTGTTCCATTCCTAGATTGAGTCACTTCTTGAAGAAAAGTTTTTTGATCTAACTCTTTTCGATAAGTCACATCATCTGCTGAAAGCGAATCGAGAGAGGATTTGTAAACCGTTAATAAAAAGTTACGTGCTTTCTCAAGACCGCCATCTAAATAAAGAGCCCCTACGACGGACTCAAACACCCCCGCTAAGATGCTTTTTTTATCAGCCCCGCCACTTCTTTGCTCGCCCTTACCCAGAAGTATCCAGGAACCCATTCCAGCCTCTTTAGATAGATCCGCTAGACTTTTTCTACTAACGAGCTGGCTTCTCCAACGAGAGAGTTGCCCTTCGGGAGAATTAGGAAACTGACACCAAAGTCTCTCGCCTATCACAAGGCCAATCACTGCATCCCCAAGAAACTCTAAACGTTCGTTATCGGTATCGATTCCTTGTTCATTTCGAAAAGAGGAATGGGTTAAAGCTTCAATCAATAAAGCCTTGTTCGAAAAAGCATGTTCCAGCTTGGCTTCAACCTGAAGGAGACGCTCTTTTAAAGAATCCAGTTTATTTTGATCACTGACAGAACCCAGAGGAACCTCATTGTTCGTGACCCCTGGATTATCTGGGTTTTTTAAAAAAGCCCGGATAATTCAATGGTCAAATCTCTAAAGGGTGCACTTCTAGCAAAAACGGAGAACTAACTCAAGGGGTGATCGTTTTTTATCATTATTTTCAGTCAGTTATACCGCAGTTAAAAAGCTTTTGTTTAGGGTGTTCTGATTGACACTAATGGTGGCTCGGAGCTACTGTTTTGAAGTTTTTACACAGACCACAAGGACCAGAATGAAGCTTCCACCCATCGAGTGGATCGAAAAAATGATCCGCATCAGCTCGACTACTCATCAGAGTAATGAGGAATTGGTCCGTTTTCTCGTGCCCCTTCTAACTGAGACTGGTTTAAAAGTAGAAGAACAGCTAGTGATCGAAAATGGGGTCCGTTTTAAAAACCTCATCGCCTATAGCCACACCCTAGACGCTCCGGATCTTTTGGCTCTTAACACCCATTTGGATACCGTTGACCCTGGAGAGCCTACTCAATGGACAAAAACTGAAGGAAACCCATTTCAAGCAACTCGACTGAGAGATCGAATTTATGGCCTGGGAACAGCAGATGTAAAATTAGATTTCTTGTGTAAAATTTGGGCCGCCCGCCTCGCTAAGCCTTGGAAGCGCCCTTTTGCCCTCATAGGCACTTACGGCGAAGAGCGAGGATTAATTGGAATCCAGGAACTATTCAAACTTAAAAAATTTAAACCCAAATATGCCTTGGTCGGGGAACCCTCCAATCTTGAATTGATTTATGCCCACAAAGGTCACTTAATTTTTACAGTAGCTGTTCCGCTCCTTCTTGATCGCCAACAATCTCAGGTAACAAAAAAGAGATGGAAGGGAGTTTCTGCGCATAGCTCAACTCCTGATTTAGGCGATAATGCACTTGTAAAAGGATTAACGGATATTTTCAAAAGGGGCTACGGAATTACCCATCTTGCTTCGGGTACTAACTTCAACAAAATACCGGACAGTTGTGAGGCTTCAGTAGTTGCAGATCAAAATGAAACAACCCGAATGATATTTAAACTGATTCAGTTTCTAGATGATTTACGACATGATTTTAAATCACGAAAAGACCCGCGTTTTTCTCCTTCGACTTCTTGTTTAAGTCTGAATCAGGCGATCACCCGTTCGGAACATATTGAGTTTGTATTTGATGTTCGGACTTTGCCCGATGTAAATCACGAGCGATTAGAAAAGAAAGTTCGTGAGGGGATTGCAAAGTTTGGTGCCAAGGTGACCCACGTTACTTCTGACGCTTCTTTACGGGGACAGAAGAACAGTCGTTTTTTAGTACAGGCATCTCGAACGCTTAAGGCCTGCGGAGTTAAACCAGTGCTCAAAACCAAGGCTACTTCAACAGAAGCGGCCATTTATCAAGCTCACGGGGCAAGTGCCATTGTATTTGGTCCAGGAATTAGCGTAGGAAATGCTCACCGACCGAATGAATATAATTCTTTTAAGCAGATGGAGATCGCAACTCGTTTTTATACACAATTTCTAAAGACTCCGTGGGTGGAAGTATGATCGATGCCGATTTTCTCATTAGAAGTGTTAGAGAATCTGACCTAGAAGATCTGGAGCGTCTGAGCGAGCTCGTATACTTTATCAACTTACCCAGCAACCGAGATCTCCTGAAAGAAAAAATTCGAAAGTCCGTTGATTCGTTTAATGGTCAGATTCAAGATAAATTTGAACGGGAATATATTTTCGTTTTGGTTGACCAAAAATCTTCAAGAGTAATTGGCACCTCAATGATCATTGCTCGACATGGTAGCCCTGATATTCCCCATATGTATTTTGAGCTTAAAGAGAAACAGAAATACAGTGAAACCATCCATGCTGGATTTATTCACAAAGTGCTCAGCCTCAAGTTTGATTCGGATGGTCCCACTGAAATTGGTGGATTGGTGATTGACCCGAGCTATCGCGGTCATAAACTTAAGCTGGGAAGAATTCTCTCTTTCTGTCGCTTTTCCTTTATGAAAATGAAGCGTCGATGGTTCAAAGATCGTGTGCTGTCGGAGCTCATGCCCCCCTTGTCAGAAAGTGGAGAAAGCTTGCTTTGGGAGGCTCTCGGGAGAAGATTCACAAACCTTTCGTATCAAGATGCCGATCTCCTCTCACGGAAAAACAAGGAATTTATCACGTCTCTATTTCCCAAAGGAGATATTTACACTGTACTTTTGTCTGGTGAGGCCAGGGACGCCATTGGCAAGGTAGGCCCCGATACGGAACCCGTAAAACATATGCTGGAAAAAATCGGTTTCAAATGGCGTGAGCATATCGACCCCTTTGATGGAGGTCCACACTACTGGGCCGATACCGATAAAATCACTTTAGTTAACCACACAAAGAAATATCACGCCCATCGAGACGCCCTCAAAAGCAGAACCGGTGAACGGGCGCTGGTCAGCATTTTTAAAGACGGTGAGTTCCGTTGCATGCAATCTCCCTTTGAACTTACAAGAGGCAAGGTACAATTACCAAAAGCAGTTTTGGAATTAATGGAATTAACGGGGAGCGAAGAGGTTTTCCTTCTTCCTTTGGAATCATGACCACTCAACGTATTTACCTAGGAAATTATTGGGGGGGCCATTTCGTTAAGGTCACCGATCCGAATGGGGTCATCCTCAGTCGAAATCCAGGAAATCTCGAAGAAAAGGCAGTTGAATTCCCCTTTGCCAACAGTCATGTAGATGAAGCGATTCAGGCAGCAAAAAGAAGCCTGCCCATTTGGCGAAGGCTAACGGCTGCCGAAAGATTTTCTCACTTGAATCGCTATAGAGAAATTTTATCCCAACGAGCTGAGAGTCTGGCTTTGTTGGATAGTTTTGAAATTGGAAAGCCCCTTTGGGAATCCCGCTTGGAAATTGCTGATAGCCTACGAGTGATTGATCACTTTTTACAACTGGGGAGTCAAACCACGTTAGAGACCAAGATTCCAGAAGCAAAACCGGGACTTGACGGAATGGTGAGGCACCATCCTATTGGGGTCATTGCAGTGGTCTCCCAGTCTGTGATGCCAATGGTCTCTATCCATCATCACTTTATTCCAGCTTTATTGAATGGAAACACGGTGGTTGTTAAAACAACAAAGTTTGCACCTGCTTTGGGTCAAGCTATTGCAGAGTGCGCACACGCAGCAGGACTGCCTGCCGGATCATTTAATTTTTTGCAGGGAGATGGGGATATCGCCCGGCGACTCACAGGTCACCCTGAAGTAGATGGGGTCTTTTTCACTGGAACTCCGGAGACAACTATCGCCATAAAAAAGCAACTCTTGAATGATTATTGGAAAATTCAAGTCATTCAAAGTGGTGGCAAGAACGCCTCGGTTGTTTGGGACGATTGCAATTATGATCTGACCTTAAAGAGTCTCCTCTTGTCGGCTTTTTCGGCATCAGGACAACGCTACACAAGCACCAGCCGAATCATTGTTCATAAAAAGCTTTACGAAAAACTACTCAAAGACTTTCACTCCCTTTGTAAGAAAATCCCCATTGGTTATGGACTGACCTCTACCTCCCCTGTCCCGTTGATGGGGCCCTTAGTAAGTGAACGCTTAGTAGAGGATTACGTTCGTTATCAAGGCATTGCAGTGAGAGAGGGATGTGAGGAGATCATGCGCGGAAAGCCGCTCGAAAGAAATCCGAAGGGTTACTATGTTTCCCCATCGATTTACGCGATTTCCAAAGCTGATCCCAAGAGTGTTTATCAAAACTCAGAATTCTTTGGTCCTCAAGTTGCATTTTATCCGGTGTCGGATCTTGATGAAGCAATCGAGATCACAAACCAAACCCAGTTTGGTTTGGTTGCTTCGTTATTTTCTTCCAATGTAAAACACTTTGAGCATTTTGCTCACGAGGCCAAAGTGGGGATCTGTCATTGGAATCTCCCTTCGACTCAAGTCAGCTATAAATTGCCTTTTGTCGGTTTGCGAAAAAGTGGAAATATGCGTCCGATGGGCTCTTTCGCTGGCTACCAATGCACATACCCAGTCAGTAGCCTCATTCTTCCTCCGGATTCGGTTGACACTTTTAAATTTCCTCAAGCTCTTACAGATTGGTTATGAACGAAACACCCACTCGAATTATGGCACTTGATATTGGCTCGAAACGCACCGGCGTTGCACTCTCAGATGAGACGCGGCTTTTTGCAAGCCCACTCGTGACCGTGGAAGAAACACAAATCAAACCCTGGTTAGTAAAAATACAAAAGCTTGTTGAAGAACATGAGGTAGCGGAAGTACTCGTGGGATTGCCCTTGAATCAGTTCGGTGAAGAGGGCAAAGATGCTCTGAACATCAGAAGATATATTGCAGCGTTGCAAGGGGGCCTTAAGATCCCTGTGGTAGAATGGGACGAACGTTTTACAACGGTTCAGGCGGAGCGCACACTGTTAGAAGCCGATCTCTCTAGAAAAAACAGAAAAAAAGTGATCGATCAGGTAGCCGCTTGTATTATTCTTCAAGGTTACTTAGACAGTTTAAAGTTCAATCAAAATCTGGAAACATCCTCGTGGGACAACGACTAAATACACATGGCTCTTTGAAATCAGCTCTAGCAGGACTTACTGCAATTGGCGGCTTGGCTTGTTTAGGGATGCTCCTTTTTCTTCTAAAAGGTAGCCCAAGTTCAGCAACGAAAGACATCCTCATCCCGAGAGGATTATCGTTAAAAGCAGTTTCTGAACTCTTAGCCAAAGAAGGGGTTGTCCAGCATCCCATTATTTTTCAAAATCTGCTGCGTTTCACTCGAGGCAGTAAAAAAGTGAGAGCAGGTGAATTTCGCTTTCGGCCAGGAGCCAATTTATTAAATACGCTCAAAGTGCTTTATCAGTCGGACCCAATTACCCATTCCATTACCGTGCCGGAAGGTTGGAATGTGAGACAGATAGCGGCTTTGATTCAAGAAAAAGAACTCGGCCGTTCGGATCGATTTATTCAGTTAGCTCTTTCCCCCCAGTCAGCAAAGAAATATCAGCTCTCAACTCCCCACCTCGAGGGGTTTCTCTATCCCGACACTTATCTTTTTTCCCGAGTGGATGGCGAAGAAAAAATGTTGGAAACAATGGTGAATCGTTTTTTTCAAGAGTACAACGCACGATTCAAAAGCAGAATCCCGGCGTCCGGCATGACTTTAGAAAAGGTTATCACTTTGGCCTCTATTGTTGAAAAGGAAACTGGAAAAGCAGGCGAACGGCCACTGATTGCCTCCGTTTTCTTTAATCGCTTGAAAAAAGGAATGCGGCTACAGAGTGATCCCACTACTATTTATGGGATTGCTAATTTTAACGGCAATATCACCAAAGCAGATCTCCAACGGTGGACTCCCTATAACACCTATACGATTTCTGGCCTACCGCCTGGCCCCATTGCAAGTCCGGGGGGAGATGCCATTGAGGCGGTTCTAAAACCAGAATCCAGCGACTATCTGTACTTTGTAAGCGACAATAATGGCTCTCACTTTTTCACAAAAACGTATCAAGATCATTTACGGTTGGTTCGCAATTATCAAATACGCCGTCAAAACTAGGAGGAAACGATGAGTTCAGTCCAGACCACTCAAACCCCGGATGATTATTCCGTACTCATGACTGAACTGGTTCTTCCCCAACACACCAATGCTCTGGGAGCCATTTTCGGAGGCGTCGTCATGGGCTGGGTCGACATCGCAGGGGCGATTGCAGCTATGAGATTTGCAAGACGTCCCGTCGTGACAGTCTCCATCGATTCTCTCCACTTTATTGTGCCCATTAAAACGGGAAATACAGTTCTTACAAAAGCCAGAGTGACTTGGGCAGGAACAACCTCTATTGAAGTAGAAATTTTAGTAGAAGCTGAGAACAGCATCACTGGAGTCGTAAAAAAGGCGACTCATGCCTTTTTAACTTATGTAGCGGTTGATGATAATGGAGACCCTACTCCCGTCCCTAAATTCGTTCCCAAAACGCCCGAAGAAGAAAAACGGTACTTGGAAGCTGTTGAGAGAAGAAAACACCGCCTGAGATCTGGCAAAAACTAGTTTTGAGTTGCTTTTTTGATGTAGGCTACAATTTCAGCCAGAGAGTTGGCGGCTGTAAAAACTTCTTTTACTCCGATCTTTTTCAGAGCTTGAGCATCGCTTTCGGGAATTACGCCTCCCCCTAAAACTTGAATATCTTCTGCTTTTCTCTCCTTCAGCAATTGAAGGATTTCTGGAAATACCCTCTGGTGGGCTCCCGAGAGAATGCTGACACAAATGACTTTTACATCTTCTTGAATAGCCGAATTCACAATCATTTGAGGAGTCTGGTGCAAGCCGGTGTAGATAACTTCCATTCCAGCATCCCGCAGAGCATGGGCCAGAACCTTAGCTCCTCGATCGTGGCCATCCAGCCCTGGTTTTGCAACTAAAACCCGGATCATCAGTGCTCCGTTTGTCCTTGCTTCCACTTTTTAGGGAAAATACAGACGACTTGTTTTTTTGCTTCAATGAATTGACGAATATGCTGGTGAATTGCAGCCATATTTTCTTCTGTTGCTGGAGCAGCTGCTAATTCAAGGAACCGAACAGCAAACCGGTAGTTCTCAGCCACTATTTTTCTGGTGAAACTTCGCCAAGGAAGAGCCGGATATTTGGTAATTCGCTGATCACTTGCAGCGGTTAACCATTCCTTTGCCCATTTCAATTCAATTTTTGCTTCGTTTTTCAAAATGTCTTGGAATTCCTGGGGAATCCAATCCCCACACACTTCCAAAAAGTTTTGAAGAGTGAGCTGATCCCAATCGCGCAAAACTCCAAACAGGTAAAGAATTTCCTCGTCCTGCAGACTCTCATTGGATTTCTGGAGAGCTAATAGGGCAGAAACATTGGCCGATCGCAAAGAACAAATAGCTGCTTCGATTTTATCCCAGTTTTCTAATGAAGCATGGATTCCAACCAAAGGCGCTTTTTGTTTTTCAAGCTCTGAAACCTGTTGCTCGATTTCACTTGCTCCAACTGCTTTATCTACATTTAACTCAGGCAATCCCTCAATAAACATAGACCCCCCTATTGGTTTTTCGTCCTTTCCACCCTGCTTCGACATATTTTCGAAGGAGCGGTGCTGGACGATATTTAGTATCACCCAAATCACGATGGAGTACTTCCATCACAAAAAGACAAACGTCCAACCCTACGAAATCTGCAAGTTCTAAAGGACCCATGGGAAAATTACAGCCAAGCTTCATCGCTGTGTCGATATCTTTTGCTGAAGCAAGCCCTTCTTGCAAAGCAAAGAAAGCTTCATTGATCATGGGCATCAGCACTCGATTCACCGCAAACCCAGGAGAATCTTTTGCTTCGATAAAAACCTTTCCCATTTTTTCTGCGACTTGCCTGACCACTTGAAAACATTTATCGCTTGTAGCAAGGCCCCGAATTCCCTCAACCAAAGTCATCAAGGGCACAGGGTTCATAAAATGCATGCCCGCCACAAGTTCTGGTCTTTTCGTATGGCTTGCCACTTCCGTTACCGAAATAGAGGAAGTGTTGGTGGCAATGACTACCCCGGGAGAAAGGATTCGATCGAGATCAGAGAACAACTTAAACTTAATGTCTCTATTTTCAGTCGCTGCCTCAATAACGAACTGACAGGACTTTAAATCTGAAATTTGAGTGGTGGAATTGAGCCTCTTTAAAATCGCCTCGGGGGATTCTTTGAGTTTTCCTTTTTCTGAGAGTTTGGAAAGACTTTTTGAAATCGTTTGAAGAGCTTTATCTAGCTGTTCTTTTGAAATATCAAAAATAAGGACTTGGTAACCAGCACTGGCCGCAACCTGAGCAATCCCATTACCCATAGTCCCTGAACCAATTACCCCGATTTTTTCAATGTGAGCCACGATGTCTGACACGATGTAGCACCTCCACTTGGCTTTTGACCTAGTAAAAGTACCAATGCCCGTGAAGGCCGTCAAACCGCTGGAACCAGTAAAAACACTTTGGCCCTGAGGACTCTAGAATCCACAGGGCCAAACTAAGAGGTTATCTCAAATCCCGAGCCGTCGTTTAGCGACGAATCGTGTGGTTTGGGTTAAACGGTGCCGTAGGTCCAAATGAAGTTCCTGAGTTTCGAGGAACGGTTGGGACCGTTGAGGCATTGAGACCGTTATTCAAGCTGCCATTATTACCGTTTGTGCTGCTCTGCGCTCTTTGAACTAAACTCTGGCGAATCTTGCTAGCAGTATCACAACCTTCCATTAGGGGTTGTAATGCAGGTCCAATTTGAGCTTGTAGATTTCTTACTGCATCCATCACGCCCACTGCTTCAACCAGCATTTTGCTTGGGTTTTTCGTGCTGCGAACCGCTCTTAAACGGTTAGGTAAATCTGTATTAAAGAATCCGCCAATCGTTCCCTGTAAGTTAGTTGCGATATCAGGGCAAGAGGTTGTGTAATCGCCTCGGAAGAAACCCATGCTATTAGCGCGTTGCTCTTGTGCTTGAGCATCTAGAGCTGCAACACGACTTCCCACTCGGTTGATCAGGGTTCGTCTGGTGTTATCAATTTCTTGGAAGATGCCATCTGTTTCTTGAACGCAATTCTGTAACAGCTGAGAAGTAGATTGCTGGGCAACCATCATCATCATTTGTTGTTGTTGCTCGATACCCCGTGCAAACTCATCACCTAATTGTTGAACTCGGCTATCGTTATCTCGAATCTGGAATAACTGCTCTGTGAAAGCTTGGAACTTGCCCACCAAGTCTGACTCCGCTTTCTTGAACTGAGATTTTGCTTCTGGGTTCTTTCTCTTCAATTTAGCTAAACGAGATTCGATAGAATCTAAGCTGTCTAATTTTTCAAGCTCTTCAGGTTGAAGCGTTTGAGCGTCAAGCTCTTCGTTCTTAGCATTCAGCTCTTTTAAGTTGGAAATGAGCTCCAAAATCTTTTTTCGCTCTAAATTCTTAGCTTCGTCTGTTTTTTCTTCGAGTAAAGTCTGTGCTTTTCTTCTTAAGTAATCGACTTTATCAGTACCAAAAGTTTGGGCGATTTGAAGTAAAGGACTAAAATCTACTCCGTTTTGACAAGAATTCGCTAAAGAACTTACATCGAAATCTGAAGGGTTAATAAAAGCGCCAGAAGAAGAGAGCTGACTTGCGAGCCCTTGTGCTTCGTCTAACTTCACTGTGCGATCAGTAACTGCTTTTTTAATGAAAGCATCCATGGCAGGTCCCATGGCATTTACTTTTTTCAATTTCTTATGCCAGTTTTGAAGTTTCTGTTCTTCTTGGAAAAGTTCTTTCTTAGCGCCCGTGAGAACTTCATCTCCGATTTGGGTCAGCTCGGAACTAGCAGCAGCATTCAGGCTGTCCGCTGTATAAGCAGGATTAGCGCCTTTAAGAGCGACATCTACTTTAGATAAGTCCTTCTTAAAGCCGGCATTATAGTCATCGTAGCTCTCAGCACGGCTAATTCCTGAAAGGATAACCCCTGCGCTCAGTGCTACTGCAAAAACTGATTTACGAACTACTAGCTTTTTCATCAGACAACTCCACGAAAACAACATTCCACATACAAACTCAAAGACTACAGAGACCAGCTCTCAACCCAGAGAACGGCTCAGGGGCAGAATGTGCAAGCAGTCTGCCAAGGTAGGCACTTAAACTTTTCGGCTGGTGTTTCGCGAGAGGCGTGGGGTCTGTGCCGAAACACGCTTGGCCCCAAATTACATTCCATAATTATTCCAGAATGTTACAAAGTGTAGAACTTTTTTATAGAGTGAAGATGCCTTAGACAGTGGGGAAAAGAACCATTATTTGGTAGCTAGGTGGAAGGAGAATGGTCAGGGAGGAGAGACGGTTACGTAGTCATCCGAGAAGTTTAAATTGATGTTTCCGTAGTAGTCGGGACTGCTACCAGAAGCAGGGGCCAAAGGAGCACTGGTGTAATTCACGTTACACCCTCCCGTGTAGCGGGGTCCGCCATATGATTCAACCGAAACAGTGTATGTATAGCTTCCAGCGGAGCAGGCTCCAACAACGTTAATGGTTAGGCCACCACTTTCGCCGGTATCGAAATCTGCAGAACAAAAAGTTGCAGAAGTATTCCAAGGGGATCCCCCATGGGGGCTGTGAGAAAGCCAGATCTGTTCATTAATGGCCCCATCACAGAAACAGCCTGCTCGGCCATGATCCGAATTATATTTTGCAAGGTTAAAGTCTACATAAAAACTATACGGCCAATTAACTGAGGAATTACAGTTAGCAGAGAAACCACTACTTCCCCCACCGCCGCCACCACCTCCTGGCGGATCAGGGGGCGGATCAGGGGGCGGAGACGAAACTCCATGCGAAGGGAGAACGCAGCGAACGTAACTCCAATTGCTACTACTGTAGGAAACATATGAAGTATCAGAACCGTACCAATTCCAATAACTATTATAATCCAAGTTGTAGGCAGAGGCCGTCCAATTCATGTCGTCACCAGAACTGGGAACTCCGTTAGTCCCTGCCCAAGTTGGGTGCGAAGACAGGCTGCCTCCGTTAGAAGTGAGATCACCAGTCGGTTTAAAATTATTACCTGAATAGAAATCATCCCACATGACGATATTTTCGGTTGTTTCGTAGATGGTGGGTAATCGCATCCGCTTATCTGCACAGGTTTTGATATTCCCTTCGTAATAAGATGAATTCGTTCCTCGTCCTGTGCTTGCGCTATCCCAGGATGTAATCCAATCCTCTGCCTCGACATTATTGCTGGATCCCCCGTTACTAGGGCTTGCAGCATCAATGGTCTGCCAATCGTTTCCGGTATCATAGTAAAGGCATCGATTCGTTACAGCCATGTTGTCGTAATTTAAAAACACATTCGGCGGACATACCCGTCCACCAATGGCTTGGATGACGCTGGTATCTGTTAAGTCCCCATCAAAGGCAGTACCTGCCCTGTTGAGCTTTTGTTGCCAACCGTTTGCCACAAGACCACTGGAATTCAAAACTCGATCGCCGCACTTTTCTTTCCAAATTTTAAAGTCGCCAGTGCTATTGGCGTATTTAAGAATCATTAGAACATCATCGGGGCCCTGTCGTTCGGTATCAATTGCAAGACTTTGTGCTCCGTCATAGCAATCGCCGTTACACGAAGCGACTGAAGCATCTGTGCTTTGGCAAGATCCCCCGCTTGCATTCACCGTCAACGTCGCACTACTCGAATTGTCATTCGTAGCTCCACCCGTTGCACTCACTACCACTCGATAGACATCGCCGTTGTCATCGGCATTGGTGAGGTTTGAGAGACTTAAAGTAGAGCTGGTGGCTCCACTGATATTGGTCCCATTACTGACAGTTTGAAAGATTCCCGTGCCCCCTTCTTGCTTCTCCCATTGATAGGAAGGAGTTCCACCATTGGTAACACTCGCAGAGACACTGAAGCTTGCACTGCCGCCACTTGCTGTTTGATTTGTCGGCTGGGTTCCAATCGTGATGACAGACTTTAAACTGCCGTTCGTGTAAGTCTGACCACTATAGGTTCCGTTTCCTGAGCTATCGAGGGTCGTTGCTGTGCCACTTAAGTAATAAGTCCCCGTTCCGACACAGTAGCCATCCCCTGAAGAATCCATACCGGAGCACGCCACCCCACCAACGTAATACATCGATTCATCTACACACCATCCCGTGGAAGCACATGGATTTACGGTGAGCAATACCAAATTTGAATACACATCGTCCGCCCCGCCAGGAGCACTCACCTTTACACGATAGTGTTTTCCACTGTCTGCGAGTGTAATATTTTGAATAGTGAGTGTGTCGCTTCTTGAACCTGTGTATTTTCCTTCGTCAAAACCATCGTAAACATCGCTAAACTGTCCCTCCGCTACTTCCAAAGCCCATTGATAAGTAGGCGTATCTTCATTCGTTACACTAGCACTCACACTGAAAGTTACCGGCCCTCCATTTGATGTTTGATTCGAGGGCTGGGTGTGGATCCTGATGACCGGGGTACTGTCACTTCCACCAAAATTGCACGTGTCCCCGTAGTTGATATTGTTATACACACCGCACTCACAGCCTCCCTGATTCAAACAAGTGCCCGATTGGTTACAAATAGATGAGGCGGACGAGTTACTGTTGCATGAACTTGGAGCACATACGGTGTCCGAATAAAACGTACTGGTTAAACCATTGTTGACGTGTAACGTTCCAGTTGGGGCTGTTTGACTGGTGAGAATGTCCTGAATCACTGGCTCTGTGAGGCTGACAGAGTGGTCGTAAAACTTGAAGTTTTTGAATGCATGATAGTTATTTAGACCCCCGATGTATCCTCCAATACCAAAGTTGAGACCAGACTTATCTCGAGAGTTGTAGGACGAATCAGTGAAGTCCGCTTTTATAGCCCCATCAAGATAGACTTGAATGCGATCGGCATTAACTACGATCTTGGCATGTCGCCACTGACCATCGTCAAAATCTACGCCAGAGGCAGATGTGTCTAGAGTGTTATTGTAGCCATCCCAATAAGTGTAAATGTTGTTCCCCAGGAACTCATCAAAAACGACTCGATAAGCGTCCTGATCAGAGTTGGGACCTTTTCCAGTAGGAAAACTATCATTGTCCGTTCCCGGAGTGGGAGCTGTGGTACCCTTGGCGTACCAATAAAAGTAAACACCATCTGCACCATTTCCTCCCCACGCCTTTAGATCAAATTCTGCAGTAAATGCAGTAGGGAATGAACTTCTCGAATAGTTAATTCGGTTGCTACTATGGAGGGTTTGATTATAAACGTACTTATCAAGACATCCGCTCGAGCTTCCGCTGTTGATCACACAGCTTGAGCTGCAACCATCGCTATCATTGTCATTTCCGTCATCGCATTGTTCTGGATTTTCTAAACTATTATTTCCGCACGTTTGCGTATCGCAAACATCGCCAACTCCATCGCTGTCTAAATCTGCTTGGTCGACATTTGAGTTGTTCGGGCAGTTGTCGCTAGAATCTGCAACAGTGTCGCCATCGGTATCGAGTCCGGAGCAATCGGCTAAGCAGCCAGTGCCATCGCACACTTCGCCACCTTCTTGAACTCCGTTTCCGCACGTTGGTGTATCGCAAACATCGCCAACTCCATCGCTGTCTAAATCTGCTTGGTCGACATTTGAGTTGTTCGGGCAGTTGTCGCTAGAATCTGCAACAGTGTCGCCATCGGTATCAGAACAAATCTCATGGTTATCTATTTGTCCATCACAGTTGTTATCTACTGAGTCGCTGCAGGTTTCGGAAGCGCCTGGGTTTATGTTGCCATCGGAATCGTTGCAATCAGAGCTCTCGGGGAAGTGATCACCATCGTTGTCGGTACCGGTTAAGCACGCACCTGTTCCGTCATCGTAGTGCCCCGCAGAGCAGGTACTCACGTTAAGAGCTACACTGACTGAATACACATCGTCCGCACCCCCCGTAGCTCTCATCACACATCGATACACATCGCCGTCGTCGTCGGCACGATTAAGATTGGAGAGGACCAATGTTTCACTGGTGGCACCACTAATATTTTCGTCATCGCTTAAATTGAGAAATTCTTCCGTCCCACCGTCTTGCCTCTGCCACTGATACGAGAGAAGCGCGCTATTGGATACAATCGCTAAAACGCTAAACGTTGCACTGCCGCCAGAGGCAGTTTGATTGGACGGTGGAGCATCTACCGAAATAACCGACTTTATAACCCCTGCAGTGTACGTCTCATCGTTCCAAGTTCCGGCGCCCGAGCTATCGAGATCCGTAGCCACTCCGTCTTTGTAATACTTTGAGTTTTCCGCGCACCAACCATTTGCAGAACAATTGACAATGGCACCAGCATTTTGCCCGTCATCGACAGAAGAACGAATTTTAGGAGAACAACTTGCGAGAAAAAACTGAACCAGTAGGGACAGAGTTATCCCCACAGTTTTCATATTTAGGCTGAGAGCAACGTTCCGCATCATAACTATTATATCGGTTTTCCAAGGCGGAAACGTAATTGTGAAGAAAACTCCACTGGATCTTTTTTGTTCGTCTTATCAAATACTTAAGATTTAGTACTTCAGGTGAAATATGAAGACATTATGAAGATTTTCTTAAATTTATGGGAAATCAATATTTAAGATAAATCGCTGAAAGATTTGAGGAAGAACCGCGAGTACTGACTTTTTCAGCTCAAGGTTCGACTTTTTTAAAACACCCACCACTAATTCTTCAGTAAGCTCAGCTAAATAAGTTTCAGCTAAAGGCGCGTAGCTCAAGTGCCATCGCTCAGGGCTCACGCCTCCGCGATCGGTTGAATAGGGTCTGAAAAACCCAAACCGACTCATATTTTTGTCCAACCAATCATGCAAATCGAAAAACGGACCCCCCACCTCAAACTCTTCAGCAATTAATTGAACAGTTGTGTTGGGTCCTAATTTCGAAGCATCAATTATATCTAAATCAGTGCCCCAGTGATGACGGCTGGTAGCTGGTAAGGCGGACCATCGCAGGATTGCATAAATGATTTCTTCCTCAGTTAAGCCTTTTTGAGAAATCGGCAGATTGTGAGAGTCCAAGATCGGGCGTTTCCCTGTCACTTTCTCATTCCAAATTTCACACTGGCGTTGAAAACTTCGATACCCACTGCAGACCTGAAGTTGATAGCCTTCTTTCGCAGCCTCATCCGTCATGGCTTTGAGAGGTTTTTCTACCTCTCGATGGACTCTCTGATTGTTCAAAAACTCAACGGTATGAGAATCCGTTAGCCCAGTTAAAAGTTCTAAATTAGATTTCGCCATTTTTCACATACCAGGCATAAGTATCTTGTAAGGTCTCCAAGAGCCCCTCTCCTGCAGACCAAGAAAATTCTTCAGCAAATTTCTTAGAGGAAACTACCCATCGATCAGGCCAGATCTCTTTCGCTCTGTCTCCACTTAAAGAAGGAACAGCAGCTCTCCAAGCCGGAACAGCATCCACCGCTTTCGCAACTACTTTTAGAAGGGGCTGAGGAACTTTTACTAAGAGTCCCTTCTTTTCTGCTGCTTTTGCGGCCGTTGTTAAAAGCATCTCATCGGTGATGACTTCATCAGAAGCTACAAAGTAACTCTTGGACTGGGACTCTTGCGATTTGTTTGAAGTTCCCAGTCCTTTTTGAATTGCTTCCACTAAGTCAGTTACAGCAACAAAACTATAATACTTTGGATTAAATCCAGGCTTGAATAGCACGCGGCCTTTGACCATTTTAAAAAGCGGTAAAGTAGCACTATCTCTTGCGCCAAGAATCATCGGTGGTCGAAGACAAATGTAATCTCGTTGACCAAATTCCTTTTCAAGCCGATTTTCCATTTCTAACTTTGATCGGCCATACCAAGTGATTGGATTCTCGGTATCTTCTTCTGTCTTTAAAAGCTGTCCCGATTGACAAGGTCCACTAGCAGCTTGGGAGGACAAAACCACAGCTCTTTTAAAAGAAACACTCCTGAAAAGCCGAAGAGTGCCCTCCACATTCGTTTCAAAGAACTCATCTTTTTCTCGGGCAAAGAGAAGGCCTGCGCAATGAACTAAATAATCTACTTCTATCCCCTCGAGCCCCTGCCAACTCGGCGCTCCGGTCTCAAGAATCTTCAGTTTAGAATCTGAAGAAGAAAGTCCCTCTCGAGCCAATTGAGATTCGAGTTTTTTTCGAGATCTGACAGGTAAAATGAGCTGAGAGTATTTAGGATCTTGGTGGAGCTTCAACACCAGATTTCTGCCAACAAACCCACTGGCTCCAGTAATCAGCGCTTTCATAAAGCCTTCTCAAAAATTCGGTAGTTCTTGTAACGTCTGGCGCCCATGAGTTCTAAGCTTCGAATCATCGGTAGATTACTCTCCTCAATCCATGAGAGCTCGCCCCCTACCAACTTATTTTTACTTCTTTGGATACTCTCAAAATAAAAAACGGCAGGAATCCCCAGATTTTCATATTCTGGTTTCACTCCTAGAAGAGCTAATCGAGCTTCAGATGCTTTCCCCATCTTTAACGACCAAACAAAACTTAATACCCGCAACAACCCACGATGCTTTTTTGCTCGAAGCATGAATTCGTTGATATTGGGAAGAACCATCGAAAACCCAATAGCTTTACCCTCTTTTTCGGCAATCATAACCAGTTCTGGCTGAACAATTTGCTTTAAATCTTCACTCGCAAATTGAAGCTCCTCATAGGTAATGGGGACAAAGCCCCAGTTTCTTTTAATGGTGCTATTGTAAAGGTCTTCAATGATTTTTAACTCGTCGTCCATTCGACTTAAATCAATATTCCGGAATTGGATTCCACTTCTCTTTTTCACTCGCTCCACAACTCTCTCAATTTTTTCCGGAATTCCAATATCTGATCGAAGATAATAAGCATGAAGATCGCGAACTCGACTGAGACCTAGTTGTTGATAAACCGTTTCGTAATAGGGAGGATTGTAAGGCATCATGATCATGGGAGGCAGATCGAATCCCTCTACAAGTAAACCGCACTCATCATTTGAACTGGGGCTGTAAGGGCCTCTCAGAGCAGTTAATCCTTCTTTTCGGAGAATAGCCGAAGCCTCAGAAATCAAAGCTTGAGCGACTTCTGGGTCATCGACGAAATCGAAAAATCCGAAAAACCCAACTTTGTCTTGGTAGTACCGATTGTGTGCTTCATTAACAATCGCAGCAATTCGTCCAACTGGTTGACCGTCTTTGAAAGCAATCAAGGGAAACAGCTTACCGCGTTTTAGAAAAGGGGCACCGGGTTTGAACAGTTTTACGATACTACCGGGGAACGGGGGCACCCATTGCGGATCCTGTTGATGTATCTTCTCCGGCAGACTTTCGAAGACCTTCAACATCTTGGAGTTGGACGCTGCTGAAATCGTAACCATTCTTTTTTGTACTCCCTGTATAGGCGGCTTCTTCGAAAACCCCTAACTCACGGCCCAACCGACCAAATGTCTCAAGAACGTAATCAAGTTCTGAGTCAGTGTGGGTTGTCATGTAACTTGTTCGGATGATGGCTTCTCCATACCGAACCGCTGGGAAAACTGCAGGGGTTGCAAAGATACCGGCCTCATATAATTTTTGCGCAAAAATAAAGGCTTTTACTTCGCTTCCAATCAAAATTGGGACAATTGGGGTTTGGGTTGTACCAATTCTGAAACCTAAACTCTTGAAGCCCTCATGCATTTTTCGGGTGTTTTTCCAGAGGGATTCCATCAGTTCTGGCTCTTGCTTTAGAATTTGAAGTGCTTTCAGAACTCCGCCGGCCACTGCGGGGGCCAAAGAGGCAGTGAACATAAAGCAGCGAGCTTTGTGTTTCAGATAATCAATGACGTAATCCGGACCAGCAATAAATCCCCCCATGGATCCCAAACTCTTTGAGAATGTTCCCATGGTTAAATCTACATCTTGATTCATCCCGAAATGGTGGACAGTTCCTTCCCCTTTAGGTCCTAAAACCCCAAGAGAATGGGCTTCATCCACATAAATCCGGCAACCATATTCTTTCGCAACTTTTGCCATCGCAGGAAGATCCACGATGTCACCAGACATGCTAAAAACACCATCCACAATCAAAAGTTTTCCAGCAGTGGAAGGAAGCCTTTCGAGGCGTCGTCTCAGAGCATCAGCCGAGTTATGAGCAAAAGGAATTGTTTTCGCAGCTGATTGCTTACATCCATCCAAAATACTAGCGTGGTTCTCGCGATCGCAGAGGATGGCATCGCCATCTTCCAAAAGGGTAGCGAGTACGCCTTGGTTTACAAAAAATCCTGTAGAAAACAAAAGAACCGCTTCTTTTTGCACGAACAGTGCTAACTCTTCTTCGAGTTGTTCGTGAAGGCGAATATTTCCATTTAAAAATCGGGATCCTGTACAGCCAGAACCGTATTTTCTGGCAGCATCACAGGCAGCTTCAATGACCCGAGGATCCTGGGCTAGTCCTAAGTAGTTGTTAGAACCGATCATGATCTTCGTTTGCCCGTGGCAAACGACTTCATTACCGCGCGTTTCCTCAATAGAACGAAAGTAAGGGTACACTCCTAATTGTCTGACTTTATTCGCCTCTTCAAAAGTGGTGCACTTTTGAAAAATATCTTTGGGGCTACCTTGATCCATTTTTTCTCCTCGCTTCCCCTATTTTAACGCTTAGCTACAACTAGGATCTTACAAAAGGAAAATCCTGTCAATTCAACGGCTTATTGAACCATATTTTATTTTTGAATGCCGTTCATTTTCCTGGCTGGTTTAACGCCCTTGCCAGACTTGCCTGACCTGTATCAGACTGATGGGCCGATTTATCATATTCCGGCCTGTGATAGCGAGGAAAAAATGGGAATCAAAGAACGGAAAGAGCGAGAGAAAAAACAAAGAGCGAATGATATTTTGGAGGCTGCAAGACAGCTATTTGAAAGAAAAGGCTTTTTAAATACCCCCCTTCAAGATGTGGCCAAAGAAGCTGAAATCAGTGTTGGCCTGATTTATCGCTATTTTCAATCCAAGGAAGATATTTTTGCCTCCCTGGCGCTAAAGGGCGCTGAACAGTATGACAAGCAACTAGAGGCTCTTTTAAAAAAGGCCAAGGGAGCTAAAAATCGGGCACAAGTTTCTGAGCTCCTCTATGAAATCGCGGAGTCGTTTTTTGCATTCTACGGTCCTTACGGGGAATACTTCGATATGCTTCTTTATTCCTATAAAGGAATGAAAGAAGTCCAGATCCAAGCCACCACGCTCACGCGCCTTATGAGCGTCACTCTTTCGAGTTTGGACAAGTTAAAAACGTTCGTTCATCGGTCGCCCTATTTAAAAGCTCGAAATGAAGATGAAGCATTAAGAACGGTTTTCTTATTATGGGGGCTGTTACTAGGCTGTCATAAATTGTTTGATTCTTCGGGACGTGGGCATTTGTTCGCCTTTCAAAAAGATACGTTCATTAAAGAAATGATTGATCAGGTCTTGGTGGGTATCGGTGGGGGTACAGTTGAGGGCAAGGAGCCCTTGCGCAAAATTCCCCTCTCGCCTCGCGAATTACAGTTCCAGGACTCTTTGTGAAATCACTTTTTTATTTAGCTTTTCTCTTAATCGCAATTACAGGCTGCAGCTCATCTTCTCTAAAACCTCAAGCCGCAACAAAACATGTTCAAGTTCATGGCCATCGTGGCTCCCGGGGTACCCACCCCGAAAATACCCTCTCTGCTTTCGAAGAAGCTGTCTCAAGCGGGGCGGATTGGGTTGAATTGGATTTAGTTCTTTCAAAAGACGACGTGCCAGTGATTTCTCATGATGCGACTATTTCCGTAGATCTCTGTCTAGATGCTCGCAAAAAGCCGCTCTCACGAGTGATCCCTATAAAAACTCAGACTGTTAAGCAACTAAAGACTTATGACTGCGGAAGTGTTCCGAATCCTGTTTTTCCAGATCAAAAGCCTGTTCTCGGCCAGACTTTTGTAACCTTAGAGGAAGTTTTAGTCTGGGCCAAAAACCTTCCGGAAAAGAAAGTTCGTTTTAATATCGAGACAAAAACCAGCGCTTCCCAAAAACAATTTGAACCAAACCCAAGAAAATTTGTTGATTCCATTATCCGGCTGCTGCGAAAATACCACCAAATTGAAAACAGCATTTTGCAAAGTTTCGATTTTCGAACTCTAACGGAAGCACGAAAAATGGAACCTAATTTAAAACTATCGGCTCTTTTTGGTAAGCCGGAACCTATTTGCAAGACAACTAAGGACCTGGGGGCGGTCATTGCGTCTCCTAATCTATCTCTTGTTACAAAAGATATGGTTAAAGAGTGCCATTCCCTAGGAGTCGAAATTCATCCCTGGACTCTAAACCAAGAATCAGAATGGAAGAGCGCCATTTCCATGGGAGTCGATGGAATCATCACCGATTACCCCCGCAAACTGACCCATTTTTTAATTTCGAGTGCTCAACGATGAAACCTCTTCCGATTTCCCAATTACCAGTTCAGGACATTAAAGCGGTCTTTTCAGATCTCGACGATACCTTAACGGATGAGTCTTTGCTGCTTCCTCAAACACTTCAGTCCCTTCACGAACTTCACCACCACGGCTTCAAACTAGTTATCGTTTCGGGGCGCCCCGCTGGCTGGGCCGATTCCTTGATGCGACTCATTCCCCTCGATGCCCTAATTTTTGAAAACGGAGCTGGAATGATGTGGAGAGAGGGCAAAAAAGTTCGGACGCATTGTCTTGCAGAAAACAATAATCTGGAGGACCAAAAAAAACTTCTTCACCAAGTTTTTGAACAAATTAAAGTTCACATTCCCGAAGCAAAACTAGCAACGGATCAACCCTATCGACTCTTTGACTACGCTTTGGATTTTAACGAAGAACCTCCACTGTTAAATCCGGAACAGATTGATTGGATGATGGAGTTTCTAGAAAAGCAGCCGGAAATCACAGCTAAGTTAAGTTCTATCCACATCAACTACTGGGTGGGAAAACACACAAAGCTAACAGCATGCGAGTTTTGGCTGAATCGTTTTGGAAGTTCACTTTCAATTACTCCCCATTCAATTGTATATACTGGGGACTCCCCCAATGATGAACCACTGTTTGGATTCTTCCCCAATAGTGTCGGAGTGGCGAACGTTATCCGCTTTCTTCCTAAGATGAAGTCTCCTCCGAAATACATAACGGTGTCTGAGGGAGGCAAGGGATTTCAAGAGCTGGCTCGGTTGTTGTTGAAGGAACATTCATGAGTAGAGCCCGCGCTAAAAGCAGAATGAAATTGATTTCGGGGGGAAAGCAACTCTGCCTGATCAGAGATACTGAAGAGGTTTTGAAATTTTTTGAGTTTACCGCCAAAACAGGATCCGAGGCAGCCTCAGTCATCGAGGCAAGACGAGAAGCTTGCTCTTGGTGTTTTTCGCTCCTGAAAGAAGAAGAGGATCACCTGACCTGGATCCTCGAAAACTTAGCGGTTATTTTATCCAGACAAACTGAAATTACCGGAGAAAAGCTTGAATCTCTGTCAAAACTAGTGGTCGATGCTTTGGAAGATTATCAGTCGTGGAGTTCGGACCCTTTTGGCTGGGAACGAAAGCACGCTAATCCGCCCGCTCAACCCACTAAGGAAGTTTCGGTTTCTTCAAAAGACCTGGGAAGAACTCTAACTTTTCCTGTTCGCGCAGACTTATGTATTGAAGTGAAGATGCCAGAAGGTGGAATTTCTACTGAAGACTTTTTAAGGCTGGGGCTATTTTTATATCCCTACTGCAATAACCTGGACTTAACCAAAACCTTCTCTTGGCTTAGCCTTACTGAGAAAAATTAGAACCAGATCATCGGTGGATGGCTGTCTTGACAAGCAATTTCCGCATACTTGTACATGAACGACACCAACTGGTTGATGACTTCGTAGGACTTTGTATTTTTGTCCAGTTCACATCCGTACTCCAACCCTGATCTTCCATTTTCATCAAATGGGATGGCTCTCTTAATTTCGACAACCACTCTTAAATAGGTGTTGGGAGTAAAATAGAACCGAAGGGCAATTTTCTGAGCTGCTTTAAAGGGATTTTCAGGATGTTCTTCTCTAAACCGTAATCCCGAGTAACTGACATCCACCACTTCAACATGGGTTAACCCATCTTTCTCGGCAAAGCTATAAACACCGAGCACTCGATTGAAGATAACACGTTCGTATTCACGACGTTTCTCTTCGTTCTTATTCTTCCGGTAGCTATTAAGATCAATAATACGTTCTTTTCCGCCCTTACCGGGAGATTTTCGTTTATCCATTTTTTTTCCGAGTTTTAGTGTTGGATTTTTACTGACAGGAACAAGATCAATTATAGCATGGAGCTTGCGCTCGATGCACCGCCATATTTAAGACACTGGGCGCTGGCTTTTTTCTTTAAAAAACTCGACTGTCCTTTGAAGGCCACTTTCAAGATCGACTTGGGGCTGCCAATCGAGAACTTTCTTGGCCAAACTGATATCGGGTCGGCGCGTCTTGGGATCGTCTTGCGGGAGTGGCCGATATTCAAGTGTCGACCGACTGTGACAAAGATTTATAATCTTCTGCGCAAATTGACTAATAGTCATTTCAATAGGATTCCCCAGATTAATCGGCCGGGTGTAATCGCTGTGTAGTGCTCTCATTAATCCTTCGACGAGATCTGCCACATAACAAAAACTTCTCGTTTGTGAACCATCTCCATAGACAGTGACCGGCTCATGGGCCAAAGCCTGCATACAAAAATTGGGAACTACTCTGCCATCATCTACTCGCATACGAGGACCATAGGTATTAAAGATCCGAACAATACGAGTGGGTAATCCATAAACACGATGGTAGGCCATGGTGAGAGCTTCCATATACCGTTTGGATTCATCGTAACAACCGCGAGGCCCAATGGGATTGACGTTTCCCCAGTAACTTTCCTCTTGAGGATGCTGGAGAGGATCTCCATAAACCTCGGAAGTCGAGGCAACAAGAATGGGACACTTTTTTTCCAGAGCCAACTTGAGAATGTTATCGCTCCCGATAGCTCCCACATGGAGAGTTTCAATAGGCAATTTGGCATAATCAACAGGACTTGCCGGACTGGCCATATGAAAGATCCCTGTTAGATTTCCGGAGATCTTCAGGGAATGAATAATATCCTGTTCAATTAAGCTAAAACGACTGTTTCCCAAAAGTTGTTTCACATTTTCAGGACGACCCGTGATGAAATTATCGACTGCAATGACTTCACATTCATTTTCAATGAGTCTTTCACACAAATGAGAGCCGATAAACCCAGCTCCTCCCGAAACTAAATAGCGTCCTTTAGGATATTGTTTTTTCATGCGGGATCGACTTGTCCAATGCAGTAATATTTCAAGCCTTGGTTTTCAAGACTCGAACGATTGTAAAGATTTCTCCCATCAAAAACGACGGGGTTTTTCAACTCTCTCTTAATCATCTCAAAATCCGGTGTTCTAAACTCATTCCACTCAGTCAAAATAGCGAGCGCATCTGAGCCAGATAGAACATCGTAGGCGTGCTCGACCAATTCAACCTGATCTTTAAAAAAGTTTTTAGCTTCATGACGAGCAACCGGATCGTATGCCTTAACCTTACAACCTAATTTTAAAAGTTCATTAATGAGACTCACGGCCGGGGCCTCTCTCATGTCATCGGTTTCGGGTTTGAAGGCTAGCCCCCACACAGCTACTGTTTTTCCGGAGAGTGCACTTCCAAAATATTTTCTCATTTTTTCGAGAAGAACCAGCTTTTGCTTTTCATTGACTGAATGAACAGCGCGGAACATATCTAGTCCTAGCCCGTACTCTTTCCCTAGGTGAATTAATCCCTGAACGTCTTTAGGAAAACAGGAACCTCCATAGCCACAACCGGGATATAAAAACTTGGAACCAATGCGACTATCAGTAACCAAGACTTTTCGAACTTCTTGAATGTTCCCACCAACTCTTTCACAGAGATTAGCCATCTCATTTATAAAAGAAATCTTAGTCGCTAGAAAAGCATTAGCAGCATACTTAGCAAGCTCAGCAGATCGATTATCCATGAAAAAAATGGGATTGCCCGAACGAATATAAGGCGCATACAAATCAGCCATCACTTGTTTAGCCCATTCGGATTGCGTCCCCACAACCACCCGCTCAGGTTTCATAAAATCATTAACGGCGGTTCCCTCTTTTAAAAACTCAGGGTTTGAAACCACTTCAACTTGATGAGAGACCCCCTTCAAAACCTCCCTGACTTTGTCAGCGGTGCCCACAGGAACAGTACTCTTCAGAACAACTACGGTACTGCCTTTGACATTCTCCCGAATCATTTTGGCAGCAGAAAGCACATAGGTTAGGTCCAAAGCGCCGCTTTCGGTCGTGGGTGTTCCCACCGCAATAAAAACCACCTGGCTCTTACTAATCGAAGTTGAAATGTCAGTTGTGAAAGAAAGTCGGTTCGCCTTACGATTTCTCGAAACTAATTCATCTAGTCCCGGTTCATAGATGGGTATCTGACCAGCCAGCAGTTTTTCAACTTTGCGGGAATCAACATCGGCACAAACGACATGATTACCCGAGTCAGAAAAACAAGCTCCGGCAACTAATCCGACATAACCGGTACCCAGAACGCATATTCTCATTGGATTTGCTCCCTGAAGGGATGAAAGTATATGAAATTAATGGAGATTAGTTTTCATCTCTTTTTTATTGTGAGAAACTACATCTAATTTTAGACTGGGCCGATTTTCAAGTCAATTTGTTGAAACTGCGAAGGAATTATGCCCCTAAATCAGAAGCTTAAGCTCGCCTTAAAAACCCTTCTCGGACTGGGACTCGTCGTATGGGTGTTAAAGGGTAAGATGGTTGATTTCTCGTTACTTAAGAATCTGATTTTGAATCCTCTAAATTTATTAGTAGCCCTTTTGTTTTTAGGTGCGTCTGCATTTTTGTGCACTTCCCGGTGGCTGATTCTTGTTAGGGGCCAGGGACTTCAGCTTTCTTTTCGAGATTTATTTTCTCTCAACATGATTGGGAGTTTTTTTAACACTTTTATGCCAGGCTCTGTGGGGGGAGATTTGATCAAGGCTTGGTATATTGCAGGAAAGCAACCCGGTAAGCGCACTGAGGCAGTTTTTACTGTGCTTTTGGATAGAGTATTAGGACTTTCGGTAATTATTTTTTATGCAGCATTTACTTTGATTATCTTTTCACACTGGCTTAACGGACGAGCCGAGCTAAAAGCTATCGCTATTTGTGTGTGGAGTTTTACCCTTTTTTCAATTGTGGCTGGTCTTCTTTTCTTTTGTACAAACTTTTTTAAAAGCTCTTTTTCCGAAAAACTTATGTTTTATCTGAGACGCTCTAAAAAACTTTCCAAGATTTTAGACGCTACTTTTCTCTATCAAGATCAACCAAAGAAAATTTTAAAAGCGGTTTTGTTATCTGCCCTTTCTATTTTCGTTTCTATTTACTTTCACTTTATTCAAGGCCAATCGATCAATGCTCCCTTATCCCTGGTTCAATATTTTGCCATTGTTCCTTTGGCTATGATTGCTTCGGCAGTGCCTCTTCTTCCGGGAGGAATCGGAACTGGGCAAGTTGCGTTCTTCACACTTTTTAAATGGAATGGAATTAGCAATCCAGAACTCGGAGGCACTCTGTGCACGCTGGTACAGATTTACTCTATTTTATTCAACTGTCTCGGTTACTTCTTTTATCTTCAGTATAAAAAACGCCCTGTCTTGGATGCTTCAATATGAGACATGCTTCAAAGGCCATTGTTCTATCGGTAGAAAAATTTGGTGAAGCAGATTGCTATGTACGTTTTCTGACTCAAAAATGGGGAGTGATTTCTACTCTAGCTAAATCGGCCCGAAAAAGTAAAAAACGCTACGTAGGTGGCTTAGACCTTTTCTGTCATGATGAAATTTTTTTGAGAGGCGATCCTAAAGATAGACCTTACCTACTTGAACTTAATGTTATTAATTCATTTCCTGGAATTCGAGAGGAGCTGGATAAGGTCATGATGGCGGGAAAGGTCGTCCAATGGATTAGAAAGTTAGCCGATGTCCCCACCCCAATGCCCCAACTTTACAGTCTCTTGGGCCAGACTCTTTCTCTGATTGAGCAGGAATCCAAAATCGAGCGCCTGGAACTTTTAACTTTGGTATTTAAATTAAAACTTCTTTGTTTCCTGGGGCTAAGTCCTCAAGTAGACAAATGCACTCGGTGTGAAGGCCCCCTAGACCCAACAACAATCTTTGATCTGAGCTCCGGAGGAGCTGTTTGCAGTCAGTGTCCTAAGGATGTCTCAACTCATAATCTTTATTTGGAAACAGAGCAAAGACTGCTTCTCCGAAATGCTGAACAACTCAAGCTTTCCACTTGGAATAGCTTTAATACAAATCCCTTACAGATTCCTTCCCTGACCCGTCTTCTGACACAGTTTGCCTCATTTCATACCCACATTAAGTTGCCTAATTGAGTGTCACTTTTTAAGACAGGTGTTCACTGTCGCGATACAAGCCCTAACCAATTGAAACTACGTTATTATTAACGATCCCGATTCAAATTATCGACACTCGGGTTCTTAGGTTATCCAAAAAGACGAAATTTCAATTCCTCTCCGACTAGGCCCCAACTCTTTAGATTACTTTGAGAAACTCCCCCTTCGAAAAGTTGGCCAAGTTCTTGCTGTATTCTCTATGTAGACAAGACAAGAGACGCAACGTGAAACAGCAACTGAGAGACAACTTGATTACAAAATTTACTAGCAACGGAGATAGCATCATGAAACGCAATTCAAAAATCTTTTTTATGATTCTCTTTTTAGCTTCAGTGGGCAGAGCTCAAGTGGTTCTGCCCCCAAGCTCAGAGTATAACGATCCGTACAACTACTATAGAGACTGTGTTTCCAATAATGGAGAGGAAGGCGAAACGATTTGTGAGCAACAAACTGGTTCTCTTTTTCCAGAAGAAGATTCTAAACCAGTAGAAGAGCCCACGGCACAAGTGGAAGAATCCCCTTTCGATCCTTTCTCCATGGCAATAGCAGCTGGTGAATAATCGCCTTAAATTCCAGTTCTGGGTGCAATGAACTGGTTGCCGGGTTTCCCTGCTTTAACAAAACGCATGTAGGAAAATACAACCAAGGCGACTTGGATAATCAAATATCCGATAACATAACTGAGTCCCCCAGATCCGAATCCGTAAGAGTGGAGTCCCACGCCCAAGACAAAGTTAACTCCGTACCAAGCCATCACTACCCCTAAAAAGGATAGAACAGTAGCAGCCACAAATCCAAATCCCTTCAGCCAGCCGGTGAATCTGCCATGAAGAACAGCAATGTAAAAAAGAAGTGCGATGAGCGCCCATACTTCTTTTGGATCCCATCCCCAAAACCGACCCCAGGAATAATCTGCCCAAACTCCGCCTAGGATGGTTCCCGCAGCCAGTAAAATCACTCCGATCTGCATAGCTCGATACATAAAGATGATGTTTTGCTGGATCACCTCTACATTTTTCGGTTTAAAAATATAGAGCCCCAGATTCAAGTTCCCAAGACAGGTGGATACTGCAAAAGCAGCATAGCTCAGAGTAATACAAAGAACGTGAATCGTTAGCCAAAAGTTACTTCGCAAAACAGGAACCAAGGGATGAATGCCGGGGTCCAAAACCGAAGGAAGATTGTCGGCTAATACTAAACCCGCAATTGAAAAAACCACTGAAGCCGTGGGGATCACCAGATTCTTATAAGCAAGCCAAATGATCAGGGAAAATAAAACACATCCCCAGGTCACCCACACGACTGATTCATACATGTTTGTTACGGGAGGTCTTCCGGAAATCCAAGCCCGCAAGAGAAACCCATAAGTGTGAATTAAAAAACCGACCAGAAGACAAACTGCTCCGATTTGGTTCAAGCGGATATTTTTTGCTACTAAACCCGCCACCAAAAAGATTAAAGCAATTGTATAAACCACCCAAGCCCAGCGGAAGGGTCTGAACTGGTTGTAATGAATTTCCCGACTGAGCTCTGAAGTGGAAGGATACTGTCCCTGGGCTAAATCTTGGCGAAGGGCTCTTTCAACTTCGAGACTACTGCTATTCCACTGACTTGCATCTTTATTCAAATAAGCATCGACCATTTTTCTCAAGGTCAGCGCAAATTCGTCCCGTTTATCTGAAGCATAAGGAAGACTTCCACCGTCTGTCAGAGCGGATAGAGGGAACCACGTTTCTTGTTGGCTTTTTGGATTAGGAAGAATGATGAGTGCACTCCCACCCACAATGGCTTCCAAAAGACCTTTTTTATTTTGAAGCTCAATAGCCTTTTTTTCTAAAGTACTTAATCGTTCTTTTCGAGACTCCTTCTGACTAGCCTCCCGTAAAATCTTATCTAATCCCGTGAGACTATCCATCTCTGAGGGTCGAAAATACTGTCGTTTTACCTCGAGTCCTAGAGCCTCTTTTAGGGGTTTATAGTCGATTCTAATAAACTCTTCGTCTTGCCATTCTTTATCTAAAGAAATCAACCAACCAAAAGTCACTTCGGAAGCACTGAGCCCCTTCCACTGATTTTTTCCGGTAATATAGACCATACTCTCGCGTGCAAAAGTATCGTAGGGTTTTACGCGACCTCGATCTTGGATGGCCCAGGAACGGATAGAATCCCATGAAAATCCTTCTCTTTTTTGAGGCGATGCCAGGCAATCATTTATCGAAAATAACAAAGCCATTATAATCATGACTTGCTTCATACGGCCTCCTTGTGGCTTCCAGTTAACATTTTAAGATAATGGGGATTCATATAAAACATGAGAGCTATTCCCAAAGTCATGATGAGAGAACCCAAATACTTGAGCACCCTTCCCGGATCATGATTTACAGCAAACACAGACACTGCAGGTTGTCCTGGAGAGAGCTGATAGCTTGCTTGATAAAAATAGTAGCCACCATACTTCAGCGGCTCATTCATACTGATCATAGCTTTTTTATCCGCATTTGCTTTTGGATCTTTCACCGTTACGTCACTAATAAAACTTGCAGCCGTATTGGTTCCCGGGTTAGTTCCCATGGAAAATTTATCTAAGTAGAGACTGAAGGGTAACTGTAACTTGTCTCTGCTATATTCAATGATAAGGTCCATCGTCCCCACTGCCAGACCTTTACCGGCACCTTCCAAAAGCCAGAAGGAGGGCCTATCCCCCACTTTTACTCTGATAGCTGTCAGAAAAGGTTCATCGGCTCCCTGAAGCACGTCTACTGAGCGAGGTTCTTCGTCAAACACCGCCGAAGGAAGCCACTCTTTGAGTTCCAGTTCTATATCCATCCAACCAGTAGGGATCTTTTTCCCGGGAACCAATTCACCCTGACTGTTCAGTGCACCCGAGCTCGCCAGCACTCGGTAAAGAATTTTTGAGTTGTCTGCAGTTTGGGCTAAATACAATCTGCCTCGAGACTTTCCTACTCCCATTAGCTGGGAGGGCTCCTCTGATTTCTGCATTCCAAAGGTTACCCCCAAAGTCTTCTCGGCCGATTTTTTTCCACCATGAAGCGTAGTGAATTCAGGAAATAGTGCGAAGACAGTATGCTTTTCCACACTTTGTGGGTTTTTAGAATCTCGGACCAGTAATTCAACCGCTGGATTTACTGGCTCAGTGCTTTTACTGATAAGTTTTTTACCTTCAACTACGGCGTAGGGAAGATACCGCTCAACCTTTACCTCCAAATCAATATCTTTTACGGCTCTCCAACTTCCAATTAGATCAGTAATTTTCAGAGCAAACCTTTGGCCATTTCTCTCAACAAGTAATCTTCCTTTATCGACGTTATTAACTTTGTTTTCGGGTTTTGTTTGAAAGAATCGGCTTTCATCGTCTTTATGAATTAATTTTTGAAAAGTTACTATTGCCGGACCTAAGTTCAGTTCCGACTTTTCATTTTTAGCGTCTAGCCTCAACCATTCCTCAATCTGAAAACGCGAATTTGTTAACCCCACTTTTACCGCCGGAAGCCCCACTCCTGGTATGGGACTCAGAATCATCTTTGTTTCTGGAATGGCTCTAGGAATCACCTTATCAATGATCAAGTCCTCTCCACCAGCAAGCTTCACTTTGAGAATTTCTCCTTCTTTGGTTCGGTGGAACTCAGGAACCGAAAAACTCTCTACTTTTCCTGTTTTTTGGTCGCGCAAAATAAGTTTCAAATCATTCAAAACAATTTCAGAGCTCTGTTTTTTCTCAGGAATGGGCATATTTCCATCCATCCCAAATTGTTGGGTGACGAAAGCGCCTACTAAAATAATGATAATTCCCAGGTGAGTGATCACAAATCCTGCTTGCCGCAACTTCCAGGGAAAGCGGGACATCGCAGCACAAAAAACATTGAGCCCTAAAAGAAAAAGGACTCCTCCAAACCACCACCGTTGATAGACTACAATCTGAGAGCCCCGCATCCCATAGTAACTTCCCATGATGGTGGCGAAAGCTAAAACAGCAGATAAAAGAAGAATCGAAATAACCGCCAATTTTACCGATGAAAAATATTTAAAAAGGCCCTTAACCATTTGGCACCTCTCCTGGGACCGGATCCCATTTAATTTTTAGGCCGATGTCTGTTCGATACTCAGCCGTACTTTCCCAAAAAGCTTTCCGCACATACGCTAAACCAAAACCAGGGTCTTCTAGTTTGGGGTTAGCCATCAGCGACTTCAAAGTCCCAACCACAGTACCATCATCTTGCTTAATCTCCTGCTCTTGGGGTACAGACTCAAGGCCCTGCCCTTCGATTTTTACTCGCATGAGCTTTCGATTAACCTGGCCATAAGTGAAAATTCTCTCCACGACTTCTTGGCCGGGATAGCAACCTTTGTTTCGGGTAACAAAATCATCTAATCCAGCCTCTAATACAAGATCGGCTGGCCCTACTTCCCACCCCATCCACGGAAGCCCCGCTTGAATGCGAAAATAATGAAAAAGGCGCATCCCTAAAAATGCAAGTCCTTGCTTATGAAGCTCAAGAATCACTTTACCATACTCATCCCGCGGCAAGAGCGCATAAGAGAGGTTTTTCTCTCTGGAACTTTGCCAACTCTGTTTGAGCAGATTTTCCTTTGATCTCCACAGCCCAATCAAAGCAAGCTCGGATGTACGATCTTTAATTTCAATCTTTTCCTGAAAATGGAACATTTCAAGATGGGTTAAGGCATTTTCAGTCTGATTTGGGCTAACGATAAATAAAAACCGATTGGCTTCAACAAGAAGAAAAGTTCCCACTGAGATGAGGGTTCCCTTTCCAGTTAGAAAGGCCCCTGAAGCACTCAAGCCAATGCTCAAGGACTTCACGTTCGCAGTGCTCATTCTCTGCAGGTAATCTAAAGAATCGGGGCCGGCTATCTCAATGACTCCCCAATTGCTCAGGTCGAAAAAACCTCCCTGCTCCGAGTTTTCAAAATCTTTTGAAAATGTTTCTACTTCGTAGGCAATAGTTTCGCCATGAAACTCGATTATTTTTTTTACGGGAAACAGTTTTTTTTCAATAGTTATCGGGATGACTTGCATAGGGGACACTCACAGAGAGCTCGTAGATGCTCAAAGGTATAAAATCCCGTATCATGGCCATCGCTCCATTCTACCTTCAGAGCATAGCGACCAACAGACTCGATTTTTCGGGGCTTGATATCTGAGGGAACCGCTTCTTCTGTTAGAATCTGTTCTCGGGTCCACTCATCGACACAGTTTGCACATCGACACTTGAGTCTTAAATTTCTTACGTTAAAAAGTGATTGATGACCGTCATTCCAAACGATCCCCAAATGTCCAGGTCCTAGCTGTTTCAATTCAAGAGGAGCTAAGGTCATCACTGCCAATCCATCGTTAGGGGCTTAAATTGGCCCGAACTCTCAACGCTCATCACTGATAATTTTGCAGCAATATCGCGAGCCATTTTTCGGTACCGTTTGGACACTTCAGATTCAGGATTTGAAATAACCATGGGACGCCCGAGATCCGAAGTTTCCGCTACTTTTGGATCAAGAGGAATAGAGCCCAAAAGTTGTACGCCGGCTTCCTGGGCGATTTTCAGTCCGCCGCCCTGACGAAAAATAGGAGTTACCTCCTGACAATGCCCACAGACAAAACCCGACATATTCTCCACAATCCCTAAAATCGGAATTTTCACATTTTGAAACATCTTCAAGCCTTTTCGCGCATCGATGAGACTTACTTCTTGTGGAGTCGTCACAATAACTGCTCCTGATAACGGAGCACTTTGGCTAATTGTGAGCTGGGCATCCCCAGTTCCCGGCGGCATGTCGATTAAAAGATAATCGAGTTCCCCCCATTCCACCTGATTCAAAAACTGAGTTAGAGCTCCGTGAACCATTGGGCCTCGCCACACGACAGGTTCTCCGGGAGGGATTAAATATCCCATCGACATCATTTTCACGCCCTCTCGCTCGATGGGTATCACTCTCTTGTCTCTCGATTCTGGCTTTTCATCGAGAGTTCCCATCATGAGAGGAATGCTTGGGCCATAAATATCTGCATCCAGAAGTCCCACTCGAGCTCCGTCGGCTGCCAAAGCCATACTTAGGTTAATCGTGACGGTACTCTTTCCCACTCCGCCTTTTCCGCTAGCCACGGCAATCACATTTTTAACGGTGGGAAGAGCGATCCGATTAGATTGGGTTGTCCCAGTGCGAACATTTGCAGTCATTGTGACCGACACTTCTTTTACTCCCGAAATCGATTTCACGACCTCTTCACATTGTGCTTTTAATTGTTCTTTTACCGGACAAGCAGGAGTGGTGAGTTCCACCTGAAAACTCACATTCCCCTCTTCGATCTTTAATTGCTTAATGAAACCCAGGCTCACAATATCTCGATGCAGGTCTGGATCTTTGACTAAACGAAGTTTTTCAAGAACGGATTCTTCAGTAATAACGGGGCTTTTAGACTTAAAAATCATGCGCTTCTTTTAGCATCGAAGTCGGGGAAAGAAAAGAAAAAGGCCTTACTTTAGAGGCTTTGCGGTCGGGGGAAGAACTTCTGAACCTAAACCATGAGCTTGGCCAATGAAATACCCCACCCCAAAGCCTAAAATCAATAAGCCTCCGACCCATAACCAGGGCTTCAACCTCTCAAAACCACTCCACTGGCTTTTAACGGGTTTTTCGGAATAAGGGATGGCAGGAACCAAAAGAGATTCGTCATCAAAGTATTTGAGAAGGATATCCTGCGTTCGCTTACTGTTTTCCCCCATGAGATTTTCAATTTCCACTACAATCTCAGACACTGAAGCGAATCGATCGCGGGGATCTCTCTCCAGACACTTATCTATTATTTTGGTGAGTCGTCTGGGAATAGATTTATTCATCTCATCTGCCGGAATAAAGTCACAGTCTCGGATCTTTTGAAAAACAGTTTTGTTTCCCTCGTCATTAAAGGGACGGGTTCCGGTTAACATTTCATAAAGACAGATTCCCAAGAGAAAGATATCTGATTGGTAGCTGAGAGGGTCACCAATCACCTGCTCCGGCGAGAGATAACAAGGAGAGCCGACCATCATTCCCGGGCGAGTAAGAGCATTGCTTTCGGTATCCATCACTATTCCAAAGTCCATTAACTTCACTTCCCCTCTTGGAGTCAGCCGGATATTCGAAGGCTTAATATCTCTATGAATGAGGTGATGGTTGTGAATGTAGGAGACTCCTCGGCAAATTCCTAAGAAAATTGCGCAGGCTGGGTCGATGGGAAGAGCTCCTACCTTTTGAATCGCAAGCGAGAGATCGATTCCCTCGATGAATTCCATAAAAATAAAGGCGTCTTTCTCTGTTTCATAGAATCCGTACACGTGGGCAACATTTTGATGGAGAACACTGGCTAAGGCTTTAGCCTCTCGTCTAAAACGTTCTCTCGTTTCAGAATTTTCCAAAAGATGTGGCTTGAGACTTTTTACGGCAACAAATCGGTTCAGCTGAGGTTGTCTTGCTTTAAAAACATTTGCCATCCCTCCTGCGGCCACAGGCTGAATATTTTCTAGTCCTCCAAATGCGGTCAGTCTTTCAATCAGAGAAAGAGGAATAGGATTAAGCTTTTTATCTTCCATATCGAATGACACCTCGACAAGAGAAGATCGGTACTTTCGAAGCTCAACTTGAATATGAAGGTTTCCACACAAACAAAAAAAACCCGCCACCTTCACAATCGAAGGCGGCGGGCGAGAGAGGAGTAGTGGTCCAATTCTTCAAAAGAACTTAACGTTCCTCGAAGAAAAGCTTGATCCAGTCTCTTTCTGGATCTAAATCCCCCCATGGTGTGTTCGGGGGAGAGACTTCTCCTACCCGCTTCACCATCAAATTTTTCTTAGCCGAATCTTCAGCTTGATGAACCAGTAGTTTGTTCTTTGTCCCAAGAACAAGGGCTACTGAAATAATCAAAACTGCTTGAGCAAGGAACTCCTTAATCCCAGTCTGTTTGTTCCTCATCACCAGCATCCGGCTCTTGCCTCCCGGCTCTCCCAAGCCGCAAACTAAGATTGCAAGTGAGTGCCACCCCCCTCTCTGTAGACAAAGTGTATTCACCGGGATAGATCTCAAGTGATTGGATTTAAAATGCTTTTTCGAGTGCCCCCCCATTATAAAAGTGAACCTGTGAACGCATTAAACAACTGTCAATTTGTTAGTCACAGGGGCAAAGACCGGCTCTTTCCACTATAATTAGGGAATGCGAATTCTCTACATCGGAAGCGTTTCTCCAACAGCTTGTGCCTCCTACTATGCAGATGCAGCGGAGGACTTAGGGCACACGGTTCTTCGATTAGACCCGAGGCTTTTTGAAACTCGCTCAGTACTCGATTCAGCTTGGGTACGACTAACCAAAAGTCCTCGACAAAAAAAACTTTTTGCAGCGAAAGAAACGGTTTTAAAACAGTGCAAAGAGAACCAGATTGATTTGGTTTTAAATCTGGCCGAGAACTTTCTTTCTGTTGATTTCCTAGAAGCGGTAAAAAGGTTGCCGAAGTCGCCAAAAATTATTTATCACTCCCATGACAATAATTTTTCATCGGGCATTTTAAAGCCACACGATTTTTTTAAATCCCTAGCCCTCTATGATTGCGTCTTCACCACTAAGTCGCAAAATCTCCAGCGGTATAAAATGCTAGGACAACCCCTTTCATTTTTTATTCCCTCCGCATTCGAACCCAAAGTGCATCGCCCTATCACCCAAGCAGAGAGTAAATTAGGCTCAACTTCTTTCGAAATTAGTTTTGTGGGCACTTACGATAGATCACGTGATAAGTTTTTAAAGGCTCTTGATTGGAATGAATTGTATGTTTGGGGAGATCGATGGACGAGATTCTCAGGCTATAGAAAACACCAAAATCATATTGTTCCTAATGCCGTTTATTTTCCGGATTTTGCAGACATCCTAAGTCATAGCAAGATTACTTTAGGGCTCCTCCGAGAAGAGGCCCAAGACCGTCACACGCAGAGAACCTTTGAAATTCCAGCGTGTGGTGCCCTCCAAATCGCTCCTCGAAACGACGAAATTCTGAGTTTCTTCGAGGAAAATGAAGAAATAGTTTGCTTTGAAACCATCGATGAATTGAAGGAGAAAGTGTCTTTTTATTTAAAGAATGAAAGCGAGAGAACTCGCATAGCAAACAATGGTTACCAGAGAGTTCTTAAATCCGGACACACCTATAAAGATAGAGTGAAAACGATGCTTGAGAAGTTAGCCCTGACTTAGCGCCTCTGCAACTCTGGCTAAATGAACTTTTGGATGCATTTCATAAAAGAGACTTTCAAAGACTTTTGATTGATCTTTTTTCAAAATAGCTTCTGCTCTAGCAAGATTAATCAGCTCTTCAGGATCAGAACTCAGAGGAATGATTCCCTCTAGACTTGAAGTCTTGGGAACCCGCGTAGCGACTGAGGGGACTCCGAAATACATCGACTCAAGAACTTTCACTGGATAGGCCCCAGAGTTAGCTTGTGAATCTCGATAGAACATGAGGTTAACATCCAGAAGTTGCCAAACTGAGGACAGTTTTTCTCTAGGTATCCATTCTCTATGATAAAAATTGGAAAACTCTTTCAGTTTTTCTATTTTTTGAGCACCCTCGGCATTCGTTCGTCCCACCATCAAGAATCCCCAGTCGGGAAGAGCTCGAATAGACTTTTCTAAAATATCGAAATCAAACCCCTCGGGGAAAAAGGCGCCTAAGTAACCCATAATCTTTTTGGGAAAATTTTCGGGAACGAGCTTGCGCGGAGACTCTTTCTGGAAAAAGTGTTCATTGAGCTCAACCGGTGGAAGCGCTAAGCGAGCTTTATTGGGATATCGCTCTCGAAAGCGGTCATCGGTAAAGGCATTCTGACTTAAGATTAATTTTGATTTCTGAGCGAGCGGATTCTCGGGTGAATGACAGAAAGCATCGTCGAATACCGAGAAGACATCAAGGGAATCGAGTTTTTCCGAGATGCGCTCATCTAAACTCCCCTGGACCCAGGTAACCGGCTTTCCTTCTTTTTGCAGTCTGGCTATTTGTTTGACTTGCCACTGAGCGCTTAGTGAATCCACGAAAGGTATTCTTCGAACCGGAAGGCATTTCAAGGCTTCCACTTTTAGTAGCGGAGATGAATACGGAACAGTGGGAGCCGAAGAACGCCAGCTCATTCCATCTAACCAGGTCACCTTCACTCCATAATCGGTCAGTGTTTTGGCTAGACTCTGCTGGACAAATCCGGGGTTATCCCAAAATCGATAACGATCGCTGATAAAAATGACATGGCCTCGATTTTTGAAAAATGGCAAAGCTTTTTGCCACCTGGCTTCAATAGCAGATACCACAGAGGGAGTAATCCCATTGATATGTTTTAGAGCTGTTTGCATGAAATTAGAGATAGAAGATTAAAGACACTCTTTTATCGACAAAAAACGGGACTCTCTTTAGTTGCGTTGCGGCAACCTCAGTTTGGTAGGCTCGTCAGAACTCTTCACCGAGTTTGCTTTTGATCACATTCAAGATATTTTGTGCAAAAATTCGCTGCCCTTCCTCGGCGATGTGATAGCAATCCAACGCAAAATATTCTGGCTGCAAGGGAAACGGCCATTGCGCCTCTAAATAAAAAAACCGATTTCCACGTCCGCTTTTTTTAATCCATTCATGTGCCAGTTGAGAAAGCGCCTGATTAAGTGAGTCTCCCCGCGGCTTGAGGTGGGACTCTAGCTCTCCTTTTTTATAGCGAAGGTAAAAGCGAGCGCAGTAAGGAAAATATTTTGTCCAAGCATCTTGGCATCTGAATGTCTTTTCCTCGCTCTGAAACCAAACATAGTTATCTAGCACCGGGTAAAGCTGATAGATGGGTCCCGTAGGGATTAAAAACATCACGGAGTTCTGATGATTTCTGTCCCATTCTGTTAAAGCAGCATTTAAATGCTCATCAAATTGCTGGACGAGAGCAGCTTCGTCTCCCTTCACGTGGCACAAATCATTGTGGCCAACAAAAAAGAAACCCCAAGTATACTTGTGAGTGGCCCCGCCCGCCTGAACTTGTGAGAGGAGACCGGAGCTTTTACTTCCGGAAATAGCGAGATTCATTAAATCAGAAACTTGCTTGCCTTCGTCTTTCAAGTTTTCAGATAAAAAATAAGGCCAAGCTTTATCATTGGCTTCAAGCTTTTTTAGAAGCTCTCGATTCTTCTGTAAGAATCCAAACGCTAGTTTTTCTAAAAGCCCGCTCATTTCGGAAATTTCGAGGGGCTTTTTCAGTGAAGTACCGGCTAAGAATCCAGCGGTTAAGGAATCCCCATAGGTCTCCATTCGGAGCGAATCGGCGGAAAATCCAACCAGCGAAAAACATAAAACGAGAAGGGATAAAAATACTCTTTTAACCATGCCGCGCTACGTTACCTTAAGTTTCGAGCAACTTCAATGGTTCCGTTATCCCATTAACCAAATGGATTTATTTGATTATTTTTGATTTGAAGTTCTCCAAGGCCTTCAGTACGATAAGGTTCATGAGATTCATTCTACAACTCATTGTCGGGTCATTAATTTCCACAAATTTAATTTTCGCAAATGAACCCGTGGCAGAAAGCACTCTTCAAAAGAACGAGCTATCCCACCCCAAAGAAACCAAAGAGCTAAACACCAAGCCTAAATTAGTTAAGAAGAAGAAATCGAAAATGACTTTAGAAAATACCAACCCAAAAAACGGGGAACAAGAAGACGCCCCACCCGCTCCGCCCGTTTACTGACGACTTTGATTGACTGCACGCAGCAATCATGGCCCAACTTCGAAGACTTCTTCGGGTTGGGCTTTTACTTGAAATGACCGATAAGAAGTCGGGAGGATCGGCTCTTATCGTGCCTTATTGGAATTCACATTTTAAGAAACTTGGTGCTCTTTCCGGTGAGTTACTACAGTCTTTTGCTCGCGCCTACGAAGGCGACACGACCGAATTAGTAAAAGAAGGAAAGCAAAGTAGACGACAACTTGTTGCCCGATTGAGCTACTGTGCTGCTTTCGCTTTTTTAATTGCTTTTATTTTGGGCCGAAGTCATCAAAACCCCTTACCCAATCCGCTGCCACGACTAGGTGACTTTGCTGAAAAAAATCTGGTCTCTCCCTTAACAGTTGAAATAGAGCCCAGAGAGGCCTCTCCTCAGGAACGCGAAGCCCTCGCGAAAAAAGTACCACCCATTTTTGATTATGATGACAAAGTCACACCCACTTGGATTAACAATTGGAAAAACGCTTTTCGAGTTATTAGAAGTGATTTCTATAAAACTCAGTCAAAGAAAATAGCCCCGACGCCCAATGAATTGGTCGTGACAAAGCTACTAGAAATTACCGGTGATCCCGTTTCTGCTCGTAGCCTGATTTTTTTGCATCAGAATGCTTTCAGTAAAGACTGTGAAGATACTTTTCTTAAAACTACCGCCTATCTAAAAGAGCGCTTTATTACAGAACTTGATTTATTCCCTTTGCATTACAACACCGGAATTTTAGTGCGCCAGTTGAATCAAAAACAACATGAAGTCCCGATACAAGATGTTTCAAAAGTATGGAGTCTCGAACAAGCCAGAGAGGTTGTTCTCCATGCCCCTCAACTGATCAAAGACGCTCCCAAAAAACTGAGTGGTCCGATTTCCTTGTTAGTCGCTGATCTGATTAAGCCTAATCTTCGCGCAAATCCCGTTCTCACCCATCAAAGGGTTGAGGCATTTTTGGCAAGTTCTCGACCTCTTCTTGTGGCGCTAAAAGAAGGACAAGTGATTGTCGCGCAAGGCGAGCGCATTACTGAACAAAATCTTGAAGTACTGAGAGCGCTTCAGGAGCTCAGCTCCCCAGGCTCAAAATTAAAACGATTCTTTCTTACCTTTTTCATTTTCTTCATCTTTTTAAGTCTTTTGTTTAATATGGTTTTCTCACCAAAAAATTTTTGGAGTCTACCGCTTAAAGATTCGCTCTTATTCATGCTCTCCGTGACAGGATCACTGGCGCTTTTGAAGCTTTTTTATTTGGTTGGTCAAAGTCGTTTTTCAAATTTTATTGAAGGGTATGGACTTGAATATTTAATCCCTGTTGCGAGTGGGGGAATTATTATCACTCTTCTCATGGGAAAAACGGCCGCCTATACCTATGCGATGGGTATCAGCATCATGATTGGTTACATGTTGGACCAACATTTTTTCTTCTGTCTTTGGTGCCTGGTAGTAAATATCACTTCGATCGAGTCTATTAAGAGCTACAAACAGCGATCAGATCTGTTGAAAACAGGTATCCTCGCCGGCACAGCTGGAACGGGTCTCGTTCTTGCGTTTACTTTGATCAACATCATGGGATTTAGGAATCCCATTTGGTCTGAAATTCTCATTTGCGTCAGCCTATCCTTTTTGTCCGGACTCTTATCAGCAGGACTGGCGGGTCTTCTGATTCCCCTTTTGGAATCAGCCTTCGGTTACACGACTTCGCTGAAACTTTTAGAGCTTTCAAATTTCAATCATCCCTTGCTTCACAACCTCATGATGAAGGCTCCCGGAACTTACCACCACTCCGTTATCGTGGGGAGTTTAGCAGAGCTTGCAGCTGACAGAATTGGAGCCAATGCTTTATTAGCGAGGGTTTCAGCGTACTATCATGATATTGGCAAAATGACGAAACCCCTTTATTTCATCGAAAACCAGTCGCCGAATAATAACCCGCACGACCACTTGGCACCTCATATGTCAGCAAAGATTCTCTTTGCCCATGTTAAAAACGGAGTCCGACTTGGAAAAGAACACAACCTTGGGGACTCAATCAATAACATCATCGAGCAGCACCATGGAACCACGCTAGCGAATTATTTTTATAACAAAGCAAAATATTTAGCGACACAGGCTGAAGAGGGTCAACCACCCCAAGAAGGCGATTTTAAATACCCAGGTCCAAAGCCACAATCTCGTGAGGCTGGCATCGTGATGATGGCAGATGCGTGTGAAGCAGCTACTCGTAGCATTGCAGATCCTACCCCTTCAAAAATTCAAGCAATGGTTCAGAGCATTATTCAAAAACGATTCTTGGAAGAACAGTTCACCGACTGTGACCTCACTCAAAAAGAACTCAAAATAATCGAAGAGACATTCACTCGCACGTTAACTTCGCTTTATCACCACCGAATTGAATATCCCGGACAAAAGAATATCGTGGAGCCTGTCTCCGGTAGCTCTCAACCTCCTAAGCGAGTGGGTTAGTATGCGAGTCACTGTGACTCTCTCCAGTTCTACTCCCCTTTCCAGTTTTTATGCCAGTCTTATTCGTCGAGCAATCAGACAAACTTTAAATCTCATCCCTAACAAAGCTAAAAACCCTCTTAAGAAACAAAAGGGGCGTCTGATTATTTCTGTAGCTCTGGTTGGTGAGCAGACAATAAAAAATCTCAATCGCACTTACCGAAAAAAAGACAATCCTACCGATGTCCTATCATTTTCTCGCCTGGAAAATCTTCCCCCCAATCAGGCTCACGTCGAGATAGGAGACCTCATTATTTGTTTGCCGGTCGCAAAAAAACAGGCCAAAGAATACCAGCAGCCGCTAGGACGCGAATTAGAGCGTCTAACGGTCCACGGAACTCTTCATTTGTTTGGTTATGATCATGAAAAAAGCAAAAACGATGAGCGCATTATGTTTCGCCTACAAGACAAGATCCTCAACCAACTCTCCTCAAAGCATTTAAAAACTTAATCTTCTTACTCTCTTATGGCTTCAATCGTGTTAAGCCGAGCTGCTTGAGCGGCGGGATAGGTAGTAGCTAAATAGATCAGGAGCGTCGCAACTCCATATATCAAAGCAATCGAGAGCGGCCTTAATTCTACTGGGATACTTCTGTCGTAGTAAATTTCAGGAAGTTGATACATTGAAAAATACTTTACATATAAGATGAAAACCGCAGTTAACAAGGCTCCAATGGTCAATCCGACAGCTCCCATAAAGCCACCCTGCCAAAGAAAAATCCGTCGGATTTGTTTTTGGGTAGCTCCCAGAGCTCGCAAAATACCAATATTTTTTCGTTTGTGAGCTACATTCATCGTTAATGTGATCACGATGTTCATCACCGCGATCAGAATCGCAAACGAAAGAATCATAAACATAGAATACTGTTCTAATTTTAGAGACTGAAACAAGGCAGAATTAAAGGTTTCCCAGCTTTTTGCCTCAAGTGTCGGTGGGATTTGTTTTTGAATTTCCGCCAACACAACCGAAGTATCATCAAGCGAATCAACCCACACTTGCCACCCCGATATTTGATTCTCCCAACCCAAAAGTTCTTGTGCGTCTTCGAGGATCAGAAGTCCATATTGTTCATCAAATTCGTAGTGCCCAGATGAAAAGAGCCCTGAAATCATGAAAATTTGACTCTGTGGGACTAGTCCCAAAGCACCTGACTTCTCAAGGGGTGAAATAAGTCTCACTTGCTCACCGGACAGAAGTCCAAGTCTTTCTCCTAATTCACTGCCCATCATGATGGGAGCAACTCCCCCTTCACTTGTCGGCCATTTTCCGTCCTTTAACTTAAAATTAAGACCGGCCATTTCTTTTTCCGGAAGCGCCCAAATAACTACTCCCACACTCCGTTTATCACTCCTTAAGATCATTTCATTTTGAATAAACGGGAGAACCCTTTTTACTTTTGATATTTTTTTTAATCCGTTTTCTAAGTCGTCTATACGAAAAATAGAACGGGCAGAATTTTTAGACTCGATAATAATGTGCGGATAGGCATTCAGAACTTTGCTCTTGAGGGAACTTTCAAAACCATACATCACTGACAATAAGGAACTCATTGCCCCAACACCCACTCCAATTGCCAGCCAAGCAAAAAGGGTCATTGCACTAAAAGTACCCTTTTCCGTTCCTCGAAGCATAAAACGCCAAGCTATGAAACGGGTAACCACTACTCTCCCACCTCAGGGTCTTGGAGCGATGGCGGAGGAATAAAGCCGCCAGATTCATCAAGCGGGGCGGGAGGTTCAAAAGGGGGCGGAACACCATCGCCATCAAAGTATTCTGGTTGCTCGCCCTCAGGAAAAGGCGCAATCGGAGGAGGAGGCGGAATAAATCCTGGAGGAGAACCCGGGTAGCTTTCATCCCCCATCGGCGGTTGGCCCATGACATCTTGAGGAACTGGCACTGGGGGCGAGGTTATGTAGGGTGGATTAACTTCATTGGGCCGTGAATTGGGAACTGTTCTGGCAGAGGGAATCCCTTGCGATGGCGGGGGAGCGCCAAACGGCTGCATGGGATTTGGCGAACCTACTGGAGCCATATCGGTCGTCGGATTCCCTGGCTCAGATGAAACTGGTTTTTTCCAAAGATAAAATGAGGCGAAAACAGCGAAAATAAATAATAAAAACCAACCCCAAGATTTCATGAACCTAACTATAGGCGATTTCTTATCTAATGGGAATGATTTGAGAAAGGAAAAGTGCTATAGATAACCACCTATGGAACAAACTTCATCAACTATCGATCTTCCAACCGTCCACTGGGCAGACCATGCGGCAGATGCCCTCATTGAAAAACACCCCGATAAAGAGACTTTGGTGTGTGCTTCTGGAATTTCTCCAAGTGGAGTCGTTCATATTGGCAATTTCCGGGAGGTTATCACCGTTGATTTTGTGGTTCGCGCTCTTAAAAACAAAAAAAGAAAAGTTCGTTTTATTTACAGTTGGGATGACTACGATGCGCTTAGAAAAGTTCCGGCCAACCTTCCCAATCCTGAACTGATAGAAAAAAATCTCAGACGTCCACTTGCTGTAATTCCGGATCCTTTTGGAACGGAATCATCTTATGCAAGACATTTTGAGAAACGTTTTGAGTCGGAAATAGCTCAATTGGGGATTCAGCCGAACTTTATTTATCAAAACGAACAATATCGTGCATGTCGGTACAGCGACGGAATTCGACACGCTTTAAAAAACCAAGGAGCAATTGCCGGAATTCTTAACCGCTCACGAACAGAACCGTTACCGAGCAACTGGTCCTGCTTGAGTGTTTTCTGCAAAGAATGTGGAAAAGACACAACTGTAGTGATTTCTTTTGAAGAACCATCGAACGTTCACTACTCGTGTAAAACATGTAAAAAAACCTCTGTAATCAATTTCGAGAAAGAAGAAGGGGTCAAACTTCTCTGGAGAGTAGACTGGCCAATGAGATGGTCACACGAGCAAGTAGACTTCGAACCCGGGGGAAAAGACCATTCCTCTCAAGGGGGTTCTTACGATACTGGCTGCGACATTATTCGTGAGATTTGGAAAAAGGAACCTCCCTTTTATGTTCAATATGACTTTGTTTTGGCGAAGGGCATTGGCTCCAAATTGTCATCTTCCTCAGGAAACTTGATAACTTTAGGCGAGGCACTTGATATCTACGAACCTGCGATTATTCGCTATCTATTTGCGAGCAGAAAACCGAATTTAGATTTTTCAATTGCTTTCGATCTGGATGTTATGAAGGCCTACGACGATTTTGATCGTTGTGAGCGCATTTCCTTCGGAGTCGAAAAAGCCGAAGAAAAAAAGATAAATTACGAGAAAAGGATTTTTGAGCTTTCACGGGTGGAGACAACCCCATTACCTACACAGATACCTAGTCAGTTTCCCTTCCGTCATCTTTGCAATATTCTCCAAATTCAGGAAGGGAACTTGGAAAAAACCAAGGAGTTTTATCTATCTCAGATTACCTCCCCTATTGAAGAGCAGAGATTTTATTCTCGAGCTAAGAGAGCCTGGAAGTGGATTACGGAATATGCCCCTATAGAATTTAGGTTCACTTTGCAGTCGAACCCTTCAGTGAAAACTCAATTTCCAAAAGCCATGATGGAATTAATCACCGTCCTAAAAGAAGGGACTTTTTCTGAGAGTGAAGAAGCTTTGGGCAATAAGACCTGGGAAATTATGAAAGCTCATGGCATTGATGGAAAGACTTTTTTCAAAGACATCTACCAGATTCTGGTAGCAAAACCGAATGGGCCTAAACTTGCTTCGTTTCTTCTGGCTATTGGTCCGAAGCGAGCCGCGGGAATTTTGGAGAAGGCCCTCTAAACTTACCAGTAACTAGTACTGACTGTGCAATCTCCATAAACATGAACCATACAGCTGATCCGTTCAGCAGGATCTCGTTTGTCTCGAGCTAAAAGTTTTCTTTCGTGCTCAGTGGGAGCGTTCAGTTTTTCTGGCCCTGAATGAATCTTCATAACGCACTTTCCGCATACGGCTTCTGCACTGCAAGAAGACGCGACCGGTAAACCAGCCCTGCACGCCGCATCAAACAGCATGGTTCCAGAGGGAATCTCTATCATACGACCACTTGGCAACAGAGTCACGATGGGCATATCGAAAATCTCATAAATTAGTTAAACTTAAAGAATCTTACCTCTAAACCAGAGAGTTCCCCATGCAAACTTTGTCTGAATCCCAAAAAGCAGAGATTTCTCATGATGCTTTAGCTCTAAAAAATATCCTAACCGAAGTGGCTAAAGTAATTGTCGGGCAAGAACATATGACCCGATGTTTGCTATTGGGACTGCTTACTGAAGGGCACGTCCTCCTCGAAGGATTGCCCGGATTAGCAAAAACTCTCGCCGTCAAAAGTCTCGCGTCTGCTGTCGAAGCCCGTTTCCAACGTATCCAGTTCACTCCTGACCTCTTGCCTAGCGATCTGATTGGTACCGTTATCTACCGACATGAAACCCATGAGTTCACGCCAAAGAAAGGGCCCATTTTCTCAAACTTAGTGCTGGCAGATGAAATCAACCGAGCTCCAGCAAAAGTTCAAAGTGCTCTTCTCGAAGCGATGGCTGAAAAGCAAGTTACCATTGGTGAAACAACCTACCGTTTAGACGAACCGTTTCTGGTTTTAGCCACTCAGAATCCAATCGAACAAGAAGGCACCTATCCTCTCCCGGAAGCGCAATTGGACCGCTTCATGTTTAAAGTAAAAGTGGGATACCCGAAACGGGAAGATGAAAAACAAATCATTGAAAGAATGAGCTCTCAGGAAACTCCCCAGGTACAACAGGTGATGGCAACCTCTGAAATTCTTAGTATGAAAAAGAAATTAAATTGGATTTATTCTGACTCTCGGATCGATGAATATATCCTTCGCCTTGTTTTGTGTACTCGCAAGGAGATTTCAATCGATTCAGGAGAAGCAGAGCTTTCCAAATTAAAAGAACTGCGCGGCTTTATCCGAATCGGCGCTTCACCCAGAGCCTCACTTTTTCTCCACCGAGCTAGTCGAGCCAATGCTTTCCTAGACGGACGTACCTTTGTAACTCCAGAAGACGTAAAACAAGTCGCACACGAAGTACTACGACACCGTCTCATTTTAACTTTTGATGCAGAGGCTAGAGGTTTTGATAGCGATCAAATTGTGACCCAACTTTTGTCAACAGTTACAATTCCCTAAACTCATGACCGGCCACTTTCATTTCCGACCCGAACTTCTCCACGCAATCGATTTAATCGAATTTCATTGTCGACGACGTTTGCCATCCTCCTATATTGGAAGTCATGAAAGCACTTATCGTGGTTCGGGAATGCAGTTCAAAGAGTTTCGACCTTATGAAATGGGAGACGATCCTCGTCATATCAGTTGGACGACAACCGCAAAAACTGGAAAACCGACTTTAAAGCTCTATGAAGAGGAACGAGAAATAAACGTTTTTTTATTGGTAGATACCAGCGGCTCGTCTCTTTTTGGATCCGGAGCCCGAAGAAAAATAGACATGTACTCCGAAGTGGCAGCCCTTCTAGCCATGGGATCTATCAAGTCCAATTACCGAATAGGGTTTCTGTTTTTTGATAATGAGGTGCGCAACTTCATGCCGCCCACACGAAACAAAGAGGAAATACTTCAGTCTCTAAATTCTCTTTTAAACCTAGATCTCTCAAATAAAACGAGTGACCTCACACAGCCCCTCGCCTTCTGTCACAAAATACTGAACCACCGAAGCCTGGTTTTTATTATCTCCGATTTTTTATTACCCTCATTTAAAGATCAACTATTACCTCTCAGTTCGAAGCATGAGGTAATTCTTCTACAAGGGTATGATGACTCGGAAAGACTCCTTTCTAATAGAGGAATCTCGGAGATTTGCGATCCGGAATCTGGAGATTTTTTTCTCTTGGATGCCGAATCACCTTTTTTTCGACAATCACTCACTTCATTTTATGCTAGGTTTACAAACCAACTCGAAGAGACTGCCAGCGTGTGTCAGGCAGACTTTCTACCACTAAGTGTACAGGATGATTACTTACAAAGACTGGTTCACTTTTTTAGTGCTCGTTAGCTGTGGGATCTCCCCTCAAGTCTGGGGATTCAGCTTCTCACTAAACAAGCGTTCAATTCAAATTGGCGAGGTCGCAGTTCTGAGCATTGTTCTTCCTAACACGAACCGATCGGACCGGCCTGTCATTGTTGACGATTTATTAGATCGGCATCCTCAACTTAAAGTCCTTGAACGCAACATGAGTCAAACGGACAACGGTATGACGATCACTTTTGAAATTACTGCCTATCAAGCAAGTGATTTTAGAATTCCACCGGTACAAGTAAAGTGGGGCCCTGATACTTTTTCGACGGAGGCTTTGGATCTAACGGTCACTTCCTCAAGAACTCCCGACGACATGGAAATAAGATCCGATTTTGGCAAGCTCCGTCCTCCCTTTCCATGGCGAAAAGCTTATCTTGTTTTTCTTTCGGGTGTCGGCGCCCTTCTGGCGCTTTGGCTGTTACGGTGGAGCTTTTTGCGTATTCAATGGAGAAAGTTTTTTAGTTTCTTATATGGGAGACCTAAATTACCCTCTTTTGAAACTGATCGCATGTGGTTACGTAAGGAAGTCGCCAAATTTAGAGCAAAATTAAGAAGTGGACAAGCAGATCCGGAACTGGTTGACCAGATTCTTTACACCTTAAAACTTTTTCTCCAAAAACAAACCGACACTATCGCTCCCGCTCTGACACGAATTGAACTTGAAAACCAGCTTTCTGAAAGACACCTCAAACCCAAGACAAAGACCCTACTAGCCCAGGTGGATGATTTTAAATATCACCAAGCGGATAAAGCTGGAGCCCCACAAGTCGCAGAAGAGCTTTTAGCTCGAATAGAAAGTGAGTTTTTATGATGGTCCAATGGGCACACCTACCTGCCTTCTGGATTCTTGTGCCCCTTGTCCTCGCCGCTCTTTTTTTCGTTTTTAGAAGACGCTCTCGAACCGACAGCCTCCTCAGTCGGATGCCCGGCCCCTGGAAAGATCTTTTAAAAGAAATGCGACGAACTCGATGGGCTTTTCGCTTTCTTTTTCTTGCCCAACTAGTTGCCCTAGGGCTTCTGGTAGCCTCCGTTGCACGTCCCGTTCGGACTAAAACTACCGTTAAGAAGTCGACAGAGGGGGTAGATATTGTCTTGGTTCTAGACGTGTCAGAGAGCATGGATGCTGAAGATTTAGACCCGACAAGAATTATCGCGGCAAAGCAAGTGATTCGACAATTTATCAATCAGCGCCCCAATGATCGCATTGGACTTGTTGTATTTGGGGGAGAATCCGTCATGAAATCTCCCCTTACACGAGACTTCGATTTTCTTTTGACTCAAGTGGATGAGGTCAAGCTCAGAGAACTTAAGCAAGGAACAGCCATTGGATTGGGAATTACCAATGGCATATCCCGCCTTCGAAAAAGTCAGTCGAAAAATAAGATTCTGATCTTGCTGACTGATGGAGATAGCAATGTGGGAGCTGTAAATCCCATGACCGCAGCAAAGCTGGCTGCTCAAGAAGGTATTCGCATCTACACCATTGGCATTGGAAAGCAAGATAGAGTCGTCGTCCCCATTTATGCTTTTGACTCCCGAGGCAGAAAGACTCACTTAGTGGCTCAAGTACCTTCCTATTTAAATCCTAAACTCTTAGAAGAAATGTCGGAATTGACTGGTGGAAAAAGTTATATGGCTAGAGACACAGGAATGCTGTCTCGGATCCTTCAAGAAATCGACAAACTAGAGAAAACAAAAGTACTTCTGACAGCGCATACCGAATTAGAGGAACTTTTTCTTTACCCGGCGCTCGCTGCACTCTTATTGCTTACCGTTTCGTACTTACTTTTGGAAACTCGCTTTCAACGCAGACTCAAAGGAAACGATCTCAATGGATTTTCGACTGGCACAGCCTGAAGCTTTGTGGGGTCTTTTTCCCTTAAGCCTTTTTATTATTTATCTCTTATGGAGATACCTCTTTCGACGTCCTTGGTTTTCATGGCGCCGCTTCTGGTTAACCTTTTTAGGCTTTTTATTTTTTATCTGTGCACTGGCCCGTCCTCAAGGGGGTTCATTTCAGGGTGAACCCGAACCATTGACCTCGACAGTCTTAGTCGCCTTAGACATTTCAAATAGCATGCTCACAGAGGATATCACCCCAAGCAGACTTGGTTTTTCCATTTCATTCATCCAGCGACTTATCGAAGGACTCGCTAGACCCCGGGTCGCAATCTACCCGTTTGCTGCTTCGGGCTTTCTCCAAATGCCATTTACCACAGATATTTATGCTATTCAGGATTCACTCCAATCCCTGGACCCCTCGGCCACTTCACATCAGGGAACTGATTTCAATGAATCGCTAGCTGGACTCGATCAACTTCTTCTTAAACTTGAAGCCAACTCAAGGGATCAACTGGAAGGTTGGCAGCCTCCAAAAATAATCCTCTTTTCTGATGGGGAATCTCATGTCCCTCTTAGAAAGGACACTTTAAAATCATTTCAACAAAGGCGGATTCCCGTCTTCACTGTAGGTGTAGGAACTCCGGAAGGAGCACAGATACCTCTTAAGACCCTGCCGGGGAAAGAAGTTGTGAGCAAATTGGACCCCGCCCCTCTGCAAACCATTGCCGCCGAAACTGGGGGAGCTTACTTTTCGAGCAATTACGAAAATATTCCTATTTTGCTGAATCAACTTAACCACACATTGACCTTTGGCAAGAGAAATAGACAATTCAAAGTACAGAGCGAATTATTCCCATTTCTATTTGTCTTGAGTCTTCTGTTTTTCTTTTGGGAATTTTGTTTTGGTCGTTGGCAGTACGTAATACGGACTTTCATTTTTTGCCTAGCTCTATCTCATGCAACGACAACTTATGCGGATGATGATCAGATCAAGGCGATTCAAACGTATAACAAGGGGATTGAACAATCTGAGTTGAACAACTTTGAAAAGGCTGCAGAATACTTTGAAGAAAGCTCTCTGGTTCTCCAAGATTCATCTCAGAGAAAAAAGGCGCTCTACAATCTTGGAAATGCCTTCCTTAAAATGGGAGATCCAGAACAAGCTCTAGAATCTTACCAAAAGGCTTTTCGCGTTTCGTCATCAAATCCGGACTTTGAGGAATCTGCCAATAAGAACATCTCAGAGAACATGGCTCTGGCTTCTAAAATCCTCGAAGAGATGAAAAAACAGAGCAAACCTCAAGGGGCCGATGAACAGGGAGAGGGAGACCAGGATAAAGGAACAGATCCCAAGGGGCCTCAGAAATATCAGGGCGAATCACTCACCGAGCAACAGAAACAAAAGCTCTACGATTTGATCACCAGCGAAGAGAAACAAACGCTGAAGCGCTTACGAGAGCAAAACCAGCCCCCTCAGAGCTTGGAGATGCAACCATGGTAATCCAACTTTTTCTTTTCTTAATCTCATCGTTGGCCCAGGGCGGTTCTGAAAGTCCGTTTTCTTTTCGAGTAGAGACTTCCAAATCAAAGGTTTTTCAGGGCGAACAAGTAGTCGCCAGTTTTATCTTAGAATCACAAAACGAGGGGGCTGTCGAAATCGAAGTAATGAAATTCCCTGAGTTCCGTGGCTTCTGGAGCGAAAATCTCATTTTGCGGCAAGGCCCAGTACATCTGATGCCGGTCCAAGATTTTAAAAGAAAAAGAGCGATGGCTTTAGTCGGATCTTACACTCTCAATTCTATAATGGGCATCAAAACGCCTCGGCTGGAACCAATGAAAATTTTGGTAAAAGCTTTTGGGCAAGCTCCCCTAGTACTTACCTCTGAGGGAAACTTCCCTCCCCCAATGGAACTTCCTGCCATTCCAGGCAATCTCAAAGCCTACCCGTTTTCAGGGGCTGTAGGGGCCTTTTCGTTTCAAGTGAATCAAACCCCAGTGTCTTTTCGAAAAAATCAGCCTTTCCTAGTTCGAGCGGAGCTTCAAGGAGAGGGAAACTTCACTGAGATTAACACGCTCCCCATTTCCCCATCTGAGACAATGACGTTGATTTCCCAAAATAGCTTCTCAGAATCTCTTCCGGGTCGAACCAGAAAAGTTTTTGAATGGGTGCTCAGCACGGACAAAGAAACACTGCCCGAATGGTCTCCCGGCTCTTTTCTCACTTTTAACCCCGAAACGAAAAGTTACCAATTAATTGCTCTCCCCCAAATTCGTTTTGTCCCACTGCCAGAGACCTCACTTCCTCAAAACATCTTGAGGATGAATGCCATTTTGTTCCCTGCGGAAACAGAATGGAAAGCTCAGGCTCCCCTCACTAAGTCGCGGTTGTTTTGGTTTTTTCAGACTTTGATTGCGGTACTTTTCATAACCAGGATTTTTTATGTACAGATCCGGTTTTACCAAGAGCGACTCAAAAGCGATCCCAAGCTGCGGAGAAAATTAATTCTCAAGAAAGCCTCCTATGCGCTAAAGAGCCAAAACTGGGAAGAGTTTCTCTCATTGGCTTCTAACCTTGCGCGGGAACTCGATCAAAAAAAAACCTCTTCAGAGTTTGGCGACTCTCTCACTTTGATCATCGAAGCCGACAATCAATTGCGCTTCAGCCCCTCAAAAACACTTACGGTTTCTCCCGATACTTTAAGGGCTCACTGGCAAAAGGTAGGAAAGGCCCTCGAAAACCTAAGCTGAACAAAGTATAACCACTTGTTATTACATTGTTTTTATGGGTTTGCGCCATTAAGGTGGCCCATCCCTCTCAAAGGTTGACTAATTCAATCATTTCCATAGGATGCGTATCTAAAACTAATTGCCAAGGGAGTAACAAGTGGCTCGAATTACCGTTGAAGATTGCCTAGAAAAAATTCCAAATCGCTTTGAGCTCATTCACATTGCTGCAAAACGAGTAAAGCAGTTAGCAAAAGGCTCACTGCCCCTGATTCATCACCCACACAATAAACCAGCTGTTATTGCCTTAAGAGAAATTGCTGGGGGTTCCGTTTCCAAATCTAACGAAGCTGACATTGATCAAATTGGTGGCGAATAACAAAAGCTTTTGACCCTTTTTATGAAGGCTCGGTTATCCACCACTACTTTGTTGTTCCTCTTCCTGTCTGGGCTTCTGGCTTGGTATGTCGTCTACGAAAAACAAATCAAAGTAAAAAAGGTAACCGAGGAAGACAAATCTAAGCGGCTCGTTCAATTCTCCAAAGATGAGATCCAAGAAATAGAAATTACTCACAGTGCTGATTCAAGTTTTAAACTGAAGCGTTCCGGGGAGGAATGGCTTTTAACCTCACCTGTTGAGGATCTGGCAGACACAGGCGTCATAAACTCTTTGCTCACCACATTGACTTCTAGTGAACAAGAACGAACTGTAGAGAACGATCCTACAAACTTAGAAGTGTTCGGCTTAGAAAAACCTGCTCTCGTCATTCGAGTAGCCAAGGACGCTCAGACGGCTCAAGACATCTTCGTGGGTAGCCAAACTCAAGTGGGATTTAGCGTTTATGTGAGAACGTCAGCTAGCAAGCAAGTCTCCAAGGTAAATCGAGCCTTGCTTTCAGGTTTTCAAAAAAGCTTGTTCGAATTACGGAACAAAAATCTCGTAACTATTAAAAAAAGTGAATTGAAAGAAGTTGAGATTCACAACTCAAACGGACAAACGATTATTAATCGCAACTCTGATGACAAGTGGATTTTGGGAAGAGATGGAAGCCCGGTGGATACTGCCGAATGGGGCAAGACTTTAAATACTCTGGTAGACCTCAAAGCTACAAACGTGGTCTCTGAAAAAGCTGAATTAGCGGCTTATCGACTCGATAAGCCCGCGGTGAAAACTTGGTTATCCGAAGGCCCTGAAAAACCCAAATTAGGTATCTTTTTTTCGCAAGTACAAGGAAAGGTATTTGCGAAACGCGATGACAAACCGCTGATTTATGAAGTTGATAAAAATGTCCTGAAAGAACTTTCCAAGAGCGCGTTACTTTTAAAAGACCTTCACCTGGTTACTTTCAATCGTTTCTCCATCAGTCGTATTACGCTTACTCGAGGAAGCAAAACCCTGGAGCTAAAGAAAGAGGGCCCAGTTTGGATTCTCCCGAACATTCAATCAGAGCGGAAGTTAGATCCGGGCAAAGTAGAAAAATTTCTAACACAGCTTCAGGATTCTAAAATCACGAAATTCATTGAAACTAAGAAGGAACGAAATTCTGTTTTAATTATCGAGTTATTTGAGAAACAAGAAGAAAAAGAGGTATCGGTAGCTCGAGTAGAGTTTTTTCCACCCAAATCAGGAGATGCTTTGGGAGCGAGCAACCATTTAAATGGCTCATGGGTACTCTCACAAGAAGGATTCAAGCAATTAAACCTAACTCAAGACGATTTTCTGGAAACACCTTCCCAGAAAGTTGAAGAGAAGAAATCGTAAACACGAGGAGAAAGAATGTCGTTATCATCAATCAAAGGAAAGTGGGCGCTGGTTCTAGGAGCTTCAAGTGGATTCGGTGAAGCTATTTCTCTTCGTCTGGCTGAAGAAGGAGTTAATATCTGCGGCGTTCATTTAGATAGAAAAGGCACCTTGCCTCACGTTGAAGAAATCATTTCCCAGATTAAGGGCAAAGGAGTTCAAGCGCTATTTTTCAATGGAAATGCAGCAGATAAAGAAAAGAGAACGGAAGTTGTTCAAGAGTTACAAAAGGCTGCTCCTCAAGGAATCCATTGCTTAGTTCATTCTCTTGCTTTTGGAAGTCTCAAACCTTTTCTCTCAAAAGAAGACAAGGAACACGTCTCCCAGGATGCCCTGGAAATGACCCTGGATGTGATGGCTAACAGTTTGGTCTATTGGACGCAGGATCTCTTCAAAAAGAATTTACTAGCTCGGGGGGGAAGAGTCTTTGCAATGACCTCCTCTGGAAGCACCCGGGTTTGGCCGACCTACGGTCCGGTCTCCGCTGCAAAAGCGGCTCTTGAATCTCATTGCCGTCAGCTTGCGCTAGAATTGGCACCTTATGGGGTGACCGCTAATGCCATTCGAGCTGGAGTAACGGATACACCCGCTTTGAGAAAAATTCCTGGAAATGACGTCATGATTGAAACGGCTCTGCAAAGAAATCCCAATAAAAGACTGACCACCCCAAAAGATGTTGCGGACGTAGTCGCTTTGTTAATGCACAACGAGGCAGCTTGGATATCTGGAAACGTCTTGGGAGTTGATGGAGCTGAAGACATCATCGGCTAGGAACATTTTTTTCGATGAACCGAAGAGCTTTTACCACTTTTTCATCTTCCCCCAAAGTAAGAGACTGTTGTTCTTTATCGTAGGAATATTGCATTCCCGTATAGATCAGCAAAATTTTTCGATTTCGTACTTTAGCTGAAGAAAAGACCGCCTCAAGAAAATTGAGGGTAGCTTCATCTTCATATTCTAATCCGATACCTTGATATCCGAGGCTTGCCAGAAGCTGCAAAACTTTTTCAAGATGCGGCGATGGAAGTGAAACGGTCTCAGTTGAAAGCGCGTCTGCCGGTTCTAAAATATCCGATTCCCCACCGGATTTCTGTAGTGCCGGGTTAGAGCTGCAAGCCACCTGAAGAAAAAGAAAAAAAACGATTAAGACAGACCCAAGTTTATCCATAGCGTTGCCCTTTTTTATGCTTTGCATCTCTTTTTTAAAGATCTTAGCACAAATAACCGAGAAGGAGAGAGTCAACATAAACTTATGCAGAGGTCTGTCATGAATAGTCACATCTCATTAATGCTTTTAACAGCACTGGTTTCCGCTTCTTCCATGGCTCAAACAGAGCTAATGATGAAGAAGTTTAGATTCAGAAAACATTCTTCTGCAAATTTTGAGAGACTGGTTCTTGAATTCTCTGGACCTGCAGTACAGGAAGAAGTCGAATTGAAAACCAATAAAGTTGGAACAGAACAAGATGTTTCAATGGTGGTTAGAAATGCGCAACTCATCGGTGCGGTTCCTGAAAGCACAATCAATGAAAGTCTTCAAGGCAGCCGAAAGTGGATGGGCCCCCTCTCCATCAATACGGATATGCCCAAAAATGGATTTAGCTTAAGAACGCTTTTGAAAAATTCAGAAGCTCAAGTAGATGCTTTTTGGCTTTCGCAACCCACTCGTTTGGTTGTAGATGTTTTTCCAAAAAGTTCTCCTCGTGCTCATTCACGCAATCCTGTGGAAGCACACCGGGAAGTTGCTTCTACAAACCACAAGGCAAAGATACCAGCCGAAGGCAAAACGGCAGAACCTATTTTTTGTTTTCCATCAAATGCAAAAATGAGCGCTTCAGTAGCTTACTTCCCTTGGAAGGGTTCCAGCTCTATCCCTCTTGAAGTGAAAGATCCTGCGGCTGCTCAAAATGAAATGAAAGAAGGGATCGTTTGCTACCCAGCTCAATCGCGCGTGCAACCTCGGGTCAATTTTACAACAGGTGAAGCAGAACAAGCTCAGCCTGTAGCAGCAGTAGATCCCCAGCACAGCAATAAGCCTGAGGCTCCTACTCTTTCAAGTAATGAAGCACCTCTTTTACCTTCCATGGAAACAAAGATCGAACCACGGGTTATCGCCAGTGAGTCATCACCCGCACGGGTTCCCCAATTTGACCCAAGAGCTCAGAACGGTCTCCCTCCATCGTTGGGTGCCAGTTTTGAAAAGCCCCAAAAAGGAGCCAATCCGGCGAGCCTTCTCCCTCCCTACAGATAATTGATTTACCTCTGTAACGGAAGCGGGCATACTTCTAGCCTGTGCGAAAGAAAAAACGCTTCTTTTCTCGTTCGAGAAGCCAGAAAAAAAATCAGTTCAAGCCCAGACAAGCGAAGCGCAGTCATGCGAGCTTCGTGGGGCGAGTTCAAAAAAACCAACGTGGGTTTGCTTTTGTCATTCCTCACGATAACACTTTACCAGACACCTATGTTTCTCCCAGAGAAGCTCGCGCTTTAATGAACGGAGATATCGTTGAATATCAGGTGGAGCAGCTAGGAAAAAGATCCAGTGCTCTTATTGTCAAAATTCTCGAGCGGGCTTGTAAAAAAGTTTTAGGAAAGGTTCAGGGTTCCCAACGACAGTTTTTCATGGAAACCTCCGAAGGCGACCTTATCACTCTTGAAAATGGAGAAAAAAATCTAGTAGGTTCTTGGGTGATCGCAACTCTAAAGCACTATCCCAGTGATAGAGAAATGGGAGTCGCGACTATCACAGATAAGTTAGGCCAAACGCTGACTCCTAAGTTTGATCACCTCATTACTATCTCTCGCTTTGGGATTGAAGAATCCTTTCCCTCTGCTGCACTCAATGAAATTGCAGATCTCAGGCAAGCTGCTTTGCTTGAAATTCAAAAGCCCTCCCCTCAAAGAAAAGATCTCCGTAAACTTCCCTTCGTAACCATCGATGGCGAAGACGCTAAGGATTTTGACGATGCGATTTGTATTTCGGAAAAACAAGAAACGGGAGAAATACAACTTCTTGTCGCTATTGCAGACGTCAGTTATTTTGTACGGCCTGGTTCTAAATTAGATGAAGAAGCTAAACGTCGAAGCACCAGCATCTATTTCCCCGGGTATTGCATTCCCATGCTCCCGGAAGATTTATCGAATGACCTCTGTAGTCTTAATCCTCAGACAGATAAATTAGTTTTAGTGGCTGAAATTAATTTCAATCGAAAAGGCGATATTCAGAGCACACACTTTTACGAGGGAATTATAAAAACAATCGCACGGCTTACCTACACGAAAGTGCACCACTGGTTTTCTGGAAATCTGGAAGCCGTGCCTTCGGAATGTCATCGACCTTTAGAAAGCGCCAAAAAACTTTTCAATCTTTTATTAGCTCAACGCAAAGAAAGAGGCGTCTTAGATTTTCAACTGCCCGAGTGTCGATTTGAATTAGATAAAGAAGGACACCCTATAAAAGCGTTTCCCTTCCCTTCTTGGGAAGCCCACCGCCTCATAGAAGAGTTCATGGTGATGGCTAATTCGGTAGTGGCTAAGGCACTTAAAGAGAATGGGTGCCCGTCTCTCTATCGAGTGCACGAAGCTCCAGTGATTGAAAGTATTGAAGAGCTCAATCAGCTCATGAAAAGCTTGGGATTCAGCTTAATGATTAAAGAAGTGTCTCCTCTGGCTTTTTCCAAAGTGCTTCTTAAAACCTCAGGTCAAAAGGGGGCTCATACCCTCCACAAAGCGATTCTTAGGGCCCAAAAGCAAGCTCGGTATGAACCAGACCCCAAGGGACATTTCGGCTTATCCCTGACCGATTACACGCATTTTACTTCTCCTATTCGGAGATACCCAGATTTGATTGTGCACCGCTCCCTGAAGAGCTTCATTCTTCGACACCAAATTGCCGATAAGAATAATAACTCCGAAGCATTAGTTAAATTAGGGGAACTCACTTCGGAACGAGAGCGCCGTGCGATGGAAGCAGAGCGTTTTATCACCCGCAGAAAGCAGTGTTGGTTTATGGCGGATAAACTGGGGGAACCTCTCAAAGGTACCGTTTCCGGGGTGATTGCGAAGGGCCTCTTCATTGAACTTTCGGATTATGCGATAGAAGGTTTTGTGCCCATTGAATCTCTGCATGGGTACTACGAGTTTGATGAAAGACGAGGTTGCCTCAGACGGCGTCCTGGACATTCAACGATCAGCATCGGAGATCCGATGGAGATTCAGGTAGCTGACGTAAATGTCGAGGAAAATGAAATCACGTTTTTTCCCCTGCTAGAGAATCCATGAAAGTTATCTCAACTGCAGCTGGTATTTCCCAAGCATTTAAAAATGCCGGACGAGTCCGTGAAATACTGGCCGTTCTCGTCAGTACCGGCTTTCTCGATTTAATGAATCGAATGAAGCTCAATCGCTTTTTACCGGAGAGACAGACTGAGGACCCCGGCTTTAAAGACCTTCCCTTACCGATGCGGCTTCGCATTGCTTTTGAAAAGCTCGGTCCCAGCTTTGTGAAACTCGGCCAATTGATGGCTTCTCGCCCCGACCTCATTCCAGAAGCTTTTGTAGATGAGTTCTCAAAACTTCAAGACCAAGTAGCTACTCTTCCCTTCAGTGAGATAAAAGAACACCTTGAAGCGGAACTCAAACGGCCTCTCACAGAAGTATTCTCAAGTTTTGATGAAGAACCGCTGGCCGCTGCCAGTATTGCTCAGGTCCACTCCGCAGTTTTAAAATCGGGGCAATCGGTAGCTGTGAAAATTCAACGTCCAGGCATAGACAAAATTCTTCATACCGACATTTCGATTTTAAGAGGTCTCGCCAGTCTTTTAGAAACTACAATTCCAGAGACAAAACCTTTCAACCCTCAAGGCCTCGTAGAAGAATTTTTCCACACAATCTTATTCGAGCTCGATTTTAGAGTTGAAGCAAACAATATTCGAAAGATTAAGATTCAGCTGAGCAAATCAACCCAAGTCGTTATTCCGGAAGTCTACTCTGAATTCTCCAGTCAGAAAGTCCTCGTGCTTGAAAAGTTTGATGGCATCCGGTTTTCTGACAGGGAAAAAATCATCTCTCACGGAATTGATCCGAGAAAAATTATTGAAACGGGTGCAGATGCATTTTTCCAGATGGTCATGAGAAATGGCCTCTTTCATGGAGACCTGCATGCAGGTAATTTGTTTGTTCTCCCCGACGGAAGAATCGGCATCATCGATTTTGGAATCGTAGGCCGCCTCAGTCGAAGAGTTCAAGACAGCATCATTTCCATGTTTATCGCTATCATGGACGAAGATTACGAAACGCTGGCCACCGAGTATGTCACTCTCTGCAGCCCGGATGGCGATACGGACATTACTCAGTTACAAAAAGATCTCATGGATACCATCTCACCCTATGTTGGCCTGGTTCTGGGAGAGGTAAATGTTGGAAAGTTACTCCTTCAATCAACAAGCATTGCTGCTAAACACCAATTAAAAGTGCCCAGAGAGTTAATGCTTCTCTTTAGAGCGATCATGACGGTAGATGGTCTTGCGAAGAAGTTGGATCCCGATTTTGATATTCTTCAATTAGGAAATCGGTTGGCTAAAGAGGTGGTAGCTTCGCGGTACAGCAAAGAAAGAGTCACCAAAGACCTCCTCATTCTGGCGCGAGATCTCCAAGACACTTTGGAAACATTTCCAAAGCTCCTTAAGAGATTTCTCCGGAAGTGGTCTAACAATAATTTTGCCTTCGAAATAAAATCCAAAGATGCTGAGTTATTGCCTAATGCAATTCTAAAATTCACTTATTACATCGTACTTTGTGTTACCAGTATCGCTCTCATTATTGTGGGATCGCATTTCTGGCAGAAAGGCCTGGAACCCCTCATTTTTGATTTCTCGTTGTGGAGCGCCGTGAGTTGGGCTGCGGCTTTTTATCTGTTAGGGTCGGGGTTGTGGTCACTCTCGAAATACAAGTCTTAATCGCTCTTGTTTTAGCATTTTCATCTGTTAGTCATTCCTTGCCTCGTTGGGTCTCTCCTTCGCCAGAAAGCGCTTACCACATTGTTAACTCGGAACTCTCTACCAAAAGAGGTGATTATTTTAAGAGAACCGTGAAGAGAGTTGGCAATCAAACGATTGAGATGGAGGGGGTGGCTGCTATTAATGGAAAGTTGGATACTTTTTATCACATTGCAAAAGACGTCCCTGCCTACCGCACTTGGGCACTTCCCAATATCAATCAGCGCCCTGCCGGAGGACAATACCTGGTAAAAATATTGGATCTCAAACCGGTACCAAAGAAAAACAATCAGTTAATTGCTGACTTTGGAATTAACCTACCCGGTATTCGAAGAAAAATTAGCCGTGGTTTTTCTATTTTTACTGAGCGAGGTAAAAATGATGTCACGGTGACTTGTGAGAGCACTCAAGCCAGAGATTCTATTTTGAGCTCGTTAACCGGATACATCATTGCATTTCCGGCTCCCAAACAGAAAGAACGTCTTTGGGTTTATTTTAAAGGTCGAACCAAGTTAGAATCTTGGCTTCTCTATCAGGCTATCCCAGAAAAGCTACTGGCCCATGAATCTTCAGATAGAATCCAAACGGTACTCGATAATTTTGGAAATGAAGAAAGCCACCAATAATCTAAATAGAATCAAATCCCCAGAGAAATAGCGGAAGAAACATTCTGGTACCCACCCCGTCGCGTCCCAGAACAGCTAACAGCAGCTCTTCATCGTTGAGGTTAAGATAGTCACTTTCAGAAACATTCATCCCAGCCTTTTCGGAAAATGATTTAAAGCAGCTGACTAAATGGTATCGATCAAGAAGCTTCACCAAACCAAGAGATCCTTTCCATGACTGATCCGATATTTCCGAAAAAGTTTCATTTTCCTTTTCGAAGGGTGCAATCAAGGTCAGAGGAGTTTGTGGAAAATACCGGTTCTGACAATCTTGAATATTATCTTTAACTGCTTCCAGGGAGCCGCCCCACTCGTGAATATAGTTGGTGAAATCAGCGCCCTTATGAATGGCAATGTAGGAGTCTGTCTTGCCCTCCGAGCCAGTGACATAAACCTGAGTCCTCGGAATATTTATGAGCGCGGTCATTTCGGCAAGTGAGCGCTCCAGTTTCGAATTTCGTTTTTGATAAAGTTTCCAAACAGACTCGACATCTTTTTCTTTATTCAAAATACGACAACAGGGCTGAGCTGCTTCGGCCTTCACCAGTGAAATTCGAAAATCTAACTCATTTCCAGCTCGATGAAACCCTAACGGCAGATAAAAATCAGGTTGATCAGACCATAACAAAGCTAAAGTACAGCCTTGCTTTTTTAGTCTTATTACTGCCTCTTGGAGAAGAAGGCTTGCTAGCCCTTCTCCCCGATGGTCTTTGTGAGTGGCAACAGAACCGATCAAACCCAGTTCCATTTTAAATCCAGGGTGTTGGAACCTACGTCTCATAATCCCAACATGCGAGGCGATTTTATTTTCTTTTTCAATAAAGAGAGACTCGCCACCGGGCAATCCCCGAAAAAAAGATGGATATTCATCTTGAAGAATCAAATCAGATTGAGAGCGAAGTTGGTGATTCAGAAACCGAAGTACAGAATGACTATTACTCTCGGGGCTTCCAGAGTTTTGATAGGAAGTAATTTTTAATTCGGGGTGGGTCAAAGGAAAAAAGAGCCGGGCACTTTGCAAATAGCAGATGCCCGGCGTTTTAAATTATAAATCAGCTGCTCGGAGAGTTTTTCGGCCGTTTGCTTTCGCGCGCTCCACTCCGCGAGTCACAGCATTTTGAATGAGAACATTCACTGCAGCCATCACGTCGGAAGAACACTTCATTTTGGATTTCTTTACGAGTGTCTTCACTTTAGATTGAACAATATAGGTTTCTTTTGTCTTAGTTGCCATGTGGTATCTCCTTAATTGTTAACTATAAAAGGAGTTACTTATTGAAGAAAGGGAAAAAAAGCTGAGAGAGCTGTAATGAGTAATGCCGATCCCACTGGAATCGTAAAGTTATCATCAATTGGAGAGGGAATGAGTTCCACACAAGTGCTGATAGTTCCTCCCACGACCGAAAGCATGAGAGATTGAGAGAAAGACAGATTCAGGAATCCCAAGCCGAATAAAAACGAAATAGCAGCAGTTGCTAGAAAATTAGCAAGTGCCCCTTCAAGGGTTTTGCGCTGAGTAATTTTTACTTTACCCCAATGAGTTCCCACAACGGCAGCAATCGGATCCCCAACCGCGAGAAAAAGAGCACTCAATAAGACAACAGGTTTTGAGAAAAAGATGACTAAAACTAATAGTCCTAGAATATAAAACGAATTTCCCGAGATGCTTCGAAGCTCCTCCCGACGCATAATTTTTCCAAAATACTTCAGGGTAATCGCGTTTAATGCGGGAGATTTGAGACGGATCAAATCAAGCAGCATAAAGAGACCGCCTACAGTCCCCAAAAGAATTAAAGCCTCTTCACGGGTGAGTACAAAAGCATAAAGACCGACGCAAACGATCCCATTGAGAAAATGATAAAATTTACGACCCAAATGAGGTGTAGAGCGCCCAACCTGCAGAACATTTCTTCTCAGGGCTCGGGCTTCTGAAGCTGTTGAAATGGCCAAGACTTTAAGCATGAGTCCTAATGCAGCAAGAATGATACCGAGCCTTAACAATTCCCTAACATTTCTATTTATTAATTTATTTTCATATACTTAGAATTGGACACAGAGCATTACTAGCACTGTTGAAGACACTCAGAAATGCGTAATTTTTTACGCAGCCTGGAAGACAACTACGCGACGACCCTTAGGGAGCGACTTTCTTAATGTCGTTTTTTGCTCTTTGTCCCATGGGATGGGAAGGATAGCGCTCAATCAAGTCTTGGAAAAAAAGTTTCGACTCTTTATTTTTTCCCAGATTTTTAAAGGCCCAAGCTTGGCGATAAATAGCCGTTGGAACCAAACCATCTTTGGAGAAAGCCTTTCTAAATTCTGCAAATTCAAGAGCGGCAGAAGCATAATCCTTAGCCGAGTAAAGAACTTCTCCGATGAGAAACTGAGTCTTTTTCGCCTGCTCGCTATTCTTAGAACTTTTTTTGTGAACCTCTCTTAAAACATCCAAAGCCTCATCAAACTTTCCCTCATCATAAAGCTTTTTTCCAAGCTCATATGAAGCTGTGGTGGCCTGGGATTCTTTCGGTGCGGGTTGTTTCAAAGCTAATTCTTCAGCTACCGCTCTTTGTTCCAACGCCTGAATTCTTTGTTGGAGAACCATCACTTCATTCTTTAATTCTTCAGCAAGATTTCGATGAATGGCTGCTTGTTCTTCATTCACGCTGCTTAGGCGGGCTACTTCCAACTTTAATTCCTCTACTGTGGTATCGACGTCGGCCCTGATGTCTTTGGCTTCTTTGACTTCCGTTTTTAGCCGCTCCATTTCCTGCTCTCGCCGAACCTCTCCTTTTGTCTTACAGCTATTCAGAAACCCGGCTAAGAAAAAAACTCCTAGTACCCAAAAAACTTTTTTGGAGCAGTTCATGTTTTTATTCATTTTCTTCCTCAGCTGGATTCTCAAGACTTGGGGTACTAGATTCCGGCTCAATCATTCCCCCTTTGAGCTCTGTCTGCTTCACTACTGATTGATATTCAGCCTGCTCTGCAGTTTGACGGGCCTGATTGGCAAACTTTTTAGCGGAATCGAAATATCCCTCGTTGTAATCTTTTTTAGCGCGCAGATAAAAATTTTCAGCTTTTCGATAAGTGTCAGGGGCAAGAACTTCTGCTTTTACTTTCTGGGCGGCCTTCAAAGCAACATCCGCCAAAATCATGTCATCAAGGGGTCGGGGGTGACAAGCTGTCACCCCCAAAAACAAAAGTAAAAAGAATCGATTCAATCTCATTCTTTATTTCGAGAGCAGAACAAAAACTGCTCTACGGTTTTTTGCCCATGCAGATTCAGTGTGACCCATATCTGCTGGACGCTCTTTACCATAACTGATTGTTTCAATTCTGTTAGCAGAAACTCCCAAGCGTACCAAATAGGCCTTAGCTGCGTTTGCTCTTCGATCTCCAAGAGCCATATTATATTCAACGGTGCCGCGCTCGTCGCAATGTCCTTCAATTTGAATTCGAGCCGTTGAATTTGTCTTCATCCAATCAGCATTCTTTTTCAGAGAATTTCTGGATTCTTCTGACAAATTGAAACTGTCGTAACCGTAGTAAACAATATCCATTTCACCGAAAGCAGCGCCTACGTCTCCAGCTGCGCCCATCATTTCGACACCACCGGCTGGAGCTGCAATGCCGGAAGAATCCTCTGAAGGAGCCATGGCTTGGTCGTCTGAAACGACATCTTTTTTACTGCAACTCACCAATCCAAAAATGAGACCGCAAATCATTAAACTTAAAAATCGATTAAAAAGCTGACGAGAGAGAACCATAACGCTGCTCCTTCTATGGTGAAAATAAGTTATCAAACAGCCATAAAATAACCAAAATTGGTTTAAGTGACAATTATTTTTAAGTTATTTGGATTTTCGCACTCATCGGCTGACTCGGAGCGGCTGGCGATAGTTTTGATACAATAATCCGATGCGTTTTTGTTTTCTTCTAGCCATTCTTGCTACCGTTGTAATCGCCGAGCCATCTTATCTCAGTTTTCCTTCCGATATTTCCTGGAAGAGCATGGAAAGCCCCCATTTTCATATTATTTACCGAGATGGCCAAAATGAATTTGCCAGAAGAACTCTGAGAGCAGCGGAAAGAGCTCATGCCCTTCTGAGTCCTATTTTTCCCGAAGCTCCCGCAACAACATCCATCGTTCTGGCAGATTTCAGCGATTCTTTAAATGGATATTCCCTCGGTTTTCCTTATTCCCATTTTGTTATCTTTGCGGCTCCCCCCGATAGCATGAGTGAATTGTCCTCTTTAGATAACTGGCTTGATTCGGTCGTACTCCACGAATATGCGCACACACTTCATCTATACCCCGCAAACGGAGCTTGGAAATGGTTACGTACGATTTTTGGTACCACCATCGTTCCTAACGGAATGATGCCAGCCCATCTTCACGAGGGAATCGCGACTTTATTTGAAACGGAATTCTCTCGGGGAGGTAGGGGGCGAAGTCCGTTCTTTCATATGATGACGCGCAAAGCGGTTTCGGAAAAAGTTTGGGGTAACGACTTTCTTCCTCCCGATCTTTTAGATGGCTCCTACTCGGATTGGCCTCATGGGACGAGTCCTTATTACTTCGGATATTACTTCTATGATTACCTATGGAGAAAAAAAGGCCACAAGGGCATCTATGACCTTACTCTGAGTGCTAGCTCCAATTGGCCCTACTTGATAAATTTGCCTTTTGAAGCGGTCTTTGGCGCGAGTATTCCCGATTTGTGGAAAGAAATAACGTCAGAACAGAACCAAAAACAAGAGCTCGACCTCACCCAATTCAAAAAAGAAAAAAATTCACAACTCTCGTACCTCACCAAAACAAAATTCACTAAAAAGGAGTTAGCGCTTTCAAATACCCAGCAACGGGCTGCTTTTCTGAGCTCCCGGCCAGGAAAAGACCCTCAGATTGAGATCATCGATTCTTCGTCGGGAAAGCCTCTGAAAGAATATCCCATCCGTTTTTCGGGAGCAGGCGGATTGTGTTGGAAGGAGGAAGCCGGAAGCGACTTATTCGTCCTTTCCACTTCGCATCAAGAAGATTTTTACACTACCAATCGGATCTCCCTTTTTAACGGGAATGAGCGGAAAACTACTGAACTCAGAAATCCCGAAGGCCCCATTGATCATGTACATGAGTTTAGCTGTTCCCCTGATCATAAATCGATTTTGGTTTATCAAGAGTCGAGCGGGAATGGAAAACTAACACTCTTCGAAGGAGACATCTGGACACCCTCTCTCGAACTTCACGCCAAGTTCAGTTGGGTGCTCCCAAAAAACACTTGGATCAGTTCCGTCTCAATTGGAAAATCCCGCCTTTTTCTTCTGAGAGAAGGAAATGAAACATCTGTTTATGAATGGAATCCGCCCAACCCTCCCTCTGCTTTGGGTAACCTTGAAGGACACGCTTACGGAATCCACCAAACTGGTAATGAGATCTATTTAATTTCAGCACCGTCGGGCCGAGATGAAATATGGCGTCTTGATTCAAATCGTAAAAAAATAATCAAGGCAGTTTCAGTTTCCGGGGGGATCAATAGTTTTGTTCCTTCTTCTTCGCGCTTCTTCATTTCTTCGTATGAACACGGGGGTTTTGATATTGCAACTGCTTCTGTGCTTGCTCCCGAAAATGGGATTTCGCTTTTGCGAGGGCAGACAGCCAGTTTGCCAGAAGAGAGAAACTCGGATTGGGAAGAAAAAGAATACTCTCCGGCCTCTTACTTGGTGCCAAGAACCTGGATTCCCTCTGCTCTTTTTGTTCCCTATGGCTTTCAGTTGGCTGCGTGGATTCCCATGTTTGATTTATCGCAAAAGCACTTTTACGACTTAAATTTGGGGGTAGACAAACGAGATACCAATGAGGGTTCACAGATGTTGCCTAATCTGTCAGGAAGTTACGGCTACCGATTTGGCAAATCCTCGACTCTTCAAATAGGCGCCTACTTTTCTCCGGGTTTCTTAGTCATTTCGCAAATTTTTTTTAAAAGCTGGGGGTCTTCGCTGAGTTATGGAAGAAGACTGGGAAATCTTCCCCTTCAAGGAAAGGTTTCCGCTCTGCTTCGAAAGATTGAATCCTCTGATTTAGGTCCTGCGAATCAATCTGTCGGATTTGGATTGGAACTCGGTTGGACAAGTGAGAAAACAAGAGTAGATCTCACTCACCAACAGTTTATAAAAGGTTTTGGGAGTTTTGATAATTACTTTAGCAGCACCGCTAATTTCGAAACCGCAATTCAATCTCCGTTTTGGAAATCAGCGCTCTGGGCTCTCAGCTTGCGTCAGGGATACACAGAGGGCACTCCCCTTTATAATTCTTTCTTTGAGGGCGGAGGAGAAATCTTATTTTCGCAAGGAAGAGGCTTTTTTCTAAACCGAGGCTATTTACAGGGTTCATTTGCTGCGAGAAGAATTTTTGGGGGGAATTTAGAATTCCGCTTTCCGATTTCCCGAGTAGATAGAGGCATTGGATTGTGGCCTGCGTTTTTACAAAATCTATCGGGAGCTTTAGTGCTCGACACCACGAGTTTCGACCGAGGACCAGCGAGTATTTATCCGAAGAACTGGCTCAAGGATTTCTTATGGAGCACCGGCTTCGAACTCAAGAGCCAGTGGAAGTTCTTTTACTACTTGCCCACACAGCTTCGGTTCGGCGTCTACCGGGGTCTTAGTCTCGGAGGAGAGCCTTTCTATTTCACTATCGGTGCAGAAGCGTCACTCTGATTTCTTATTCAGAAGCAGAACTGACTTTTGCCTCTTTCGTCCCTTGTGAAACTTTTTCAAAAAGATTCCAAGCTTTCAAATAGCTCATTGCTTGTTGCAGTTGGAAGTCAATTTTCAGAAGCTCTTTAGGATCCTCGACTCTCACTTTCTTTCCATCTTTTTCTTTGATCACTCCAAAAAGGCGATCATGAGTCTTTTGATCTTTTTCAGACTTGCCGACTTCGCTCTTAGGAGCTCTTTCTCCTGATTCTTCAGACGATCCTTCTTCTTTTTTCTCGTTCTCACCAATTAAGTGGTTTTCTAAGTCAGCTTCTTTTAGGAACTTGCCCTGTCTTGCTTTTTCCAGCACTGCCATGTCGATACGATCTACTTCAATATCTGGAGTAATTCCCTTTCCCTGAATCGAAGTACCACTTGGAGTGTAATACCGCGCTACTGTGAGTTTCAGGGCTGACTTATTTTCAAGATCAATAACAGTTTGCACTGACCCTTTTCCGAAGGTTGGTTTTCCAACCACTAATGCTCTTTTATTGTCTTGAAGAGCTCCGGCAACAATTTCAGAGGCGCTTGCACTTGCCTCATTTACCAAAGCCACTAATTTCAAATTTTTAAAGGGTGCGGACCCGCGAGCAAACTCAACTTCCTTTTTAGCCTTGCTTCGCCCCATCGTAGACACGACGGGAACTTTTTCTAGGAATAGGCTCGAAACATTAATAGCCTCTTCGAGAAGACCACCGGGATTGTTTCTTAAATCGATCACAGCTCCTACTAAGGGTCTGCCATTTTCTTTTGCCAATTGTTCTAGCTTCTTTTTTACGTCTCGGGCTGTATTGCTTTGGAATTGTACCAACCGAATCCAAGCGTAATCTTTATCAAGAAGACCGCCTTTGACGGCTGCTACTTTGATAATGTCTCGAGTGATTTCGATAGGCTTTAATCCTTGGGCACCTTTTCTTGCCACGTGAATCGTTACTTTGGTCCCTTTTTCACCGCGCATGAGATTGACTGCTTCTTGAAGACTCAGGTTTTTGGTTTCTTTTTTAATATTTTTAGCTTTGTCTTCGATCATCACAATACGGTCGCCAGGCTCAACACCCGCCAAGTAAGCTGGGGTATCTTCGATCGGTGTGACGACTGTTAAAAATCCATCGGCAACATTAATTTCAATTCCTAAACCACCAAATTTTCCCTGGGTATCAACTTGCATTTCCTTAAAGAGCTCGGGAGAAAGATAAATCGTATGGGGATCCAAAGTCGCTAACATGCCTTTGATCGCACCTTCCATTAATTTTTTTGTGTCTACTTCGTCTACGTAATTGGTTTGAACGAAGTGGAGAATCTTGGTGAACAGATCAAGGTATTGATAATTGGGAGCTGCTTGACTCAAACGATAAGCCCCTGCTCCAATGGTGAGGCTCACCCCTAAAAAAATCGCACCGAAAAAGATAGCAACTGAACGCAGTTTAATTTTCATGAGAAGCAACTCCTTGATACACAAGTTATCGGTCACTCCGCAAGAATTCCTGAAGGCTCTCTTAAACTTTGTCGATGAGTTATTCGCAGCAAGGAAGATGCTGCAAATTATGAAGATTTTGTCACAATTAGTCCCAACTCTAGAAAGCAGACGCGTCGCGGCGTATAATAAGGGGATGGGGTGGAAAAAACCAATTCAAAACGCACGGGGGCAAGTCGCCGTTTTGTTTGCTTTGGTTTTTACTTTCATGTTTGTTCTTTTCGCGTTCGTTGTTGATTTTGGCCATCTCATTCAAAATAAAATGAATCTTCAAATTGCGGCAGATGCTGCCGCCTATGCAGGAGCTGCCTGGCAAGCACGCGCCCTGAATCAAATGGGCGCAGTGAATTATCACTTGCGGCAAAACTACAAAGAATTGGTGATGAGAGCACAAGTGACCCATGCTCGCCATAATAAAAACTTTCCTCGAAGCCAGGATGATTTAAGAGGGCCCATTGAACGACTGCCTCAAGGATTCAACGCTCCGTCTGTTTGCCTTCAAGCTCATGGTTTTGAAACGGTTCGCGGTCGTCGTTATGCTAAGGATACAAATCTTTGCTATAACGCAGATCCTACTGGAGGGGGCTTACCGCCGATCGTGGTTCCCCCAGTGCTTGCGACTTTTGATCCCTTTTCTATCGCAATCGCTGCTCAGATTAAGGAAATCCAACGGCAAGCGGATATTGAGTGTGAGCAAGGTCGAGATGACAACGAACGAATGGTTCAACATCTTCTCGATATTTTTGCGAAGCCAGGAACTTATTTAGGTGGATTTCGCTACCGGGGAGACAGGGCTCGCTTTCATGAGTCTCAAATGAAAGCGATCGAATCTTTTATCAATCAAGCAGCCCAAGAGAGCCCCATGACGAGTTCTCATCCTGTTTTAGCTGCTGCTCGAGAGTCCGCTCTTCGTAATCTCACAGACAGTAATCTCAATGGCGAATTTCAGTTGGAGATACTGGCTCCGAAAGAATCGACTTATGTAAAACTGAAAGAAATCGTAGCTGCTAATGCCATGTACTACTTTGATTTTCAAAGCCGAGGGAGCGCATGCGTTGCTATGGTTGGGCGCCGTTTTTTTGAGGCGTTAGTCGGTTATGAAAAAGATCCTCAATACCTTACTTATTTTGGAGTCAAACTTACCTCCAAACCCAAACTCTTATTTATGCCTCAATCCTGGGTGGATGCAGGTTTCCCAAAACTTGAAGCCTATGCGGTAGCTAAACCCTTCGGAAGTCGTATCGGTCCGAAAGCAACCACAGACGGGTTAATTCCAGTTCCCAGAACGGATGGCCAGAGTAGAATTCTGGATTTCAGTGTTCGCCCCTTTGATACCGTCGGGGGGGGACGAAGCGCAAAACTGATGGCTTATTATGATTCTCTCCATCCTCGAAATGAAATTGGTCGCTCACAGGGAAATCGAGCCATTGGCTGGCCAGAGCCTGATAAAGGCGACCAACTTAGGGCTCCTTTACAAGCCATTCGAACGCCCACGATTTTCGACGCTCTTTTTTATACGGTATTTCCAGATCCCGGCAGCAATATCAATCAAGACTATGACGAACCTCAATTTGCTCTTGCTCTTTATCCAGACGGAGTAGAAGCAGCAGGTCCTGACAATCAAATTATTCCTACTCGGACTTTAGCCACTGAACTTCCGTATTCAATCAAGCTGAATGCCCCAAGAACTGCGGGAGCCCATTATGATATCTACGCTACAGAACAACCGGGCAGTCACTCGACCACCGGTGCTCTTTCTCTTCCAGGCATTGATTCCACAGCCAAAGCAAGAGAGTTTGGATTTGCGACAAAGGAGCTTTATCACAGCGCTTGGGCTCCTGAAGGAGAAACGGAAGCGGGCAAAGGCAGAATCGGATATGGGGTTAAATTTATTAGTATTGATACTCTAATGAACAGAATGGGAAATCTCTCAAATTCGGGTGATCAGATCGATATCAGAAATTTGCCGGCTGCTGAAACGAACCTCACCAAGATTCTCCACTAGACACCGTTTCAGTTCCATGGGAGTTTGCAAATCAAATGAAGATCCTAGCCGTAGATACTTCCTGCGATGATTCTTGCGTCGCAATTATTAACACTCAGGATTGGGTCATTCTTTCTGAGAGCGTTTTTTCTCACACTGAACCTATGAAAAAATTTGGTGGGATCGTACCGGAAATCGCAAGTCGTGAGCATTTAAAAGCTCTGCCTTTGGCGGTCGAAACGAGTTTAAAGAAAGCCGGCCTGTCTTTGTCTGATATGGATTGGTTTGCTGTCACTCACCGACCGGGTCTCATCGGAGCTCTTTTAGTGGGCCTTTCTTACGTCAAAGCTTTAGCCTTTGCGACTGGAAAACCGTTTTCTGTTTTCAATCACATTGAAGGCCATCTTTTTTCTCCCTTGCTCATTACGCTAGAAAAACAAGAAGGCCCTGCGTTTCCATGGACAGCCCTGGTTGTGAGTGGCGGACACACAGAACTTTTTCAAGTAAACGGAATTTTAGATTATCAGTGGCTGGGAGGTACGCTAGATGACGCTGCGGGAGAGGCATTCGATAAAGTGGGAAAACTAGTAGGTCTGCCCTACCCTGCGGGTCCTCTCATTGACCGATTGGTTCGAGAAAAAGCGACGGAAGAAGATAGAAAGATTCCCTTTCCTCGCCCTAAAGTTGAAGGAAATCAGTTTTCCTTCTCTGGCTTGAAAACAGCAGTCGCTCTGAAAGTTCAAAAAGCTAATCTAGAAAATGAGAAAGAAAAAATAGCGATTCTTGCTTCTGCTCAGGAGGCAATTGTGGATACTCTTTGTGAAAAAACAAGACTCGCAGCTGCCCAAGTTCCCGGAAGTCGAATTGTTGTTACGGGAGGAGTCGCCTGTAATAGTCACTTGAGAGAGAAACTTTCTGAAGCCCACTTTCCAGCTCCCCGACATTGCACGGATAATGCAGCCATGGTTGCTTTGTTGGCTGGTCTCTATGAAAAAACTGGAAAACTCACACCTGCTCCTTGGACGACGACGGCTCACTCCACTGGGGATTTTTAAATGGCTCATCCGAAAGAAATTTTAAATGCTCTCAAAGCCATTCCACTGAAATCTTTGAGTCAAAACTTTCTTATTTCTCCTCATTGGGCCGAAAAACTGGTCGATGCTTTTCTCTGTGAAGGTCACTACGATGAAGTATGGGAGATCGGACCCGGCTTGGGAGCCCTAACCCAAATCCTGGCCGGAAAAACTCAGAAACCCATTCGACTTTTTGAAATCGATAAGAAACTCTCAGAGTACCTACAGGAGCAGTTCCCCCAGATCCCGCTTCACCAGGGGGATTTTCTGGATCACGATTGGACCCAGCTCATTTCTCCTCACAGAAAAGTGGCTGTGCTCAGTAATCTTCCCTATCACTTGTCTTCACCCATGATTTTTAAAATGGCTGAAAACAAAAATGTTTTAAGTCACTTTCTATTTACTTTTCAGAAAGAGTTTGCGGACCGCCTGATTGCTAAGCCGAATACCAAAAATTATGGGGGTCTCACTCTCATCACTGAACTTCATTTTTCGTTAAAAAACTTAGGAACCCTTCCAGCGGGAGCTTTCTATCCAGCCCCCAGTGTTGCCTCTCAGGCGATTCTATTTATTCCAAAGGCCGACTCTCCCGAAATACAAAAGACAATCACTCTCATCAAAGCCGCTTTCAGCCATCGCCGAAAGAAAATGGCGAGTAATCTGAAAGAGGTGTTTCCCGAAGTCCCCTGGGAAACGTGTTTAGAACAAGCTGGAATCTCTTCCCAGATACGTGCTGAGGCTTTGACCCTTGAACAATTCAAATTATTAGCTAATAATATCAAATAGTTAAATTAAACCACGTCAGCTTTGAGTTATTTAACGCGCTGTGGTATAAGAGCGCCCGTGAAAGCTTTAAAAATTCTCTACTTTCTTGCCGGAGCCATTGCTTCTTCTCTAGCGCTGGGATCTCAAGCACAAAACTTTGGCTTAGATGCCGCGAGCACCGGCCGAGCTGGCTCAGTTACTGCCGAAGAAAGCAATGTTCACGCAGCTCTCTACAACCCGGCTCTTCTGGGCACACAGAAACAATCGGGATTCTCCTTTTCGACTTTTCAAGTAGACGTCAAAGTTAACGAATTCGATTCTATTTTTCTACCTCGTGCTTTGCGCAAGTCAGACGAGCCTGTTCGAGATAAATTACAGCTTTCTCCCCTTTCGCAAACACGTTGGGCTTTAGGCTTTAATCACCCCCTCCGTGTGAAAGCCCTATCAAGACAGGCGGGCTTCGGGCTTTCCTTCTCAGGTCCCTTTGAGAAGTTAAGGGGGTTCGTGGCTCACGCTCCCGATGATTTCTTTACAGCTCGTTACGGAACCGCAGATGCCCAATTTAAAGGAACTGCTAGTTTGGGACTCGAACTCATTCCTAAAACACTTTATGTGGGAACGGGTTTATCCCTCTTTTTAAGTGGAGCCGGAGCTGCTGAAACCACTCTGTCCTCAAATCCAACCAGTCGAATGAATCTGGATGTTGTTTTAGAAAAAGCGCCAGTGGTTGGACTCTATGCTCGCACAGACTCTTTTTCGTCGGCTCTGACTTATCACCAGAAGATCGATCCGATTCTAGAACAGGCCGTTAAAGCGAAAATTCGCATCGGTGGCCGAGATACCTTTGAACAACCGGTAATCATGAGAAGCTCGCTTTATTTTGAACCCCGCACGATAGATTGGGACTTCCAACAAAAGGTAAATCAACTGGCTTGGTCTGTGGGGTTATCCTACCAGTTATGGGGTGAGTACCAGCCCCCGGTTTTATTCACTGAAACCCCTGATTTGATGGGAACCACTCATCGGACTTCTGGGGGAAAGCCACCTACCAGAAACACTTTAAATCCTAGAGCTTCAGTCGGAATTCCTCTAGGCGCGACGACGCTTGCTTCTTTGGGTTATCAGTACCGCCCCACTCCCTTCTTTGATTTATCGGGTCTTTCCAATGCTCTCGATTCTGATACGCATATTTTGGGGATGGCTCTTGAACAACACTTTACAGATTCTTGGATTCTAGGCACTCCAGTCAATCTGGGTGTTTTTGGCCAAATTCATCGGTTTAAAAACCGCGAAATCACTAAAACCCCCCAATCAGGCAGTCCCTCTTCTGCTTTTACTTTTACCGGAAATGCCTTAGTGGTCGGGGTTTCCGCGCAGGCAGAGCTGTAGATAATTGGTCTAAACTGCGGTAGAGTCTCACCGGCTTAACATGCTTAGAAAATCTAAAAAAAATGCCCATTTCTTTCGCCACTTGAAGGGGTCGAAAGAGAATTATTCAAAGCTCGTGTGTGTTACTGCCTACGATTACACTTTTTCGAAGCTTTTGGATGAATCGGGTGTCGACATCATTTTAGTTGGCGATTCGTTAGGCATGGTTGTTCAAGGACATCCCAATACTTTATCCGTTACTCTTGAACAGATGATTTATCATACCCAATGTGTGTCGAGAGGTGTTCAAGAAGCCCACCTCTGTGTCGACATGCCTTTTATGTCGTATCAAGTGAGTCCAGAAGAAGCTCTTCGAAATGCCGGACGCCTCGTTTCCGAAGGGGGAGCGCATTCAGTAAAACTGGAAGGGGGCATAGCCATTGCAAAAACGGTTGAAAAAATAGTCTCTGCAGGAATCCCCGTTTTAGGACATGTGGGATTAACTCCTCAGAGCTTCCATCAACTCGGTGGTTATAAAGTACAGGGCAAAACGGTTTCGGCCCGAGAAGCGCTTCTCAAAGATGCACTCGCTCTTGAAGACGCGGGGGCTTATGCTTTGGTTCTAGAAGGAATCCCTGCAGAAGCGGCTCAAGCCATCACCGAGAAATTAAAAATTCCAACGATAGGCATTGGAGCTGGCCCGCACTGCGATGGACAAGTTTTAGTTCTCCAAGATCTCTTAGGACTGAACACAGATTTCAAACCGAAATTCGTAAAGTCTTATTCGAGCTTAAGCACTCTTGTGAAAGAAGCCGTTACTCAGTTTTCAACGGAAGTAAGAAGCTCCAGGTTTCCAACCCAGGAACACAGTTTTTATGCAGGTTCTTAATTCCGTTCGCGAGGCCCAAAAGACCTTAGGGCAAATAAAGGGAAAAGAAACGATCGCTTTAGTTCCTACGATGGGGTGCCTTCATCCAGGCCACTTAGAGCTCATTCAAATCGCCCAGAAGCAAAGCCGGAAAGTAGTGGTTAGCATCTTCGTGAATCCCCTTCAATTTGGAGCTAATGAAGATTTTGATAAATACCCCCGCACTTTGGAGTCAGATATAGAAAAATTGAAATCGGTGGGAACACATTACTTATTTCACCCGACTGTTCACGACCTCTATCCAAACCCATTTTCAAATCAAGTTCATGTAGGTGATTTAGGTAATCGTCTCTGTGGTCATTTTCGTCCAGGGCATTTTAATGGTGTTGCGACTGTTTGCTTGAAATTATTTGAAATTTGCAGAGCTGATCTCGCCGTTTTCGGAGAGAAAGACTTCCAACAGCTTCAAGTCATCAAGAACTTAGTGCGAGACTTTAATCTTCCGCTTTCAATTCTTTCTTGCCCGACGATTCGAGAGCAGGATGGGCTAGCGATGTCTTCCCGAAATCGTTATCTTTCTCCAGAAGAAAGAGAACTTGCAGTACTAATCCCCAAGACCCTGATGCGATTAAAAGAAGAATTGTTACAAAAACCCTCAAGTAACGTCAGAGACCTTCTCACACTTGCCCGAAAAAGCTTACAGGGCGTTGAAATTCAATATGCTGAAATCACTGAAGGCTCACAACTCGAACCCGCTTTAGAAACTGCTGTCATTTCAGACTTAGCGACTCCTCGTTTTTTTCTCGCAGTAAAGATTGGAAATACTCGTTTAATTGATAATATGTCTCTAAAGGAGCTCCGAGGATGAAAAAATTGCAGCGAGCTTTTATAACCGGTGTTTTGGTTCTCGTTCCCCTGTTTATCACCATCAATATTTTTCGATGGTTTATTGAGGCAGTTGACGATGTGGCGAAAGTCTACCTGCCGTCCTTCATATTGAAGCTTGATTTTCCAGGACTCGGATTGTTGATTGCGATTGTGCTCATCATGTTGATTGGCTCATTAGCACAAAACTTTGCCGGAGAATGGCTCCTGAATGTTTTTGATACCACGTTACGCAGAATTAAATTTGTCGGTGGCATCTACGGGGCTATTCGAAAGTTTCTTGAAACCATTTTCACCCCAGGCAGCGATCGCTTTAGCGCAGCTGTCATGGTCGAGTTCCCCAGAAAAGGAATGTACTCAATCGGCTTTCGCACGGGAAAACCAGATTCCAAGATACCCGATCAGGGAAAACCCTTGGTTAACGTATTTGTCCCCTTAACCCCGAATCCGACTTCCGGCTTCTATGTCATGATGCCAGAGGATGAAATCATTCCTCTTTCCTTGACCGTTCAGGAAGCTTTCAAACTGGTCATTTCCCTGGGGATTGTAACGACAGAAGAGGCTCACAAGTGAGTGAAAAAGAAGGTGGCGGCATAAAAATAATTTGTGATAACCGAAAGGCTGGTCACCATTATTTTTTAGAAGATCGATTTGAAGCGGGAATGGTCCTGACAGGAACCGAAGTGAAATCACTCCGGACTGGCAAAGCAAATCTCCAAGATGCTTATGCAATTTTGAAAAACGGAGAACTGTTTCTCATCAATGCGCATATCGCCCCCTATGCCTTGGGCAATCGAGAAAATCATGAGCCTTTGCGCACCCGAAAACTCCTGGTTCATAAAGCGGAACTCAATAAGCTTTTTGGAAAGTCAGAAGTCAGAGGCTTTACGCTGATCCCCACCAAAATGTATTTCAAAAAGGGGCGCGCAAAAATAGAAATCGCTCTCGCCAAAGGCAAGACCGGGGTTGATAAACGGCAAACCACCAAAGAGCGCGAAGCCAAAAGAGAACTTGCCAAAGTTTCCAAGCGCAATCAACGCGGGTAATCGAGCTTTGACCTACAGTCCCTTTCTTTCAAATCCTCCATTCGTTAATCTAGGAGCTCTTTTTTAGGAGGTTCTATGACTTTTAAGAGTTTTCTTTTCGTGCTTGTAATTTCTGCCCTTGGATTTTCAGAACACTCCTCAAATAAACGCCATTCTATTGAAGCCACTGGCCGCCCTCAATTTGATGGAGATTCATTTTTTAGAAAAACAGAACCCCTCACAGCTGACGAAGTGAACTCAGGAGAATGGAAACTTTCAGAGGATGGAGGCTGCGACTTAGAGAAAGGCTGCCCCTATGTTAATAAACAGGGCGATGTTCGGTATTTGCCCGAATCTGAAAAATCTAAGTTAAAAAAGAATGAAGCAAAATCAGCAAAATCAGAAAAAGAAATCGGGCCTATCCCTTCCGGAGAAATAAGTTCCCATTTAAAAAAATTACAAGAAGCGGGAATTAAGAAAGTGATCATTGCCTATGGCGACGAAATGACCTGCCCGCATTGTCGAGATCTCGGAAATTCTCTCCGAAATGCTCTCGTCGGTAAGGAGGATGTCACGATTATTAAAGTGAATAAAGTTTCTGTTTCCGAGCTTCCCGATCCTTCTCGCAAAGTCATTCCTCAAATGAAAGTGATGAACTGGAAAGGCTCGGGCTGGGTAGAGGGTTTCAAACGGGCTTCCTTTCCTGAAGCTGAACGCGTCGACATTCTTTCTAAATTATTAGAGTAGACTCGGTTCTTTCTAAATAACGCTGGCGGTCTAGTTGCATCATTTTCGTTACGCTTTTTCTAAAACAACTTGAGGAGCGGTTATCTCTTTCTGGGGTGGTAGGCAATAAGCCCTAAGGTCTCTAATTGGTTTTGATAGATGTACTTGTGTAGTCCTAGAAAATCCCTTCCCCAGTGAACGATTCTTTTCCAAGCGGGCTTGAGCCAAAAGCTTGCTTTGTTCCTCTTGCCCCTCACTGCTCCCGTAATTCTTTGCGCGATTTGGCCAGTCAGAACTCTTAAGAAATCGTGAAGTTTTTTTTGAGTGGGGGCTTTTACTAAGAGGTGGATGTGATTGCTGTTAAGAGAATTGTTGTAGATTTTTACTTGGAACTTTTCTGCACCTTGAAAAAGCAAATGAGAAATAAGGGCTTTGTTTTTTCTCAGCCTCAAAACGGGGAGCCTTGCTCTCAGCACGAGGTGTTCTGCATGTTTCATTCTTTTCATAGAAAGTTTGTATCATGGGTTTTGACGGGACGGTTTGGTGAAAGCCCCAACCGAGGTTTTCAGCAGGCCTTAAAATCATAAGAAAGGCATCTTACAGCTCAGGTTTCCGTTTTTTTGAAATTTCCTTAAGAAAAGCTTCACTCCCTCGCACCTATGCCCGTTTGAACAATCGGAAAAACTGTCAATCATCCAAGGGGAGCATTTTAAACAC
>CAMCTJ010000005.1 GCA_945878405.1 Bdellovibrio sp. ZAP7
AAAAATCCCTTTTCAACCAGACTTCAAACAGAGGAAGGTCTTCATTTAGGTCTTCTTCTATTGATTTTATTCGGTGCCTTCTTCCTGGGACGAAAGTTCAACAGTGAGAAAAAAATACCAAAAGTGATTCCAGAGGTTGTCCTCAGCCCCGAAAAAATAAGCCGATCCAAGGCTCTGGTGATCACCAAACGAAGAAGAAGATAGTTAAGTTCTTTTTTGGCGAATCCCTAAGTTTGGGGTAGAACATCCGCTCCTATGGATGCTCTACAAATAACAGGTCAAAGGCCTCTTTCTGGGCGTGTTTCCATTAGTGGTTCTAAAAACACAGCTCTTCCTTTTCTTTTTGCTTCACTCCTTTTTGATCAGGAACTTTCTTTTGAAAATATTCCCCGACTTTGGGATATCGAAACCACCCTCAAGCTTTTAGAGGATATGGGCTGTTCTTATTCTTGGGATAAAGAATCGGGAAAAGTTCGAATTCTCCCCCGCGTTACACAAAAAATAGCTTCTTATGATTGGGTTAAGAAAATGCGGGCTGGGATCTTAGCTTTGGGTCCTCTGGTTGCTAAGTATGGCGAAGCAAAAGTCAGTCTTCCTGGTGGTTGTGCCATTGGAGCAAGACCCGTCAATTTTCACTTGGAAGCGCTCAAACGCATGGGGGCCAAAGTAGAAGTAGAGCAGGGCTATATTCGTGCATCCGTTCCCTCCTGTCTGAGAGGGGCTCAAATCGTATTCCCTGAAGTTTCTGTCACGGGAACTGAAAATGTTCTTTATTTAGGTGCTTTGGCCGAAGGAGAAACCGTCATTGAGAATGCTGCTATGGAGCCGGAAGTCGTCGCTTTGGGAGAGCTTTTGCAAACTTGTGGAGTCCAAATCGAGGGACTAAAAACTTCAACGATTAAAATTAAAGGTTCGAAATTAAAACCTCCTGCAAAAGCGATTTCGATTCCTGCCGATAGAATTGAAACGGGGACTTGGATTTCAATCGCTATGGCGACTCAAAGTGAACTCACTTTGGAGAACGCAGCCGGACCGGAACTCGCCGCTGTTTTGAAGGCATTTCGAAAAATGGGCTTAGGAATAACTGAAAAAGAAGACGGAAGGACTCTCATCATTACTCCTAAATCTTCTTACGAAGCCATTTCTGTGGAGACCGAGTGCTTTCCGGGATTCCCAACGGATATGCAAGCCCAGGCTTTAGTCAATATGTGTCAAGCAGAAGGCATCAGCCACATGCGAGAAAATATCTTCGAAAATCGTTTTATGCACGTGGCCGAACTTCGAAGATTGGGAGCTAAAATTGAAGTTGAGGGAAATCTCGCCAGAGTTGAGGGGCCGACCCATTTAAAAGCAGCTCCCATTATGGCTACTGACCTTCGAGCGAGTGCGAGTTTGGTAGTCGCAGCACTGATGGCTGAGGGAACTTCGACTATCAGTCGCATTTACCATCTCGATAGAGGCTACGATCACCTCGATAAAAAGCTTCAAAAGTTGGGAGCTCAAGTCACGCGAGTTGCGCAATAACTGAAGCAGAGTTAAAGTATTTCTCTAAACCAGGAGATTGCATCTATGCTTAAAAACATCATTTTGACCCTATTGGCTCTTTTCTGTCTTTCTTCACTTGCGGGCGATATTCCCGGCGGGATGAATCGAAGTGCAGAAGTATTACCATCAAATTCTTACGAAATGCTTTTGAGTCCTGGTTTTACTCTTCAACCATCCGGAGCTTATCTTTCTTCTGAAGTTCGATATCAAGCCAATGAAGAAATGGCTGCTGGTTTAGGATTCGGAGCTGGTGAAGTTGGTTTCAACTTTGGGTTAACCGGAACCTGGTACATTCTTGCTGATAATGGAACTCAGCCCGGGGTTTCTCTATCTGGGGGACTCCACTTCAACAGACTTACAGAAGCCAATTATTTTGCTGTCCGAATTTCTCCGACTGTAAGCAAAAATTTACCGATGAGCTGGGGACGAATCAGTCCTTATGCAACTGCTCACCTGACTCCCAATTTTCGTTTAGGTCTTCCTGATAATAGCCTAGCGATGAAAGCTTCCGTGGGAACTGAGTTTCTTGTGAAGCCCTGGGGAGATATGCGTTTAGTTGCAGAAGCAGGATTGGGAGTATCCAACAGCGTAAGCGAATTTATGTTGGCTGTTGCTTATCCCTTTGTAGCTCTTTAATCGGCTAAGGTATAAAAAAACAAAACGGGCGTAGCTTCAGAAGCTATGCCCGTTTCTTTTATAGCGTCAGATATCGTTCTTAGTAGAATCTTCGAGGCGCGAAGAGTCGTCCGACCCCTCTCAAAACTCCGCCTACTAAAGAAGCTGCTCTCACTCCCATTCGAGCAGGAACTCTTAAGACATTTCGAATAGGTTGTCCCCATCGGAACTGCAGAGGACCACCTGTAAATCGTGTTCCGTATCCTGCATAGAATGGTCGGTAGCTACGAAAACCACAGCTACTGCAGCTAGGTGCTACAGCACAAGTTGTGCAAGATCTCTTAACTGTTCGAACTTTCTTGATGACTACTTTTTTATAATATCCGTGGGAATCGCTTACACTGCAATTGCCACTGCTACACGCAGATGCTGACTGGGGACTGATAATTCCCCCCAAGATCAACGAAACTGCAACAAAAACACTCGTTACTCTCTTCATGACTCCTCCGCTCCAACAAAAACAACTTCAGCTATTTGAAGTCGTGAAACAGTGACCCCCTTCATTAGGGGCCATAGCCGCACGCTCCGGGTAAAAAGCAAGTCGTATGCCACTTGTTTTCTCCCTCAAGCTGTACGCTGGCAGTATTCAAGAGTTGTTCAGGCTGCCCTTTTGCGCTTGGTGGCTGCCTAGAAATTCGACATTTTCGAGAAATCAAGCTAGACGTCTCCTTTAATGAAAACTCTGGGACATATCTTAAACCCCCTAAGGTTGATTCAAGCCAAGCTTCCCTTGGAGACTGCCATTTCTGGCATTTCTCGGGATGCCCAAACGGTGAATCAGGGAGAGGTTTTTTTCGCGATACGAGGAGCGAAAGTTGATAGTCATCTTTTTATTCAGGACGCCCTCGAAAGAGGAGCTCAAGCTGTCATCGTTGATTCCCCGGAAGCATACGAAAAACATCCCCGCACGGTTTTGGTAGACAATACTCGCTCTCAATTGGCCGAAGCAGCAAGTGCGTGGTTTGATTTTCCCACGGATAAGCTCAAATTAGTCGGCGTCACGGGAACCAACGGAAAAACCACCTGCTCCTATTTAATGCGAGAAATTTGGAACAACTCTCAACTTCTCTCGGGCATGATTGGAACTGTTGAGACTTGTATTGGGAAGACCTGCGTTCCCTCTCAACTCACTACACCGGGGCCATTGGAACTACAGAAAATTTTTCATGATATGAATTCTGCCAAAGTGACTCACGCAGTAATGGAGGTTTCTTCCATTGCTTTAGATCAGAATCGAGTTGGAGGGTGCCAGTTTCAGGCTGGGATTTTTACTAATTTCACTCAGGATCATCTCGATTACCATGGAAGTTTTGAAAATTATTTTCAGAGCAAGCTAAAGCTTTTTACAGACTTCGGACTTCCTCTCGGCGTTGTTAATCTAGACGACGATTGGGCCAAGCGAGTTTTAGTAGAAGGGAAAGCGAAGCAGTGGCTGACTTTTTCTCTTAAGGACTCTTCTGCAGATTTTTTTGCGGGCTCCATTGAGTATTCAGTCAAAGGGACTCGAGCCAAAGTAAAAACTCCCAAAGGAAATTATCCCTATGAGTCTATTCTGATTGGCAGCCACAATCTCTATAATGCATTGGCCGTGCTTGCTACTTTTTATGGTTTAGGGGGCGATTTAGAGCAGGGACTACAGGTTCTGAGCACTGCTCAAGGGGCGCCGGGGCGTTTGGAGCGGGTAATGTCCGGAGATAAGTATCCCGGCATTTTTGTAGACTATGCGCACTCGGATGATGCTCTTCGAAATGTCCTCGAAGCTTTGCTCCGGCTTAAAAAGCCAAACGGAAGAATGATTACTGTTTTTGGTTGTGGGGGAGATCGAGATAAAACCAAGCGTCCCAAAATGGCTTCTGTGGTTTCTTCTTTGAGTGATCTAACCGTGATTACTTCAGACAATCCCCGCACCGAGAAGCCAGAATCCATCCTAGAAGGTATCGAGAAAGGTCTTTTGCAAAACTGCAGATACCATAAAGAAGTGCAGCGGAAATCTGCGATTGAATGGGCCCTTCGTGAGGCTAAAGCAGACGACCTGGTTCTGATAGCGGGTAAGGGCCATGAAACCTACCAAATCATCGGGACCACACAATTCCCCTTTGACGATCGAAAGGTCGTTCGGGATTATTATCAGAATGTTCAGTCAGGTAATACTTAAAGATCTTGTCGAGTGGACTGGGGCTAAGCTTTCAAGTCCCATTTCTTCGTTAAATTTCGTCACCACTATTTCGAGTGATAGCCGAACTTTTAAATCGGGCGAGGTATTTATTGCTCTTCCGGGTGAGAAATTTGACGGGCATCAGTATATCGAAGAAGTGGCTTCGAAAGGGGCGCTGGCTATTATTGGAGAGAAACGGCCTGCTTCTTGGACCCATTCCATTCCTTTTTTGGAAGTTCCCAGTAGCTTGAATGCTTATGTAGATATTGGTCGAGCCTTACGAAGTAAATTCCAAGGAAAAGTTTTAGCGGTGACGGGAAGTGCCGGTAAGTCATCTACTAAAGACATGTTAGGGGTACTTTTGGGACCTCAGACCATTGTGTCTCCCAAAAGCTTTAATAATCTTTTAGGAGTTTCTAAAACACTTTGTCTTCTAGAAGATCAAACGAAAAACCTAGTGCTTGAGATGGGCATGAACGGGTTTGGTGAAATTCAAGAGATTTGCAAAAATTTTCAGCCCTTGGGTGGAGCTATTACAAATATTGGAGACGCCCATATTGGAAAGCTAGGGGGGCGAGAGGGAATCTATAAAGCCAAGAAAGAGCTTTTTGACTGGATATCTCAAGTGGAACCGTGTTTGGGAGTTGCCATTAATTTAGACGATTCCCTGGTGGTTCGAGCATCCCAAGAAGCATTCTCGAAAGCCATAAAAATCATTTCTTATTCAGTGCATGATTCTGGTGCAGACATTTATATTTCAGAAAGAAAAATCGATCCTCAGTCCGGGGCACTGAGCCTAGTACTTAAGACCGAGGGAGGCGATTTCAAGGTTACGATTCCTCACTTTGGAATCCATCATGCTTACAATCTAGCTGCTGCAGTGGCATTGGCCCGACTTGCTCAAGTTTCTTGGAACGAAATAGGGGAAAGACTGTCTCGGGTCATGCCGTCTGAGAGTCGAGGTCAAATAACTCGGTTACCCGAACAAATGACTTTGATTGATGAGTCTTACAATTCTAATCCTTCTGCTCTTATCTCTTCTTTAGAAAGTGTCCTTTTGATGAATCCGAAAGGAAGGAAAATCTTAGTTTTAGGAGAAATGAGAGAGCTCGATGATTTTAGCGAATCTCTCCACAGAGAAGTCGGAAGACAGATTGGAAAAATGTTTGCTGAAAATCCCACTGAGGTAGTTGTGTTTGGAGTAGGAAAAGAAACCCAAGCACTTCTCGCAGAAGTTCTAAAAGCTAACTCAAAGATTGCTACTTTCTTTGCGGAAACAGTTGAGCAAGTAGAACCTTTAGTTCTAACTTCTTTACGGAGTCAGGATCTCGTTTTCTTGAAGGGCTCTCGAGGGATCGCCCTCGATAAGCTGGTCAAGCGGCTGAAAGCTTCACCCCCTTAAAAATTGGGACATTAAGTCAGGTTTTTTTACTCTCTGACCCTGCAAATTATATCAATAAAACCAGATACTTATAAAATTTTGGTTGCTCTAGTCTCGAAGTTTGACTACACCAGGCGCGGGAGATTTTTTTGCTACTCTATTTTCTTTATCCATTGCGCGATTCCTTTCATGCGCTTCAGGTGTTTCGTTACCTGACTTTTCGCTCTTTGGGAGCGGGGATTACGGCTTTGGTGATCTGTTTGGCCTTGGGCCCTCGATTTATTGCGATCTTGAAAGGGAAACAATATGGCCAACAGGTTCGGGATGATGGTCCTCAATCTCACTTAAAAAAAACTGGAACGCCGACGATGGGAGGTATCCTGATCCTTTTGTCGGTAACGTTATCCGTTTTGCTTTGGGCTGATCTTTCAAACTCCTACATCTGGATCGTTCTTGCCTCTATGGTGAGTTTTGGATTCATTGGTTGGTTAGATGATTATAAAAAAATAAAGGAAGCCAACTCCAAGGGGTTATCTGAAAGAGCCAAGATGACTCTTCAAACTCTGTTCGCGGGGGCTTTAATAGCCGTGTTATTTGGTGTGATGCAATTAGATACGCACCTCAATATTCCGTTCTTTAGAGATATCAATCCCAACATATCGTATGGCTACTGGATTTTTGCTTGGCTTGTGATCGTTGGGTCATCAAATGCTGTCAATTTAACAGACGGATTAGACGGCCTTGCGATTGGTCCCATCATGACCACCGCTTTAACTTTCGGAATTTTTGCTTACCTCTCAGGAAACATTCAATTCGCTGATTATCTCTTTATTCCTTACGTAAAAGATTCTGGCGAATTAGCTATTTTGTGTGCTGCTATGGTGTGTGCTGGCATGGGCTTTCTGTGGTTCAACACCTATCCCGCCCAAGTATTTATGGGAGATGTGGGAGCTTTAGCTCTTGGAGCTGCTTTGGGAACAATGGCTGTCATCACCCGTAATGAAATTGTTCTTGCTCTGGTTGGGGGAATCTTTGTTTTAGAAGCAGTATCAGTAATGACTCAGAGAATTTCTTATAAGCTAACTAAGAAACGAGTTTTTAGAATGGCGCCCATTCACCATCACTTTGAATTGTCTGGCTGGGCGGAGCCTCAAATTACAGTAAGATTTTGGATTATTTCTTTAGTGCTTGCGATGTTGGGACTTGCAACGCTGAAGCTGAGATAAGAGAAGGAGAAACGATGTTACCAATTAAGAAGAAAATGCGTGCGTTAGTTGTGGGACTAGGCCGAAGCGGTGCTTCGGTTACCAAACTTCTTTCTAAAAAAGGTGTTAAAGTCACAGTCACTGACGAAAAAAACAAAACAGATCTTAAAGAATTTTTAGATCAGTTAGAAGGCATTGAGTATGAATCTGAACTTGGAAAACATGTTCTAAAAACCTTCACTGAACAAGATTTTATCGTTGTTAGCCCTGGCGTTCCTTTGGATATCAAGCCGCTTCAACAAGCTGCTAAATGTAATATTCCTATTGTTAGCGAAATCGAAGTCGCTGCCCAGTTCATCGAAGAGCCGATTATTGCTGTTACTGGAACCAACGGAAAAACGACTACTTCTCATTTAATTGCTGAAATGATCAGAGCCGGCGGAAAGACTGCTTTTTTGGGTGGAAATGTAGGCACTCCTCTTTCTGATTATGCACTTCAAAAAGACAAATGTGATTATGTAGTTTGTGAGGTGAGCAGCTTCCAACTCGAAAGTTGCTATGACTTTAAACCGCATGTAGCTGTGTTTTTGAACATTGCTCCAGATCACTTAGATCGACATGGAAATTTTGAGAATTATGTAGCTGCAAAACTTCGGTTGAAAAATAATATGACCGAAGAAGATTACATCATCACGAATATTCGTGACAGCAAACTCAATTCTTCACTCTCAGGAGCTGTTCCAAAAGTGCTCCATTTCACGACAGATGGGCACTCCAAAATTCCTGCTCATTATCAAGAAAAGTTCCATGGCGGATACTACGAAAATGCAGGGCTTCATTTGAAGTCTAATCGATGGAAGGATCACGTGTTCCCGCTCCAAGGTACCTTGTTGCGAGGACTTCACAACCGAGAAAATCAATTGGCCGCAATGCTGGCTGCAAAACTAGCAGGCATCAGTAATGAGGCGATTCAAAAAGTTCTGATCCAATTTAAGCCGTTGCCGCACCGAATGGAGTTTGTTGCGAAAAAGAACCAAGTGTTCTTTTACAATGACTCAAAAGGAACTAATGTGGCTTCTTTGATGAGATCTCTCGAGAGTTTCCGCGAGCCAGTAATTCTTATTGCTGGTGGTAAAGACAAGGGAGAGGATTATTCTCCTTTGGCAGATATGGTTCAGAAGCACGTTAAGAATTTAATTCTCGTGGGAGAAGCAAAAGAGAAAATGAATCGAGCTATCGGAGATTTCTCTGAAACCTTCTTAGTGGGTACTTTTGAAGAGGCAGTTTATGTTGCTTATCAAAAATCTCGCTCAGGGGATGTGGTGCTTTTATCTCCAGGCTGTGCGAGCCACGACATGTTCCGAAACTTCGAGGAACGTGGCGATCACTTTAAAAAAATCGTCCTAAACTTCTAATACCAAAAGGTACTACCAAAAGGTACGGCTTTACTTTTGCGGTTAACCAAAAGTAGGGCCGTACTTAATCAGTACCTACTTAAATAACTCGTCTACGTAACTCTGGTATTTACTCAAAATCACTTTGCGCTTCAGCTTCAAGGACGGAGTAAGCTCTCCTGTTTCGGTTGTGAAGTCTTGGGACAATAGTTTAAACGTCTTAATGGTCTCAAAACTAGGGAGCTGTGAATTGACGGTTTTTACCTTATCGGAAATGAGCTTGACGACAGTGTCTTTTTTGATGAGCTCTTCAAAAGTTGTGAAGGAGATGCCAGACATTTTAGCCCAATTCGACATGTCCTCCTGATTTAACGTGATTAATGCCCCCAGGAACTTCTGCTTGTCACCACAAACAATCACTTGAGAAATGAATCGCTGAGACTTTAATAAGTTTTCTATCTTCTGAGGCGCTACATTTTTTCCTGCCGAAGTAACTATGATCTCTTTTTTTCTGTCTGTGATTTTAACAAAACCGCGATCTGAAATTTCGCCAATGTCACCCGTGAGAAACCAACCCTCTTCAGTAAAAGAGGCCTTGGTAGCAGCTGCATCTCGGTAGTATTCCTTGAAGACAACCGAACCTCTCACCAAGATTTCACCATCGGGAGCTATTTTAAACTCTGAATCTCCCAAGGGCTTTCCGACTGTACCAAACCGATAATCTCCTGGAAAATTCGCTGCAATGGCTGCGGTCGTTTCCGTAAGGCCATACCCCTCCAAAATTTTTACCCCGCATGCGTGAAAAAATTCGCAGAGCTCAGCAGCTAGGGGAGCGCCTCCCGAGACGGTCATTCGAATTCTTCCCCCCATTTTCGTTCGAACTTTTGAAAAGACTAAGCGATCAGCAATCTGATACTTAGCAAGCAAAGTTACCGGTATTGGAAACTGCTCCGAGCGCATTTTTGCAATTTGTCTTCCAATATTTACCGCCCAGTTAAAGATTTTTTGTTTCATGGGAGGGGCCGAAGCCACATCAGCCTGAATTTTTGCATAAACTTTTTCGTAAATGCGGGGGACACTAATCAAAAGGGTTGGTCTGACCTCTGTGAGATTTTGTGAAATAGAGTTTAGACTTTCAGCGTAAGCCATTTCCCAACCTGAGAAAATCGACATCAGGCTTTCCACACGACCCAAAATGTGCGCATTGGGAAGAAAGCTGAGAACTCGGTCTTCCGAAGTAAGCTCAAAGACATCAATAATTGCACGACACTCTGATGCAAAATTTGAGTGGGTTAAGACAACCCCTTTCGGACGTCCAGTCGTGCCAGAGGTATAAACAACCGAAGCCATACTCTCTGGAGTTAAAGTATTCGCCACCTTTACTAGGTCCTCATGAACCTTTTGGTTTCCGCTAAAGCGAGAAAACTGTTCAAACGATACTAAAGATATCCCCTCTCGAACCAACTGTTTGGCATCGAAAGTGACTATCGGTAACTGCTTTTTTAATTTTTCAAAAGCCTCTTGAAGTTTAGCAACCTGGGCATCATCTTCGGCAAAAACCAATTTCGGAGAGCTGTGCTCTAGCAAGTAAACGATATCATCAACTGTATTCGATTGATAAATCGGTACGGTAATCGCACCACTTGCGAGGTTAGCAAGGTCGGCAATATTCCATTCCGAACGCGTATTACTGAGAATGCAAACGCGGTCTCCGGGGACGATTCCGAGCTTTTGATAGTTTTCGAAGATTCCTAAAACTTTTTCATGGAGCGACTTCCAAGTAGTAGCTTGGTATTTGCCATCTTTTTTGACGAGATGGGCGGTTTTTTCCCCGCTCATTTCGACCCTTCGTAAATAGACATCAGCCAATGTTTTTCCATCAATAACAGAGCGACTCATGATGTGTTCGTCCTTTCGGTCTTAACCTTGCAGCAAAGCCAAGTGTGAGTATGTTTATCTCTAACTATTTCGGCTATTTCAGTATTCTCCTGATGGGAATTTTAACCCTTCTGCTTCCAGTTTGGTTGCAGGATTGGAGTTTGAAAGCGCTAAAGAGCCAAGATTGGATATCTATTCAGTTTTTTCGGCGTGAAAGCCGGTTTTTAAAAAGGATATCGCTCTGGAGCGTTGCGGCGTCTGGTTTTGTTTCCTGGGCAACCACTGGCAGTTTTGCTGGGGCGACCCTGTTTTTATTGGTGCTGCCCCCTTTCTTTTTAGCGATAACAGCCGGTCGTTATTCACGAATTAAAAATAAAGTGGCGCAAGATTTCATGACGAATCTATACGCCATCAAGGGGCTACTCGAAGTCGGAACTCCTTTTCCTCAGGCTGTGCAGTTCATTTCTGAAGAGTCCTCTTCGCAAGCACCTTTCTTACTCAGTCGGATTGTGAGGGGGTTCCAAAACGGAAAATCGTTAGCAATAAATTTTAAAAACTTGGAATTTAAAAGCCCGGGAGAGTGGGTTTATCGCTCACTGATCCTCATTGAACAAGCGTATCGAAAGGGCTTGGCTTTAAGTCCTCTTGTCGAAAGTCTACTCCAAATTTTGGAGCTTGAGTTTCAAGCAGAAAAACGTCTGAAGCGACTTCAAACAGAGATTTGGGTTCAAGTAGGAGTTGCTTCGGTCATTCCTTGGATTTTGGGTTGGGTTTGTTGGACCTTTCAACCAGAAATCATGGAACAAGCTATGAGCTCCTCGAGTGGAAAGCTTCTCTTGTTAGTCATTATTATTTGGGAGGGAATAGGGATATGGGTGCTTCGAAAAGTAAATCGGTTTTACTAAAAAAACAGCTTCTGCTTTTTTTTGATGTTTTGGCGCTTTATGTTTCTGTGGGTTATGACTTGTTCTATGCCTGGAATGAGGCCGTTGATTCTTCGGAATTGTTTGTAAGGCCTGAAGCTCATCAATCCATGAATACTGTTCTGGAAGAGCTGGAGAACTCATTCCCCCTGAAAAACTATCGATTTACTTTTGGGGTTCTCCGCCAACTCTATAGTCGGGGGGCCACCTTGACTCCCGCCATCCAGACCTTTTCAAAAACCCTCCGTCGTGATTTGGAAAGAGAGTTTGAAGCCCACCTGAGAACGGCCCCTCTTCGAGCAAATCTTTGCCTTCTTTTATTTTTCCTTCCTCCCGCCTTGGGGTTTATTGTATTTCCTTTCCTACAACATTTGCGGCAGGTCCTTTTCAAGTTTTAAAATGCTCTAACTCGTTCTATTTATTGGCATACTGAAAGCCCTATGTTAGTTTTCGAGGCTAAGGTTGGGAGAAAAGGCATGTCAAAAAATCCTCAAGAGCAAAAAATGCAAAGCCTGGTTTCTTTGTGTCGTCGCCGGGCATTTATTTTCCAATCCAGCGAAATTTATGGAGGCTTGAACGGGTGTTGGGATTACGGTCCGCTCGGAGTGGAACTTAAGAGAAATATTAAAGAGCTTTGGTGGAAAGATACGGTCTTAAGTCGAACTGATGTTGAAGGAGTGGATTGTTCGATTTTGATGAATTCCAAAGTCTGGGAAGCTTCAGGTCACGTTCAATCCTTCACTGATCCGATGGTGGACTGTCTGCAATGCCGCGGTCGTTTTAGAGCGGATCACATTGTTAATAATCAGTGCCCCACTTGTGGTTCAAAGAATAAGTTTACTGAGGTCAGGCATTTCAATTTGATGTTTAAAACGCATGTAGGGGCTCTAGAAGATAGCTCAAGCGTTGCCTATCTCAGACCTGAAACTTGCCAAGGAATATTTGCTAATTTTGATAACATCGTTAACACGTGCAGAGTAAAAGTGCCTTTTGGAATTGCTCAAATCGGAAAGGCATTTCGAAATGAAATCAATCCCAGAAATTTTACTTTCCGTTCAAGAGAATTTGAACAAATGGAAATGGAGTTTTTCTGTAATCCATCTGAAGCGCCAAAGTGGTTCCAGTATTGGAAGGATGAACGTTACGACTGGTATCTTAAGTACGGAATCAAAAAGGAACGACTGCATCTAAGAGAGCATGCTAAGGATGAGTTGGCGCACTATGCTGCTGGTTGTGCCGATATCGAATATGATTTTCCATTTGGTTGTGCGGAGCTTGAAGGAATTGCAAACCGAACGGATTATGACCTAAAACGCCATTCTGAATTCAGTAAAAAAGATCTCAGCTATTTTGATCAGGGTCTCAACCAACGCTACTTCCCATACGTGATCGAGCCTTCTGCTGGAGCGGATCGAGCGACCTTGGCTTTCTTGGTTGACGCTTATGAAGAAGAAGCAGAACGAACGGTTTTGAGATTTCATCCACGCATTGCGCCTATTAAGGCTGCTGTTTTCCCACTCGTGAACAAAGATGGCATGCCGGAAACCGCGGAGCAAATTTTCAACACACTAAAAAAACGCTGGAACACTTTTTACGATGACAAAGGTGCAGTGGGAAGACGCTACCGTCGTCAAGATGAAGCCGGTACCCCGTTCTGTATTACGGTTGACGGTGAGACATCTAAAGATCAGGCGGTAACCATTCGCCATAGAGATTCGATGGCTCAAGATCGAATTGCGATGGACAAGGTGGTTGAATATCTAGCGAAATATTTAGAGGCTTAAGGAGGAGTTTTGCAAAAGACAGTCTACTTTTTTGGAGAAGGGAAAGCCGAAGGCAGTAAAGAGATGAAAGGCCTTCTCGGTGGGAAAGGAGCTAATTTAGCTGAAATGACAAGCCTCGGGCTTCCTGTTCCTCCGGGCTTCACTATTAGCACAGAAGTTTGTACCTATTTTTACAAAAATAATCTGAGCTATCCATCTGGCCTTGAAGAGGCCGTTACTGAAGCCCTTTCAAAAGTTGAGAAAATAATGGGGGCTCGGTTTGCGGATAAGGAAAATCCCCTCCTGTTATCCATCCGCTCGGGGGCTAGAGTCAGTATGCCCGGTATGATGGATACTGTTCTGAACTTGGGACTCAACGACGAAACAGTCGTCGGGCTTTCCAAAAAAGCAGATGAAAGATTTGCACACGATTCTTATCGAAGATTCATTCAGATGTATTCAGATGTGGTTTTGGGAGTTCCCCCACACCATTTTGAAAATCTGATAGAGCATGAAAGAAGAAGAGAGGGAGTCAAATCCGATTCTGAATTGTCCGCTAAGGCTCTGAAAAATCTTGTAGCTGAATTTAAGAAATTAGTTCTCATGGAAACAGGAAAACCTTTTCCCATGGATCCCAAGGCTCAATTGTGGGGCGCTATTTCAGCTGTCTTTTCTTCTTGGGATTCTGCTCGAGCGATTAGTTATCGACGTATTCATAAAATATCCGAGGATTGGGGTACTGCCGTAAACGTGCAGGCGATGGTTTTTGGCAACATGGGAGATGATTGTGCTACCGGAGTTGCGTTTACCAGGGATCCCTCAACTGGTGAGAAGAGATTTTTTGGTGAGTTTCTTCCGAATGCACAGGGAGAAGATGTGGTGGCTGGGATTCGAACTCCTTGTCCTATTAATAAAGAATCAGCAAACGGATCTCATTTGCCGACTTTAGAAGCTCTGATGCCCAAAGCTTATCAGGAGCTCGTAAAAACTTATCAGACTTTGGAAAAGCATTATCGCGATATGCAAGACATCGAGTTTACCATCCAGCAAGGTAAGCTTTTCATGCTTCAAACAAGAACCGGAAAGAGAACTGCTAATTCGGCTGTCAGAATTGCTGTTGATATGGTGAAAGAAGGATTGATTGGATCGAAAGAAGCCATCATGCGGGTCACCCCAGCACAAGTCGAGCAATTGCTACATCCTCGATTGGATCCCAGACATCCAAAAGAAGTAATTGCGAAAGGCCTTCCGGCCTCCCCTGGAGCAGCTTCCGGAGAAGTTATTTTTTCTTCAGAAGAAGCTGAAGAATGCCGCAAAAAAAATAAGAAAGTGATTTTAGTCCGACATGAGACCTCTCCCGAAGACATTGGGGGCATGGATGCTTCTGAAGGAATTTTAACTGCATTGGGAGGGATGACCTCTCATGCTGCGGTGGTGGCTCGGGGTATGGGAAAGCCCTGCGTAGCAGGTTGTGGCACTATCAATATCGATTATAAGAATCAGCTTTTTACGGTAGGCGAAAACGTCATTCGTAAGGGAGACATTCTGACAATTGATGGGGCAACAGGCGAAGTGATTGTCGGACATGTTCCTACGATTAATAGCCAGTTGGACGAATATTTCAAAGATTTCATGAAGTGGGTTGATGAAGTGCGGGCTCTCAAAGTTCGTGCAAATGCAGAAACGCCAAACGATGTGAAAGTAGCTAGGGGATTTGGAGCCGAAGGCGTCGGGCTATGTCGAACCGAACACATGTTTTTTGAAGAATCTCGAATCATGGCAGTTCGAGAAATGATTCTCTCGGACTCTCGAAAGCAAAGAGAGACTGCGCTTCAGAAAATATTTCCAATGCAGAAAGAAGATTTCAAAGCCATTTTTCGAGAAATGAAAGGCTATCCGGTAACTGTTCGGCTTTTAGATCCCCCTTTGCATGAGTTTCTTCCCAAAACCGATTCAGAAATTACAACGATCGCAAGAGCCTTGAATACTTCTAAAGAAACTCTTCAAGCCAAGCTTCGCTCTCTTCACGAATTTAATCCCATGTTGGGCCATCGAGGTTGCCGATTGGGAGTTTCTTTTCCTGAAATTTATGCAATGCAAGTTCGAGCAATCATGGAAGCCGCTTGCGAATTAATCAAAAAAGAAGAATTCAAAATCGAGCCTGAAATCATGATTCCTTTCATTGGTGCTTTGGAGGAATATCGCCTGTTGAAAAAAGATGTGAACACCGTCTGTGAAAAAGTTTTAGCAGAGCAAAATGTTCGAGTTCCCTATTTGGTGGGAACGATGATCGAAATACCCAGAGCAGCTTTGATTGCTGATAAATTGGCTGAAGAGGCTTCCTTTTTCTCATTCGGTACAAACGATTTAACTCAAATGACTCTTGGCCTTTCCAGGGATGATTCTGGTTCCTTTCTGCCTTTATATGTAGAAAAAGGGATCTACCCCATTGATCCTTTTGTGAGCTTAGATGAAGAAGGGGTAGGAGAGCTTGTTTCTTTGGCTTGCGAACGAGCCAGAAGAACAAATTCATCAATAAAAATAGGCATTTGCGGAGAGCAAGGTGGAGACACCTCCACAATTGAATTCTGCAACCGTCTAGGCTTTAATTACGTCAGCTGCTCGCCTTTTCGAGTGCCGGTTGCTCGATTGGCTGCTGCTCAGGCCACTTTAAAATCAAAGGTGTCGCACTCATTAAATGTTTGAGGCAACGGGGGAGTTTTCATGCGTTTAAAACGGCTAGAGTTGCAGGGATTTAAATCATTTTTGGATCGAACGGTTCTGACTTTTCAACCGGGAATTACTGGAGTGGTGGGACCCAATGGTTGCGGTAAGAGTAATATCGTCGACGCCATTCAATGGGTGATGGGTGAGCAAAGTGCCAAGCATTTGCGTGGCGATTCCATGACCGATGTCATCTTCAACGGTTCCGATAGTAAAGCCGCTACTTCAATGGCCGAAGTCAGTTTGATTTTGGACAGACAAGGCGTTGCGCTAGCCCCGCAGTTTGCTGCTTTCGATAAATCAGATGAAATTGCGATCACTCGTCGTGTGTATAGAGATGGGACGAGCGAATACTGCATCAATAAAACTCAGTGTCGATTAAAAGATATTCATGAGCTTTTCATGGATACGGGTGTCGGAAAAAGAGCTTACTCTATTATCGAACAGGGCCAAATCGATCGAATGATCAGCGTAAAGCCCGAAGAACGTCGCGGCTTGTTCGAAGAAGTTGCAGGAATCACTAAGTACAAAGCAAAGCGAAAAGAAGCAGAAAAAAAGCTTGAAGGAACTCGCCTAAACCTTACTCGCCTACAAGATATTATCAACGAGCTTGAGAAACAAATTCGAAGCCTTAAAGTTCAGGCAACTCGAGCGAGAAAATACAAAGAGTTAAAGGGTGAATTGGAAGCTGTGGACCTTTATCTCTTGGGAAGAAATGCTTTCAGGCACTCAACTCAAATTGAAGAACTGAATCAAAAAAGAGATCTCTTACTCAATGAGCGTTCCGAATCTGATGCAACTTATAGTCAATTTGAAGCTCAGATTGTAGAACTAGACGTCAAAAGAATTGATCAGGAACGGGAAGTTCAAAGCTTAGGAAACAAAGAACGCGACGTAACACTTTCTCTCCAAAAATTTGAAAGTCAGATTGTTTTGTTGGAAGAGCAAAAAAAGAACCTCCAAGAAGCAATCGATAGAAAAAAACAAGAAGAAGAACAGTTAACAGAGACGCTTCAAAATTTAGAGCATGAATTAGCTGCTGAACAGTCTAATCAAGAAGAAATAAGACAAAGCCTTGAGGCGCTAGAACAAAATCTTTCTCAGTTTGATCAGCAGATTCAAGAGCTGAACCGTACCCGTCAACAAGAACAGAACAGAAAAACTGAGTTAGAAGGAAAGCGAACTCAGTTAACGCACAAAAAACTATCACTTGAGGGTCAGAAGGAAAATCTAACAAATAGAAGCTCAGAAATTGAAACGTCTCTTCTTGGGTTAGATCAACGAAAGAGTGAGCTTGCGCTAGTCCTTGATTCGCAGCGGTCCTCATTGGATGAAGCTGATTCCAAAATCCAGCAAATGAATAACCGAGTGGCTCAAGCAGAACAAGAAGTCACGACTATCCACGGGGATTGCCAGGAAAGTTCCTCCAAGCTGTCTGTTGTGGAACAAAGTCTCTATAAACTACGCGAAGAGTTTCATTCACAACGATCTCGCCTTCAATCCTTGCAAGAGCTCCAAGCCAACTTGGAAGGATATTCCTCGTCTGCTCGGGATTTATTAATGAGTGTTGGTGAAGAGAGGGGAAGTGCTATTCCTTTAGCTGAAGTAGTTTCACCGGATGCGGAGATTGAGGAGAGTCTTGAAACTCTCCTGGGCTCTGACATGAATACGATTCTGGTGCAAACAACTGAAGAAGCTGAGCGCTTGACCCAATTAGTGAATTCCAGAGGTTTGGAACGTGTTAGGTTGATAGCCATTTCTGAATTGAACCAAGCCAGTGAAGGCGATAAGCCCCTTCTCGATGGAGTGGTGCCTCTCCTTGATAGGTTGCGCGTTTCCCCAGAATATCAAACAGCAGCCAAATGGTGGTTTGGAAATGTTTATATCGCTCACGATGTAAATCGACTTTTCCAGCTTCGCCGAAATTACCCGCATTTAACCTTTATTACTAATGAAGGCCAAACGGTTGGTCACCGAGATCGTTCATTAAGTTCAGGAAAGACCCCAACCAAAACGGGTGTGTTTGCAAGACGTAGAGAAATCGAAGAGCTTGCGATTGAATGCGATAGACTCAATTCTGAGCTGACTCAAATGAACTCAGAGCGAGAAGCTCTGTTGCAGCACTTGCAGAATCAAGAAAAACTGCATTTGGAACTTAAAGATAAGTTGTCCATCATTCATATTGAATCTGTTGAATTGAGAAAAGAGCGAGAAAAGTTACATTTCGAGCTCACTCGACTTGAAAAAGATAGAGATGCTCTTTCTGCCGAGCACGAAAGAAATCATCGACTGAAATCGGATATCACGAATCAATTAACTGAAGCCGAGCAGATTCTGCTGCAAATGAATGCTGATTTGGAGCAAGGGGAAAGCCAGTTAACAGAATGCCAAGCTTCGTTGATTCAGTCCGAAAAAGACCTGGAGTCAGTCGTTCAAATGGCCAGCGAAAAGCGGATTGAACGCTCGACTTTAGTTGAACGAAGAAATGGTCTTGAAGATAAGATCCAGAAGTTGGAGTTGGAACAAGAGGACAAACAGATCCAAATTCAACGTCTTCAACAAAGCCAGCAACGAGATGTTGCCGATTTAGAAAGCAAGCAAGCTGAAGTTGTTCAGATCCAGACTCGGAATCAGGAATACCAAACTGAACTTAACGAACTTCTGGTAAAGCTGGCAGATATCAAGGCTGCTTTTCAGGATACGTGCACCACTTTATCGGAAATCCGACTCCAGAAAGAGGAGCTACAAAAGAGAAGAGAAAGTATCTCAACCGAAATACAAGATTTGGAAATTCGATTGGCCCACGAACAAAGCCAATTGGAGCAGATTAAGAGCATTTCAAATGAACGTTATCACTGTGAGCCCACACCCTTAGATGAGACTGTTCAAATTGAGATGGAAAAGCTTCCCCTCTTTGTTGAAACATTGAATCTCGATTGGGCGACGGTCGGGGATACCGAGCGAAGAGGTCTCCTAGAAGAACATCTAAAAAGCATGAGAGATAAGATCGGTCGGTATGGAGAAGTTAATCTCACCGCCATTCAGGAATTCGACGATATTCAGAAGAGATATGAGTTCCTAATCGAACAAAAGGCCGATCTCGAAAATTCTATCCAGATTCTCGAAGATGCGATCAAAAAGATTGAAGAGACAACAAGAACTCGGTTCACGGAAACGTTTGAAGCTGTGAATAAGAAGTTTACTGAGATCTTCCCCATTCTATTTAACGGTGGAAAAGCTGAGCTCACTCTTGTTTATCAGGAGGGCAGTACCGATCCAGGGGTTGATATTATGGCTCAACCTCCAGGTAAGAGATTGCAAAGCATTACCCTGCTATCAGGGGGAGAAAAAGCTCTCACTGCTGTCAGCTTAGTCTTGGCAATTTTTGCGAGAAAACCAAGTCCGTTCTGTTTACTCGATGAAGTGGATGCTCCGCTGGATGATGCCAATGTGTCACGATTCAATACGGTTGTGAAAAAGATGGCTGAAAAAACTCAATTTATTGTGATTACTCATAATAAAAAGACCATGGAAATAGCAGAGGCCCTTTACGGAGTAACCATGCAGAGAAATGGTATCTCTAAAATGGCAAGTGTAAGCCTGCAATAATTTAGTAAATTCAAATGGTTGTGCCAATTAAAAATGGCACAACGCGCATCCTATTCAGATGCCGATAACCTTTTTGGAATTAGTAGTTAAATTTCATAGGGTTTAGAAGCATTTTGAAATCAAAACAGTTCAAATTAAGTTTGGTACTTTTGCTGGGGTTTTATTTTTATGCTTTCGCCTCAGTCACTCAAAGTCCATTCAACAAACAGGAACTAATTTTTTCAGCTGAAAGTGCGAAGACCATACGGTTTCTTAAAAGCACACGAGTTGAAATTGATTTTCAGGGAAAACTCAAGAATACCCTAGAGCTCTACGTCGATGGAGATAAAGTACCGGTCAGACAGGGGCAATTTAAGGCTACCGTCAATCTGTATCCCCTCAAAGAAGTCTATCAATTTAAAATTAAGCGCCCGGGAATTTCCGATTCAGTTTATCCGTTGAAGATCCGATTTGTAAAAGATGTGCCCCTTCCGCTCAGAGTAAAAATAGAAGCTTCACAAACAAAACCAATCTCAAAAGAAAAAGTGTTTACCGGCACTTTTCCGAGCCGAGATTGGATTCAGTTGAGTTGGTTAGAGGCCACGGAAAAAACAGATCCCGCTTATCTCGAAAAAATCGAGAGGGAAAAACAGAAAGAAGAACAAGAGCGGGTCTTAAAGGTTCAAAAAGAATTGGCACTCCTTGAAGAAGAACGTCTTGAAAAGGTACAAAAAGAAAAAGAAAAGCTAGAAAAAGAAAAAAGGGAAGAAGAAAAGAAAAAAAGTGCTCGTCTTGCAGAAGAGAGACTTGAAAAAGAAAAAGAGGCTGCTCGTCTCGCAGAAGAGAAACTCGAAAAAGAGAGAGAGTTAGCGTCGCAGCTGGAAAAATCGAATGAAATGATTGAACAAAGGCAGTATCGAGAGCCAACCGGATTAAGTCTAAACCAAGGACTGAGCTCATTTTCTCTGAAACAAACCCAGGCTGATTTAAGCAGTTTAAACTGGATGCTGAGGCTTTCCTACCAGACCAAACTCAACGAGCGTATGAAAATTGGCGGCTATGGACAGAGCTACTTAGTTCCGCTTTCTGTTACGGGAGCAGCTAAGGGCCCCAACGTTATCAAAGTGGGTGCTGATTTGGGATATGAGTTCAAAGATGCCTCTGGGGGAGAGTGGACACCCACGATCGGTTTTGGTTATCAGACCATGGCAACTTCCGAATCCATCGGATACAGAGATCTCTTTGGTCCCAAGGTGGGGGTCTCTCTAAAATTACCCATGGGACAAATGCAATTCCTTGCCGCCTCTTTAGGTATGAGCGTTTTTCCAACTAGCGAGCAACTTCTTTCCTTTGGAAATAACGAATTTCACTTTAAAACTGCGCTGGAGTGGAAAGTGTCGTCTTCCTTCCTCTCTTCACTTTATTTAGGGGTGGAGTTTAGTACCCTTAACTTATTGATCTCCGGGGCAAAGCTTACCAGTTCGGGGTACTCGGTGTTCTTTGGGGTCAATTTCTAACTTTGACTTTCCCCTCCTAACCCAGTAAAAAAGTTGAACAATTCTATATTTAGAGGGTATGCGCATGAAGTCGGTTTTGGAAAAGGTCAATCAATTGATTTCTTCAACTCGGACCCCATCTTCTAGTTCTGTAGGAATTTGTCGGGGAATAAAAGCAGGGCATTTGGGAGTTTGGGCAAAGCTTCGAAACGATCAGAGCGAACTCTATCGTGTGATTCTGAGCTGTGAAGGAGAAACCAAGACTGGAAAAAAATTAAGCGATCAATTCTCTTATACATTTGCTCCCGCTTTGGGGGGTCGTTTCTTTCAATCCATCGAGATGCCTCGTACCTTTAAAGAGTTTTTAGTAGGAAAAAATCCAGCCATCTCGGGAAAAGTCAGCTTCGAGTTCATTGGTTCAGAAGGCAAAACAACTTCTGTGATGGAACTTCGCCCGGTTTTACGTTGCTATCGACTTAAAGGAAAGTCGGTTCCCTCAGGACTTCCTGAAAACCCATGTTGGTTAAGTGTAGACAGTGCCGAAATGGCCGCTCTTAAGGAATCCGAACTCAAAGCCTATAGCGATAAAGTCAAAGCTCAACTTGAAGAAAAAAGAAAACAAGAAGAAGCGGAAAGAAAAGCCAAAGAAGAAGCAGCAAAGAAAGCAGCGGAAGAAGCTGCCAAAGCTGCCGCTGCAAAAGCTGCAGCCGCTTCTGCAAAACCAGCCGCAACTGCTGCAGCTGCAGGGGTCGCAATCGATCGCAGCCAGCCGACTCTCCAAGCAGGTAGAGTTTTGGTGGTCTATGGAAGCTCTACTGGCAACACCAAAAATGTTGCAGAATCTATCAAATCGGAAATGGGCGAAGCAGTTGATCATGTGAAAAACATCACTGAAATTCATCCGGCTGATCTTGCTAATTTTGAAAAAGTGATTGTAGGGGTTCCCACTTGGCACATTGGAGAAATTCAAGAGGATTGGGGAGCTGTTCTTCCTGAAATTGAAGCTTTAAACTTTGCTGGAAAAAAAGTTGCAGTTTTTGGTTTGGGAGACGGTAAAGGCTATCCAGAAACCTACGTAGATGCGATGGCTGAGCTTGTTGAAAAGTTTGAGAAAAAAGGAGCCAAGCTGGTAGGAATGTGGCCCACTGATGGTTATGATTTTAAAAAGTCAAAAGCCGTTCGAGATGGAAAATTCCTAGGGCTTGTGATTGATGTGGAAAATCAAGATCACCTTTCTGATAAGCGAGTGAAAGCTTGGGTAGCTCAGCTGCAGAAAGAGTTCTTAGGCTAGTGACTTCGATTGAGCCTTACATTTTAGGCAGTGGGGCTGCTTCCAAGGCTATTCAGAAAAGCCTTTCAATTGTGGATGTTTTGAACCCATCATGGGGAATTGCAAAACCACATCTTTTAAAAAGAAATCAGAAGCTAAAAGATCTTTCACCCAAAAAGAATTCCGTTCTTTTCTTAGCTAACCCGCATTCTCTTCATAGCGATTCAATCCAAGAAGCAGAACAGGCGGGATTTTCCTGGGTGCTCTGTGAAAAGCCTGCAGCTGTGAGTTTGGAACAATTGAAAACACTTGAGCAGGTCAAGATTCCTGTCGCTGTTTTTCATGGGTATCGCCAAACTTGGGGAATTCAAACTCTCAAGAAAATGTTGGAGGCGGGAGATCTGGGAGCTTGGATTACTATCGAAGGCCGCTACTGGCAGTCCAGCGCTGGTCATAAAAAGCAATCTGGCGACACTCAAAAGACTTGGAAAGATGATATCGCGTTGAGCGGTGCTTACGATGTGCTTCTCGACTTAACGACCCATTGGGCTGATTTAGTTTTCTTTTTGGCTGGAGAAACGCCTGAGAAAGTAGGAGTGTGGAAGGCATTTGTGAACTCAACTTCACCTCATCGGGATACTCATAATCACATCTCCATGGAATTTTCACAGAACAGACGTTCGATGGGTTCCATCTCTAAAACAGCCCACGGTTCCGGCAATGACTTAGAAATTCATGTGATAGGGGAGAAGCGTTCCGTTTCTTGGGCCTTTATGAATCCAGATGAGCTCGTGATTGGTGAGGGCGGGAAACGAATGACTCAGCATCGCCCGGATGGTTCCTCATTTGGAAGTGAGCAGTATCCTTTTCATAGCACCGGTTGGCTTGAAGGCTATGTTGAAATTATTAAACAGTATTTTCATCATATGCGGGGAGAAGCATTCACAGCTTATCCGAATCTAAAAGACCAGAGCATGATTTTAAGAAGCCTGTTTCAAAAATAGAAATCTCTACTCGGCAGGACAATCCGCAGGGCAACTCAGATTGGTCTCTCCGGTATCACACAGGAAGTCTCCACAGGTCCCTGCGGGGCTTGAGCCATCGCTCATCCAATCCATGATAAGAAGGCGAAAGGGATAATAATTTATCTGCCATACTCTTCCGCCGGGGGCTATGAAGGTTTTGGGATAGACAGCTTGAGACCAATCTGGACTGAAGCCATAGTAGAGATCCATGTTTAAGCGCCTATCAACTGTTCCATCGAATTTAATGTGATAGAGATACGCTTTTTCAACGTAGTTGTGAGTATTTGGGATCCAAAATCCTGTCGCATCACGTGCAATGCTTTCAATGGAATCAATAATGACATCCAAGAATCGGCCAGAGTCTGTAGCGTAATCATAGCGGTATATCGAGCTTCCATCGCCACCGGTTGCGGTAAACCAGCCACCCGCCCCTTCGCGAAGTACGTATGCGAGGGCCGGATCGAATCCAGAATTCGAGCTGGGTAAATTTACCGTTCTGATGACATTTAAAGTGCCCTTATCAAAGAAAACCAGATTGGAGTCTCCTGTGATTCCAATTTTCGAAGAATCTACAGCGATGGCTTGAGGATTTTGAATGGTCTCAGATAAATCTAGAGAAGTGATGACTGCCCCACTGTTTCCATCTATTTTGTAAAGGGTGGTGCCTCCTAAAATCCATAAAAAGCCTTCGGAGGTTGCGCCCCCCTTAATCGATGACGGTAAAGTCTCTAAGAAATCAGTTACCGAATCAGTTTGTCGATGAACTCTCCAGACCCCGCCTCCAGACCAGGTTGAGAAAGCCCAGACATAATCACCCACTCTAAATAGTAGGGGTGAGCCACCATTACCGGGGAGATAAATATCACTGACCCAGGCCCCATTGGTAATATCTCGCTTTTGAATGGATGCATTATAGCGATACGAGATCCACGCATAATTGCCAGACGCTAAAGTCGAATCGGCTACTGCATGGTCCCCATCGCCATAGATGTGATCCTCCGCATTATCTTCTGAATAGCTGGTGGTGCTGGCTGCGCACGAGTAATTGCAGCTAGAATCTGTCGTATTTGCCGAGGGATTATAGTTACAAGAGGTTTCATCCACACATCCATAGACAGCCAGACTGCGTATGCCATTGAGGTAGAAATAGGGATGGAAAGTGCCATTCGCGGCAAGGCCATCTTTATAATATTTTCCATCCGACATTTCTTCATCCGACAATTGAGCCAGGATCCCTGCGACATAAGTTTTTCCATTCGGCATTTCGCCATCGGAGAACTCAGCAAGCTCACCGCTTAAATAGTATTTTCCGTCCGTCATTGGCCCATCAGCCAAAACGCTGTCGAAGTAATTCTTGTCCCGACAGCTTCCTGTTCCCTCAGTTAGGCTTCCAGTGTCTTCACCACTCTCAAAACAAGTTCCTAGCCAGACTCCATCCCCATGGTTGTTCAAAGTAGTTTTGACACCATTTAAGTAATATCCATCCGCTTGAAACCCGTTAGTGGTATTTCCCGGATCAAAATCTGAAACCGAGTTAATCACACTCGAATTTTGACCGATAAAATCTAGTTGTGCATTTGTAGCAGCAGCCGTTTTTGCGCCTGCCATTTTTGATGACCAAACAGCAGCTATTTTTTTTGCAGTGTTTGAATTATAGGTGCCGTCGAGTTTGCCATCGGTTTTGAAGTCCTCTTTCATGGCTGTCATAATGGAGGAGAGCTTGTCACTAGAGTTTAAATCGGGCACATAAAGATCTTTCACAAAGTGAGAAAACGCAGCTACTGCCAGAGCTGACTTTACTTTACTTGAGTCTAAACTAAGAGCATTGGGAGCATCTGGAAGCACCGATAAATCAGCAACACTCAAACCAAAGAGCCTCGCAACTTCACTTTTTGCAGTGTTTTTTGCCTGAGCTAAACTTACGTTACTGCTCAGTAGACTTTTGACTCTATCTGCCTCAAGAGTCGACATGGGCGTTAGCGGAGCCGTACTGGTCGCTCCTCCCGATGCAATCGAGGAAAGATCTGACGCATTCTTTTGGACTTGTTCTGCTTCATCGGTGAAGGTTCCCCCCGATGATTTGATAATTACAGAACCCGTGTTTTTTGGAAGTGTGAACCAATATTCTCCATTTGAGTTGGTGGTAGTCATGGCAAGAAGGCTTCCTTCAGTTCCATTTGAATTGAGATCGTAAACTCTTACGGTTGCATTGTGAACGCGGGCTAGTTGAACAACCCCAGACAACGTGTATGAGCTGGGCGTGTAAGAAGTGGGCGAGATAATTTTCGAACAGCCCCCTAAAAACAGAAGCGCGACTATGAGTTGAACAGCTTTCATCTTAGTCCTCAAACGTGAGCTCTGACTAAGATTTTAACATGCTGTCTATAAGGATCGGTGATTGTGAAGAAAATTTCACAATTCAACTATTGATAGTTAAGACTTCCTCACAATGAGTTCGTAGCAGGGCTGTTTTTGCGCAAGAAAAGTTTGTTCGAATTTGGTTCGGCCCTGGGGAAAAAGTTCTAGGGCGTTTAAAGGGTGAGGAGAAATTTCTCCAAACTTTAAAACTTCAAGCCCATATTTCTGACTGCAGACATAGTGAGCCTCTTCGACATAAAACTTCTGATCGGAAGCCAAAATAAGATGTCCATTTTTTTCCAGGGCAGCAACGAGTTTTGGCATCGTCGGATGAAAATGCCATCGGTGTTTTCGATGAGCATTCTTAGGCCAAGGACACGGATACAAAATATAAATCCGCTCCAGCGTTTCGGGCTCGATTCCTGTCATAAAAGCAGCAATAGCATTTCCACGAATGCCCATAAAATTTTTCAGTCCGCATTCTTCTGAACGACGCACTAAGCGTTTTCCACGCATTCGGTCTCTCTCAATTGCGACCAGGTTTTTTTCAGGATGAAGCTTGGCCATGGATTCAAAAAAATGACCTGTGCCTGCTCCAATCTCGAGCCAAAGTGAGTGCGGTTTTAAAAAAGAATTGGGAATTTCTGGATGGCGACGGTCCTGAAAAAATTCCTCGTATCGCTCATGGGTAGATTTATTTTTTAAATCCCAGTTAATTCGAGACGGATTAAACTCGGGAGGTAAAGACTTCGGTAACATAAAGTTTGGGGAGTTTGCCCCAAGTCTTCTCAATAATCCAGCCTTAAGGGGTCGGCTCGTAGCACCTTCGGCAGCGAGCTTCGTAAAATTCCCCCGCTCCTACCAGAATTTGGCTTCCTCCCTGGGTTTCGTCTGACTGTCGTCTTTGGGTTCGAGAAGCTGTGTTGCCACAAACCGTGCAAATCGCTGACATTTTTGTAACGACCTCGGCGGTTGCCATCAAAAGAGGCATGGGACCAAAGGGGACTCCCCGATAATCCATGTCCAACCCAGCTACAATCACTCTTAACCCTCGGTTTGCGAGCCGGTGACAAATTTCGACAACACTAGGTGCAAGAAACTGAGCTTCGTCGATCCCCACAACCCGGGTATTGTCCTCAACCAGGCCCAAAATTTCTTCAGGGTTCTCAATATTCACGGCATGAAAAGCCAAAGAAGAGTGGCTGACCACGTGGTCATCGGAAAAGCGATTATCTAGTTTAGGTTTAAATACTTGCACCTTCTGGCGAGCAATCTTTTCGCGGTTTATGCGCCGTATCAATTCCTCTGTTTTTCCGCTGAACATGCTCCCGCAGATGACCTCAATCCACCCCATTGACCCTTGCTTCGTATTAACCAAGACAATCCCCCTGTGTTGGATCCGGAATATAATGAAGGACAAAAAATCAGACAAGAAAAAGCCCAAAAAAGTTCATTGCGAAAATAGACCCATTTGTGGGACAGTGTTTCCATGTCGTCAGAACTCGCGGCCAGTCCATACTCAACAGTAGCTAAAATTGGAAGGGTCTGGTTTCGTTTTAGAAGTTTTTCGCCCATTCCGTTGTTTTTACTTTTAGTGATTCTGCCCCCAAATTTTACTCCCGGTCTTTTACAAACCTCAGTAGCTATTTTGGGAATTTTCTTATCAGAAGCGCTAAGACTGTGGTCGGTCGGATATGCCGGAAGTGCTACGAGAACTCGGGGTGATTCGGTTCCGCAATTGGTACACGCCGGACCTTATCGACATGTTCGAAACCCACTCTATGTAGCGAATATTGTGATGTACACCTCTGCTGGCGTTGTCTTTGGCTTTTCTGGCCTGAGCGTTTTGATTTTCCTGTTCAGTGCCGTGGAGTACATTTTCATTGTCGCGTTTGAAGAAGAAACGTTGTTAATGACTTTTGGTGCCGATTACGAAAACTTTTGTGAGAAAGTTCCTAGATGGTTCCCAAGCCTAACACCGATGATTGAGTCTACGGGCCAGCAATTCTCATTAGAAAAAGCTCTCAGAAGTGAAAGAAGTACTTTTATTTCTCTTTCCCTGATGGCTTTGCTTCTCATTCTGAAAAAAGCTTTTTAAAGAGCAACTGTAAACTGTCCCCCAAAGCCTAAGACTGGTTTTTCTAAGAAGAGGCCTCTCATCTCAGCGCCCATACTAAAATCCCTGGCGAGTGAAAATATGATTCCCCAGCTTAAATGAGGTCCCCAATATTTAAAATCGCCCGCTTGCGAAATGTAACGGCTAAATTGTCCTCCCCCAGATACGTAACCCGTGAAAAACCGAGTTTTAAAATCTAGTCGATACCCGAGTTCAGCCATGAAAATCTGCTCTATTTGCGGATAGATTCCCGTATCACTACCGTAGGAGACACCCACTTGAATGTGTTCAGTTCCTAAGGGGACGTACAGTCTTGGACAGAAAACCATCTGAGATGTTTCAAATCCAGTGAGTTGGTCTGGAACGAGAAATTGAATCCCCAGGCCGACGAGAGTTCGCCCCTCTTCTGTAGACTCCAGTTTTTCTAAAGAAACCGCTGAAAAAGAACTCAGGGAAATCAAACAGCAGATTAACAAAACACGGTATTTCATAAGATCCTTCAAGAACTAAAGAAAAGATACTCTAGCCGCCAGAAACACGCTAGCGGTATACTTTTTTTATGAAAGTAGCCTTAAATCAAAGGGCGGTAGAGGTTTTGGAGGCAAGATACCTTCTTCGCGATCTTCACCAAGGCCAAATTATTGAAACACCCGAGCAGCTATTCGAAAGAGTCGCCAAAAGTGTTTCTCAAGCAGAGAAAAAGTTTGGAGGAAAAAAACAAAGAGATTTTTGGTTTTCACGATTTCTGAAGAGCTTAGTCGAGTTAGAGTTTCTTCCCAATTCACCCACCCTAATGAATGCTGGAACACCCATGGGTCAATTAAGTGCCTGTTTTGTGATTCCTATTGAAGACAATTTAGGCCAAATTTTTGATTCCTTAAAGTTAGCTGCCTTGGTCCAGCAATCTGGTGGAGGAACCGGTTTTTCATTTTCTCGGTTAAGAAAAAAAGGCGATCCCGTCTCGCTATCAACCGGAGTCGCCAGCGGCCCAGTTTCTTTCATGCGGATTTTTGATGCAGCTACCGAAAATATTCGCCAGGGAGGAAAGCGAAGAGGGGCAAATATGGGAATCCTGAGAGTGGATCACCCCGATATCGAGGAGTTTATTCAAGCAAAGATTGAACCTAATGGTTTTGTTAATTTCAACCTCTCTGTTGGAGTCACCAACAAATTCATGAAAGCAGTCCTAGCAGAAGAAGAAATTTCTTTAGTGGATCCTTGGAATGGAAAAAAATGTGGAAAAAAGAATGCCAAAGCACTTCTCAAATTGATCGCCGATTGCGCTTGGAAATCGGGTGACCCTGGCATGATATTCTTGGATCAGATCAACCGCCTGCAACCGACTCCTGTTTTAGGGGAGATTGAAGCTACGAATCCATGTGGAGAGGTTCCTCTTCTCCCTTTTGAAGCCTGTAACTTGGGCTCAATTAATCTGACGAAAGTTTTGAGACAAACAGGAAACCGGTTTGAGATAGATTGGGAACGGCTTTCAGAGTTGGTGAGTTTGGGGGTGAGGTTTTTGGATGATGTGATTGAGGTGAGTCGGTGGCCTTCCACGCAGATTGAAAAGCAAGTAACTGGAAATCGGAAAATCGGTCTTGGAGTCATGGGGTTTGCGGAAATGTTGATTTTCCTGGGAACACCTTATGATTCTCCAAAAGCGGTTCTGATAGCTGAGCAGCTGATGAAATTTATCTCTGAAAAAGCCTGGGAAACCTCAAGTGCCTTAGCAAAAGAAAGAGGAGTGTTTCCAAACTGGAAAAAAAGTCGGTTTGGCAAACTGAAACAAAAAGTAAGAAATGCGACCGTTACCTCGATTGCTCCAACGGGGACAATCAGTATGATTGCTGGAACCTCCTCGGGTATCGAACCCCTCTTTGGTCTTTCTTATACCCAGAAAAACATTCTAGGGGGTAAAAGTTTTCGGGTTCTCAACCCTGTTTTTGAAAAGATAGTTCAAGACCGTAACGAGTTAACAACTCAGGAACTGCAACAAGTAAAAGAGTCAGGAAAACTCCCGGGAACTGAACTGTTCCGAACAGCGCTGGAAATCTCCCCGAAGTCTCACCTGGACATCCAAGAAGCCTTTCAAAAATTTACAGACAATGCGGTCTCAAAAACAATCAATCTTCCTGAGACTGCAACTTCAGAAGATATTTATAATATTTATATTGAGGCGTGGAAGCGAAGTCTGAAGGGAATTACAGTTTTTCGTTATGGGTGTCGAAAAGAACAAGTATTTGAATTGGGGCAGAGCTGTCACTCAACTGATTGTCGCCTTTAGCAAATCCTAATCAGCAAAACCCTTGAGCTTTAAACTAACCGAAGATTCCTCATCCAGCGAAGCTCCCGTTTCGGGAGTCTGCGAAACTACATAGCCATTTCCGGAAACCTGAACTTTTTCGACATACTGATTCAGCAAGGTCATAGCTTCATTTAGAGTTAAGCCCTTCAAATCAGGCATCACCCATTTTCCATTGGTCGATTTTACGAGTTCTTTGGGAGCGGACACATCTTTTCGTGGCTTTGCTTTTGTTTGTGAAACCACTTGCGATGGACCGCGGTTAAGAATTTGGAGGGAGTGTTCGGCAATTTTTTTGAACAAAGGAGTTGCAACTAACGAAGCATAATATTCTGATTTTGGCTCATCTACCATCACCCCGATAAGAAACTGGGGATTGTCTGCAGGCAAAAAGCCTACAAAGGAGGAATAATATTTTCTGCTTTTATACCCAGTCTCCGGATCGTACTTCTGTGCAGTACCCGTTTTCCCGGCAACACGAACTCCTGGGATCTTTCCGAGGTAGCCAGTTCCCTTTTCGTCTTCGGTTACGGCGAGCAGCATCTTCTTCATTTGTTCGGCAGTTTCTTCAGAGATGATTCTTTCTCCGACGACCTGACCATTTTGAGAGGAACGATTGGAATCTAAAAGAAGCGTTGGGGAAACTAAAAAGCCTCCATTGGCAAAAGGAGAAAACGCAGTGACCACTTGAAGGGGAGTCGCCGAAATCCCTTGCCCAAAACCCATCGTGGCAAGAAGGAGTGGAGTGATGGCGTCCGGATTCTTTCTTTGGCCGCTGGTTTCCCCACTCAGCTCAATACCAGTTTTCTGTGTGAGTCCAAATCTATCTAAAAGGTCCTGGGCTCCTTGAGAACCTATTTTTTGAGCCACTCGAACGGCGCCTACGTTACTTGAGTAGGTAATTACTTTTTCCAAGGACAGTGATTTGTGATTGTGCTTTTTGTCAGATTCCGAAATCACCGTGTTTCCAACTCTAATCTTGCCGTTACCGCAATCGAGAACGCTTTCTGGTTTTAAAAGATTCTTTTCTAAAGCTTCTGCTGCAAAGAGCACTTTCAATGTTGAACCTGGTTCATAGAGTGCTTGAGTTAGCTTATTTTGTTGATTATCCGACGAGGCTTGATTGGGAGTGTTTGGGTCGAAAGTGGGGCGCTGAGCGAGTGCTAATATTTCTCCGTTGCTGGGATTCATGACAACTGCCATGACAGCCTGAGCTTTTATGTCAGTCTTAGCTTTATCCAGTTCTTGTTCTACCATCGACTGAATTCGGCGATCGATAGTCAAATAAACACCGGAATCTCGTTCATCTGACTTGGAGTGATTCTTTTCAATATAACTAGTATTTCCGCGTCCATCTTTAGGAAGTCTTCGCCGTTCTTTTTCTTGGAGTAAAAGTTGGTTTAAGCTGAGCTCGATTCCGGAGAGTCCATTTCCGTCAATGTCTGTGAAACCCAAGACATGAGAAGCTAGAGTGCCATTGGGATAAACCCGTTTGTTTTCTGATTCAATTCCGAGCCCTGGGATCTTTAATTTTTTGATGTCATTGGCTTTGTCTTCACTGAGTTGTCGTTGAAGCCATACAAAGCTCTTCTTGGGATCTAACTTTTGAAGCCATTTTGAAGTGGATCCGCCCAAGTTACGTGACAACATCAGCGCTGTTCTTTTTCTTGAAGCTAATTTTTTAGGATGTGCATAAATAGAAGTGACCGGAACGCTGACTGCGAGTTCCTCGCGATTGCGATCATAGATGGGCAGGCGATAGGGGGCTTTCTTATCCGTACGGGTAAATTGTCTTTTTGACAGTTCACTGAGGTCTTCGTTGGGTAGAACCTGAAGCTGGACGAGTCTGAAACCTACCAGAGCGAAGAACGCAAAAAAAGAAAGGTAGATCAGTCCTAATCTGACTTTCAGCCATTGGCTCATTTTATATTCCCATACCGGTACACTTGGCTGAGTTTAGGTGCTTCCAAATTGAGATCCTGACTTAATTGTTTCAGCCTGTGGGGGGAACTAATTTTGGCCCATTGAATTCTGAGTTCTTGTTCTGACTGTTTCGCGAGTTTGAGTTCATTATCTCGCTTCACAAAGTCATAAGTAGCTCTGACGTTTGCTGTGCGAATCCAGATCACAGCTGCACTAATAATAAAAAGGATGGCTGTTGAAACAGCTATTTCAAATTTTCTTGGAGTCATAAGATTTGGGAGAGAAAACTAACTTACTTAATTTTAGTTTCTTTACTAAATTTTTTCAACGCATCGAAGTTTGGCGCTTCGCGAACGGGGATTTTGGGAAAGTTCTTCGGGGGAGGGCTCCACTGGTTTTTTCGTCAAAATTTTGACTCGGGCATCTTTTGAGCACTGACAAATAAGCTCTTGGCAAATGCAGCGACCTGCTAGGCGTTTGAATACTGTTTTCACCTCCCGGTCTTCTGTTGAGTGAAAAGTAATGACTACCAGACGACCACCCGGCTTAAGAATATCGATAAGTTTTGGAAGAGTTTCGGCGATTTCCTCTAGTTCTCGGTTGACCGCCATCCGAAGCGCCATAAAGGGAACCGTGGCGGGGTGCGTTCTCCCAATGCGTTTTCCTAAACAGTCGGCCAAATCCTGAGTCGACTCAATCTTGCCAGCTCGAAAGGCATTCAGAATTTTTCTAGCTAAAGCACGGGAATTTTTTAGGTCTGCGTTGTAATAAAGGATATCTGCCAAATCTTCTTCACTTAAGCGTTCTAAGAGTTCTCTCAGGGTAGGCCCCTGACTTTGGTCCATCCGCATATCTAATGGCCCGGGTTTTTGAAAAGTAAAACCACGTTCCTCTGAGATCAACTGGCGAGTGCTTACTCCCAAGTCTAGCAAGATGCCATCGAAGACTTGTGAACCCACCAGAGAAGGAAACTCAGAAAACCGCCTATGGTGAAGCTTTAACCGCGGATCCTGGCTTAAAGCTCCTGCCTTGAGGTAGTTCTTTACCGCTGAAAGATCCCGGTCAACCGCCCAAACCTCCTGAGCCCCTCCTTTAAGGAGAGCTTCCGTGTGCCCTCCCTCTCCGAAAGTGAGATCCGCGTAGGTCCCCTTATTTAAACCAATAAAATCAATTACTTCATTGAGTAATACGGATTTGTGTAGCCATTCCATAAGTCAAAAATAACGCAATGCAAAAAAGTCCTAAAGGTCTTTGACGCGACGCCGATAAAACCTGGGAGCGCAGTAATGCGCCGCATTAAACAAGTGCATTGTGGTTGGGTTTACCACTTTTTTTAGGAGAGAACCATGGCTATTAGCTTATTAAGTAATCAGGCGGTTATTAATGCCCGAAGGCATATGGAAACCACCTCGCGGATGTTTGGCGAAGCGAGTGAACGGTTGGCTTCGGGGAAACGAATTAACAAATCTGGAGACGATGCTGCTGGCTTAGCGATTTCGCAAGCCATGGAAGGAAAAATCCGTAGTATGCAGCAAGCTCGTCGAAATGCTCAAGAAGCGCTTTCGCTGATGCAAGTAGCGGAAGGTGGCATGAACGAAGTGAGCAATCTTTTAGTAAGATTAAGAGAGCTCTCGATTCAAGCTGCAAGCGATACCATCGGAGACAAAGAACGAACGATGTTAGAGCTTGAGAACAAACAGATTAAAGAAGAAATCGATCGTCTTGCAAATGCAACTGAGTACTTTGGTACTTCTCTGCTGAATGGCCAAGGTAAGGAATTTACCTTCCAAATTGGGCCAGATAATTCGGAAGCGAACCGCCTTGAGTATTCAACTGCCAGCTTGGACTTGCGAGCGTCAAGTTTAGGAATCGATGGGGCGAGTCTGTCGGATTCTAGTTCAGCACTCGATGCGCTATCTCAAGTCGACGAAGCTATTACAAAGTTGAATACGCCTCGAGCAGAAGTAGGAGCGATGCAGACCCGATTCAATTCGATTGTAAATAACTTGTTTATTTACGAAGAGAATATGTCGGCAGCAAAATCTCGAATTGTAGATGCTGATATTGCTCAGGAGACTGCTAAAGCAGTTCAAGCTTCAATCCTTCAAAGAGCAGGGGCTGCAGTAATAGCCCAAGCCAATACGATGCCAGCGCTCGCATTGAAGCTACTGGACTAATGATTCGGAACGAGGGGGCTAGCCGGCCAATGAGGTTCTCCCGTGCTAGCCTCCTTGTACCTTAAGGAAAAACCAAAACTACCTTTCCGAAATTTTGGCGATTTTCTAGGTATTGATGAGCATCCGCTACTTGTTCAAAACTAAATTCGCGATCTAGGGTAGGGGTGAGATTCCCTATTTCAATTAAGTTTAAAATTTCTGTTAGCCAAACCTGAAGTGGGGAAAAAGATCTTTTCCACAAAGTAGCCAAATTGAATCCGCCCACTAAATTATTTTCTTGAGTGAGATCAAAAATATCAACGGGATACCATTTTCCTTGTTCGATATCCGACCGCCAGGCTTTTCCCGACTTTAGTTCATCGAAATAATTAAAAGCTCCAAAGGCAATGAGTCGTCCTAGAGGAGAAAGCAACCTTAGCCCCATACTCCAACTGGTGCCCCCATGAGAGTCAAAAATAATGTCGAATCCACGGTCTTCAGTGATTTCTCTTAATTCGTTTTCAAAGTTTTGGCTTTTGGGATCAACAAGAAATTGAAAACCGTGGGCTTTCAACTTTTTGTGCTTGCCTTCAGAGGCGACTCCAACGGGACTGGCCCCAACCATTTTACAAAAGTCGTAAAGAGCTAATCCCACTCCGCCCCCTGCAGAGTAAATAAGAGCCCTATCTCCACTTTTTAAATGACCAAGTTTTAGCGCGAGAGCGTAAGCGGTGAGGTAGTTGACTGAAATAGCAGCACCTTGCGAAAAAGAAAATTTTTCAGGAAGTAAAAACACTTGTTCCTGGGGAACGCAAACCTTACTTGAGTACCCACCAAAAAAAGAGGTGGCAAAAACCCTCTTTCCAACCCATTCCTTGGAAACTTTTTCCCCCACTTCAGTTACAAGCCCGCTTACTTCATAACCCGGAACCATGGGTAGTGGTGGTGCTTCAGGATAACGTCCTGTCCGGCTCAAAATATCAGCAAAATTGATTCCTGAGGCTTTGACCTCAATCAACACTTCGCCTTCTGTTGGCGAAGGATCGGGTCCCTCCTTCACCCTAAGAACTTCGGGACCGCCTTTTCTTGTAATCCAAACCTGTTTCATCTTTTTTGGGAGTTCTGAGTCGCTCGTATTATAATTCAGACTCACATGTTTCTAAAAAACAATTCATGGCCGGCATTAGAATTATTAAAAGCGCTCGCTATAGCAGCCATGATTATTAACCACAGTTGGGCCTTTGTTATCAGTCGACAAGATTTGTTGGAAAATCGTGAAAGCTTTTCACTCGCTTGGGCTAATATCTTTCACTTTTTTTGCTTTTTTAATATTTGGATTCCTGCAATTGCGGGCACCACCCTTCGCCTTCAGACCCATTCGAGCGAAAAGGACGCAAATCTTGGCAAGCGCTTATCCGCGGTGGCGTTTCGTTGGGGAATCGTATTAGCGCTCGGCGGCTATGCCTTTGCGCTTTGGGATTCATCCGCTGACATTCTTCGCTCATTTAACCCACTTCATTTCATGGCTGTCTCTTTTGTTCTTGTTGCGCTTATCTTAAAAAGTCTCCCCCTCAGTGTCTTTCCTTGGATTACTTGGTTTTTTATCATTTTGGCTTTTTCGCTGGATCAAGTGCGAAGTGAATTTATAAATCAAACTGGCCAGTCTTTTTTAAAAGAAGTTATCTTTGGCTCCGGCCAAGTCGGTTGGTCTCTCATTCCTTGGTTGGGTCTTGTGCTCATCGGCTTTACCTTTTCAGACCTCTATTTAAGATCGAAAAGTCCCAAAAAGCTCCTTATCTTTTGCGCCCTCATTGGTTTAGTCACATCAATGAGTTTTCTTTTTGTTGAGGAATCCCAAGAGTTCATCAAAAGACAAACCGTATTAGACCAATATTCAACCCTTCGAATGCCTCGCTTTCTGTGGCTGGCGGTTTTCAGTGGTTATGTAGCAGCCCTATCGCTAGCAACTTTGGTTTATCATCGGAATTCCACTTTCTTGAAGGAGCTTATCGAGCCTTTAGCCGTCGGATCATTTTGGCTATTTTTTCTTCAATTTCCTATCATGATTATGTCCTCCCTTGCTTTTGAATCCTTACACTTTCAGATTAGAGCCTTCTGCTTTCCTGTTTTTGTTCTGATCTGGTGCTTTATAGTGGGCCGCCTAGTGATTGAAATTGGGAGAAAAAAAATAACTGTCACATTAGTAAAACGAAGAGATTCGAGATGAAGTTCAAAGAAAATATCGCCATCGTAGGTGCCGGTTGCGTTCTGCCCGGAGCTAGAAACACTAGCGATTTTTGGAAGATACTTTGTGAGGGCAGGCATCAGTTTCGATCTCTCCCGGGCAACCGATGGAACAAGGATATCTATTTTGATCCAGAAAAAAATCAGGGGGATTCAAGTTACTCTGATCTGGCAGCCTACGTAGCAGATGATTTATTTTTTGATAGCAACTCAGACTTGCCCAGAGGCCATCAAATGATGTTAACGGCGCTCCGTGAAGCGGTAGCACCGTTTGATCGAGATCAGTTTCGTAAGAGGCGGGTTGCCGTCGTGTTGGGTTGCATGAATCCGGAAGATGAAGCTTCTGTCAGCCTCGTTAAAGCACAGAAAAATAGCCTTATGGAAGAGATGAGTAGGAGAGCTTCTCAGCTGTCTTTTGAAACGGAGAGTTTCCTAAAAGAGTTTGATAAATGTTTTCAGGACACTACTGAGTCTTTGGATATTCATTTTCCAAGTTCACTTGCTTACCATGTACATCGTGAACTAGGGACTAAAGGTCTGTCTTTCTGTGCAGACTCTGCTTGCGGATCTTCTTTAACTGCTATCGACTTAGCTTGCCTCCTTTTAGAAAGTGGTGAAGTCGACCTAGTTGTAACAGGAGGGGTTGAGGCAAATCTAGGAATTGAAACTTACGTCCCCTTTAGTCGGCTGGGCGTTTTAGCGCGCACCAGGAGCTTGCCTTACGACGCCAAAAGCGAGGGGATTATACAAGGAGAGGGCTCGGTTCTTTTTGTTCTGGAAAGATTGTCGGATGCGCAAGATGCCGAGCGAGATATTTGGGGTTTAATCGAGGGAATTACGAGTTCGAGCAATGGAGCTAAGGCGAGTCTTTTTTCACCGTCTCAGGAGAGTCAGAAAGTCAACTTTTCAGAGCTCGAAACAACCTTGGCAGAAGGGCCGCCCATTTATATCGAGGGTCATGGTACGGGCACCTTAGTGGGAGATCGGGCGGAGTTGGAAGCGCTCAAAGAAGTCTTCTCGCCAATCCCAACAAAAGTGTTACTCGGTTCGGTAAAGGCAATTATCGGTCATACCAAGGGAACAGCAGGCGCTGCAGGTTTGCTCAAATGTTTGTTGAGTCTACGGCATTCGTTTATTCCCCCTTCCACTTATTTTGAAAACGCCTGCTCGGAATCTGGTATGGGAAATTTAGAAATAAATCTCAGCGGAGTAGAGCTGGGAAAGAATGATGTTCCTCTGCAAATGCGAGTGTGTTCTGCGGGATTCGGAGGTGCAAACTATTATCTTGCTTTAAGTGAACATAAAAAATCAAATCATCCACATCTGGAAAAGGGGACAATTATCTCCTCGGAGGCTTCCGTGCTTGTTGCATTTTCTCAGGTCCCATTTTTTGCGCAGACCAGTGAAAATAAATATCAAGATTGGAAAATTCCCCCTCACTTGGCAAATCACCTTGATTTCGCCCAAATCAGCGCCCTGACCGCGGTAGAGTTAGCTTTAGAGAAAAGTCTGATTTCAAAAAAAATGGTACAAAAATTAAAGACATGCGTTATTTCAGCTTCTCACACGCGTACGAACAAGATGGAGAAAATCAGCCACGTGCTTCAATTAAAAAAAGTTGAGAACCCCGAATATTCATTTCAAGAGATCTTAAGAAAATATAGAAATGAACTTGTGAAGCTAGATGAAACTACCTGTCAGGCCTTAAACAGCATGATCAGTGGTCGAGTAGCAAATGCCTTTGATCTCGCTGGAACAAATTTTCATATTGATGCCGATTTTTCATCACTGGGCTATTCACTTAAAATGGGTCAACAAATGATCAGCCACAAAAGAGCTGAAATGGTCATATTGCTAGGAATAGAAGAAATACCAGGAGACGTTCCCTATTTAATTTCCCGGCAATCCGTCTCTTGTTGGGTTCTTACCTCGCCTCAAACAGCCGAAGAATTGTCTTTGCCCCAACTTGGTTCAGTCAGTGAGGTGCTGGTTTGTCATGAAGGCTAATTCTTTTAGACAAACAAGTTTATACAGTGGCGCCGTGTCCTGGAGGGTTGACCCTCGAGAAAGCCCTCGATCTCAAAAGAACTGCTTTGTCTTGCCTGGCCAGGGATCCATGTTTCCAGGGATGGGCAGAGGATTCGAAGACGACTCTACATTCCAACATTTTTTTTCGATAGCAGACCTTGTTTGCAAAAAAGCTCATTTTCCCAGGCCCTCTCGGTACGTTTTCACACCGAATAGTCTGACTTTAGAAGAGCTTGAAGCAGTTGAGTCCTTGGCTCTGTTTACTTTTTCCGTAGCCATGTCTCATAAACTTGCCGAAGAGGGGGTGCGCCCCCAAGCATTAACTGGACATAGCTTTGGGGAGTTTGCTGGCCTGGTTGTTTCAGGAATTCTTGATTTTGAGACGGGCTTATCCTGTGTGCTTAGTCGGGAGAAGTGCCTTGGCGAGCGAAACAAAGCAGGCTTTATGGTTGCGGTGAATACGAGTGAGCTAAAAATAAGAGAGCTGCTTCCTCAAAAAAAAACCCATATTTCTAATGTTAATAGTCTGACCCAAACAGTGATTTCAACAACCTGGGAACATTTGCAGGAAATTGAAAGCACTCTAAAAGAAAGTGAAATCAAGTATAAGCGTTTAGCGAGTCCCCAGCCATTTCATTCCCCTTTACTAGAGGACTTTGCTAGTGAACTGCTCCTGCCTTCACTCGATACCCACCTCGTTACGGCTCCTCGAATTCCCTTTTTTTCAGGGGTTGAAAAAAAATGGGTTGCAACAGAAGAAGACGTACATCTCCTTCTTCCTAAAATTTTAGAAAATCAGCTCACAAGACCGATCGATTTTAGACACCAACTCGATAGGCTCTCCTCTTATTGCACGCATTTTATAGAAGTAGGGCCGCGTCCTTTCTTGGTGCCTCTCATAAAGGAAAATCTCGTTAATAAACAGGTAACCGTCTCTTGGGGGGGCGACCTCCTCCAGCCGGTTCCTGAGAATGATCAGCGGATCTCAAAAGTAAACCGGAGTCAGGTAACCGAGCCAACCTTAAGTCGCGTCAACTCGGTGATTGCCCGGATTACGGGATATTCGGTTGAGAAAATTCAATTTGAAGATAAATTCCAGGAGGATCTGGGTATCGACTCCATAAAAACGCTGGAGATATCTTTGGAGATTCAAAAAGAGTTCCAGCTTCCGCAGGCTTCCCTGGGACAAGCCTCCCAGATAAAAACAGTGGGTGAGTTAGCTTTTCAAGTAGAAACACAAAAGAAAAAAAAGAACTTTGGTTTGGACAAAAAGAACGAAAGTCCGCAGCCTTTCCAACTCTACCAAAGAGTCTGGAGAGAAAAAGATATCACGCAAGAACGTTCTTGGGTTCAGGATGAGAAAACAGTTTGGATCCGACTCAATAACAACTTAACTAGGACTTCGGAGATAGCATCTTTATCGAGTCCAATCTGTACCCTTATTCTAGATTGTTCCGAAATTTCAAATTCCCTTGTCACACCAGCATTTATCAAGAAATCCGTCCCTCAGTTTTTTGATCAGATTCAGGAACTTATCAAAAACAAGGTAATAAATCATGATACAGATGTGAGAGTTCTAGGTTTGAGTGCGCAAAATGGGTTTTCTTCGATGGTAACAACTTTTTTTCGATCACTAAAAAAAGAGAACGAGATCGCTTTTGTGTCCGAAATCCTGTTTGATGAGAGGGTTGACTTAACCAGGGAAATCGTAGGTCGAGAATTAGGATTAAGAAAGTATCAGAATGTAAAAATTACGAATGGAAAAAGATACACTCTGGAGCTCGAGCCCGTCCAAACCACCCAAGAAAAAGAAGTTCTACAAACGGGGAATCTAGTTGTCATTGGAGGCTCTAGAGGGATTGCGAAAAGTGCTGTAACCCAATTGTTTAATAACAAAAACTGGAAAGTTCATGTCTTGGGAAGAACTCCTCCGACAGAAGTACAGGAGGCCTTATACTATCAGGTTGACGCTGCTGACGAGGAGGCTATGGCTGAAGTCTTTCGTCGCATCCGAGATGAGCATGGAACAATCGATATTTTAGTCCATGCGGCAGGCAGTGAAATGAGTCGCCAGTTTCGAGATAAAACTCAAGAGGAAATCAGGAGTGAATGGTTTTCAAAAGCATTGTCCTCAAAAATAGCCAGCGATTTAGCTGATAAATATTCTATCTCGGCTGCTATTCTTTTCTCATCGGTGATCTCCGAGTTTGGAAATCGAGGACAGGCTGTGTACGGAGCAGCTAATGCCTTTGCGAGAAAAATATGGGAGGAGAGCAGTAGTGAAAAGGTCAGCAGGACCGTCATTGATTGGCCCCCTTGGCAAAATACAGGAATGACTGCGAACCCAGTCATTAACGATATTTTAAAAAAAGCAGGGGTGTCATTGCTTCCTCCGGAAGAAGGTGCGAGGTGGTTTCGAGAAAGTCTGGCTGTCGGCGGGGGGATGCTTTGCAGTGAAAAGGATCTCCTTCTTTATAAGGGTCCTCTCGCCCATCTGGGGGCTTTGGGCAGTCTACAGCCAGTGGTTTATCCGCATCAGGGTGAGTTGGTTTTCGAATTTAGAGTCTCTCTTAAGGATTTTCCAGAGCTGGTGGATCATTCTGTTCAAGGAAGAGTGCTCTTGCCATTGGCTTTAATGGCAACTTGGTTTCGTGAAATTGGGCAGGGACTAACCGGTCGGGAAGACGATTTGAGCGAACTGCAGATTTTTAGACCCTTAGAGATTACTAACGACCAGATGCAGTTGTCTATTTTGGTTAAAAGATCCGGATCTCAAAACCACGCCTTAGCTTTTTCACTGATAAGCTCAGATAAAAGGATAGCCTCCGGTACAGTTCAATTAAGGGGCCCCATCGAAGCAGATCGCACAGTAAAGAGTTCAAAGCCTGAAAACCAGTTTCAAGCAGAAGATATTTACGTCTCGGATGGCCTCTTTCATGGACCAAAATTTCAATTTTTGGATCGAGTGGAAATCCAAGAAAACAAGAAGGTACTTGGAAAGCCCGACCCCAAAAGAATTGAGGAATTAAATCAGGCGAAATTTCCTAGGGCTTTTGCAATGATTGAAACCGCTTTGCAGACCACAGCGGTAGCTGGTTGGAAATTAGATAATTGGATAGGCCTACCCGTGGCCATTGAGCGTATCTTAATCAGAGAAGAACTGATAAACGACAATAATTGGTTCTGGGAGATAACAGAGCGTGAGATCGCTCAAGAACTCATGACAGCATCTCTCGATCTGTTTGATGGAGATGGGCGATTTCTGGGAAGAATAGAGAAATTGGTTTTCCAAAAGAAGGCATAAATCTATTGTTTGTAGCCCTCGACGTCCACACTGATTGCGCCACAGGGGATGATTGACCCATCCGCAGGATTGGTCATTGATCCAGAGAGAGTTCCAGCAAGTGTTCCCGTCAGAAGGCATCCATCATCTGAAATGGTAAAGTTACCAGTGAGAGTGCCGGTGCATCCACCTGTCCAGGTCATGGAAGCATTGGTTACTGTTCTTCCAGTAATCGTTCCGTTTACCGCACCATTGGCATTGCTTGAGCCATTCCAAGTTCCACTTAATGCTCCACCGGTTTGGAGCAGAGTCGCGGTAAAGTCTTCGCTCAGGTCAACTGTTCCTCCCGAGGTCGTCATACTCCCTATTAAATTTGCGTCAAAGGTGCCCGCAAATGGACTATTCGTATCTCCGCAGGTGTCCGAGGGAATCGTGTCTCCGTTAATGGGGGGGAAACCACTGCCATCTTGGAAAAACGGGCTATTGACATTGATTATCCCCGAATACGAAAGCGTTCGTAAATTTTTTGAAGCACAAGCGGGAGACCAATTAACTGCTAAGGTGTTTTTTCTGGCGGCAGGATCTAGGGGAACCACTCGCCCTGTTACGGGCTCATCACAGATGTCAAACTCAATACTTAAACGGTAGAGATATTTTTTGGGAGCTGTTGAACCCAATCTCTCTAAAGTTACTTGAGGATCTGTCTCAGCCACAATCGGCACCGAAGTTTCAGCATTGTTTTTAAAAAAGTCTACGGTCAAAAGCCCCTTTGGATAGTGATAGGTTTTTCCATTTGCAGGATAATTATTATAGTAAGGTTCCTGACCAATTTGCGATGGTTGAATGGCCCTAGGACATGCTTGCCCTGCAGGTAAAAGGTAAGCATCGAGTGTGTATTTCCCATTGGTAGGCGCATCTTTGGTAGCACAAGGCGTTCCATTGGCTGACTCAAGAGGATGAGCAGGGAGTCCGTTGGCTTCGGGATATCTTGCCGCAAGCTGAAGATCATTCATAATTTGAGAAACCCAGGGATTTAAAAGCGCATTGAACTGCTGCCTGTTCCAAAGTTTTCTTGCTGTATTTTTTTGGCTAATCACGGCTTGCATTGAAAGTGCGAGCATGAGGGTGGAGGCACTAGAGATGCCCAGAATGGCTAAAAGAACAGCCATACCTCTTTGTTTTTTCCAGATTTTAACCATTGGCCAATAGTTTACCACAGGTGATAAACTAGCTTTTCAATGTCTGTTTTTAGAAAACAAAAGGGCGTTACTTTAATTGAACTGCTCATCGCTTCTACCATCGGATTGGTTGTTTTTTTGGCCAGCATGCAATACCAACAAATGGTTTACAAAGAGGTAAAAAAGACGAGCGATACTGCAGCCATCATGGCTGAGCACACTGCTCTTAACTCGTTAGTTTCAGCGATTCCATTGAGCGAGGCTTTTTCCGTTTTTTGTGGCAGTTTGAAGCATCCTTACGGGAAGTATACTAAGTACAAGGACGGTTCTGATGGATGCGAAGCCGTTTCCGGGCAAACGATCAACTCAGCAAAGCTCTCGGCCTGGGATCAACTATCTACAAGTTATTTCGATTTTGCTTGGGGAGAAGATAATCGAAGAGGAGAGATTGCCTCAAGCTTAAACAGGGCTACCTTTGATACAAATGTTGCCCCAAAACTTGACACTGCTGGTTGTCTTGATTGTCACATAGCTGGCGGTACAGCGACAGTGTTAAATCCAGACAACTTATTGACTCCTTTAGGTTTAGGAACTTCTTTTGGGCGAAGACTTTTGCGCTCCGAAATGTCATTTCCAAGCATTCGCGATCCGAGTCGTTATCAAGTGACTCACACTTTGCGTTTCATTTCAAATCACCGAAGTATTCAAACGATTGTGGGAAGTTTCGATGATTTTGGTTGTTTTCCTGCAGTTTTAGAAAAGGCTAATTGCACAGTAACAGGTACGGGGAGCGGGTGTCGGTCGAAAAGTGCTGCTGGTTGTTCTAAACCTGCTTGTCCCAGTGGAATGAAATACCCGGATGTCCGTCAATGTGTCTGTACTCAAACGCGGAAAGATAAAAAAGGTAACGTGACCTGTGTCCAATATAAAACTACCTGGAATTGTTGGAAGCAAGACCCAAATCTAAACACATCAAATGCTCATTGCCCTCATGGAGAAATCAAGACAACCCCACCTGTTTTTAGCCTCGATCGAACGAACTGCTTACCTCGATATCCTGGCGCCGGAACTTACCAGTACTGGAGTAAGTGGAGCTGTCAGCAGCCAAATTCAGCTTATGCAAACCAGCAAAAACGTTGGGATGTAACTTATGAGCTGGAAAGTCGGTGGACAAGCATTGAGGACCCCCTTCCCCGAAGAATGCTAACAACAGGGGCACTCAAATGAAAAAAAAGATATTCGGTTTTACACTCATCGAAATGCTGATTGTCGTGGCCCTTGTCTCGACTTTAGGCGTGGGAATACTTGCTTTCCTACGAAAAAGTTCAAATGAAAAAGGTGCTTCCCAAATGCGAATGCAAGCTGAATTAGCCGGGGAAGCTCAATCCATTATTTATGAAGTAAAAACTCTTTTTAATCGTTCCCGTGATTTTCTCTATACCGCAGGAACGGGAAGTGGGCAGGGCGCTCTGGTCTTACAATCAGATATGCGAGCATGCGATGTATTTGATCCTTCTACCAGTTCGTCCAACTTCACTTCGGTGGGGATTCTCTGTTGTGGGCCAAACACTACCCTAACTGCAGATAAGCCAGGTGGGGGAACTATTTCTTTAACTTCTGCTTGTGATAAAGATTGGGGCCTCAGTATTTTCGAGTTTGATGGCTCTGGTAATCCAAAGAGATCAACTTGCAAAAGAAACATTGCCGAGATGCACGTATTTAAAATTGGTAGTGATACGGTTCGAAATAGAACCAGCGCTGCAGATATCATCAATATCGATTTTGTAGGAAAAACTGCCCTCCAATCAGATGGTACGTGGAATCCCCGGGTTAAAAGTTTGTATTTTCAATTAGTCACTTCACCGGGAAACATCGACGGTGCCCCTCTAGTGACTTGTTCGAGAGTGGGACTTTTTTAAGAAAAACCTCTTGGTTTTGGTGCGTCTGGCCATAACACAACTGAACTTTTGCCTGAAAACGTCCGAAAAGGGAAGTAGGAGAGCAGATGCCTCTTATAAACCCCGTTTACGGACTTCCCATTTATACGGTTGATAGACTGTCTGAGTCTGAGGGCAGAAATCGCCAGCGTGATCGCAAAAAAGATCAAAAAGAGGAAGAACCCAACTCTGAAAAAGCTTTGGCAGAAGACAAGTCCTCTTCTTCGGAAGGGGACTTGTCGATTCCGGATTCAGAATCCAGTCAAGCGCTTGACACTGAAACGGTGGTTAAGCTCCTTGATACTCAGCTGAAAAATCAAAATCAATCTGAAAACAATACGTTAAACGTTTCAAACCGCTACGGTCATGTCAAAAATCTAACAGATTCCTCGAAACTAAATCGAGAGATCTGAAGCGCCACGCTTTGAAAGAATTTCAATTTCGCTTATACTTAAGATCAAGTTCACTTCACTCCACGTTAATCAACTAATCATCAATTTATTTACTGTTTGCAGGAGGCCGCGTGCCTGATCTCAGTGTGGATCAAAATCAGGTATCTGGATTAAGTCCCGAGTTTGCTCGTGCTTACCAAGTATCGGTTCAAGCTGAGCGAAAACCGATTCAGGCCCTTGAACAACAAAAAGAAAAACTCCAAGAAAAAGTAAATCTCCTTCAAGACTTAGTTTCCAGAGCGGATGGCCTTCGCCAGATACTCCCCAGTTTAGGGACTCCGTTTGCGATGCGAGAAATTTCTTTTACTTCTGATGATCCCAAGGTCATCACAGGGACCGCCGATAAAAGTATTGCCGATATCGGTAAACATGACCTTGAGATAAGCCAGCTGGCTTCAGGTCCTAGTGCACTTACCAATCGTTTTCCCGACCCAAATGAAACCCACATTGGTACGGGGTACCTCACTTTTAATACAAAAAATGGCGATACCCAGGAAATTTTCATTGATTATGATAACTCGACTCTTGAGGGAATTGCTCGCTCCGTTAATCAAGCAAAAATGGGGTTAACTGCCTCGGTAGTTAATGATGTCAGTGATCCCGAGAATAGTTATCGACTTCTCATTTCATCCTCACAAGTGGGGGCACAAAATGACGTCAATTATCCCGAATTTTATTTCTCGGGAGGAGAAGAAGACTTTTTTATCGAAGAAAAAAAGGACGCCGGTAATGCCGTCATCAAGTATCGTGGTGTTCAAGTAGAAAGTCCTACAAATGAAATTAAAGATCTTATCCCGGGTGCCGTATTAAATTTGAAGGGTGTGACCGATTCGGGAAGACCGATCACAGTTACCCTGGAGCAGGATGTCCCGCAAACGACGGTCAAAGTAAAAGACTTGGTAGATAAAACAAATCAAATCCTCGGTTTCATACAGGAACAAAACGCGGTTGATGAAAAAACGGATACGAGCAGAACTCTTGGTGGCGACTACGCCCTCCGTTTAGCTGAAGAACGGATTCGTTCAGCCCTTAGGGAAAATTTTCTAGGACAGCCGGGAAGAAGTGTTCAAGCGCTTTCCGATATTGGAATCCAAATGACTAGAAAAGGCACACTTACTTTCGACGAGAAAAAATTCACAGCGGCACTTGAGAAAAACTTTGATGACGTTGTGGCACTCATTAGTGGTGATGGAACCAGCTTCGGTGTCATTCCAAAGCTTGGCCGAGCCATTGCCTCTCTATCTGCGCCCGGCACAGGTCTTCTCAGTAGCCAGAAAAAGAACTTTGATAACCAGATTCAGACAATCAATAAGAATATCGATCGCACAGAAAAAATAGCAGAGGCGAAGGCAAAATCACTAAAAGAATCTCTTTCCCGAGCCCAAGCGGCAGTTCAGGCCCTTCAGAGCCAGGGTGGGGCCATCGCGAATAGCGTTTCCAGTGCAATCCCAAGTGTTAACTCTTAATGAAGCGAATGATAGGTGAAAACTGATGCAGAATAAAAAAAATCCCTTTGGTGCCTATACTAAGACAGGTGTGATTACCGCCAGCCGTGAGAAAATTCTCATGATGCTCTACGACGGAGCCATTAGGTTTTTGAAGATGGCTATCGCTGCAAGTGATTCTAAAAACCTGCCCGAAAAAAATCTTTATGTCGGCAAGACAATGGATATCGTCAACGAACTTCGAGCTTCTCTTAATCATAAGGAGGGCCAGGATGTCGCTGCTAATCTAGAGGGACTCTACGAATTTATACAGGATAGGCTTTTAAAGGGCAGTATCGGGAGTGATCCCAATTCACTCAATGAAGCTTTGGGAATTCTCAATACGCTACGAACGGCTTGGGATGACGCGATTCAGAGTTTGAAACAACCAGCAGAAGCAAAATAAGAAAAACGGGGGAAACCATGGAAGAAGTAGTTCAGTATCTTGAAATGAAAAATCATTACTATGAAAAGTTTTACACGGTAACTCAGAAGTTCCTGGACCAAATTGCTCGAAATGACTGGACCAATCTCGATTTCTTTGTCGATAGCAGAGAAAGGATTTTGAACATCATTCGATCTTTTGATGCAAAGATAGCTCATGTGGTGGAAAGAGCTAAAAGCTCCGTTAATCCCGAGGTTGCCGATAAGAATGTTGTGAAGAAAGTTTTAGATGAAAGAAAAAAGCTGGGGGATAAAATCCTTGAATTGGATCTCCAGTTGATTTCGGCGATTGATGACTACAAAAATGAAACGATTCGCGAGCTAAAGAAGACAGTTGAAACACAACAGCAAATTGACGCATTCGAAAAGAACACCCCAACACCAAAGACGACATCTCGAGTCGGAAAAGCCTAGAAAACGACAAAAAAATGACGAGCTTTTTGAAAAACTGACGTACCGTTATCTCACCTGGCACGAATCAGTCAGTAATTCCTAGGGATCTGTGAAGTCTAAGATGGCATAGCACTTGCTCTCTAAGCTTCATAACCCGTATGGAATTCAACCACCTTACAAATTCTATAGAAAATACCCCCTTCTTTGCGTTGATGTCTGATGCCGAGCAGATACAGGTGCAAGAAGTCGTAGAAGGGGTATCTTCTCAGAGCGGCGAAAAGTCGTTCTTAGTCAAGATTCGTCCACGACCTAATTCCCACGTCACTAAAAATGAGTCTGAGCTCCTGGCCAATGCACAACTTCTTCTCGCCAGCGGCGATTATCTACTGGCTCGAAACTTGTTTAGTTTTATCCTCCGAAAAAATTTGAGAGATGAAAAGGCCATGGACGGTTTAGGAGTCTGCTTCCTCAGACTCAAAGAAACGGTAGCAGCCAAAAAGTGTTTTAAGGCACTCTGGGAAATGCATCGAAGAAGTAAATATGCTGTTTATCTAGGAATGTGCTATCTGGCTGAGGAAAACGATGAAGCAGCTTTCTCCCTTTTCCAGCAAGTAGTGGATGAAACCTCCTTAGAGCCAGATCTCAAATTCGATTTTCAAAAAGCCTACGGAAATCTTTTGATGGCAAAAGAACGTTGGAATGAAGCGGAACAACGCTACTTAAAAGCGCTGCAATGGGTTCCGGAATCGGCCGCAGTTCTCGTGAATCTTGGAACCCTCGAAGTCCAAAGAAAAAATCATAGCAAAGCCGACGGCTATTTTAAAAAGGCATTGGTTTTGGAACCAAACAATTCACGAGGGCATTTCGGAGTGGGGCTTGTGCAATGGGAAAACAATAATGCACAAGGGGCTATGGACAGTTTTGAAAAGGCTTTGGACTGCGATAGTAGAAATGGGTTAGCCCTCCGATATTTAATAAAGATCCAGGAAAACAGTTCAAGCAAGGAACAACTTAAAAAACGAATGTATCGATTCTTAGAGCAAGAGCCAAACAACGGAGAGATCAGATTCCAACTTGCGAGAATTCTGATGCAGGAAAATAGATTTGGTGAGGCCTCTGAGCAAGCGGACAAAGCCTTGCGTCTGTTACCACAAGACGAGCGCATTCAAAGTCTTAAAAAAATACTTATTCAAAATCGGCATTGGGGGGCGACATGAAAGAAATCCTATTAGAACAAGAACTCGATCAGAATCCTACTCTTAACCCCCCCACTGGGGACTGGAACACCTTAAATGAGACGATTGCCCCAGTTAACGCCCCTTTGGCCCGAACCGATCTTTCCATTTGGGCCGAATCTGGTTTGGATATCGCCTTAACCTGCGTGGAAAGAGTTAAGGGCAGTCTGATTCGATCGGCTGAGTTGTTTAGGGAAGAAGACAGCGTTCGTGCTAATCGTTTCTTTCTCCAATGTGTTGAGGGGCTTCAAAGATTTATGGAAGCGATTCGTAATACTAAGTCCGCAATGCAATTAGACTTTACCAAAATCCCAACAGACATGGGAAATCTCTCAGATACTGAAAAGAGTCTTCTGTTTATTCTTAAAGGGATGTTTCAAAATCAAGAGAGAAAAGAATACGAAGAAATCGCGGATAAGATTGAATACGAGCTTTTAACTAATTTAAGTGCATGGACCGGTGCCTTAGGCGCGCTTCGCAATTCTTTAGTTGGACGCAACTAGAATTTGAATCGATGCACCCTCTGGAGGAGCCGATCTAAATACCACTTCATTGGTAGCAGTATCGAAGGTCCAAGGAATACTTAGAGACTCACCCGCTCTGGAAGTAACGCTCACCCTTAATAAAGAAGCACTGCTGACGTTTTGCTCTACCTTAAAGCGAGTCGCAAGTGTCTTTAATCGAAGCCCTGACAGATCGATTTTTGAAGAAAAAGATGAGCAAAGATCTGCTGTATCCCCTTTAAGCTTAGTAGCTAACCTGAAGTATCGGTTCTGAAACCAAGGACTTCCATCTGCCCGGGTCGCGCCTGTTCCTGCCTTATCGATATCTGCGTTGTTTCGAGTGGCACATCTAACATCGCTCGTACTGATTGAAGAAGTAAGAGGCACGTAATTAATCGAGTAAGCTTTTACCAGTTCCTCTTTACCGCCCTTCAAACTCAGAATTTGAGCAGCAAAAAAATCTACTGAATCTTGAGAAGTAACCGAACTAAAATTTGAAAAGTCATCGCCATCAGAGATAAATACCAAAACCAAGGGAACCCCAGCTCGAGGTTTAAAATGATTGTTTAGCGAGAGCAGCGTAGCTGCCATTCCGGTATTTTCCGCGCCAGTCTGTAAGTTAATAATCTGCGATAAGAGAGTTTCAAAAACATTCAATCTTTCGGCTAACGATCCCGTTTTTTTAGTCAGAATCGTACCTGCGGGGCGGAGAGCTCCTCGGTTTCTCAGCGTATCCATGGTGGTGATGCCCATTTGATAATTACTCGGGATGCTATCTAGTCTTACGAAAAAGTTGGAAGCTTCACTCACTAAATGATCTCTCACCAAAGTCATCGGCGAACGATCATCTAAAACCCAAAGAATATCTAAATAAGGAGGATTCAGGTCTTGAACAATAAATTGAGAGCTGCCAGAGGCAAGGAAAGATTCCTTTTGCGAACAGGATGAGAGAGCAATCACTGTCCCCAGCAATAGGACAGATAAAACTGCAAAACTGGCTTCTTTAACATTTTTGAAACTGATTATCGTTTTCAAGCTTCTCTCCCTGCTCCAAAACGCACCGAGCGTTTCCCTGCACCCCATTTTGCAAGCCAAAGTCCAGCTCGGGTTATCGTATAAGTACATGAAATGTAGATGGTTTTTTAGGTGATCTCGGTGGGTGTAGACCGAGAGAGCCTGTAATTTTGTATACACAGAAGACCAACTTGGGCCCTTTCACATTTATTTCAAAATAGAGTTCTTAACTAAAATAACGCGCCGCCGATAAGCCCAGTTGAGAGGTATTTATGAGCGCTTTAAATCGGTTTGCTTTAAGTTTTGGAATGGGGGCCCTTTGGTTTTTAAGTCAGTGGGTTCAGCCCGCTTATGCTGAGTACTACCAAAGCTCGAGCACCAAATCCGTTGGTCGTTGGGGGATTCAAGCTCAACGGTTTAAAGGGGGGAACACCGATAGCGGAACTCAAGGATTAATGCTGGGTTTTCGAAGCAGTCGGTATCTCTATAAAGGGTTTAGCTTGGGAATTGAAGCAGTCGCGGGAGCTCCCGAAGACGGTTCCATCGTAGACAATAATCTCTTGTACACTGGTTTGACTCTCGGATGGGATCAAAGCTTCTTTAAAATTCTTACCTATGAAATGAACGTCTTAGTAGGGTACGGCTATGGAAAAAGCAGTAATTTGGGTGTTTCCGGAGATGGCTTTACGATTCAACCACAGCTCGGTTTAGGTTTTGTTTTGGTTAATGGATATCGAATCACTTTTGCTCCCGGATATTTGTATATGCCCAGAACCAATGGGTTTAGCGGTTTTACTTTCAGCATTCGCTTTGATCGAAAATCAGAGGACGGGCCTTCAAAGCCTGTGAATAATTAAGAGGCTGTCAAAACTTTAGACAACTCTCCAAAACCTCATCAAAAAGAGGGAGTCCTCTAGCCGAGAATACGCTGGTCTTCAGTTTGCACCCTATAAAGGGCATGAGAATCATTTTAATCCTTAGCCTTCTGGTTCTAGCCTCTTGTGGCCGTGCAAATTCTGGAGGCGCTGATCTCAATAAATGTGCTGTGGTGAACGGAGTTCAATTCTGTTCATTGATTGCCTCCCCCAAATAAACTACACTCTCGCGAATGTCCCAAACCAATAAGAAGTCTGTCCTCGGCCTTGTCTTTTTTACTGTTTTTTTGGATCTCATCGGTTTTGGAATCCTTATCCCCATTCAACCCTTCTATGCACAAAAATTAGGGGCAAGCCCTGCTGTTATTACGATTTTGGGAGCTTCATTTTCTGCAATGCAATTTTTATTTGGCTCTTTCTGGGGACGTCTCTCAGATCGAATCGGGCGACGGCCCATCATGTTGACCAGCATTGCGATCACTGCGCTGGGATATTTCATGTTTGGCATTTCTAATTCCCTCACGGTTCTTTTTCTAGCTCGAATGCTTTCTGGTTTGGGAAGTGCAAATATCGGAACGGCTCAAGCGATTATTGCCGATAGCACAGATAAGGAAAATCGAGCTAAAGGGATGGGCCTGATTGGTGCTGCTTTTGGTTTGGGCTTTATCTTTGGGCCAGTTCTTGGCGGAATTTTTGTAAGATTTGGTTTAGCAGCTCCTGCTTTTATTGCAGCAGCGCTTTCATCGATGAATTGGGTTTTTGCCTTTTTCAAACTTCCTGAAACTAGTCCCGTTAATCGTTCCGATGCTCCCAAAAATGAAATTTCCATTCGTCCTCAGCTTTCGTGGACCGCTCTAAAGCATGCGGCAAGGCATCCCCACGTTGGATATCTTTTCTTCACGTTTTTTATTTTTTCTGCTGCTTTCTCAATGATGGAAAACGTTTTGGGGCTTTTTATCCAGCACTACTGGGTCCCCATGGGAACTTTAGGAGCTGAAGTTGAAGGAACGCAATCAGCAAGTCTCACTGCCTATATGTTAATTGTAGTGGGCTGTACCGCAACTTTGGTGCAGGGCTATTTAATTGGAAAGCTCGCCAAGCGATTTGGAGAAAATAAATTACTAGCGACGGGTCCTGTTTTAGTGGGAATTAGTTTTCTTTTGATTCCCTTTATTGGATGGTCGGGTGTGTATCCAGGAATGTTGGGAATCGCATTTGTGATGGCCTGTGGATCAGGAGTTACTTACCCCTCGCTCTCTAGTCTTATTTCCCGTTCAGTTGATCCCGATGAACAGGGCGGAGCACTTGGGTTAGGCCAATCCCTAGCTGCTTTAGGAAGGGTCTTGGGCCCTTCGGTATCAGGTCTTCTTTTTCAAATTTATCCCGGGCTTCCCTTTTGGACTGGCTCCGTTCTTCTTTTGATTACCGGAATTCTTGCTTTTGTGTTTCTGCGGTAAGCCAAAGAAATCTAACCTATTCCTAAAAGATCTCTGATAGTCCCTTATTAAAAATGGTCGACACTTTCTTTAAATGTACTTGGCTGACTTTCATCTCCACTCCAATTTTAGCGATGGAAAACTCAGTATTCCCGCTTTAGTTGATTATTATGGAAAAAGAGGCTTCGGAGCGATTGCCATTACCGATCACTTTTGCGAACAGACTTCACTGATTGGTAGAGCTTCCACTTATTTGGGTGTGACACTTACCACCGCTACTTTTCCGATTTATCGAGAGCTCCTTAAGTCAGAGCAGGAGAGGGCCTGGGATCAGTACGGAATGTGTCTCATTCCAGGTGTTGAAATAACTAAAAATTCAATTTTGAATCATCGATCAGCTCACTTTTTAGTTTTGGGAAATTTGGAGAACATCGATCCCAATCTAGATATTAGTGAATTATCCGATCGGGTTCGACCTGAGGGGGCTTTGGTCATTGCAGCTCATCCCGTTTCGACTCAGAAAATTGAAAAGCAAACTTTTCACCTCTGGGATAGGCGGGAAGAATTAGCCCCTAAGGTGGATGCCTGGGAAGTAGCGAGCGGGCCTTATTTATTCGATGAAGTCAGATATTCCGGTCTTCCCATGATTGCCAATAGCGATTTCCATTCCGAGAAAAACATGACGTCTTGGAAAACGCTTCTTTCCTGTGAAAAGAAGCAAGAAGCTGTTCTTCAGGCCATAAAAAAACAACAACTTGATTTTCAATTCTACCGTGAGGAAACAGTACGTGAGCCTTCTTATTCTACTCTCCCTTGGATTATGGGTCCTCAATTGGGCCATTATGGGATGGGGAACGTGGATAGCCTTCAAGCAATTTCAAAATAGGCGGGAAGAAGAACCATCGTCTCTTGCTCCAGTATCTATTCTGAAGCCCTTAAAAGGAGTTGATGAAGGCTTACTTGAAAACCTGGAAAGTTTTTTTAAACTCAACTATCCCTCCTACGAAATTCTCTTCTCTGTGACTGAAAATACAGAGCCGGCCATTTCTGTAGTTCAAAAACTCCTTTCCAAATATCCCTCTGCCGATGCCAAGCTGGTTTGTGAACCACAGAACACAGGACCCAATCCAAAAATAAATAATTTAATGACCGCCTACGAACTTGCAAAGCACGATGTGATCTTGATCAGTGACTCAAATATTCGAGTCAAACCTAACTACCTTCTTAATTTAGTTCCAGATCTGCGAGATTCAGTGGGAATCATAACGGCTGTTGTAGCAGGCGTGTCTGCTAAGGGACTGGGAGGGTGGCTGGAAGCTTCTTATTTAAACACTTTCTTCGCCAGATGGATGGTGCTGACGAAAAAACTAGGATTTCCCAGCGTCATAGGAAAGTCGATGCTCTTCAGAAAAAGCATCTTGAAGAGACTCGGGGGCCTAAAAACGTTAGGGCACTATATCGCTGAGGACTACATGGCTGGACATGGCATCCAGAAATTAGATCTCACAGTTGAGTTGATGCGATCACCGATAGAGCAGTTCATTGGTCCCTATTCCTATCAAAACTTTTGGGCCCGGCATTTGAGGTGGGGAAGAATTAGAAAATCTATCGCTCCCCTTGCATTTTTGATTGAACCTTTATTTTTTTCCACTTTCTCTGGCGTTGCCGGAGCTATTTCCTTGAACGTGTTATTTGGGTTTTCTCCTCTTACGGTGTGGGGCCTCCACATGGCACTGTGGGGAATCTGTGATGGTTTGATTTATCAATTGATGGATCGGTTTTCTTGGAAAGCCCTGGGGGCGTGGGTTGTCCGGGAGGGCCTAGCGCCGCTTCTTTGGATTTCCATTCTTTCTGGAAACACAGTTTCCTGGAGAGGAAGAGACTACCGACTACTGAAGGGTGGGTTGTTAGCTGAGGGAAGAACCACATGAATTTTCTTTGGGGGGCCGCTACCAGTAGTCACCAAATCGAGGGATACAACACCGGTAATGATTGGTGGGCTTGGGAACAAACCGGAGCGATTGATCGAAAAGAAGTGAGTGGGCCTGCAACAGATCATCGAAATCGTTTTCGAGAAGATCTTGGACTTGCGAAAGAACTGGGCCTGAATTCTTATCGACTCTCTATCGAATGGTCTCGAATCGAGCCAGAAGAAGGGAGATGGGATTCACAGGCTCTTGAATGGTATGCAGAAGTATTGGCTGAGTGTGAGAGATTATCTCTTTTACCGATGGTGACTCTTCATCACTTTACTTCGCCTCTCTGGTTTGCGGAGCAGGGAGATTTCACCTCTGAGCTTTCGTATCACAAGTTTGCCAATTACGTGCGAAAGATTGTTAAAACTTTAGGTAATCGGATTCCACTCTGGTGTACTTTTAATGAGCCCGTCATTATGTGCGTTGGTAAATATTTAGCAGGCTTTCAGCCCCCTGCTATTTACGATCCTTCCAATTGTTCCAAGATGTTTCGAGGAATTCTCAAATCTCACGTACGGGCTTACGATCTCATTCACTCTGAAATGCCTCATCGAAGAGGACCCTGGAGGCATCATCCCCTCATGGTCGGATATGCCCATAATATGATGGATTTTGTTCCCGCTCGTCACTGGCATCCCATGGAGCGATTTCTAACATTCGTGGGTCGAAGCTTCTACAACCAGAGTTGGCTGGACGCCACTACCGGTAAACCACACAAATTTGGAATAACCGGTTTGGTTCCCACTGCTCCCGAAGTCAAAGAAGCTTTGGGGAGAGTCACCACTGATTTTATTGGAATCAATTATTATTCGAAAGCGATCATGCGGTGGAGAGCGAAGGGAGAACATTTCGAAACATCCCCGGGCTTTCCTTTTGGAGTGGGTTTCGGTGATCCGGGGCAGCCAGTTTCGGAAATGGGATGGGGATTTCATCCCGAGGGGCTTCGTCGAATGATTCGTTTTGCCCAAGCGTATGGCTTGCCTCTGTTCATTACAGAAAACGGAATAGCAGATGGGCCCGATCGTTATCGAAGTGAGTATGTCCGAGACCACCTCCGAGTGGTTGCAGCTGAGATCGCCCAGGGAACTGATATTCGCGGTTATTTTTACTGGTCGTTACTCGACAATTTTGAATGGGTTAAGGGGTTTCTTCCGCGCTTTGGTTTAATTGAAGTGAATTACGATACGTTTAAGCGAACGCCCCGCCCTTCTTTTTATGAGCTTCAGAAGATCATCTCCTTACACCAGCAGGGCCACTCCGCTCCGAGTGGTAAGTTGCTGAAATAAAAAGAAAAAAAATCGAGCTATCCCTAACCAAATCTTAACACACCAAATAGCGCCAAATTCGTAAATTCTGCCCAAAATGTAGGCCCAAAATCTAACTGGAGGTTTTTATGAGAAAGTATCTTTGGCTCCTAAGTTTAGCGCTGTTTCCTGCCTTTTTCTGCCACGCAAATACCCTTATCAATGGGGCAGGAGCTACTTTTCCTTATCCTCTTTATTCGCGTTGGTTCAGTGACTATCAAAAAATTTCTCCCTCTACTCAGATTAATTATCAATCCATTGGAAGCGGTGGAGGGATTCGCCAGTTTACAGACAAAACGATCGATTTTGGTGCTAGCGATAGCCCCATGACTGATGAACAGTTAAAAAAAGTAGGTGAGCCCGTCATTCATATTCCTACTGCCATTGGCTCTGTAGTTGTCAGTTACAATCTTCCTAAACAGAAAAAACTTAAACTCACTTCCGATTTAATAGCGGCTATCTTTTTGGGAGATTTAAAGAAGTGGGAAGATCCTCGATTAAAAAAGTTGAATCCCGATTTAACGGCTACCGGTGACATCGTGCTCATTCACCGATCGGACGGAAGTGGGACCACTGCGGTGTTCACTGATTATTTGTCTAAAGTGAGTTCGCAATGGAAAGAAAAAGTAGGCACTGGTACTTCAGTGAAATTTCCAGTGGGACTCGGAGGTAAGGGAAATGAAGGGGTTGCAGGGTTAATCAAACAAACGCCTTTCAGTCTGGGATATATCGAGTTTGTCTATGCAAAAACGAACCAGCTTCCCATGGCAACTTTGCAAAATTCTAAAGGGGAATTTGTGGAGCCTTCTCTTGCTAGCTTAACTGCAGCTGCAAATGCCATGATGAGCTCAATGCCTCCGGATTATCGGCTCTCGATCACCAATTCTGCTGGAAAGGGTGCTTACCCGATTAGCTCATTCACTTACTTATTGATCCGCCAAGACATGTCTGCTTCAGAAAAGGGAACAGCTTTAGTTGGGTTTCTGAAATGGGCACTCACAGAAGGGCAAAAAACAGCAGCTGCTTTAGACTATGCTCCACTCCCTGTGGCTCTTGAGAAGAAACTGCAAAACACGGTTCAAACCATTAAAGTTGCTCAGTGATTAAGCCTCCTAAAAGAAAAGACGTTCGCCGGGCCGATCGGGTCTTTTTTGGGGTCATTCGATCTCTTTCGGCATTGATTGTTCTTGCGCTCGTATCGATGGGGCTTTTTCTTTTTGATGCTTCAGAGCTTGCAATAAAGAAAAATGGATTTGTTTCGTTTATCCTCAGTTCCGAATGGGATCCCGTTCAGGATGCTTACGGGGCTCTTCCCGTGATTTTTGGTACGGTTGTTTCTTCACTCTTAAGTCTGTTAATTGCTTTTCCTCTGAGTGTTGGAATTGCTCTTTTTCTAAATGAAATCGCACCAGCGAAACTAGCTCGCGTTACCGGTTTCTTAGTTGAAATGTTAGCTGCAATCCCTAGTGTGATTTACGGACTCTGGGGAATTTTTGTTCTTCTCCCCTGGCTCCGAGTTCATGTTCAACCCTTTCTCATTAGTAAACTTGGATTTTTACCCCTCTTTCAAGGACCAGCCTACGGAGTGGGGATGTTTTCGGCCGGTTTGATTTTGTCTCTGATGATTCTCCCCACTATTTCCTCTATCGCCAGAGAAGTCTTTGCAGCTATTCCCAGAATTCAACGAGAATCTGCTCTAGCTCTAGGAGCTACTCGTTGGGAAATGATTAAGCTTGCTGTATTAAAGAGCTCTAAAGGTGGCTTGTTTGGTGCGATGATGTTGGGGCTCGGTCGTGCGCTCGGAGAAACGATGGCTGTCACTATGGTGATCGGAAATAGAGCCCAAATTGTGAGTTCCTTGTTTGCTCCAGCGCAAACCATGGCAAGTGTCATTGCCAATGAATATGCAGAAGCGACAAGCGATATTCACTTGTCTTCTCTCGCTCTGGTTGGTCTTCTCTTGTTCTTAGTCACTTTCGTCACCAGCAGCATTGCTCGAATTTTGATCTGGAGAGTGAAGTGACCACTCTTCGAAAACAAATTGGAGATTTTACTCGTCTTCGTTATAAGCGACGCAAAACACTGAGCCTTTGGATGACGTTCTTGCTGAGCTTAGCTGCGATTTCAGCTTGTGCTGCTCTCTTTGCGGTGTTTGGGTATGTCATTATTCAAGGGGTTCCCCACTTAACCCTTTCCTTTTTTACAGGTCTTCCCAAGCCCGTAGGAGAAGTGGGGGGAGGTATGTTGAATGCCCTCGTCGGAAGTGTGCTCATGGTCTTTTTGGCGAGTGTGGTTGGAATCCCTTGGGGAATAGCCACGGGAATGTACTTGTCGGAATATGGTCGAGGACGATTTGCATTTTGTGTTCGTTTTTGCTCTGACATGCTGTCTTCGGTTCCTTCGATTGTGATTGGTCTTTTCGTTTATGTCTTAATGGTTAAACCCATGCATCGTTTTTCTGGGTTGGCAGGTTCGCTAGCACTTGCACTTATTATGGTTCCCATCGTTGCTCGAAACACGGAAGAACTTTTAAAATTAGTTCCTCAGCACATTCGAGAAGCAGGACTAGCTCTTGGAATTCCTCGATGGAAAGTAACGCTGTGGATAGTATTGAGGGGAAGTTTAGGCGGAATTACGACGGGCGTGATGCTGGGAATTGCTCGAATTGCGGGAGAAACCGCACCGCTGCTCTTTACTGCTCTTAACAATCGATTTTTCTCAATTGCACCAGATCAACCAATGGCCTCTCTGCCGGTTCAAATCTACACGTATGCGATTGCTCCTTTCGAAGATTGGAATCGACAAGCCTGGTCGGGTGCTTTTGTTTTAATCCTCTTTGTGTTTATGTTAAATATTGTTACTCGGATAGTTTTAAGACCCGGGCGAGGAAGTGTAAGGGACTAAATGTCGGAAAGTATTTTAAAAGCAGAAAATCTAAACGCCTGGTTTGGGCCTGTCCAAGCCCTCAAGAATATTGATCTTGAGTTTTCACCCCATTCGGTAACGGCGCTGATTGGTCCGTCGGGCTGTGGAAAATCCACTTTTGTTCGGTGTCTCAATCGATTACATGAGGAAGTGCCTGGAGCTACGGCACAAGGAAAAGTAATTCTCCAGGGAAAGAACATCTACGATGTGGCGGTTGATCCGGTTCTTATTCGAAGAAAAATCGGAATGGTTTTTCAAAAGCCAAATCCTTTTCCCTCTTTGTCGATCATGGAAAATGTGGTGGCGGGTCTTAAATTAGCTGGAATACGTCGCAAAAGTATTTTAATGGAAGTAACAGAGCGAAGTCTCAAGCAAGCGGCTCTCTGGGATGAGGTGAAAGATAAATTAAATCAACCTGGGACGAGTTTATCGGGAGGACAGCAACAACGATTATGCATTGCCCGAGCCCTTGCCGTTGAGCCTCCCATTCTACTTATGGATGAACCCACCAGTGCGCTGGACCCTATTTCTACGGCTAAAATTGAAGAGCTCGTGGTGCAATTGAAGAAGAACATGACCGTGATTATGGTCACCCATAACATGCAACAAGCTGCTAGAATTTCTGATAAAACAGCGTTTTTTCTTTTGGGAGACCTGGTAGAATTTGGGGAAACATCAAGCGTATTTACCGTCCCCAGAGAAAAACGAACGGAACAATACATCACTGGGAAATTTGGATAATGCAGAGAAGCTTAGATACAGGTTTAGGAGAAGTTAAAGCACAGTTAATCCAGATGGCTGGTTATCTTGAGGAAGCCGTCAAGTATTCCACGCTTGCGTGGAAAAATCGTTCGAGAGAAATGATTGATAAAGTCAATCAGATCGAATCCAAAGTAAACCAAGCTCACATGGATATCGATGCGGCTTGTTTTAAACTTCTTGCAACTCAACAACCTCTAGCGTCTGATTTGAGATTTCTTTTATCAGTTGTGAAAATTAATACAGATCTGGAGCGAATGGCAGACCAAGCAGTCAACATTGCTAACAACACCGAATTTTATTTGAAACACACCCCCTATCCTGATCTGGCAGATCTCATCAAAATGTCGGAGATTGTGCGGGAGTTGGTAAAAGTCGCTATTGATTCATTTATTAATTCTGATTCAGCTCTGGCAAAAAAGGTTGTAGACGAGGATGACCAGGTAGATCAATTAAAAGACAAAGTATTCCAAAACGCACTCGAAAGCATCAAGATGAAAACGACAGATGCCGAGCAAGGATTGAATGTGATTCTCATTGCGAGAAATCTCGAGCGAATTGGAGATCACGCTACGAATATTGCGGAAGATGTAATTTTTAGTATTTCTGGCAAAGACGTTCGCCATAGCCACTCGAGAGAAAAGGGGGGGCTCAATGAAAAATAAGGTCCTCATTGTAGAAGATGAACGAGACATCGCGGATTTAATGGCCTTGCATTTAAAGAGAGATGGCATAGAGGTTGAAATTGCCGAGAATGGAGAACAAGCTTTTCAGAGTCTCGAAAATAAAAGTTTTGATCTTTTAATTCTTGATTGGATGCTCCCCGGTATTTCAGGTTTAGATATTTGTAAAAAAATTCGTCAGCCTGGCAGTAAATGTGAAATCACTCCGATTCTCCTAGTCACGGCGAGAGCGCAGACTTCCGATATTGTTTTGGGTCTGGAAATGGGTGCAGACGATTACATTACTAAGCCGTTTGACCTCTCTGTTTTTATTGCTCGGGTTCGGGCTCTTTTAAGAAGGTCTGTAAGAGGGGTTCAAACAGAAACTGAAAATCAGATTCAAATCGGCCATTTGGTCTTGGACACTGAAAGACACGAGGTCCGCTGTCACGCCGGTTTAGTAGATTTGACTCCCTCAGAATTCAAACTGCTCCACGCCATGATGAAAAACAGAGGAAGGGTTCTGACTCGTGAAAGATTAATTGAGTTGGTCCAAGGTGAAGGTGTTGCGGTGATTGATCGAGCCATTGATACCCATATTTTTGGCTTGAGAAAGAAATTGGGTGAGTGTGCTAACCTGGTAGAAACCATACGCGGAGTGGGCTATCGAGTGGCAGACACCCTATAGAATATAATTTGTGCGCTTATTATCAAAACAATTTCCCTGGAGAAGCTTCTACCGAGTTGCCTTAGTGCAGACTGTTTTCGTTGTAGTCGCCATTGGGGTTTCGGGACTAGCCGGAAGATATTTTTTTAAAAAAGTTTTTGTAGAACAAGTTCGTGCTCAATTAGAAGATAGTCTGCGGATCCTTTCCAAAATAGTACCTCAAACTGTTCCCGCGTCGTGGTGCCAGGAGTTTTCTACCGGTACGGGTTTCCAGCTCGCCGTTCTTGATTCCCAGGGAAAAACACTTTGTGAATCGTCATCAGATTCAGTGGCTTCGATGGACGAAAAACACCTGAGTGTTGTTTTGAGTGTCCCTTCAAAAAATCTTTCCCTGCGGGCCTCTCTTCCCTTGGATTCCCTCGGAGAGATGATTCGCGTTTATAACACTTCACTGGGTTTCTTTCTGGTCGGTTTGATGCTGGCTTTGTTTTTGGTTGGGCTTTGGTATGCAAGAAGACTTGTCTTTCCCTTGGGACGACTCCTTGTAAAAACCCAGAACTTAGTTGCGAGGCACCCGCGAGTACTAACCGAGGAGGATCTTGAAGAAGAAGCTTTTGGGGAATGGTCTGATCTCGAATCCAGCATTGACGATTTGGGAAAGAATCTCGAATCAACCGTTCAAAGCTTAACGACAGAACAAGTTGAGTTGGATGCCATTATGGGATCAATCTCGGATGCTATTTTGGCGGTCGATCAAGAAGAAATCCCCATTTTTTATAACAGTCGTTTTGAAATGATTTTTGGAGGAGGAAAAGTCCGCCGGAATGTAAAATTATGGGAGATTTTAAGAGATCCTGAGATTTTAAAATCCTACAAGAGAGCTTTAACCGAAGGCAAGTCCGGGGGAACCCGCGCTTTTTCACTGGAAACAGAAAACCAGCCAAAACGGTATTTCTCACTGTCTGTTTCCCCTCTCAGAAGGCATGGCGGTTCTATCTACGGAGCTTTAGGGATATTTCACGATATTACCGAGCTTAAGGCAGCCGAGCAGATGCGAATTGATTTCGTAGCAAATGTCTCGCATGAGCTGCGAACCCCACTGACCGCAATTAAGGGCTACACAGAGACTTTGATTTTAGATCACGAGAAAATGGGAGGCGCCGAAGCCGATCGTGAGTATTTGAATATTATCGCCCGTAACTCAGAACGCTTGATGAACCTGATGGGTGATTTGCTTGAGCTGTCTGCTCTCGAATCAAGCCTTCTTTTACAGAAAGAAGTCATCTCTACCCGAGAAATCAGCGAACGCATTTTGAAACAATTAGCTCCACGTCTTCAGAAGAAGAGTCAAAGTGCAGATCTCAAAGTAGAAGCGCTTTCAGTCACTGCCGACCCTAATCGGGTTGAGCAGGTCCTCATCAATCTGTTGGATAACGCGAGCAAGTACACTCCAGAGGGTGGGAAGATCACGGTTTCTTGGGAGCTTGATCGAAAAGGGGGACGAGATACCTTTTTAAAAGTTCAGGATACGGGCCCAGGAATTCCGATGGAACATCTCGGGCGTCTTTTTGAACGTTTTTATCGAATTGATAAGGCCCGCTCCAGAGAGCAAGGGGGCACGGGTTTAGGTTTGGCGATTGTGAAACACATCATGCAAAGACACGAAGGAGCGGTTTGGGTGGAGAGTTCCCCAGGCCAAGGGTCCTTGTTTACCTGCCGTTTCCCTGGTTAATCAGATACTTAATGCGATGAGCTATAATAAAAATATTTTTTAAGTTTAGTTCGCATCCTGTTAGTTTTTTGTTAAGGTTGCTTTTTTTCGTGGGGAAAAAAATGAAACTTTTAGTTCTAGCGATTTTAGCTTCATTAAGTTTTGCTTCTAATGAACCGGTTCGCCTGATGCCTTTGGAAAAATGGCTTCCCCAACAAGAGCAAATCGCTATCAGAAATCTTCTCCGAAATATTTCTCCCGCAGGAACAGCCAAAGGCGTTGTGGTTGCTTCGCCGTCTCGACAAGATCCCGATTATTGGTTCCACTGGGTAAGAGATGCCGCTTTAGTGATGAATGTGATTGTGGAGGACTACTCCAAAGCCACCACTCCTGAAAAGAAAGCTTATTTTTTAGAGATGCTCTGGGATTATGTTGAGTTTTCTCGGTTAAACCAAATGACTCCAACCCCGAGTGGGGGGCCAGGAGAACCCAAATTCAATGTCGATGGAAGTGCTTTTGTGGGGCCCTGGGGGCGTCCTCAAAATGACGGACCCGCTCTTCGAGCTTTGACTTTGATGCGATTTGCGCGAGCCCTTATTTCTGAATCGAAATCCGATGAGATTCGCCGGATAGGTTCTATCATTAAGTACGATCTGGAATTTGTTTCCCACCATTGGCGAGAGGCTTCCTTTGATCTGTGGGAAGAAATCAAGGGTCACCATTTTTACACTCTGATTAACCAGTATCAGGCGCTGGTTGACGGTTCTTCATACCTGTCGCTTCTAGGAGATAAGGGAGCAGCCGAGTGGTACGAAAAACAGGCTCACGAAATAAAAGTTCAATTGAATAAATTTTGGGATTCCCAGCACAGTTTTATTGTAAGCACCCGAAATCGTGTGGGGGGAATTGATTACAAGAAATCAAACTTAGATTCCTCAGTGCTGTTAGGTGTCCTTCACGCAAACACAACGGATATTTTCTCTGTAGATGATCCAAAAGTGGAAGCCACCGTTTTGAAATTGAAGCAAACTTTCAAAACTCTTTACAGTATCAATCAATCTGGTCCTGCCGGAGTAGCCGTTGGGCGTTATCCCGAAGACAAATACGATGGTTATTCTTCGCATGGCGATGGCAATCCCTGGATTCTCATCACTAATGGCTTTGCGGAGTACTATTATCGATTAGGTAAAATGTACCTGAATAGGAAAAGAATCATCATTACACCTTCCAACAAAGATTTTTTCCGCGACTTGGGGTTTGATTTGTCTTTGGGAGTTATTGATCAAAGCTCTCGAACGTTCAGCACTCTGATTGAACGACTTCAAACCGAAGGCGATGCATACCTAACCCGGGTAAAATACCATCTCGATTCAGATGGCCAGATGTCCGAACAAATGAATCGTTGGTCTGGCTTCTTACAAGGGGCAAGAGATTTGACCTGGAGCTATGCAAGCTTCTTAACGGCTCTACAATCGCGCTTTTAAGTGGCTATGACAGTCTCTAACGACTCTATTAATCGCCAAAAAATCAGACTCTGGACGCATCGACTTATTGAAGAATATCGCCACATTCAGTTTACCTATAACTTAAAAACTAAGATTCCCGTGATTCAAATCGACAATACGTCAGTGCGTTGGGGCTCTTGGGATTCCGTCACTCGAACGTTATCGATATCTCAAAGACTGATTGAGAGGTATCCCTGGGAAACGGTATTGGAGATCTTCAAACACGAAATTGCTCATCAACTCATCACAGATGAGGGGCAGGAGCAAACTATTCATGGCCCTGCTTTCAAAGCTGCTTGCGAACGACTGGGAGTCGCTCCTTGGGCCTGCAGAGCTGAAACAAAAGAGATTCCCACGGAAGCCCCTCTCAGAACTGGGGAAGTTTCCTCGGAAGAAAAACGGCTCTTGGAACGGGCGGAAAAATTGCTGAGTCTTGCCACTTCAGATAATGAACACGAGGCTCTTCTTGCAATGCAGAAGGTACAAGAGCTCTATGCTAAATATAACTTGAAGCGAATTCAGGAAAAAAAGGAAGCTCATTGGGGATATCTTCTTTTGAAGCTTAAAAAGAAGCGAGTAGAGAGATACCAATCAGTCATTGCCTCTCTCCTGAATGAACATTTCTTCGTAGAAGTGATTCATACTTCTCTTTTTGATTCCGAATCCTGCTCTGATTTTAAAGTCCTCGAATTATTAGGCACCCGAGAAAATGTTTTGATGGCCGAGTATGTTTTTCATTTTTTAGAGAATCAACTGTCTGGGCTGTGGAAGGCTTATCGCCCCAGTCAAACCCTGGGGATTGCTTCTCGAAACAGCTTTTATCTCGGCGTGCTTGAGGGGTTTAGAGAAAAGCTCAATAAGTTCGATTTCCCATCGGACACATCGGTTTCCTTGATTGTGAGACAAGATGAGGGACTCAGAAAGCTGGTTAAGGGCCGATACCCTAAATTAAATCGATTGAGCGGAGGCCGTCGCTTGCACGACGGACAAGCCTATGCTGCGGGAAAGAAAGAGGGGCATAGCCTAGTGATACGCAAAGGTATTTCCAAATCCGATGGATATTTAAGAAAGCTATTAAGATCTTAATAGTTTAGCGGTGCCCCCCTTGCTGTGAATGCTCTCTGCAGGTATTATAAAGGTATGAAAAAAAATACCAAATCGAGTATTACCCTGCCTTCCAAAGAATATGCTTTGGTTTTGGAGCTAAAAAAAATATTAAAAGCGAAAAGCAATGTCGATGTGATTAGGCGTGGCTTATTGAAATTAAAGGAGGGCTCTGAGAGGGAATCTTTAAGAGCACAGTTTTCAGAAGCTTCTCAGAAAGTCCGCAAGTCCACGTTGGATGAATTAAAGCTCCTCGATCATTTAGCTAGCGAAGGAATGAAAAAGAAAAAATGAATGAAATCGTAATCAAACATGGTTTCATGTATCTGGCTGATCTGAGCCCCAGTAGGGGAACTGAGGCCGGGAAGCTTCGGCCGGTTGTAGTCATACAAACTAATTTTTTGAATGAAGCATACCATCCGTCGACTTGGGTGCTTCCTTGTACAACTCAATTAACCTCTGAGAATTTACTCCGAGTTCGTTTGCCCAAAAATATAGCGGGTAATACTGAGGAATGTGATGTGATGATTGACCAGAGTCGAGCTATTGATAATCAGCGTTTTAGAAAGGAATTATTTTCTGTCCCGAGCCTCTTACTGCGTGAGATCAAAGATAAATTGCGTTTGGCAGGAGACTTATAAACCACTTTCACTAGCTAACTTTCCCAGAATCAGATCGCACACGGTATTTTTTCGAGTTAATTTTTTCCAAAAAGTCGTCTTTTCTGCATACTCATTGGCGAGATCTGCGTTTTTTGAAAAAACTTGTCGAATGGCGCGTTCTGCTCGTGATTTTAAATCCTCTGATGAATTCCCAAGCCTTTGAATAAAGTCAGCTAAGAAGGAAAGCTTTTCTCGAGGCGACAAAGCAGGCGGAACACTGCGAATCAAAGAGCCTAATTCATGAGATTGAACCCAATTGCTCCCTATTCGATTGAACCCATGCTCTAAGAGAGCTTGTGCCACTTGCATTTCAGCCGAGCTGGCTTCAGAAGAACCAAAGCGTGCAGCGAATAGCTCTGGGATATTCTCAAAGGCTCGTTCTCTTTCTTCGGTGGGGGTTGTTGATTGAAGAAAAGCCCCTGCACGATTGAGTCTTTCTAATCGTTCCATGAGCGCGTCTAGAAAAACAGATTTGTTGTTCGTATTTTCAAAAACGGATTTTTCAAGTTTGTTGGTTAGTCCACCCCGAAAAGCTTTTACCGAACTACCAGTGAGTTGAGTATATCCGTCAAGACTTCGAAGAATCTCCAAGAGGGTTTCTGGCTTTTCACGAACTAAATCGGTTTCGTGTTTTTTCAAAAATTCTTCGAGAGCCTCCCACTCACCTTCCTCTTTTGCTCCACGACTCGGGAGGGGGGAAAGGGGAGAGCGGCGATTGAGCTGCTGGAATCGGGGGAGTTTTTTAAAGGTGCTGGGCCCGAAAGAGTTATCTCTCCAAGCTTCTTCTAAGATACGACTCGCTTCGTCTCTAGCAGCCTTCTTATCTTGATTCACTTCAACTTTTCGAGTCTGTCTTTTTTGAATATCTTCCCAAGCTCTTTGAACTTCTTTAAATCTTTTTTCTGCTTCGGCTTTAGGTAGGGAAGAGACATCAGGATGTTCCATTCGTGCTTTATTCAAATAAGCTTTTTTGATTTCTTCCGGGGAGGCATCAGAGGAAACCCCAAGCACTTGGTAGGGATCGGCGCAGAGGAGGGCACCCTGCAGGTACAGAAAAACGAAGAATGTTAGCGGGCGTAAGGCCATCTAAATTCTCTGGAAAACCAAAAACCCCAAAAGACCTATCCAGCTCAGAAAAGCTACAGCACGTGTTAGGCTCATTTCCCTCTTATCGGAATGCTGCAGCATTCCTTAAGAGGAGAGATACTTTGTGAGAAAACCTTCAAAAAGTCGTGTTTGACCGGTTTTAAGAAAGTAGTCTGTTTCGGCTAGAAGCTGGATACCCCTATCCAGTTCTCTCTCCGTTTGAGATTGGGCCAAATCTTGGAGTTTTGTAACAAAGAAAGGGTGGGTGCCCAGTTTGGGGCCAAGCACTTTCGGGTCTCGAACTCCTTGTTTCATGAGTTTCTGGCAGCGAGCTACTAATCGAAATTGCCTTACCAAAATAGAGAGTATTTTTATTTCCGATTCTCCTTCAAGGTGTAACGCTTCAAAACCGCGCATGACCTGAAACTTATTTTTGGAAATGACATCTTCAGCAAATTTAAAAATATCTGCTCGCATAGAATTTGAGAGCAGATCGTCGATATCCTTTTGAGTAATCGTATTTCGATTTCCCACATAGGTTGCAGCTTTTTGAAGTTCCTGCCAAACCAAACTCAAAGACTTGCCAGAAAACTCAACGCACTTTTCCCACGCTGGACTTTCAATTTTCTTTCCACATTTTTTTTCAAAGTAACCTTGCCACCGGGGCCATTCTCGATCATAGGGTTCACTGACTTCAACGAGGATTCCCTTTTGTTGGACTGCCTTCACCCAGCTTTTTCGCTTATCAAGCTTAGTGGCTACAATGAGAAAAATGGTGCTGGTGGACGGGTTTTCAAAGTAAGGTTTCAGAATCTCGAGTGAGTTAGCGGAAAACTTATCAAAGCGATCACAGCGAATCAATCGTATGCTGTCTGGGCCATCAAAAAGCCCGGGCAACATTTCAAGAGAAGAAAGAAGTTGATCTGCTTTCCCTGTTTCCCCATCAAAGCACTCATAACTGAAAGCAGCTTCTGAATCCGTTTTAATAAAATGATTTTTTATTCGAGAAGTAATTTCCGAAATCTGAAACGGCTCTTCTCCCACAATGACGTAATAGGGGCGTGTTTGATTTTTATCTAATTCTTTAAAAATCTGAGCTGCCTGAGACACTTAAAAAACCTCCACCATAGAATCATAAACGTCCCGCATGATATCCCGAGCAATTAGAGTGTAGCTGTTTTCAATGAGAGATTCGGTAGTCACACCTAGGCTAGAGGGCGCATCGACATCCATCATTCTGTTGAGGGGAGCGGTGACTCTCTGATAGGCGCTAAATTCTTTCGAATATTTTACGGTTTTGGTCTCAGGATCTATCATTTCAACCAGAACAAAAACCCGCACGCCAATTTGATCCGGAACGCGCTGGTAGGCTTCTAAGCGTTTTAGTCCAGCAGCACTTTGTACTTCCACTTCTCTTCGAACTTGCGAAACCGTTCCCCGAAGTTCAAACGCGCCTTCGTTACGTTCAAACGCAACTTTTTCTCCGTGACTCAGAAGTTCTCGGATTAAAGCATTGGTAAAAACGATCTCAGAACCCACTTCTTGGGTTTTATTTTGAAAAACGGGTACAAAAATTCCTCGAGGGCTTTTGAACGTGTCTTGGAGACGATGATTCAAGGTGTAACCACAGCCAGCGATGAGTTCTATAAAAAGCACACAGAAAACGGCGAATCTCTTGCCACTTTGAGGGGGAACACAGTATTTTTTATGAGAAATCATTGGTCTGCCAACTTATATCGAGAGAGGGCCCAGAATGAAAGAAGTAGTCGTCGTTTCAGCCGTTAGAACCCCGATTGGGGCTTATTTAGGGTCTTTAAAAGAGCACTCAGCACCGCAATTAGCCGCTTTCGCCGTGAAGGAAGCGGTGCGCCAAGCTTCCATTTCCGCAAATGACATTGAGGAATGTCTCATAGGCAATGTTCTCTCAGCGGGTCTGGGGCAAGCGCCTGCGCGTCAAGCCGCTATTTTTGGCGGGCTTCCGAATTCAGTCAGATGTACGACCATTAATCGAGTCTGCGGGAGCGGCTTAAAAACCGTGATGTTGGCCACGCAGATGATTCAAGCTGGGGACGCCGAAGTGGTATTGGCGGGTGGCATGGAGAGTATGAGTCGGGCGCCTTATCTGCTGGATAAAGCCAGAGAGGGCTACCGAATGGGTCATGGAAAACTTATCGATGCCATGATTCACGATGGGCTTTGGGATGTTTATCATAATAGCCACATGGGAGATTCCGCCGAGCTCTGCGCTTCGGAGAAAAAAATTTCAAGAGCTGATCAAGACACTTTTGCAAAGGCCAGTTATCAGCGCGCGATGGCAGCTATCGAAGCTGGAAAATTCAAATCTGAGATAGTTCCAGTTCCTTACACAGAAGGAAAAGAGAAGAAAATTCTTGAACGAGACGAAGAACCTTTTCGAGCTAAATTAGATAAGTTCGGAGATCTGAAGCCCGCTTTCAAAAAAGAAGGCACAGTAACTGCTGCGAATGCCAGTAGCCTCAGTGATGGAGCTGCAGCGACCATGCTTTGTTCTTTGGATTACGCAAAGAAAAATAGATTGAAACCCCTTGCTAAAATCGTAGCGCAAGAAAGTTTCGCAAGAGAGCCTGAATGGTTCACTCTGGCGCCCGTGGGAGCTATCCAGAAGTTGCTTAAGAAAGCCGGCAAAAAAACAACAGATATTGATCTTTACGAAATCAATGAAGCCTTTTCTGTGGTTGCTTTGGGTTGTATTCGAGAACTGGGATTAGACGAAGCAAAAGTGAACGTTCGAGGGGGAGCCGTAGCCTTGGGCCATCCGATTGGGGCGAGTGGAACTCGAATCTTGGTCACGCTCATTCACGCTCTTCGACAGGAAAAGAAAAAACTCGGCATTGCCTCGCTTTGTATCGGGGGCGGGGAAGCAAGCGCTCTGCTGGTGGAGGCTTGTGAGTAAGCTTTCATTTCAAGCTGATTTACCGAGTACTCTCAAAAAAGAGCTGGGAGCTAAGATTTCCAAAGAATCCAGATCGGTGAAAAGAAAGCTGAAGAAATCCCAATTAGAAGAAATGCAGTACCATCCGGGTCGAGTTTCACCCTTAGATTATTTGGTGTTCAAGATTTTGCATGGTCAGTTTGGTGAAAATTCTCACCCGGCCTTTCCTATTGCGATTGGAGTTTTTCGAAAGGGCCTTTCGCAAATTAAACGATTGATTTCTCACGGATCGTTATGATTTCCATTCACCAGTTTCATTATCGAGCTAGTGCGGGGGAAGCGGTTACCCAACACATGCTTTTTATTCGTGAAGCTTTGGCGGAGGCAGGTATCGGAGGAAAGATTTTTTCAGTCCAAAGAAAAAATCTTCCTCAAGGAAAAGTTCAAGCGTGGTCACCGGACTCAGCTTGGGACTGCGATCTTCTCCTCATCCATCATTCGCAATACAATCCTAACCTAAAAGAACTTCTCTCCATTGAAGTGCCCAAAGCAGTGATTTATCACTCTCAACCTCCAGCGAGTTTGTTTTCCTATGATCCAGAAGTAAAAAAAAATCTGGAAATAGGAAAAAAACAATTGGGTCTGTTGAAGCGAAAAGGGTTAGTTGCTTTGGGAGTTTCTCAGTTCGCCGTCGCGGAGCTTGCTCGGCTTGGTTTTAAAAATACGGGAGTGATTCCTCTGATGCACCTAGAATCCCAGCCAGCCGTGATGGGATCCGTAGAAAAGAATGAGCCGAAACACCTTCTGTTTGTTGGAAAACTAGCACCTCATAAGAAGCAATCTCTTTTGGTTGAGACTTTTTATCATTTAAGAAAAGAACTGCCTCCGCAATCCCAGTTGCACTTAGTCGGAACGGGAGATCCTCTCTACACCAAATATTTAAGACTCCTCATTAAGCAGCTGGGTTTAAGCCAGTCTGTGATTTTGACGGGAAAGCTTACTGATTCCAATTTGAGTGAATATTATGCTCTGGCAGATGCGTTTATTTGTATGAGCGAATACGAAGGGTTTTGTATTCCCGTGGTAGAAGCCATGAGAGCACAGGTGCCGGTATTTTATCGATCCCTTACTGGAATTAAAGAAACCATGGGCGGAGCGGGAGTCGAGCTCTTAACAAATGACCCGATTCAGAATGCCCTCATCCTCAAGCAGTTTTTAAATAGTCCAACTACTTTAAAAGCTGTTTTAGCCAGGCAGCAAATGAGACTCAAGAGTTTAAGCAGTTTTCAGAATCGAAAAACAGTACAGGAACAGATTTTAAAACTGTGCAGTCGCAAACCGGTTTTCACACTTCCTGCTTCTCCCAATAAAAATTCCTATGATGCCTCACTCACTTTTTGAGTCGTTAGCTGCGTATCAGAAAACGTGGTTTGAAAAGTGGCTCAATCCCTTTCAAGAAGACAAGAAAATCGTGGAGAGGTTTCAGACCCTCTTTTTAAACACCGACTCTCCGTTTTCAAGAGATCAATTCCCGGGGCACCTTACCGGGAGTTGTTTCCTTCTGGATCCTTCGCATGGGAAGATTCTGCTGCTTCATCATAAGAAACTAGAAAAGTGGCTGCAGATGGGCGGTCATTGTGACGGCGAGTGCGAAATGGCTCAAGTAGCGTTGCGAGAAGCTGAGGAAGAGTCTGGATGTAAAGACTTAAGTCTTTTGTCTTCTCAAATTATCGATTTGGATATTCATCTTATCCCCGAAAGAAAAAATGAGCCGGAGCATTTTCATTATGACGTCAGGTACCTTGGGGTTTGCCATTCTCCAGAGAAGATTCAGTTGGCAGAGGAAGAGTCCAATGACCTTGCCTGGTTCCCATTCGAGAAAGCTTTTCAAATGGCAAAAGAAACCAGCATGCACCGGGTATTTAGAAAGGTAGAGTTCCTACAGTCCAAGGGGCTTTTGAGCTCGCACAGGGCGGGGTGCGAGAACCTACTTTGATTCGAGCAAAGCCCTTTCGATTTACGCGTTCAAATCTCAAATCTGAAAAGTAGAGGCCCGTTTCATCTTTCCAAAAATAGGGTGCTCGAGAAAACTGGAGAAAATCTCTGACATCACAAAACTGGTCTCTCAGTGTTTTGACTTCCGTAATCGAGATCAAAAGTTCTGTCGGCTCCTGTCCCCCAAAGAAGCGAAGATCGGAGCAAGCAGTGTGATTAATAATGCTAGGAAAAGGCGCGACCAGTCTTCGCTTCAATCGAAGGTGAGTTTCCGATTGCTCCACTGAAACAACTACCCAACAAAGGGGATTTACGGGCAGGGGAGAAAGAATGGGGTCGATTAATTTGTATTGTGGATCTTGGGAAGATTCCGCTTGCACCATTTTGAGAGTAACGCGATTGCCCAGTTCAAAAAATAGCAGCAGTGTGGCAAGAGCCGACCAAGTCAAAATCACTCTTCCGTGATCTTTCAGTAAGAAAAGTGTGACCAAAATAAAAAGAGTCCAAGCAGTGAGAACACCGCACATGAGAGAAGGCACGACTCCTAAGCCCCAAGAAAGAGTCAGTCCCAGAACCGCCAGGGTGGCGTAAAGCGTTTTTCCTTTCTTAGTGGGGGCGAGTAAAAATAAGAACGGAGTGAGCGTAGCCCAAGCCCAGGGCTCAAGCACAAAGACCCAGTCGCCGTATTTCCAGGTATTATCGATTGGCCAGAAGGGATGAACACCATAGTTATTTAAAAAATCGAGTGTGATGTGGGTGAGGGGCGCCAGAAAAGCCATCCAGGAAATCCATTTCCATTCTTTTGTGAAATGAAACCGCTTTAAAACGTGTTGGAAGAAAGCACAGATACCGAGCATCAGAAGACCTTGAAGAAGTGCGATAGGGACTGTGTGTGTGTGGCCGCGGTGATGCAGGAGATTTCCCAATTGGGGATTTGCGTGCATCAGAGGGGCATACAGAAAATCAAAATCCGGTAAGTTATTTCCAAATACAGAAGCGAGAAAAAGCGCTCGTCGAGTTTGAGGAGCTAGAGTGCGCTTCGTGCTTTCTGGCAGAGCCACCCAGAGCGTTTCAGAAACGGTCGCGCCAAAAAGGGAGTGAGTGATGTTATCCATGTGGGGCTTAAGCGGCTTCCAGTTTGACTACGTAGTTAAAGCCATCTTTCTTGACAATGTCTTGAAGAGCCAACGCAATAAAGTGCTTTTGCGAATAACCCAGCTTTTTTGCAAAGGTTGCCGCCCGAGCGGGACTCACTGTTTTTCTCCCCTGTTCGATATCACAGAGATGAGATCTCGAAATTCCAAGCTTCTTCGAAAAATCGGTTAAAGTTGCATCTTCCCCGAGTCTTATAGCTTCAAGCAAGCCGGAAAAGCTTAACGATTTTTTGGAAAGACGGTTTAGTAAATGGGAGGCATCTAAATATTTGGGCTCTTTGGGGCTAATAGACATGTTTTGTTACCTCTTCAATGAGTATCAAATGAGATTCAGATTTAGTAATTTTGTAAATAGCTCTATAAGAACGACTTAACCTAACGGAACGCTGTCCCTGGCGGGTTCCAAGCAAAGGTTCATCGTGAAAGCCCGGCCATTTTCTCATTTCAAATAATCCAAACCTTTCTACACCATCTTTCCAAGCCATGAGTTTAAGAACAACATGCTGCGGGGCTGTTTCGATATTTTTCAGTGCTCGTCGGCTAATAGCCACGCGATAGTTGATTGCCATTTTTGTACACCTTCCAGGTGAATTAATCAAGACCCGTTTTACTGTCTTTGGTTAGGGGCTGAATGGCAAAGGGACAGGGGCGCATGGTGTTGCAAGCCACCAAAAGTAAAGCCGTACCTTTGGGTGGGGGGCCTTTTGGGCAAAAAAAAACGGGAGGGCCGAAGCCCTCCCGTTCCACTAAGCACGAGGCTTAGAATTTGTAGACAGCTGACAGTGTATAAGCACTGCTGTTTTGGCTTGTAGCGCCAGAAGTAGCTTTGGTGCTTGTCCACTTGTAGTCAGCGCGCAGTCTCAAGTCATCAGTCATTGTGGCTTGAGGACCAACAGTGACTTCAAACGTGGAGTTAGCGCCATTAGCTGTATGCCAAGTTGAACCAGAAGCTGAACCAACTTTGCTCAGGTAATTTGGACGAATTCCGAACGCCCACATTTTATCCCAGTTGTAGTTGATCGTTCCACCAACTGCGAAACCGCTCTCAGCTCCGGATGTAGCCACTTTTGTGAAAAGGGCTTGAGCATCGATAGTCCAGTCAGACATTTTTGTTCCTGCCATGACTTCGATGATGGAGTGGGTTTCTGTATTAGGTTTATGGAGGTAAATTCCAGCACCAACATACATCATATCCATTGTGTATTTACCAAGGACTCCGTATTCCAAGTTTTCACCATTTGGTCGAGCATCAGCAGCAGTTGTACTGGTTGCTGTTGCAACGTTTCCGCTTGGTCGTGATGCAATCCCCATTACAGTCACGGGACCGCGACCGTAGGTCAGCATCAAGCCGTTGTGCATGCGGGGCAGAGCTCCGAAAATAGCACCTTGGCTCGTGTAGGGTCCAAGACCGACGGTGTCGTTTGCTTCGTTCAAGAACGGAGAATCGAAACGACCTAATTGCCATGTTAAGCCGAAGTCATAGCCCCAGCTGATGTAGGCTTGAGCTTTGGTGTTGAAAGAGCGGAATGCTGATGTAAAGCCAGCGTTTGCAGTTTGGGTTACGTTATCAGCTCTGTAGCTAAAAGGAACGTCAACCATCATTTTTCCGCGGCCAAGTTCTTTGCTTAAGTAAATTGCGCCGTCAGCAATTTGGGAGTTAAGGTTTGTGTCAGGTAGGCCAGCGTTTTGTCCGCCACCCACTTGAGCGTCAATGAACCCACCGAGTCCTGCGAATGCGGGAACTGCTAACCAGCCCACCGCCACTAGTACTGCTGTTTTTTTAATACTACTTAGATGTTTATTCATGCTTGTGTCTCCGTGAAATTGGTAGCTACCAACCAGAGTTAATCTAAATTAGTGAAAACCAACTTTGATTTTCACCACCCCAGATCCTCATTTCTCTTATGAAATGCTCTGGTTACAAATAGTGTGACAGATTGTTAACAAGAAGCAAGAGGGTCGCGTTAAAAAAAATTACGCGCGTTAGTAAGTTTTGTTGCTGTGGGCTATTGCATCGCAAAAAATTAGCGAGCTTTTGCTTTTCCTTGATGAGGAAGTTCGGGAGCTAAGTCTTGTCCAAATTTATCTCCATGACGAGACATCTTGTGAGCGGCATTGTGGCCTTTTTTCTTTTCGCGCTCTTTCTTCATTTGGTTTTCTATTTTCACAACCGCTTGGTCGATAGAGGCGTACAGGTCATCGCTCTTCGCGGTTGCGACCATGTCGTGATACTCCGCGTGACATGTCAGTTCCACTACGTGTTCGCCGCGACTGACGCTTAAGATTGCGTGAATTTCCATGGGGTAGGAAATGTACTTTTCAAACTTGCTTGTTTTCTTTTCAACGTAAGCTTTGATGGCTTCTGTGGATTCGATGTTTTTAAAAGTGATGTTGAGACCCATGGCTTTCTCCTTATGGTGAAACAAGCTAGTTACTACTCAGAAAACGGCTTTCGGGGAGTAATTCTTTAGAGGAACATTGTGCTGCTTAGAACACTTTTTTGCGTTTTGAAGAGGGTAAAATCCCCAGCATTTCCCTATACTTAGCCACTGTGCGTCGAGCGATGTTGATGTTTTCCTTAAGAAGGAGCTCGACTATCTTTTGATCGCTGTAAGGATTCTTCGGAGGTTCTTGGGCCACAATCGCTTTTACCTTTTCTTTTACGCTTTCTGAAGCCACATCGGAACCACTCACTCTGCTAATCCCGCTATTAAAGAAGAACTTCAATTCGAAGATTCCTCTGGGGGTATGCACATATTTTGCGGTGGTTACGCGGCTGATGGTGGATTCGTGCATTCCAATATCGTTCGCAACGTCACGTAGAACCATGGGCTTTAAGAACGCAATCCCTTTATCAAAGAACTCCCGTTGCTGTCGGACAATGCTTTCAGTTACTTTGAAAATCGTTCGCTGACGCTGGTGGATACTGCGAATGAGCCAAACGGCCGATCGGAGTTTTCCCTGCACATAGTCTTTAGTTTGCGCTTGAGAGAACTCACCTTTTTCGAGGAGGTTCTTGTAGAAAGAAGAAATCTTTAACTTGGGGAGTCCATCTTCATTGAGCATCACTACGTATTCTTCACCCCGTTTAACAATATAAATATCGGGAATAATATAGTGTGAAGGAGCGCCTCCAAAAGCTCGACCTGGTTTCGGCTCTAGTTCTTCAATGATTTTTATTCTCTTAATAATCTCTTCCATGGAAAGGCCCAGTGCTTTTGAAATGGCCTGATAATTTTTCTTTTCAAGATCGGGAAGATGATTCTCTACGATTTTTTCGAGCATCTCATCTTCTCGTTTCATGTCGTAGATCTGAACGAGTAGGCATTCTTTGAGATCTCTAGAAGCGACGCCAATCGGGTCAAAGTTTTGAATGGTATAAAGAACTGCTTCCACTTCATGGGGGTCAAAATTTTCTTTTTGAGCCATTTCCTCGACGGTTGTGGTCAAATATCCATCTTCGTTGATGTTACCAATGATGACCTCTCCAATAGCTCTTTCTTTCTCTGCAAGTCCTCCCAGTTGGAGTTGCCACAGCAAATGATCCGTAAGATTTGCAGTTTGGGTCAGGGTGCTTTCATAAGAAGGTAGCTCGTCTTCTCCCCCTCGATAAACGGGCAAGCTTGGAGTCGAGCGAACATTCTCTAAATAATTTTCCCAATTAAAATCTTCTGAAGCTTGGGGATTTTCCTCAACTTTGGAACCTTCGGGAGCTGCTTCCACTTCGTTCATGGATTGCGTGGTGCTCTCTGACTCCGATGACTCATCGAGGGTCGGATTATCGACGAGTTCCGTGTTGATGAGATTTTCTAATTCCATTCGAGAGAGCTGCAAAAGCTTAATAGCCTGTTGCAGTTGAGGGGTCATGACTAGGTTTTGTCCTAGTTGTAGCGACTGCTTCATTCCAATGGCCATATTTATGCTCTCTTACAGTTTAAAGTTTTCACCCAAATAAAACTTCCTAGCCGATTCATCACTCACAATTTCCTCTGGTGAACCGTGCATCCAAATTCTTCCGTCTTTGATCAAATACGCTTCATCACAACTACTCAAAGTTTCTCGCACATTGTGATCCGTAATGATTACGCCAATGCCCTTTTCTTTCAGCCCCTTGATGATTCCCTGAATCTCAATCACTGCGAGAGGATCAATTCCCGCATAAGGCTCATCCAACAATAAAAACTTTGGATTTAAGATCAGCGCCCGTGCAATTTCTAAACGTCGCCGCTCACCCCCCGAGAGATTGACCGCTTTACTTTTCGCAAGTCTTAAAATTCCCAAATCCGAAAGCGCTTTCTCTGCTCGGTCCTTTCTTTCTTGTCGGCTGATTTTCAAGTTCTCCAAAACAAGGAATAGATTTTCTTCGACGCTAAGCCTCCTGAAAACCGTAGCCTCCTGCGGCAAGTAGCCCAAACCTTGGCGAGCTCGCTCAAAAATCGGTTCATCGACTAAATCCACACCGCCCAAGGTAACTTTACCAGAATCTGGCTTTACTAGGCCTACGACCATATAAAAGGTCGTGGTTTTTCCGGCCCCATTGGGTCCCAAAAGTCCCACTACTTTTCCGCTTTCAATCGAAAAGCTGACAGAATTCACCACTTGGCGACTTTTATAACTTTTTGAGAGATTACTGACCTCTAACTTCATTGTTTTGAACTCCCCGAGGCTTCATCGACTTCAATCCGATCGTCGTCGGTGTAAATTTTTATTCGACGTCCTTCAATCCGGTTGTCCTCTGAATCGATGCGAGCTCTACCTTCTAAAATAATTTCAGTCCCGTTGAGCTCTATCAGAGCACTCTCCGCACTTGCTATTCTCCCTCGATTCTTGAGAAAGACGTTTCCGGAAGCTGCTACGGTTTCGTCGTCTTGATCCATGCTGAGTTCGAAAACATCACAGGTAATCGAAGTAGACGGCATTCTGGCATTTACATTACCCATGAAAACAGAGCGAGATTCATGAGTAAAAAACTGACCAGAATCCGAAACAATTTTTAACGCCCCGGCCCCTTTCATTTTTCTCTCAGCGGAGACTTTCTTTTTCAGCAAAAATTCCTCGCGGTTGATGTCTGCTTGAAGACCCAATCCCGATAAGGACATGCTCGGTTTTGAAACATTGGGCCCCTTCATACGAACAAAGTCCTCCGACGTAAATTCATGGTGAGTACTATTGTAATTCATTTTGTCCATTTCAAAGAGATAACCCTTTTTGGATTGGATAGTGACGTGACCTTCTAACTCGATAATATTTTTATCGTCCCAAGATCTCCCATAATCACTCTGAGTCGTGACGACATTTCCCGTATTTTTGGCAAAAAACTCAGCTTTGACGTCTGTCAGGAAAGCATAATTTTCTTTCCGATGAAGTTCTGCAAACTTTGATTCGATGTGCCAGTGTTTAACCCCTTGCGAGGACTCATAGTACCGAACTCCTGCCAGTCCAAAATTCGCTTTAGTGGATACTGACTTATAAAGCCCTTCTCCTGTTTTTGATTCAGGAGTTCGAGATTCTTCACCGCTGGGTTGATGAGTCGAGGATGGCCAAACAAGGAGCAAGAGGGCCCAAAGCGTACTGAGAACGATCATTTGGCGTTTAGAAATATCCACTCAGTCAAAATAGCACTAACTCCCAGCGCTTTGAACTCAATTCAATTGGGCTTACAATGTTAGCTATGCGACAAAAATCATTCGTTTTCAGCTTGGTGGGACTTTTTTTTCTCGTTTTTCTGGAAAGGGCCATCGCTTCTCCTTCTCTGGACCAACAATACGGCTTTAAAAACTTTGTGATTGCCGTGCTCGCTTCACCCGCAGAGCCCATCCATTCAAAGCAGGTCGAAAATGAACTGATTTCTCAAATTCAAAAGCGGATGCGATTTAGTTATCAAGCCGCTCCTTCAAGTGAACTCAAGAAAAGCTTAGAAGCCATTTCAGGACCCAGTGTCGCGGGCAATCTAACGGAGCGATTAGAAATTTATCGTCCTACTCTCCAAGCATTGAAAGAAAAGAAAACCGATGCTGCGATTCTTGCTGAGCTTGTTCGTCGAGATGAGTTTTTTGATCTTACAATGACTCTGGTGAGTATCGAGCCAGGAGAAGTGATGGCTCAAGCAGTTCAGAAAATCGATCCTCCCTTTTCTCAAGACAGAATGGTTCAAAAAACAGCCCAAGCTTTTTTGGAACTGTCTCAAAATATTCCGTTTGATGGAACGGTCTTAAAACGAGATGGGTATCTGGTTGTTTTGGATGGTGGAAAAGGAACTTTTGCCCCGGGAATGAGGCTCCCTACTTTCACTTTAGAAAAAGAGGAAGGAAAAATCTCCTTTAATGAAACAGGGCAAATTTTAGTTCAAAAAGTGGAGGACAATCTTTCCTTTGGAAGGGTTTTGGTGGAGAAAAAGCCTCTGGAAGTCTTGAGTGGGAATAAAATTCGTCTTTCTGAGAAGCTTGCGACGAATGATGTCCCAGAGCTTATGCAATCAGTTACAGATGCTAATCGAGATCCGGCTTCCGAACTTGTTGCAGATTTTGAAGTGACAAAAGGTGAAGTGGGGCGGCTTGCAGTTAATTTTGGAACAGATTTGGTGGAATTTAAGAATAATTTTGTGGCGGGGGGAGGAGATTCCACTAATTTATTTTTTCCCGGATCTCAGCTGGAAGGAGAACTGTGGTTCACAAGTCGATGGTTCATGGATACAAGTCTTGGTTTTGGTTTTGGAAAGTTTCAGAAACAGTCATCTAGTCTCTCTAATTTTCGGCTGCAGTTCGGTTATCGGATGAATATTCTAGCTCCCGAGCGCGGTCCCGTGGTTTATGCGAAATTGGGCTATGGAAAACAGTCCTACAATCTCGGAACGGCCGAGCCCATTCGCTTCTCTAGTATCACCTACGGAGGTATGCTTCTCTCGGGAGGTGTCCGTATTCCCTATGATGATGCTTTAAATCTGGGTGCGGAAATCAATACTTTGATTTTTCCCTCTATTGCTGAAGCTCCGCTTTCTTCAGGATCCAATCAAAGTCAAATAAACTGTTGGGACTTTGTTTTTAAAGGCACTTACTCTTTGAATTCAAAAGTTGATTTGGAAGGCCGTTTGATTTTTAGAAATTCGGGGGCAAGTTTTAGCGGTGATACCGATCGTCCCGATCCGATTAGTCAGGTATCCCAAAGTTCTAAAATTCTTCAATTGGGTGTTTCATATTACTTTTAAGGAATCGTGATCTCTTGATTTCTATCGTCATTCCCTGTTTTCGTGCAGAAAAGTTCCTGGCTCAAACATTGGAGACAGTGGAAGAGCAAACCTATCAGGATTGGGAACTGATTGTTGTGGAGGATGGTTCCCAGGATTCGACGGAATCCATCGTCGACAAGTTTCGGTTAAAGAATCCTCAACATCGAATCCATTATTCTCGACTTGAAAAAACTCAAGGCCCTTCAGCCGCGCGAAATGCAGGAATAAAAAATTCAAAGGGAGCTTGGGTAGCCTTTTTAGACAGTGATGATCTCTGGTGTCCTACCCATTTAGAAACTCTTTTACTGGAAGCTAAAAAGAGACAAGCTGATTTGTGTTTTTGTTCGGTAGATTTTTTTGATTCGGAGAGTGGTTCGCTCTTAGGAGTTTGGGGACCCACCGAGGATGATCTGACTCAGTTCCCTGAGACGCTGTTTTTACGAAACTATATTTCGCCTTCAGGAGTGCTGGTAAACAAAGCGGTTCTTGAAGAAACTGTTTTCGATGAATCGGCAGAAGTGCAATCCTGCGAAGACCATGAGTTGTGGATGAGATTGGTTCGGCAAGGAATTTCGTTTGCTTGGGTTTCCGATCTTAAAGTGAAGTACCGTAAAAATCATTCAGGAGCGGCTACTTCTAATCGGGAAAAAATGTTTCGCGCCGATCTGGCAGTCATGTACCGACATTTGGGAAACCCTGCATTTGGTTTTGCAACGAAATGCACAGGGATCTCTCAAAACTACGCTTATTTGGCTGAAGCCTTACTTGAAAAAAGACAATGGAAAGCCCTCAGCTTCTATTTGAGAAGTTGGTGTTTCAATCCCTGGAGACTAAGACAACTGCGGCGTTTGATTAAGGCTTTGGGGACTCTAACCCTTAGGTTAGCTGATTAGTGGTCCCGCCACTTTGTAGAATAATTTCTTCTCTACGTTCTTCTGCTTCCATCTCGGCTTTGCAATTAATGCAGAGAGAGGTTACAGGGCGAGCCATCAATCTTTTTACGGAAATATCATCCCCGCAAGATTCACAAACTCCGTAAGTTCCCTCTTCCATTTTCTTAAGGGCTTCGTAGACCTTACTGATGAGCTTGCGTTCTCGGTCCTTAATTCGAAGTTCAAAGCTTCTTTCGCTTTCTAAAGAAGCCTGATCGTTGATATCAGGTAAAGGCGAATTAGAACTGAATGAAGCAACTTCCTTGTTAACGTCAGTTTGAAGTTCTTTTAATTGACTCAAAAGAACCTTTTTCAGCTTTTCTTTATCTGTTTTATTCATATTCTTTCCATCCCCCCCGGGATTTTCCCGAACAATCAGGATTAAACACAACCCAGGGAAAAGTCAAACCCTCACCGGATCCGACCTAAACAATTGAAAACACAAAAAAAACCCTAATTTTCTTTAAACCGTCTTTTCAGCATCGGGGCAGTTCCTCCTTAACAGATATGTGCTTCGGGGCCACATATTAGGGGGAGGAGGCAAGTTAAGTAAGAACTGCCTCGATACTTTCTACGTACAACATACGGTCCACAAAAACCGTTTAAAGTGACACCTACCGGTGCCGTCTTAACCCCCTTGGTATTTGATACTGATTCGAGGGTAAACTTCCAGATCCAATAGAGGGGATATAGGTAGGAAGGGGAACTAAGTCAGGCACTGTTCCACCAGCGCTTCCAGACCCACCAGAACCTCCAGGAAATGTATTCTCAAAAGTGTTCACTCCAGACTGGGGACACATCACAGTGATATTGTCGCACCCTCCGTAAGGAAGAGAGGGGGTAGTCGGAAAAGGAATCGAGTTGTCATAAGGATAGGTCACTGGAGGAATCGAAGGAACGGTGGGAATAGTCGGACCCGTTGGAATGTAGGGCGCAATGGGAGAATAGGGGCTGCCTGGAATAAAAGGATAATTCGGATAAACAGAAGGGGTCGTAGGATAAGAGCCTAGGACCGGGTTACTTAATTGGTTCAACAAAACGTTTTGATAGCTGATGAGTTGAAACAATTGTGAATCGATAGAGGGAGTCATGGGAAGAGTCCCATAGCCACCAAATCCCAATGTGTCATAACCAGAACCGCAACTTTGAGTGAAACTTCCGCAACCGCCAGAGCCCGTAAAGCTTGAGAGATATCCCGATGGGTTACTGAGGTAAACGGGAACAACCATTGGGCTAGCGACCTGCGTGGGCATTGCACAAGTAGCGACCGAGTTTAGATTTTGCCCAAGGACATAAAGATTGTAGCCCCCCGTATTATAAAGGCCGCAGCTACCGCAAGATTCTGCAAGTGCTTTTTCAGGGGCAATGAAAAACAAGCTTGTGAGAATGCTTGTTCCAATGATTTTCTTAATCCAGCTCATTCTATGCCTCAAAAATAAATTCGCAAACGTACAGAAGAGTTGGACCCTGAAGGAGCAAGCGGTGTGCCATGCCTTTTGTGCTTAGCGCTAGAGAGTTCATGACGAATAGTCTTTTCAAAAAAAAAGTACGCTTTGAGTCTACGGGCCGAGCTCTTTATTTATCGATAGATAGCTTGTAAACTTATTAAACAGGGCATTCGACAAAACTTGTTTTTCCTACCGTGTTCTTTCTGTGCCCGGTCCTCATAAAGGGAGGTTTTCAGTGAAATTTAGATTACTGGTTTGTGTTACTTCTCTTCTCATTTCTTCGTGGGGATGGACGTATTCCGACTTTGTGCCCCTCAAAGAGCGCGCACAAGGACATTCTTTAACTGGCGCACTTCAGGGAAATGAGAGTGTCTATTCTAATCCGGCAGGCACTTTGTTTACTGAGGCTTATACAGTTGACGGTACGTTTGCATTTCCAAAATCTTTTTCTGCTTCCATTGTAGATACTCGAACTAACTCAATTGGTGGAGGAATCGGATATTTCAAAGAACAGGGAGGGGATTCCTCCGTGATGACACAGGGACTTCGTCTGACCTTAGGTTCTCGCATAAATCAAAATTTAGCTGTGGGAATTGCGGGCAAAGCAGTTTGGGGAGTTCGTTCTGGGAATGAAATGAATTTCAAAGATGCGGATGCTGGTTTTTTGTGGAACGCTGATTTTGCTTCTGTGGGCATGGTCATCAGAAACCTGGGAGGCGGAAGTTCTGATTTCAAACAGGAGCGCGAAACTTCTTTAGGGGCAAGAGTGGGATATTCCCAAGCTGTCTACATTTCTGGTTCTGCTCATTCGAAATTTGGAAAAGTTTCTCCTTACGAATATGGCTTTGGATTTGAATATATTTCTCCTTGGCATTTTTCTCTGATGGGCGGATACCGCTTTCAAGTGGGGCAAGCCGTTCAGAATCCCTCTTACTGGAGCACTGGGATCAGTTTCTTGAGTCCGCGTCTTTCAGCTCATTATGCAGTTGAATTTCCTCAACTCGCTAGCGAGGAAGCAAGCCACTTACTTGGGCTCAGCATGGCTTTCTAAAAATCTCATAAACTGTGAAAAAATTTCTCTTAATATTTCTTTGCTGCGCTTTCTCTGCGCCCGCTTCCAGTTCGAATAGTCGGTTGGGGCTTGAACTTTTACCTAAAGGACGTCCTTTTCGGCTGACGTTTGCGGATCCCAGAGAAATCCGAATGGGAATCAACTTTCAGGGGAACTCGGTAATCAATGCAACTGTCGGAAATTATTTTTCCATTTTAGGAATTGAACCAGCTGAATCAAACCCAGAAGAACCAAAAGAAGTTTTTCATCTTGGGCTTGAGGGAGCTGGGTATTTCACGATGCGACAAGCCGATAAAAGATTTCCCTTAGAAACAGCCGATGGGCTCATTGGAGCTTACTTCGAAGGGGCTTACGGAGATTGGCAAGCCCAACTACGCATGACACATATTTCCGCCCACTTGGCTGATGGGAGCTCGGGGACTCCGATTGCTTATAGTCGAGAGTTTCTCGCTTTAAGATTGGGGTATATTCCCTATCAAGAACTCCAGATCTTTGGCGGTATTCACTATTTAGTGAATACCATTCCGCAGTTGCGACCGTGGACTCTTCAATTGGGAAGTTCCTATTTTATTCCCTTAAATTTCTCTTTGGTCCCGTTCGCTGGATTTGATTTGAAATGGAAACAGGAAAGTCCGACGAATCCGTCATTCCAGATGATGTTGGGGCTGGCGCTTAATAACCCACCCAAATCCTATCAGTCATTTCGATTCTATTATGCCTATTACACTGGGACAGACGCGCGTGGACAATTTTACAATCAAGTCGTTACCACGCACACCGTGGGAATCGATATGCAGATTTAGGCGTTACTGGTATAATTTAAGTATCCTTTAAACTTATCATTCTATCTCTTTATATTCTCTTTTCATTCCCGGGGGGAAATTCATGGATCGGTTTTTCTTGAAAATTATTTTTGTGTCTTTTTCCGTCTTGTTCCTGAGTGGTTGTGGAGTTGTTCTCTATCCGGGACAGCCGGGAATGGTTGCTAGTTCCTTTGTAAAATTAGATCTCGAGATTTTAGAGGAACCAGGGCTTTATGTTTATGAAGCTGTCTATGACAACACGTCATCAGGACAAGGTGTTTCAGCCGTAATCACAAAACTGTATCCCAAAGCCCAAACCTACACTACGAATGTGAGAACCAATGCTGACGGGACATTATTCCGGGTTAAAGCCCAATACAATGGGGCTGAAATTCAGATGGTTTCCATGCCTCAACAAAATCAGGTCTATTTAAATCCCAGCCATCAAATTGCTTTCCTCATCGACTACGAAAACTCAATCGACGAAATTGATGACAAAAATATTGCTGAAGAAAATCTTTTTAAGCCGTCGATGATTGATAGCTTAAGACCGCAGAGTTTTGAGACGAAACGAATGAAATGGCAATTAATCAAAGCTGCTCGATTTCTTCCCAATGGGAATCTGGGTTACGAGGTTACTGCGCTTCAATTGGGGCAGTTCAAGTTTGTTCCCTCGCAATCCATCAATCTTGAAACATCCCTGGCTCAAAATGCAATTAAGACGACTTTAACTCAAGAGATGAAGCAGGAGTTCTCCCAGTTCCTAGAGGCTAATTTCCCAAAAGGATATCGAGGAAAAGTAGATTTCTATGTTAAGGACTCTGTGACTCCCATCTCCTTTAATTTAGGGGTGAATACTTTGAAGACCGCCGAAGCCAGTGGTCTCAAAGTGATCAAAGGAATTCCTGATGGTCTTTTAAGAAAGGTCCTCCAATGAAAATTACCATCTCAACCCTAGTTACTTTTCTCAGTCTTTCAGCCTTTTCTGATCAGTATGTGGTTCTCTTTAAACAGGCGGAGATTGCCGTGGGGAGTTTAGAGCATGGTGCGTACACCCAAGCGTTGCAAGAATCGAATCAAAAAAGCATCACTGATCTAGAAAAGTGGATCACGCGAAACCAAATCAGAACTGAAAATAAGATCAAGAATTTGTGGTTAGTTCGAGGGGCCACACTGAGCGTGAGCCCACAAGCCGCAAATAAATTAAAAAAAGAGCCCTGGGTACATGGTGTGTATCTCGATAAGACCCGAACCATGCTACCCCCTAAACCAAATTCGTCGGCAGGTTCCTCACTCGCTGAATTTGGAGATGAAGCAACTTGGGGTCTTGAAAAAATGGGACTGCTCCAGATTAGAGAGGAGTTTCCCTTTATTGATGGAACGGGGATTTCTGTTGGGGTTTTGGATACGGGAGTTCAAAGCAAGCATCCCGAGTTGTCGGGAAAAGTCACCCACTTTAGAGATTTTATTAATTCCCTTTCAAATGAGTATGATGATCACGGACATGGAACACATGTGGCGGGAACGATCTCCGGAAACGAAGTGGGTTTAGCCCCTAAGGCAAAAATACTCATGGCAAAAATATTTGGCGCAGCCGGGGGAGGAAAAGACTCAGCCATTCTCGAAGCCATGCAGTGGCAGTTCGATCCAGATGGAGATCCGACAACTGCTGATTACCCCCGTGTGATTAATAATTCTTGGGGAGCTGATATTGAAGAGGGAATCCACGATATTGAAGAGTTTTTGCCCTATCATCTTGCGATTCAGACTTGGATTAATGGTGGGATCGTTCCCGTTTTTGCTGCGGGTAACTCGGGGAAAAGTCCCAATGGAATGCCGGGAGGATTGCCCGATGTCATTTCAGTAGGAGCTATAAACGCCAATTCGGAAGTGGCGGAATTTTCGAGCATGGGTCCCAACCTGTGGAAAATTGGGCAAACGATTATTACCTTAATGAAGCCTGATGTTTCAGCTCCTGGTGTAGCCATCGCTTCTTCTTTACCAGGAAATAAATATGCTCAGTGGGATGGTACCTCCATGGCCACTCCCCATGTGAGCGGTGCCATTGCTCTCTTACTACAAGCAAATCCCAAACTGACCGTTGCGGAAGTGAAACAATTGCTTTTAGAAACTTCGGAAAAGAAAGCTGACAACCAATTTGGTTACGGAATTGTAAACGCCTACGAGCTAGTAAAGGCTGGAATTCAGAGAAAGGGGAAGGGGTGATGAAACTCAAAACATGGTTAGTGGGTCTCTTATGGGTGGTTCCAGCCTTGGCTGTTGTTGAAATTGGAGAAAAAGCTCCAGAACTGTGTTGGAAAAAATCCGATACGAATGAAATCTGTATCAAAGAATTAAAAGATAAAGTGAGTGTTTTAGTTTATAGCACCGGCTGGTGCCCTGGATGTCAGGATGAAATGAAAGAGTTATCCGCTCGCTATCCCGAAATAAAAAATTCCGCTCTCAAAATCATTTCTCTTTCCGCGGAAGGGTTTAAACATGGACAAGCGGCCGATGAAGAGTTCCTGAAGGCGTGGCAGAAAAAGTACAATATCCCGTTTGAAGTGGCTGCTTCTCCCAATAATGCGGGCAAAGAATTTTTCGCCCCACCGTACTACATCCCTGCGACGGTCATTTTAGATCGAAGTGGTGTTGTGAGGTTTAAAAAAGTAGACGCGTCTGTGGACGAGATTTTCCAGCAGGTGAGAAAGCTTCTTCAAGTAAAATAAAGAAATCATCAGAGTAAAGTTACAAACTGATGGTCACTAAATAAGTTTACATGATATTTGGAAAGCATAGTCGACTGCTTCTTGGTAATTCTGCCTCTGAATTTTACTAAGCTATTCTTGCCGGAGAGACTAAAAAGGTGCATCACAAAGGCATCAAACCCAATGTACAGTTCAACATTCGGGTGCCTGACTAACTCAAAAAGTTCGACCACATTTGTTTTTCCGCGCAAATCGATATGGCTAAACCCATATTGGCCTCTATCCGCTAATTTATCTTTTAGTCCCCCAACAAAGACCACCTGATAATTAGGATCCGAAGCATAACGTTCAACCGTTTTTATTAATTGCGCTCTTTGACGTCGACCAACCAGGTAAGCTGAGGAATCACAGTAGACATTGAATAAAACTAGTCTCTTGTTCTCAGGCAATTGTAGTTTTTTCAATATCGTGGGGTTATTGAACGGGTCAAACTCTACTTGTGAAGCAAACCGTCTTTCAAAGTATTGAGAAAAGGAATGTAGGAGCTGGCTACAAATTGGCATCTTCAAATTCTGACTGACATGAACTAAAAGCGACTCGTATTTGGCTAATTCGGGCATGAGTTCGAATCTGCTGATCACTAAATCATAAGCGCCGTAAGGCTCGCCTTCTGAAACCACTGGTAGCTGGAGTCGATTAAAGAAATCAAACATGGTTTTAGAGACGCTTACTTTCACATGACAACCAGCGTCTATAAAAGATTTTATAATGGGTAAGAAAAAGAGATGATCTCCTAGGTGAATAAATTCCGGATTATTGAGTTCGAAGAGAACTGAGCGTACATCCGGAAGTTCTTCTCTGCTCACATTAAATAAATAAAAATTGGGTTCTAGAAAGTGGTTTTTACCAAGAGCTTTTGAGAGCATCAGAAGCCCAGCTTTTCTCATATAGCTTTTAATTTTCAAAGACAGTCCTTAATACGCATTGGGATGAATAAAACCTCGAAGCGGGGTTAAGATAAGAATTTTAAGATCTAGAAGAAGCGACCAATTTTGAATGTAGAACAAATCGTGGTTGATACGTTCTTCTAAACAAGTATTTCCTCGCCAACCGTGGATCTGCGCCCAGCCGGTTATTCCCGAACGAACTTTGTGTCGCAACATGTACCGCGGCACCTGATCTCTAAATTGCTCGACGAAAACTGGACGTTCTGGCCTAGGGCCCACGAGACTCATGTCCCCTTTGAGTACATTGAAAAATTGAGGGAGTTCATCGAGGCTAGTGCGTCTTAGAAAGCCACCGATTTTTGTTACCCTTCCATCATTCTTGATGGCCCAAACGGCTCCGGTTTGTTTTTCGGCATCCAGAGGCATGCTTCTAAATTTGTACATTGAAAATATTTTCCCATCGGCCCCCATTCTTTTCTGGGAATAAATAACCGGTCCAGGGGAGGATAGCCGAACTAGCAAAGCAATCATTCCGTAGAGCGGTGCAAACAAAATTAAAAAGCTGATTGAGCCCACGATGTCGATGAGGCGTTTGAGTGCCCTATCTGAGCCGTCCATGGGGGAAACATTAAATTCAAGAACTGGGATTCCGATTTCGTGTCCGGCTTGATAAGTGAAAGTGCTAAACTTTCCAAAATCAGGGATAATCTTAATACTCGCTAATTCATGAGATAGCAGTTTGAGCAGAGTTTCATAGCGACTGGGATCTTTCGAGGGAAATGAAATAATCACTTTATCGACCCGCTTCGAGCGTACGGTAGATAAAGCTAAATTATCCTCCCCCAAATAGGGGACCGTTTCCATTTCTAATGCACTTGCCTGTGGTCCCAATCTTCCGACCCAATGAATCGGGTAGGGCTTCAGGGATTCAAACTCATGAAGATAATATTTCAGGAGTTCTCCATAACCAATCAGGAGAACTTTTAAAGGCGAAATCAGTCGGCGACTGATGAAAAACCACGCGAGTTGCATAAAAAAGCGGCCCAGGATTAAGCCGAGAAAACCTAAAACTCCAAAGATGAGAAGATAAATTCTTGAGAAACGGGTGATTTCTGTGAAGTACAGATACGAAACCAGGACAAGGGTGCTAAGCACTGCTCCTTCGAAAACCTTCTTAGCTGCCCGAAATCCAAATTTAATCCGATCTGCACGGTAGGCCCCAATGACGTGAAGCACCGCGCTAAAAATAAGGGCCAAAGGAAGGGTAACGGAGGAGTAGATGTCTATCGGGGGAACTCCGTTGGCTACCGGAAAAACGTTTGTTGTAAATCGCAGGTACCAGCTGAGCCACCAAACAGCGACTACGATGCCGATATCAACCAACTTCGTGGCCACCGTAAAAAGAAAAAAGATTTGACCTAACTGCATAAAAACCCGCAGCATCATAGCTAAAGACCTCTGACGGGCACAACAGCTGTTTTTTCTTTGATTGGTTTTAAAAAAAACTTATAATAATGAAGTACTTAGCGTTCATTCATTTCCCCAAGGAGGGATTGTGACTAAATCAGAGTTGATCGAGACGATATCTCGCAAAGCCAACCTCACTAAGAAAAAAGCCGAGGAGCTTGTAAATACCATTTTTGACGGGTTTTTTATGTCGATGGTTAAAGGGGATCGAATTGAAATTCGAGGCTTTGGAAGCTGGTTTGTAAAAAGCTACAAGTCTTATGTGGGCCGTAACCCAAAAACAGGAGCAGATGTTTTTGTTCCCGAAAAGAAATTGCCATTTTTTAAAGTTGGAAAAGAACTTAAAAAACGTATCGATTCCTAATTCTAAAAAATTTAATCAAATAAAAAGGCCGACGCTTTCGCGACGGCCTTTTTTCTTTCTTATGAATGAATTTAGACGGTTTGACCGACTTTAAAGCCCATTCGGATCATTCCCCACATCACAAAAAGAGATCCAGCCGAGACTAGTCCAAAGACCGTCCAACTGAAGTAACCAAAGTTATTGGGGCCAATCATGCAGAAGAGCATGGGGGCTGAAAGATAAGCATTGGTTCTTGAGAAGAGCAGGGCTCGTTTCGCAAGAGCTGGCATTTCCGGTGGATTTTGCCCACCTTTTACCCAAGTAATGATTTGTCTTTGAGCCGGCCAAATCACAAACCAGACGTTGAACCACATGATGGTTCCTAGAGTGGATCCCATCATGATCCACTGGGCACGTCCGGTTAATCCGCCATCAGCGTCTCTCCAGAGATTGCCTTCTGAACCAGGCAGACCATATTTCGAAAAAAGAAGAACCAATCCGAAAACGAAAGTCATCATGGCACCCCATCGGAACCACCAGAGGGCTCTGGGAAGTAAAAGGGGATTTACTTTCGGTTTAACTTCTTTATCGAGAACTCCCTGCAAAGGAACGTTTACGAAATTGAAGAAATACAAATGCCCGATCCAAATGATGCCTGAAAACACGTGACACCACCTGAGTAAGAAAAGCCACGCTGTGAATAAGTCACTTTGCATACTAAAAACCTCCTAAGTTGAAAATTTCACTGAACTTTTCACCACCTTGTTCATTCTGTCAATAAATCGACAGAATGAAAATAAAGAAATTTCGGTTATTTAGAATGGGATCATCAACGGAGTACGGGACTTTTCCACCTGTCGAACTTTAGTCCAGATAAGAGATTCAAGGACTTAGTCCGAATACAACGAGTATTCACCCGTTGGCCGAAAGAATGCACCCTCTAGAGAGCGTACGACACTAGGTTTCGGGGAGAAAATGGGGAAAACCGTTCACATTACCGTCATTGCGCTTTTTCTAGCGTTGACCAGCACGCTAAAAGTTCACGCTGAAAATGGCGAAGTTCTTTTTGGAGCAGCTGCAATTACCGGAGCTGTCAGTGCGATGGTTGTTCCTGGGATTATGGCTCAAAGCCAACAAAACATTGCTAAAATTAACGCTCAAACATCGACTACAATCAGCCAGATCAATTCTCAACAAGCTCTTTTTCAGTCTCGATTACAAGCTCAAACAGCTTTGGCCAACGCAGCTTCTTCGATGCAAGTTGCCAGCTACAACCAGCAAAGTCAGACACGAGATCTTCTCTCTCAGTTGCAGTTTCTTGCTTACAATCGCGCTTTGGATACTGAATTGTCTAAATTCAGAATGGCCCAAGAGCTAGAAATGCAAAATAATTTGATGGCTCTTGAGATGAAGAAACTCGAGCTTTCTCAGGTGCTTGCAGAATCGCAACAATTGGCGGGATTGGGGGCTCCGGTAACAACGACTCCCAATTTAAATAGTTTGCTTCCTGTAAATCCAGGAGCCACGACACCTCTCTCAGCAACTTTAGGAGCTAATGCTCAGTTGAACTCAAGTCTAGGGGCAGCTCAGTCAAGTACCGGCCTTAGACGAGCTTTAACGGCGAGTGTTTCCAGCGGATCTACTCTTAATAGTCGACGTTCGATTAACCGTGACCTAACCAACTTAATTAATTCAACCGTTGTAGATGCGTCGTTAGCAGGCGGTGCAGTCTCTCGCCGAGCTCGCGGTGTCTCTCAATCTCGATCGCTTGCAAGTCACCACCGAAGATAAGTCTTCGATTTCCCACTTCAATTGGCCCCAGTTTTTCTGTCGTTAAGTTTTTAGATATAAATAACCATGTAATTTCAGTTACTTATCAATTGTGAGGGTGCCCCTTAAAAAACCTAAGCACCTGTTCTCAAACTAGGCATCTTCACAATCAAGTCTTTTCAATCAGTTAAGTCAGAAAGAAGGACCGTATACTTGGCAAGCCCTGTGCAGTCTTCACTATTCAAATGAAACTCGGAAGAAATAAATTACAGTTTCAAAAAGCTTTGAGCGTAACACTCATTTATTCTTTAATCGCTCCTAGTTTTATTAGAGCTCAAGAAGATTCGGATGCTCCTAATGCATCTACAAAGTCTGCGATCATGCAATTAGGGTCCATGCAGACCGCGAACACAGCTCTTCAGAATTTAAATAAGGCCATGGAATCGGCCGCTCAAAATCCAAATGATGATTGGCGAAGAGATGAAGTGCGCAAAGCCGTCCAGGCAGTGCCTTCAGCTGTTCAAGGGGTTGCGAGTACTTTTGCAGTCAATTCAATGGCCAATAGCGCTTTGCCTTTTGTGCTTTCCACTTTAGGGGCAGCAATTGATGTCGATGCTCCGAACTCTTTTGATAAGCATTTAAAAACTCCAGCAGCGATTCAGAAATCTTCTGAAGCTGCTACTGAAAGTAAGCGCCCTGAAGAATTAACTTATGTTGTGAAAGAAGAGCCTCAAGGATTTGAAATTCCGGTAGTGAAAATGGGTACCAAAGTAGCCCTGCCTGCACTCCCTGTGTCTGATATTGCTCAAGTGACTTTTACTTCGGTTTCGCAAGAGACCAAAACTGAACCCGGTACAGTATTTTCAGAAATCGTCAGACGGAAAGAATCTGGCGAATCAGAGATTTTATCGTCCGTGGTTCCAAGTCTTCACGAAGACATTGCGATTGCTGAAGCAGCTTTGAAACAAACCGAAGAGGTTAAGACACGTGAGCTGAGCTCCATCGAAGAACCTGAGTTTTCATTTGAAAAAACACCCAAGAAGGATTCAAAAGCTCGTGGAGAAAAAAGACCACGCCAATTAAAGCCGACTTCGTGGTTACTCGCCCCCGTATTTTACTTAGCAAGTTTTGAAAATGAAGCCCATGCAGAGCAAGGTCCAGGTCAAACTGGAAATAATGATCCTACTGGGGGAAGTCCAACAAACCCCGGAAACGGAGCCGGTGGTGGTGCTGGAGGTGTACTTTTTGGAATCGCAGCGATTATCGGTGCGGTGGCTCCTATGATTGTGGCAGGCACCCAAGCTCAATCAGAACAAAATATTGCACAAACGAATTCTCAAGCTCAGATTCAACAAGCTGAGATTCAAAGTTCTACACAAAAAGAAATGGCTCAGTTGAGTTCTCAAACAGCTCTGGCTCAAGCAGAAGCTCAAAGACAAGTCGCTCAAATGAACAACGATTCGCAAACTCAGCGTTTACAAATTAATTTAGCTGCTCAACAACAACAGAGAAATGAGCAACGCCAGCAAGAAGCTGAGCAACTCGCTCTTCAAAAACAATTATCGGCTCAACAAACAGCTCTTGCGATGCAAAAGGCTGATCAGCAGATTATGCTGGTTCGACAGAGCAACGAAGCTCAGAAATTACAACTGGCTGCCGCAGGTTCATCTGCCAGTGTTGCTACCCAGCAAGCGGGTGCGAATGCAAGAACAGCCTCAGGAACCTCTGCAGGAAGTCCCATTGCAGCAGCTTTGGCTGCGCAAGCAGTAGCCGAGAGTGCTGCAACTTCGAATGTGGCTCAAGGCGTTCGAGGGCTTACTGAACAAAATGTGACCGCAGCTTCACGAGGGTTGATCGCTCCTTCGAGTCGACTGCTAGCTTCCGTTGATGACGGAGTTTTAAACCAAGCAGAAAATATCCCTGCAGTAAGAAATGCTTTGGGTCGCACGAGAGGATTAGTTAGAGGCGTTCGTAATAAAGGCCTAACAAGAGTCCTTCTTTCCAGTCCACGAGGTTTCTACCGAAGTGGATTATCACTGACTGCAGCGGGCTCATTCGCCGAAGGGCGAGCAAATAGCCAACGCGATTTGACTCAGTTCGCTTTAGAAGTGGATCAGAGCCAGAGCAGCGAACCACAAGTTTTTCAGTCCCGACGTTCATTAAGACAGAACACAGCGGGTAAAACTCACTAAGTAAGTGAGAGATTTTTTAGTAGGGTCCGAGTTACCGGGGTACAAGGGAAAAAGCAGGCGCAAGTGCCCAAAAGGCATTGCGCCTTTTAATTTTGTGCGTAGCATTGTGAAGAAATCGACATAATTGGAGAGTGGAATTGGGGCTTCCGGAACGGGTATAATAATAGTTAAGCCTGGGCACGTATGTTCCAAACCCCTCTTTTCATTTTCGCTCTTTTATTCGGCTTTTCTGATAGCACTTTGGCCGAGAGTTCCATTGAAAAATTGCAGTCCACTGCCGCTCAATCCATCAAAGAAGCAGCTGGTTTATCGCAAGCTCAGATTGCAGTGAGTTTGATTCAATCCAAGTTTTTTCCAGATGCTGAAGGGAATCCACCGGTTTGGAGAGTGGTTTCAGATCCGAACTCTTCCGACAAACCGAGAATCGAGGCCACAGAATTTAATGCACAAGGGACCATAGTAAATTTAGCTTCGAGTTGGGGAAACTCAGATTATATTGTAGATCAAAGTGGGCTTGCAGCTCTTAAAAAAACTTCCTCTCTCTCGGATCCCGGCCTGGAACAAGATGGATTCATTGGCATTCCCAATTTGTCTGGATTGGCTAGTGCTGAGAAAGATACTTATTTCGGGAGCGCGACTTCCAGATTCCCCGCTTCAACTAATGCAATTCAGAAAGTACCCATTACCTTTAAGAGCCTCTCGACTGGAACAGGAGCGTTAGCACTTTTAAATGTGCAAGTAGGTTCGATGAATGTGGAGATACCGGTGCCAATTAATTCATCCGGACTTTGGTATCAGGAAGCGTATATTAAGGCGGTGAATGCAGGGGCAGATGACCTCTTTGGGTACAGCAATTCTATTTCCGGGGACACGATTATCGTTGGAGCGTATGAAGAAGACTCAAACCAAACAACGATTACCAACGGCGCTACAGCAAGTTCGAACAATTCCAATTCTAACTCTGGTGCCGCATATGTCTTTAAGCGTACGGGTTCGGTATGGGCCCAAGAAGCCTATTTAAAAGCTTCGGATAATGATAATGGGGATATTTTTGGATATAGCACTTCCATTTCTGGCAACACAATTGTAATCGGCGCTCCTTGGGAAGACTCAAACCAAACAACGATTACCAACGGCGCTACAGCAAGTTCGAACAATTCCAATTCTAACTCTGGTGCCGCATATGTCTTTAAGCGTACGGGTTCGGTATGGGCCCAAGAAGCTTATTTAAAAGCATCAAATGCTGGAAACGGTGACCAATTAGGCATTTCTTTAGGAATATCCGGGGATACCATCGTGGTGGGAGCTTATGGAGAAAGCAGCAACCAAACTACTATTACCAACGCTGCTTCTGTTAGTAGTGATAGTAGCCTACTGGGTAGCGGCGCCGCTTATGTATTTAAGCGCGCGAATTCCACATGGGCCCAAGAAGCTTATTTAAAAGCATCAAACGCTGGAGCTGACGACGTATTTGGTTATCTCTCTCGTATTTCAGGTGACACCATAGTCATTGGTTCACAACGAGAGGACTCCAGTCAAACCAATATCACTAACGGTGCTACAGCAAGTAGTAATAATACGAGTACTGATAGCGGCGCCGCTTATGTCTTTAAGCGTGCGGGTTCGGTATGGGCCCAAGAAGCCTATTTAAAAGCTTCGAATAATGACGCGGGTGATTTGTTTGGAGTTGCGGTATCGATTTCCGGGGACACGATTGTCGTTGGATCGTACGGAGAATACTCAAACCAAACAAGTATCACTAACGGCACGACGGCAAGCTCGAACAATTCCAATTCTAACTCTGGTGCCGCTTATGTCTTTAAGCGTACGGGTTCTACATGGGCCCAAGAAGCCTATTTAAAGGCACCTAACAGTAACGCTAACGATCGATTCGGTAATTCTGTAGATGTTTCTGACGATACAATCGTGATAGGGGCGTGGTTAGAGGATTCTTCTCAAACGACAATCACTAACGGCACGACGGCAAGCTCGAACAATTCCAATTCTAACTCTGGTGCCGCTTATGTCTTTAAGCGTACGGGTTCTACATGGGCCCAAGAAGCTTATTTAAAGGCCTCTAATGCCGGTGCCAGTGACTTTGTGGGTTTCCCAAGTGCTATTTCCGGGGATACGATCGTCTTGGGGGCTCATGGTGAAAGCTCCTCCCAAACCACGATTACCAATGGCCAAAGTGCGAGTAGCGATAATTCGAAGTCGCGAAGCGGCGCGGTCTACGTGTTTCGACGGCGAGAAGTAGAGAGCACTCCGTCCATTAGCTCCGTAACCCCTTCTACTGCATTTTGTCCGGGGAATAGCATTATTATTTTCGGCAGCGGCTTTATGAAAGACGCAACGGTGAAAGTGGGAGATCAACCGTGTCTCTCTAAAACGACACAAGGGCCGAATGAGATTGTGTGTGAGTTGCCACGCCAGCCTGTGGCGATCCCGGGAGATTTGTTAAACATCACGGTGACGAATCCGAATGGAAGTGTTTCGACATTAGATGATAGTTTTTCCTGCGATGGCTGGTATCAGGAGGCGTATATTAAGGCGCCTAATGCGGGGGCGGGGGATCGCTTCGGAGAAGGCATCAGCCTTTCAGAAGACACACTGGTGGTTGGCGCTCCACGAGAGAGTTCTAATCAAACCACAGTCACGAATGGAACGACTGGCAGCGCAGATAATAGCAAGGCATCCAGTGGTGCTGCATATATCTTTAGTAGAAACGGTTCAATTTGGTCGCCGCAAGCTTACCTAAAGGCACCGAACGCAGATGCAAACGATATTTTCGGAACTTCTACATCCATTTCGGGTGATACGATCGTGGTGGGAGCTAACTACGAAGACAGTAACCAAACCACAATCACGAATGGAACGACTGGCAGCGCAGATAATAGCAAGGCATCCAGTGGTGCAGCTTATGTCTTCAGGAGAACTAACTCGGTTTGGGCACAAGAAGCCTACTTAAAGGCATCCAATGCAGATTCACCAGATCAATTTGGCGATTCCGGATCTGTTGCCATCTCAGGGGACACAATCGTCGTAGGAGCTAACCAAGAATCGAGCAATCAAACAACTATTACTAATGGTACGACTGCCAGTGCAGATAATTCCAAAATGAATAGTGGAGCAGCTTACGTATTTAAGAGAACTGTTTCTGAGTGGCAACAAGAAGCTTACTTAAAAGCCCCAAATACTGATGCAAGTGACTATTTTGGCAGAGTGATCTCCCTTTCGGGTGATACGATTGTTGTGGCAGCATATGTTGAGGACAGCAACCAAACAACGATCACCAACGGTGTGACCGCAAGCGCCGATAATATTCGGAGTGGAAGTGGTGCCGCTTATGTATTTAAGAGATCTAGTTCTACGTGGGCCCAGGAAGCTTACTTAAAGGCACCGAATGCAGACGTAAATGACTACTTTGGATTTGGATTATCGATTTCTGGCGACACCTTAGTGGTGAGTACGAGGGACGAAGATAGCAATCAAACAACGATTACAAATGGAACGACGGCAAGTGCTGACAACTCTAAAACCTCAAGTGGCGCAGCTTATGTCTTTAGGAGAACTGGCTCAACGTGGGCCCAGGAAGCTTACTTAAAGGCATCGAATGCCGATTCAAACGACTATTTTGGCGCTTCCTCCGCCATATCTGGGGATTCGATAGTTGTAGGGGCAATGTGGGAAAATAGCAACCAAACGACGATTACTAATGGCAGGGGAGCCAGCGCTAATAATAGCGTAGGGAGTGCAGGTGCTGCTTATGTTTTTAAACGTCTAGGGAGTTCTTGGGCACAAGAAGCCTACTTAAAAGCTCCAAATGTAGACGTGAACGATTTCTTTGGTTTCAAGACATCCATTTCAGGAGACACTGTTGTTGTGGGTGCCTTCCAAGAATCAAGCAACCAAACGACCATTACTAATGGTCAAACGGCGAGCGCTGATAATTCAGCTCTTTATAGCGGCGCGGTCTACGTTTTCCGTCGCCCTGAGAAATCTGCAACTCCTGATATTACTTCCGTCACCCCTACCCAAGCCTTTTGTCCTGGAAGCAATATCGTAATTTTTGGAAGTGGGTTTATGAAAGATGCGGTTGCTTCCGTGGACGGAGTAGACTGTTCTTCCACTACTGTACAAGGACCCAATGAAATTATTTGCACCACCCCTCAGGTCACCTCTACAGAAGGTACTGCGCTCACCATTCGCGTGACGAACCCCAACGGCAAAATGGATACTTTCTTAGATACAAGCAATTGGGTGCGCACGACTTCGGTTAATGCGACAAATTCGGATTGGATCCCCTCGGGAATTACGGTCACGAAAGGAAAGCCATTCTCAGTTACTGCAACGGGCACTGCAAGTTTTGGCGTGGGTTTTCCTGGGGTTGGGCCCAATGGAGTGAACTCTGGAGCGACTTACAACTATTGCAAGTTTACGGACACTGTCTCCTATTACGGCGGGGCTCTTCTTGGAAAAATCGGAAAATCTGGAACCCCCTTTTTAATTGGGACATCCTACGCCCCTTCTTCTTCAAGCGTTTCCGGTGAGTTGTATTTGATATCTAATGATCCCTACTGCGCTTCTGACAACTCCGGCACCTACAGCGTTACCATCACCGCTCCAAAAGCCTTTAACTGTGATTTACCGGATGTTCCAGTTATCAGTATCAGCCAACAGCCAACGGACCAAACAGCCGTTGGTGGGAATGCGTCCTTTAGTGTGTCTGCTTTTGTTACTCAGGGGGCTACACTATCCTATCAATGGCAAGTGAGTACGGACGGGGGAAATACCTTTAGTAACTTGAGTAATCAAACAGGCGCTACCTTGAGTCTTAGTGGTCTTACAATTGCTCAAAATAATTTTAAATACCGAGTCGTTCTTTCTTCCTCACAAGTTTCAGTTTCTGGACTAGGCTTAACCTCGGCAACTCCAGTCACCAGTAATAATGCAACCTTAACCGTTCCTCCTCCGGTCACGCAATGCTACGTTAGTGCAAGGGGTGGAACCTTATTGCCAGACTTAGTTCTTGGAACAGAAAAATACCGTATTCATGAGTTTAAGACCGTGGGACCAACGAATTTCACTATTGATTCCTCTTGTCCCTCGGCTGTGGAAGTCCTCATTGTTGCGGGCGGCGGTGGTGGCGGGCGGGGATTTAAAGCATCTGGTGGCGGCGGTGGCGGAGGAGTTATCTATAATAAAACGCAAGATCTCCCAGCGGGTTCATACACAATCACCGTTGGATCCGGGGGGCCAGCGGGGGCTAAGGGTAACAATTCGGTAATCGCCGGAAACGGAGTAAGTCTTGTTGCGATCGGTGGCGGACGCGGAGGCGACGGGGAGAATTGTTGTTCTAATCGTGCGGGGGGAGATGGGGGATCTGGTGGCGGGGTTGGCCAAAGAAGCGGCTCGGGAGCTATCGGAAATGGGACACCCGGACAAGGCTTTAGGGGCGGCGATGCACGTGGGGGAAATTGGATCGCGGGTGGCGGCGGTGGCGGGGCAGGGGGCGCTGGTCAAAATGGATGGGGGGCAGGGGATACCGTAGGTGGAAACGGGGGGGCCGGCAAACAAGTTGATATTTACGGTGAAAGAAACCCCAATGGTAGTATCAAGTACACTTATTTTGCCGGTGGTGGTGGTGGGCAAAGTGAATCTTATGGCAGTGCCGGAAAGTGGCCTGGAGTAGGAGGTACAGGCGGTGGTGGATTAGGCAACGGGACCGCAGGTACAGCAAATAAAGGCGGCGGTGGCGGAGGAGGTAGTGGTCCGGGGGGTAGCGGAATTGTAGTCATCCGCTATCGAATTGCTCCTTAATTCCCCGGCTCAATTTTTTCGTAAATCTCTCGGTACTGAAGGGCGAGTGCAAGAGGTTCAAAAGCTCCCGAAGCTTTTAGTTTCTGATGAGCTTTTTCTGTTTCTTTCAGAAGAATTTCTCGTTCTGGGTGTTCCACCAAAAACTTGGTGAGTGTGAGTCCCGACTGGGGCAGCACTTCCCGCAAACTTGCATTTTCTTCATTGAAGATCGTTGGAATTTTATAAAAGAGAGTTTCTAGTGCCAAAGTACCCCAATCAAAGGGCTTCGTCGTTAAGTAAAAACAAAGTTCAGTGTTTGCTAAAAGCCCCATCCAAAGTTTGGGTCCCAAAACATCCTTGTTTTTCATTACAACTACTTTGTTTTCCAAATGGGGAAAGCGGCTTTTTACCACTTTGAGAAGTCTTCCCAGCTGACTCGGATTTTCTTTGTCGCCTACCAAAAACAAAGCAATGGGTTTTTCGGGTTTTTGAAGTTCCTGGAAATGAAGAAATCTTCGGACCGTAGGTCTCGCTACAAAAATACGTTCTTTAGCAATTTGATATTTCTGGTGTAAAAACTCTAAATCTTTTTCTGAAGGCACACAGAAATATTGATTGGGCCTTCTGGTGATAAAAAACGGCAGTTTTTTTCGGGGAGGAAGAACCGTCGTTAGAGTCATGATCGGACAAGCCACATTCATTTGATCAATCGCGCGAAAGCGATGAAAAAAACTAATCCCTGCTGTTTTTACAAATTCTTTTTCCCAGAGCCAGTAGAGGGGAGAAGTTCCTATTTTACGTTTCGTTTCATACCGACGGAGTTGTCCGCTAAAAACCTGTCCCGGGTGGCTTAAAAGCACCGTTCGGTGTTTTTGAATCCACTCACTTGCTGCCTCTTCCCCATTGGCTGCTACCAATTGATCGATTAGCTCTTGAGCCATGATTCCCGTTTGAGGCAGTTCCACTGCAGTTCGGCTATCAATACAAAGTCTTGGAGTGTGTGGCATGAACTTATTTAACCACCGCATCGCATTGTTTTCAATATCCTTGATTCTTATAGGGCTTTGCGTGTTTCGTATTTACGAGCGTTATTTTTCCCGAGAGGCAGAGATTCTCTTTTTCGACACAGGCCAGGGGGAATCCATTCTTCTCAAGCTTCCCCGCGGAAAAGCTTTCTTGGTGGATCTGGGGAGTAGCTCATACCCCTGGCGAGTGGGGGAGGAAATCGTTCGAGAGCTGGGCCGAAAAGGTATTCTGACTTTAGACGGTCTAGTGATTTCTCATCCAGACGGTGACCACGTGGGGGGTGTGTTTTCCCTATTCAGACACATCTCGATAAAAAGCCTTTTTTATTCAGGGGCTCTTGAGACCAAACTCCGTTCACCCTCTAAATTGCTTGAACAGCTCAAAGCAGAAGCCTTAAGCCGAAAGACTACCCTCAGCCCCATTTCCGAAATGCAGGTTATAAAAGACCCGGACTATCAACTCACTCACACTTCGGTGGTTCCACAGAAAAAAGTGACTGCGAATAATTTAAGTTTAGTTTCTCTTCTCGAAATTTACGGATGCCGATTTCTTCTGACAGGAGATATTGAAAAAGAGACAGAACAAGAACTACTTAAAAAGGTTTTGAATCCAGTTCACGTGCTTAAAGTAGCCCATCATGGGAGCATCACCTCAAGTCATCGAGAATTTCTTGAAAAGCTGAGACCCTTGCATGCCGTGATTTCAGTGGGAGAAAAGAACCGCTATGGACACCCACGAAAAGAAGTGTTGCAACGACTCAGGTTTTTCAAAGTAATAACATTTCGAACAGATTTCCATGGGTTTGTTTCTTATCGGGTTTTTCCCGGAGGCAAAGTCAGATGTGGAAATGCTCTGGGATCTTGCGGGGAGTTCAGGTGTGAGGGTTAAAGCTCTAGCTGCTTCTTTTTAAGCTGGGTGAGTCGGTCTCGGAGCTCTGCCGCTTTTTCAAACTCAAGTGCCTTAGCTGCTTTTTTCATCAATTTCTCAATCTTAGAAATTTCCTTGGGGAGGTCTTTTTCATTGATGATTAACTCTTTTTTCCCAGGGGTCTTAATCTCAAAATAATCCGAATCTTCATTGGCGTAGAGTGAGCTTTGGATGTTTTTCTTAACCGAAGCTGGGGTGATTCCGTGCTTTAGATTGTAATCCCGTTGAAGTTCCTTCCTTCTTTCGGTTTCCCGGATGGCAAAGGCAATCGATTCTGTCTGCTTATCCGCATACAAAATAACCGTGCCGTCGACATTTCTTGCAGCTCTTCCAATCGTCTGAATCAAAGAGGTCTGACTTCGAAGAAACCCTTCTTTGTCTGCATCCAAAATAGCTACTAATGAACACTCGGGGATATCTAGACCCTCTCTGAGAAGATTGATGCCAATGAGAACATCAAAAGTCCCCATTCGTAGTTGACGGATAATTTCTACACGCTCAATCGCATCAATATCCGAATGCAGATAAACAGCTTTCACTCCCATTTTTTGGAAATACTCGCTTAAGTCCTCAGACATTTTCTTAGTGAGGGTTGTAACGAGAACCCGTTGTTGTTTTTCGACTCGTTTTCGAATTTCACCATAGAGATCATCCACAGCTCCCCGTGCCGGGCGCATAATAATCTGGGGGTCCATGAGCCCGGTTGGCCGGATGATTTGCTCGACCAGATGCCCCCGAGATTTCTCCATCTCGTATTTTCCAGGAGTAGCCGATACATAAACCACTTGATTGATGAGGCTTTCAAACTCGGAAAAGTTCAGGGGGCGGTTATCGAGGGCTGAGGGCAAGCGAAAACCATGTTCTACCAGTGTCATCTTTCGAGCTCTATCTCCACGATACATTCCCCCAATTTGTGGGACAGTGACGTGGCTCTCATCGATAAACAAAAGAAAGTCTGAAGGGAAGTACTCCAAAAGGGTTGGGGGAGGAGCTCCTGGGTTTCGTCCTGTTAAGTGGCGGCTATAGTTTTCAATGCCATTGCAGTAGCCCATTTCTTCCAGCATCTCGATATCATAATAAGTGCGGGATTCGAGACGTTGGGCTTCCACGAGTTTATTGAGTTTGTTGAGTTCTTGAAGCCGAACTTGAAGTTCATCTTGAATAGAGCGAATGGCCTTTTTGAGCATGTCTTTGGGAGTGACGTAGTGACTTCCGGGAAAAATATCGAGCGACTCTACTTCCGCAACTACCATTCCCGTAATGGGATCAATTTTACATATTTGCTCAATCGAATCGCCCCAAAACTGGATACGATAAGCATGGCTTTCTTCGAAAGCGGGAAAAACTTCAATTACGTCACCACGCACTCTAAAAGTGCCTCGATGAAAATCGTAATCATTTCGCTCGTACTGAGTTTCGACTAAGTAAAGGAGAAACTCGTCACGACGCTGTTCAGCTCCTTTTTCTAAGTGAATCGCCATTTCTCGATAGAGTTCCGGAGAGCCAAGACCGTAAATACACGAAACACTCGCAACAATAATCACATCTCTTCTTGAGAGAAGACTTCTGGTAGCTGAGTGGCGAAGTTGGTCGATTTGGTCATTGATGGATGAATCTTTTTCAATAAAAGTATCTGAAGAAGGAATATAAGCTTCTGGTTGGTAGTAATCGTAATAGCTGACAAAGTACTCGACTGCATTCTCGGGAAAAAGTTCCTTGAATTCGGAATAAAGTTGAGCTGCGAGAGTCTTGTTGGGAGCCAAAATCAGCGCAGGGCGATTGAGTTTGGCAATGACATTAGCGACAGTGAATGTCTTTCCGCTACCGGTCACCCCTAAGAGAACGATATCCCTCTGTTTTTTTTCAATCTCCTGGCACAACTTTTCAATAGCTTGGGGCTGATCTCCCCGAGGAGCGAATTCAGTTGTGAGTTTAAAATTTGGCATTTTCTTAAGCTTTCAGTATAGGGTATAGCCTGAACTTGTGCACTTAAATCAACGAAAAATAGCGGTTCTTGGCTACGGCAATCAAGGCCGTGCGCACGCCCTCAACTTAAGAGATTCGGGTTGTCAGGTGATTGTGGGAGCTCGGCCCGGCAAAGGATTTGAACTAGCCCAACGAGATGGCTTTACCCCTTTGCCCATTGAGGAAGCTGCTCAAGCATCTCAAGTGATTTTATTTCTCTTACCGGATCTGATTATTCCTGAAGTCTATTCCCAGCTTTCCCCACTCTTTTCCGAAGGGCAAAGAGACATCGGGTTTTGTCATGGCTATGCTTATCACTTAGGTGGAATCGAGAAATTTCCCAAGACAGGATATTTTTTGGTGGGACCAAAAGGCGCTGGGGTAGTTTTACGGGAGACTTTTCAAAATGGAAAAAGCCTTCCGGGGGTTTTCGCCATTGTCTCTCCCCGCAAAGAGACTCGTGAGTTAGCACTAGCTTATGCAAAAGCGGTGGGGATTTCTGAAAAAACGTTAATTGAAACTACCTTTCAAGAAGAAACAGAATGCGATTTGTTTGGCGAGCAGGTGGTACTTTGTGGGGGAATCTTGGAATTGATGGAAACTGCTTTCCAAGTTTTAATTGAAAAAGGGCAGACTCCAGAAATGGCCTTTTTTGAGTGTTGCTACGAGGCAAAACTAATTCTTGATGTATGGATGAAAGAGGGGCCCCAGGGCCTTAGTAAAAAGATTAGCCCTACTGCTTTTTTCGGAGGGCTAACTCGAGGGCGACGTTTGATTGATGAGAACACCCGCGAAAAAATGCGGGTCATGTTCGATGAAATCCGCAGCGGTCACTTTAGCGCGGAATGGAAAGCCGAGGCTCAAGCTGGCTTTCCCACTTTGGAGAAGCGACTGCAGGAGCAGAGCCAGTCGGAACTCCAAAAAACTTATGACCGCCTTAAAGGAACCTGGTAAAAATAAGGTTTTAGTCCCTGTAGTTAAATGGATATAACGGAGGATTCCTAATCCTCAATTACAGGTTCGATTCCTGTCGGGGGCAATTTAGGAGCGACTTATGGAAATTCTGCACGATTTTTGGCCTTTGGTGGTGGTTCTTCTTTCTGCTTTTGTGATTGGCTGGGCAGCGGAAACTGCCGAAAATTTTATTTCTCGTGCTTTAGCCTTAAGCATTTTGGCTTGGTTGCAAACGCTTCCTGAATTTGCTGTAGAGGCTGAGTTAGCGTGGCGCCAGGAAAGAAGCCTCATGATTGCAAACCTCACTGGGAGTTTAAGACTTCTCGTGGGACTCGGTTGGCCGATGATCTTTTTCACGCAATTTTATTTTCAGGGGACTAAGCAGAATAAATTCATTTCAAAAATTGATTTGGGAAAAGAAGATTCGTTGAGTGTTCTTTTCTTGTTTTTATCGATTCTGTATTTTGTAGTCATTTTATTGAAAGGTTCTTTAACCTGCTGGGATTCCGCAGTTCTCATAGCGATTTACGGTGCCTATCTTGTCATTCTCTTTAAACTGCCGAGCCACGAAGTGGAAGATCCCAATGACCTTCCGTGGATTGGAAAGCAAATTTTAAAGTTGAACCGAGGCCCCCAAATTCTGTCGACGATTGGGCTATTTTTAGTTGGAGGGGTCGCTCTTTATTTGTCGGTCGAACCCTTTATTGATGTTTTGGAAAAGTGGGCCATTGCTGCCGGAATAAGCACTTTTGTGTTTATTCAGTGGGTATCTCCTTTTTTGTCTGAGTTTCCAGAAAAGTTATCGGCTTTCAATTGGGCTCGGCAAAAAGGAAAAGCTCCCATGGCTTTTATGAACATGGTGAATAGCAATATCAACCAGTGGACCATGCTAGCTGCCATGATTCCCATTGTGTTTAATTTATCGCTGGGGCGATTTGAAGCTCTCACGTTTGATGAAGTTCACCATGCGGAATTAGCTCTCACTATTGCGCAGTCACTTCTTGCTGGGATTGTTCTCCTCGATTTAAGCTTCTCCATTTGGGAAGCTACTTTTATTTTCGTTTTGTGGCTCGTCCAATTCATTTGGTCGGGTCTGCGTTGGGAAATCACTTACGTCTATTTGGCGTGGACAGTTTTTGAAGTTTCGAAATGGGTCTATCTTTATGTGACTCAACGAAAAATGCCGCGGGCCCTCGAGGTTCTAAAAAACCCTCGAGAGATATTTAAGTAGTTGAAATATAATACTTTTCTTCTAAGGTACCCGCTTTCTGAAAAGTGTGTTATACAACGCACGTTGTTATGGTTGATATCTCTCAATTTAGCCCCGAAATCGAAAAGCTAAAGAATGCTTTATCGAGATCCCAGCGAGTTTTAATCACAGCTCCCGGAGCTGCAGATGGAGATTCGATTGGAGCTCAGTTAGCACTTCAAAGAATGCTACGAAATCGGTTTCCCGAGAAGCAAGTGTTTGTGGTCAACGATGAACTCTTGCCCCCCCGATACCAGTTTTTACCGGATGCAGAGACCGTTTACGCCCCTGAGACCTTTTCTCAAACAGGAGAGAAAGCCGAATTTGATATTGCTTTTGTAGTGGATGGCGGAATCGACAGAGCAGGGCGAGTAAAATCATGGTTTGATAAGACACCGATTACGGTTTTTATCGATCACCATGCGATCAGTTGTGAGTATCCCTATTCAGTGCGAATTGTTGATCCTCTCGCTTCGGCAACTACGGAGCTTGTTTATCATCTTTCTCAAAGTGATTTGTTTCAAACTCCTATCGAGCCGTTATTTGCTCAACAAATCTATTTGGGCTTGGTTTTTGATACAGGATTCTTTAGGCACTCCAACACAACTCCAGAAGCCATGATTCTCGCGGCAGATCTCCTAAAAACAGGTTTTGATTTCACTCGAGTGGGTGAAAGAGGAATGTTAGAGCGAAGTTTAGGAAGCCTTCGGCTCATGGCGGATACGCTCTCCCTGGCAAAAACAGCTTGCGGTGGGAAGATAATCTGGTCGGTGCTCAGTCAATCCATGCTTAAGAAATACGATGCGATTCCGGACGACCGAGAAGGAATTATTGACCATTTATTTCTTACCAATGGGGTAGAGGTAGCCCTTCTGCTTTTTGAACTAGGAAATTCTGAAGTAAAGGTTTCTCTGCGTTCCCAAGGAAGAGTCGACGTGGCACAGTTTGCTCGCTCTCTTACCGTTCGGGGTGGGGGACACACAAAAGCAGCTGGAGCTCTTTTGCAGATGCCGATTGAACAGGCCACAAGTTCGGTACTCGAAAAATTAAGTCTCGTAGTTTCAGATTCCTAAACTTCAAGCCGCTTCTGCAATCGTTTGATTTCGGCCATTCTGTTTAGCTTGATACAAAAGCTCGTCTGCTCTCAAAAGAAGTTCTTCAGAAGTCTGGAAGTTTTTTCCATTAAAGGTTGCAACCCCTAAACTGATCGTGAAGTTGATTTCTTGGCTTTTGCTCATGACCTTTTGACTTTGAATCGTCCCACGAATTCGCTCAGCTACTTGGCGAGCTTGGAGGCTGGAGCACCCCCGAAGGACAATAGCAAATTCTTCGCCCCCAAAACGACATGCAATATTTTCTAAACGAGTTTGAGAAGTCAAAATCGTCCCGACAAGTTTTAGGATTCTGTCACCAGCGATGTGTCCATAAGTGTCGTTAATACGCTTAAAAAAATCGATATCGAATAAAATCAAACTTAAAGGCTGGTGACTTCTTTTGCTAAAACTAAATTCCTTCTCTAGCGACTCCATGAAATAGCGTTTGTTGTAAAGCTGGGTTAGGGCGTCGGTATTCGCAGCTTTGAAAAGGCTTTGTTGATAGGTTTGGTCAACGGCATCTTGATAGACCAATTTAAAATACATCTGAGTGCCAATTAAAATCTTGTCACCATTATGGAGGTGTTCTTCAGAAACTTTTTTTCCATTAACAAAGACTCCGTTGGTGCTGCCCAAGTCTTTAATCATTAGTTCGGAGCCTTGCCAGAAAATCTCGGCATGAAACCTAGAAATTTGAGGATTATCCAAAATGAGGTCACAATCCACCTCACGCCCAATTTTCAGGTTCCGGTTTTTTAGCGGGATAGCCTTCCCTGTTTCTCTTCCTGAAATCGAAACAAAAAAGGGCTCAGCCGTGGAGGGCTTCTCAGCTTCTTTTTTTAAATTAACAATAATGGTTTTATCGCTGCGTTCTTCGTTAGCCATACCCTTCTATCGGAAGGCCTCTAGGAACTTTTTAAGAAAATGCACAAATTGAATTGGCGTAGCCAAGTAGCCGAAAAGTTACTATAATTTTGGTATTAACTGGGTAGTTTTTTTACAAGCGGAGTGACTCATGGCGGCAGAACCAACCCTTAAAGAACTTGTCGAAACAATGGTGAAAGCTCTTGTGGACGTTCCCAATGAAGTAAAAGTCTCTGAAATAGCAGGGGAACAAACCACCGTATTTGAGTTAGTTGTCGCTAAAGGCGATCTTGGAAAAGTAATTGGTAAACAAGGAAAAACTGCCAAAGCATTGAGAACGATTCTTACCGGAGCTTCTACAAAACTCAGAAAACGTTCTGTTCTTGAAATTATCGAATAGTTAATCTGTTTATTCCACCCAGGCAGCTCTGACCATTTCCCGATTCAATCGAGCAATATTCTCTAACTTAATTTCCTTTGGGCATGCAGCTTCACACGAACCCGTGTTTGAGCAGGCGCCAAACATTTCTTGATCCATCTGAGCCACCATATTTCTTACTCGGCGTCCTCGTTCTGGATTACCTTGAGGGAGCAGGGCTAGTTGAGAAACCTTAGCTGAAACAAACAGCATCGCAGAGGCATTTTTACAAGCCGCTACGCAAGCCCCGCAACCAATACAAGCAGCTGAGTCCATGGCTTTCTCAGCTGTCTCTTTGCCAATGAGAATGGCATTCGCTTCCGGCGCATTTCCGGTATTTACCGAACAAAATCCGCCAGCTTCCATGATGCGATCAAACGCGGTTCGATTTACAGACAGATCTCGAATCACCGGAAAGGCTTTTGCTCTGAAAGGTTCAATGACAATCGTATCGCCATCTTTAAATTTTCTCATGTGAAGCTGGCAAGTTGCTGTTCCTGTTTCTGGACCATGAGGATTTCCATTGATGACCAGCGAACAAGATCCGCAAATCCCCTCGCGACAATCATGATCGAATTGAACTGCTTCTTCTCCCTTTTGAACAAGGCTGGTATTCAAAAAGTCGAGCATTTCCAAAAATGACATGTGCTCCGACGCATTGTCGACGGAGTAATCTTTGAACGATCCGGCTTCTTGTGGACCTTTTTGACGCCAAATTTTTAAATGGAGTTTCATTTAGTTTGCTCCTTATTTATAACTTCTTTGAGCTAGGTGAATATTTTCAAAAACCAGTGCTTCTTTATGCAGCTTTGGAGTTTTACCCGTAAATTCCCAAGCAGCGACATGAGAGAAGTTTTTATCGTCTCGAAGCGCTTCTCCCTCGGGAGTTTGCATTTCCTCTCGGAAGTGCCCCCCGCAGGATTCTTTTCTTTCAAGAGCATCGAGGCACATCAGCTCCCCTAACTCAAGAAAATCTGCGACTCGATTTGCCTTTTCCAGTTCGGAATTAAGCTGGTTATCGCCGGGAACTCTCACATCATTAGCAAACTCTTCTTTGAGTTTTTGGATAGAGACCATAGCTTCGTTTAGGCCGGCTTCATTTCGAGCCATTCCACAATTATCCCAGATGATTTTTCCCAGTTTCCGGTGCAATTGATCCACAGACTGACTTCCCTTGGCCTTCATGAGAGCTTCCAGACGAGTCTGGCTTTCGGCCAATGTCGCCTTTGCAGACTCATGATCATTCTTTATCGGACTGAGTTTTGTTCCCCCGATATAATTCGCAATACTATAGGGAATGACAAAGTAACCATCGGCTAATCCCTGCATCAGCGCAGAAGCACCCAAGCGATTAGCTCCGTGGTCTGAGAAGTTAGCTTCTCCAGCAACAAACAATCCTGGAATGGAGCTCATTAAGTTGTAATCTACCCATAAGCCCCCCATCGTATAGTGAACAGCGGGAAAAATTCTCATTGGCACTTGGTACGGATTCTCATCTGTGATTTTTTCGTACATCTGAAATAAGTTGCCGTACTTTTCTGAAATGGTTGCATGGCCAAGCCTTTGGATTGAATCTCGGAAATCCATGTAGACTGATAAACCAGTGGGGCCTACTCCCCGACCTTCATCACACATCCGTTTTGCAGCTCTGGAAGCAATATCTCGGGGCACCAAATTGCCAAAAGCTGGGTACATGCGCTCTAAGAAGTAATCCCTTTCATTCTCAGGGATATCTCCTGGAGCTCTTTTTTCTCCTGCTTTGAGAGGTACCCACACGCGGCCATCGTTTCTTAAAGATTCCGACATCAGTGTCAGTTTGGATTGATAATCACCAGATACGGGAACGCAGGTTGGGTGGATTTGAGTAAAGCAAGGATTTGCAAAATAAGCTCCTCGTTTATGAGCTCTCCAGCAAGCAGAAGCATTAGATTGTTTGGCATTGGTGGATAGAAAGAAAACGTTTCCATAGCCGCCCGTGGCCAAAATAACGGCATCAGCTGTGTGGGTCGTGAGTTCCCCCGTGACAAGGTTTCTCGCTATAATCCCTCGTGCTTTTCCCTCAACGACGATCAGGTCGACCATTTCTTGTCGAGAAAAAATCTCAATAGTCTTTTGACCGGCTTGTCTCATTAAGGAACTGTAGGCACCTAAAAGAAGTTGTTGGCCCGTCTGTCCTTTTGCGTAAAACGTTCGCGATACTTGAGTTCCGCCAAAGGAACGATTGGTCAGTGTTCCGCCGTACTCTCGAGCAAAAGGGACCCCCTGAGCCACACACTGATCGATGATGTTTACTGAAACTTCTGCCAATCGATAAACATTCGCTTCACGAGATCTAAAATCGCCACCCTTGATCGTGTCATAAAAAAGTCGATAAACCGAGTCGCCGTCATTTTGGTAATTTTTGGCAGCATTAATTCCACCCTGAGCAGCAATGGAATGCGCTCTTCTGGGACTCTCGTGAAAAGTGAAAACTTTTACTCGATAACCCTGCTCTCCCAGCGTGGCAGCAGCTGAGGCACCCGCCAGCCCTGTTCCCACCACAATGACAGTATGTTTACGGCGATTAGCCGGATTTACTAAATTGCTCTCAAACTTTCTGTTTTTCCATTTCTGATCAATAGGGCCAGAAGGGATTTTTGAATCCAACATTTAGTTTCCTCCCCAAAAGTACATATATAAAGGCTGAATAAAGAACCCGCCCCCGACCAAAACAGCGAAGATAAAGCCGGATCTTTTTAGAAGTTTGTTGCGACTACTTTGAAGTCCAAGACTTTGAAAAGCCGCTGTAAAGCCATGAGAAAGGTGAGTAAAAAGAATCACCATACAGACTAAATAAAAAGCCGTGTACCATTCCTTTTGGAATTCTTCGGCAACTAATCGGTAGAGATCTCTCATAGGAACTCCATCCACGGTCGTTTCATAATAAGTTCCAAATTTGAAAGTAACCAAATGCAAAACAGCAAAAGCAAGAATCATCAGCCCAGAAAGAGCCATGGTGCGGGATGCAAAACTTGCTCGTTTCACTACGTTACTCGGCAGTTGATTCGGAGCAACTGGCCGGGAGGCTCGATTTTCCCGAGTGAGCTTCATGGTCAGTCCGAAGTGAGTCAGAAAGAGAACGATTAAACCAACCTCTGCTATGTAAATCAAAGGAGTGCTGGTGAGTTTGTGCCCATAAAGATTGTAAGCATCAGGCCCCACAAACAGGAGAAGATTTCCCAACATATGAGTCAGAACAAATCCCGAAAGTCCTAGACCCGTAATAGCTACTAAAAACTTTTGACCCACTGATGAGCCAAGAAAGGATTTACATTTCATCATAGTGTAACTCGCTTGTTTCCAATTACTTTGGCCGATAGGGTAACCAGAAAGGTCTTTAAATTCAATCTCTAAACCCACAGATAATACGACGCGTTAATATGTTTTTTGATTCACTAAGGGACTGACAACCTTTGGTTCCCTTGTTTATAATCTGGCCACTATGCCAAACATCGAAACTTCTAAAGAAATGGTCCAAAATTTATATCAAAAAATGGATGAGCGCTTAGCGATCGTCCGCAAACGATTGGGGCGACCCCTGACGTTCGCTGAAAAAGTCCTTTTCGGCCATCTCAACGACCCCGCCGAACAGAATTTGGAAGCGGGACAAAGTATTTTAGCTTTGCGGCCCGATCGAGTAGCCATGCAAGATGCGACAGCTCAAATGGCTCTCCTACAGTACTTAAGTGCTGGAAGAAAAACGACTGCGGTTCCTACCACTGTGCACTGTGATCATTTGATTCGTGCCAATCACGGTGCCCAGTCGGATATGAAAACAGCCCTTGATGAGAATCGAGAAGTTTATGATTTTCTGTTAACGGCTTCGCAGAAAGCTGGAATCGGTTTTTGGAAACCTGGCTCGGGGATCATCCACCAAGTGGTTTTGGAAAACTATGCTTTCCCAGGCGGAATGATGATTGGAACCGATTCACATACTCCCAATGCAGGAGGACTGGGAATGGTCGCTTGTGGGGTAGGGGGGGCCGATGCAGTGGATGTTATGGCTGGGCTTCCTTGGGAAGTGAAGAATCCTAAGCTCATTGGGGTTCATCTAAAGGGAGAAATGAAGGGCTGGACCTCTCCCAAAGATATCATTTGTTATCTGTGTGGGGTCTTAACTGTGAAGGGCGGCACCAATAAAATTATCGAATACTTTGGGCCAGGCGCTCGTTCGATAAGCTGTACCGGAAAAGCCACTATCACGAATATGGGAGCCGAACTCGGTGCGACCACTTCTATTTTTCCTTATGATTCTGAAATGGAAAATTATTTGAAATCTACACGCAGAGGAGATTTGGCGGAGATTGCCAACCGCTATTCAGCTCTTCTTCAGGCAGATCCTGAAGTTGAGAAGGAACCTCAGAAATATTTTGATCAAGTGATTGAAATCGATCTTTCAAAGCTTGAACCTCAAGTGGTGGGTCCGCACTCTCCCGATGTGGCACGACCCCTTTCTCACTTAGCTCAAGATGTGAAAAAGAACGGATGGCCAGAAAAATTAACATCGGCTCTGATTGGAAGTTGCACCAACTCTTCTTATGAGGATATAAGCCGGGCCGCTGATTTAGCCCGCCAAGCAGCTCAAGCGGGCTTAAAGATGCCCATTCCCTTTTTAGTTTCACCGGGGTCTGAGCAAATTTATGAAACTATCAAGCGCGATGGACAAATGGCAGCGCTTGAAGCGATTGGTGCTACGGTTTTGTCCAATGCGTGTGGTCCCTGTATTGGTCAATGGAAACGCGACGACGTCAAAAAAGGTGAAACGAACTCTATTATCAGTTCTTTCAATCGTAACTTCCCAGCTCGAAATGATGGCAATCCTTCTACGCTGAGTTTTATTGGGAGTCCTGAAACAGTGATTGGTATCGCGTTAGGGGGACGATTAACTTTCAATCCCATGAGCGACGAGTTGGAAGGAGCCGAAGGGAAGAAGTTCCGATTAGAAGCTCCGAAAAAGGCAAATCCCCTCCCGCAAAAGGGATTTCAATTCTGTGACTCTGGGTATGTGAAACCTCCTGAAAATGGGGCTCACGTGGAAGTGAAGGTCTCTCCCCAAAGTGAAAGACTCCAACTGCTTAAGGCTTTTGAACCCTGGGATGGAAAAGACTTTGTTCAGCTACCTCTGCTTTTAAAAGCCAAAGGGAAATGTACGACGGATCATATTTCTCCTGCCGGACCTTGGCTTAAATACCGTGGGCACTTGGATCATATCAGTGACAATATGTTTACGGGGGCTATCAACGCTTTCACTCAAGAAGCAGGTAAAGGAAAGAATTTGGAAACGGGTGAGACATCACAGTCTTTTCCAGCGATTGCTCGAAATTACAAAGCCAAAGGGTTGCGATGGCTCGTGGTGGGAGATGACAACTATGGTGAGGGGAGTTCCCGAGAACATGCTGCGATGTCGCCTCGATTCTTAGGGGCTGCAGCAGTTATCACTAAGAGCTTTGCCCGGATTCATGAAACCAATCTCAAAAAACAAGGGATTTTACCTCTCACATTTGCTCAACCGAGTGATTATGAAAAGGTTCATGAAGAAGATCATTTAAGTCTTTTAGGCCTCAAAGATTTAGCACCTGGAAAAACAGTTACTTTGGTGCTTCACCATAAAGATGGAAAAGAGGAAAAGCTTCACCTGAATCATTCTCTGACGGCAGAGCAAATTGAGTGGTTTAAAGCGGGTTCAGCTTTGAACCTATTAGCTAAAACAAGTTAGGAGTTTCATTGCGAACTCTGATTAGCCCTCGAAACTCAGTTGTCTGGATCGATTGGAAGCTTCTTTACCAATACCGAGATCTTCTGGGGTTGTGGGTTAAACGAGATATTGTTTCAAAGTATCGTCAGACTTTTTTGGGCCCTCTTTGGTTTGTGTTTCAGCCCCTTATTACAGCCTTAGTGTTTGTAGTCATTTTTTCTAAGGGATTGAAATTATCTACGGATGGTGTTCCGGCCGCTTTGTTCTATTTAACGGGTCTTGTCGTCTGGAACTATGTTTCCCAGTGTTTGAATTCCACTTCTATGACTTTAGTGGCTCATTCAGGCCTCTTTAAGAAGGTGTTTTTTCCTCGACTCATTTTACCCTTTTCTTATTGTCTGTCCTCCTTGGTTTCAATGGGAATTCAAAGCGGGGTCTTGGCAGGTTTTTATTTGTATTTTGTAGTCCAGGGCGCAACTACAAGACCGGACACAGGTGTTTTTTTTCTTCCTGTGCTTGTTCTCCAATTGATTTTATTGGCCTTTGGATTGGGGCTGTGGATTGCTGCCTTGAGTGTAAAGTATCGAGATTTTCACCATGTCTGGAGTTTAATTTCTCCCCTGTGGCTTTATGCAACCCCCGTTTCTTATCCCCTATCGGCTATTCCTCCTGATTGGCAGTGGATTATCAAACTAAATCCCTTAACGACTATTATTGAGGGATTTCGATTAGGAATTCTGGGGGCGGGAACCTTCTCAATGGGAGATTGGCTCCCCTCAGTTTTGTTTACTTTGATTATTTCGGTATCGGGAACGATCTTGTTCCAGACCGTAGAAAGAAATTGCATTGATTCCCTTTGAAAACAATTTGAGAGTCCGAGCGCAGGGCTTATCCAAGTGGTATTTTAGCCAAAGAAAAAACCGCTCTTCTTTGCAGGAAGTTTTTCGGGAGCACTGGAACCGACTCTGTCGCCGTCAAATGGCTGAGGAAAGTGAGGAGTTGCCTAAACCCACCAGACAGGGCCCTCAAGAGGGGACCCTGTGGGCAGTAAAGGACTTAAACTTTGAAATAAAGAAAGGCGAAGTCTTGGGACTTGTCGGCTCTAATGGTGCAGGAAAGTCTACTTTAGTTCGCTTGTTATCCCGATTGACGGATCCCAGTGAGGGGGAGGCCTGGGTCGAGGGTAAAGTAGCCTCCGTGCTGGAAGTCGGTTCAGGTTTTCATCCCGATCTGAGTGTCCGAGAAAATGCTCTCCTCAACGGCGTGTTTTTGGGAATGCGAAAAAATGAAGTGGAAGACCGGATGGGAGAAATCCTGGAATTTTCTAACCTGAAGGATCATCACTCCCTCGCGGTGAAAAAGCTATCTCAGGGCATGCAGTATCGTTTAGCTGTTTCAGTGGCCCTTCATTCCCATGCAGATTTTTTGTTATTGGATGAAGTCCTTGAGGTGGCTGATCGGGATTTTGAGTTGAAGTGTTTTGAGAGGGTTCAAAACGAACAAGAACGAGGAAAATCTTTTTTGTTTGTTAGCCATAATATTTCTCAGATAAAGTTGTTCTGTTCTCGGCTTTTATGGCTCAATGAAGGGTCTATTCAGATGGAAGGAACTCCAGAAAAAGTTTTGGAAGCTTATTTAAACTAATATGAGAATTGCTAAAAAGAACTTACCCTCGGAGTGGTTGGAACACGATAAAAAGATTCGGCCCTACCTTTGGAGTCACCGCGTTTTGGGGATTTCTTCGAAAATAGTGAGCACCCTGTTATTTTTATCGTTTATCGTAACTCATCGCTTTGTTCGACTTGAGCAGATACTCCAATCCTGGGGGCTGTCTCCCTTGGTGCTTTGGGCGTTCTATTTTGGAGCTCTCGCTCTTTTGTGGGAGCTCGTTTCACTCCCGTTTTCCATCTCTCATCATTGGGTCGAACGGGCACACCATCTTTCGAAGCAACGCTACCTTTCATGGTTTGTAGACAGGTTAAAAGGGTATGCGGTGGGAGCTGTGATCGGATTTGTGGCATTATCTATTGTTTTTTTAAGCCTTAGCTTAGCAGGGGATAGTTGGTGGCTGGCCACTTATATTTGTTTTGTTCTTCTCTCGGTGATTTTAGCCCAGCTTGCGCCAGTTGTTTTGATCCCTCTCTTTTTTAAATTAAAACCGTTAGAAGAAGGGGATTTAAAAAATCGTTTATTAGCGCTCTCCCAGCGTTTTGGCGTGAAAGTTGAGAATGTTTACCACTTGGGAATGGGGGAAAAGACTGAAAAAGGAAATGCAGCTTTTGTGGGAATCGGGAAAACAAAAAAGATTCTCATCGGAGATACTCTTTATAAAAACTTCCCCATCGAGGAAGTGGAAGCTGTATTTGCTCACGAATTAGGGCACCAAGTTCATGGAGATCTCATCAAGGGTATTTTCTTTTCTTCAATTGTTCTTTTTATTAGTTTCTTTTTGTCGCAACTTCTTTGTGAAGAATTGATTTTCTCTGCTTTTAAGACCGATAGGTCGCATCCGTTTGGCGTCCTGATGTTTTTCGTTGTTTTGTCCGTGATTCAGTGGCCATTAGGAATTCAGCTCAATGGATTTAGTCGTTGGAGAGAACGGTTAGCCGATCGTTTTGCTAAAGAGAATTTCAAATCCGGAGATTTGTTGGCCTCAGCACTCGAGCGATTGACCTTCCAAAATCGAGGGCTCTTCCGACCCAATGGACTCATTGAATTTCTGACTTATTCCCATCCAGCACCCTGGCGACGGATTTCAACGCTAAGACAGTCTGATTGATCAGTGGGGCGCCGATGTTTCAGTTTCTAAGCCCGCACCAGTAACAGGCGGCACGGGAACGCCTGCAAGAGCGATTGCTTTTAAATCAGCTAGAGCCAATAATTCATACACATCTTTTACAAAATGAAAGGCAAGTTCCTTTTTAACCTCTTCAGCTACGTCCCTTAAATCAGACCGATTACGTTCAGGTAAAATAACTCTTTTTACCCCGGCTCGGTGCGCAGCAAGAACTTTCTCTTTAATCCCACCAACCGGTAAAATAGATCCGCGAAGCGTGATTTCGCCAGAGCAAGCTAATTTTGTATCAATGGCCTTGTTCTGAATTAAAGACGAAAGCGCGAGAAAAATAGCCACGCCCGCTGAGGGTCCATCTTTGGGAATAGCTCCGGCGGGAACATGAATATGAAAATCTAATTTATCAAAATGAATGGGAAAATGCTTTCTGACCTGGCTTCGTAGGAGGCTCAATGCGATTTGAGCTGATTCCTTCATGACGTCTCCTAACTGGCCGGTCAAGATGAGATTGCCTTTTCCTTCCATTTTGGTGACTTCTACATGAAGGATCTCCCCACCAATTGGGGTCCATGCGAGCCCTGTAACGACACCAGGCTTCCCCTGATCGATTGTCATTTCAGTGAAGTATTTTTGCGGACCCAGAATGTCTTCTAATTTCTGTTGAGTGATCTTAATCGGTAGGACGGCCTCCGGCTCGATCACTTCAGTCGCAGAGGAGCGAATGACATTGGCGAGTTCTCTGGTTAATTGTCGGACCCCAGCTTCCCGAGTGTAACCTTCAATTAACGTGTCCAGAGCAGCGGGTTCAATCAGGAGTTGCTCTTTATTCATCCCATGTTCGGATAAAACCTTTGGAATCAAATGATCCATTCCAATGTGGCTTTTTTCTAATTTGGTGTAGCTCGACATTTCGATGATTTCCAGCCTGTCGCGAAGGGCAGGGGGAATCGTATCGAGCATATTTGCTGTGGTAATAAAAAAGACGCGGGATAAATCAAACGGTACATCCAAATAATGATCAGTGAAGGTATGATTTTGTTCGGGATCTAAAAGCTCTAAAAGGGCAGCTGCAGGATCGCCTCTAAAATCCATTCCAATTTTATCTACCTCATCCAATAGAATGACCGGATCATTCACTCCAGCCCGTTTTAGGCTTTGGATGATTCTGCCAGGCATTGCACCGATATAGGTTCTACGGTGTCCTCTGATTTCAGCCTCATCTCGAACGCCCCCCAAACTCATCCGAACAAAGCTTCGGCCCAAAGACGTTGCAATACTTTTGGCCATACTGGTTTTGCCCACCCCAGGAGGGCCAGCTAAACAAAGAATGGGCCCTTTCATATCTTTTTTTAGTTTTGTGACGGCAAGAAACTGAAGAATTCGGGTCTTAACCTTCTCAAGTCCATAATGGTCTTTATCTAAAACTTCCTTGGCTTTGGTTAAGTTAATTTGTTCGCTTGATAATCCGGTACTCTTATTCCAGGGAAGCGAAACCAGAAGCTCTAAATAAGTTCGAATCACTTGATGTTCAGGAGAAGATCGGGGGACTTGAGAGAGCCTTTGAGATTCTTCTTTAGCTACTTTTAAAACATCTGGAGGAAGTCCAGCCTCTTCAATTCGTTTTGAAAAATCCTCACTCGGCGACTTTTCTTCTCCTAGCTCCTCGCTAATGGCCCGCATTTGTTCTCTGAGGAGATGATCTCGCTGGTCCTTACTCATTTTTTCAGCAAGCTTAGATTGGATTTCAGTTTGAATTTCTAAGCGATTTTTTTCCCGGACAAGATGTTCCAGAAGCTTAAGAAGGCGTTGCTCAACATCCATCATCTCTAATAATTCTTGTTTTTGGGAGACAGGTAAATGCAGCAAAGTACTTGCGAGGTCAGCAATTTGTCCCGGATCAGTCAGCTGGGTCAAAATTTTGATGATTCCTTCTCTTCCCGATATGGCAGCCAGCTTAAGGATTCCCCTGGTCAGACTTTTAATTTCTTCCGACAGAGTTTCTATCCGAGCGGTTAGAGTCGATGAGACTTCAGGAAGTTGTTGGCCCTGAGCTGAAATAAAACCATTTTCTTCAAGATATTGAGAAACCTTGAAGCGAAATAATCCATTAACAATAACCTGGAAGTTATCTTTCTCGATTTCGGTAACTTTTGAGATGTGGCAAACGACCCCTACTTGGTAGAGATCAGAAGTTTTGGGATCATCAACGCTTCCATCACGTTGAGTGACTACGAGGACAATATCTCCCATTTTCTTGGAAGCTCGAACTGCTTCCACGCTTTTTTTTCGGCCAACAACCAAAGGAACCGCTGCGTGGGGAAACAGAACAGTATTACGCACTGCTAATACTGGTAACAATTCCGGAACTACTACAGATGGGGTCTTTGAGTTTTCCATTCGGCACTTATCCCTCTTAAATTTCTAGTACTAATATGAAACTAAAATGGGAAAGGTCAAATGAAAGGGGATGTGAAAATCACATCCCCTTGAATCCATTGCAAAAATATTTTAGCGCCGACGTAATTTTTTTGCAGTCATGCGCTTCTTAGCCTTTCTTCTTCGGGCTAATTTGGGATCTTGTCGTTGTTGTTGACGTCCTCGTCGAAGCTTACTTTTTCTCGCTGCTTTTCTGCGAGCTGTCTTTTTTCTGTTTTTTACCATGGCAGACATTCCTTTCTTGAGACTAAGTGGCCCTATTGTAATGGTCCTCCCTCTATTTTCAAGTAGAAGTTCGGCGCATAGCGACTTCAGTTAAGGGATCCACTTTTGTTTCCATGAAACCCATGGCACTATTCTTCTTTCGAAAAAACACTAAAAAGCAATTTTTAAGCAGTTAAAGAAGCAAAGGGCAAGATGGCGCAAACAGTAGTGATCATTCAAAATAGGCTACTGCACTACCGAGTGGGTTTTTTTGAGAAACTATTGTCAAAGTGTAGGGAAAATCAGATCGACCTCACGTTAGTTCACGGCAATCCCTCAAAAAGAGATAAAGTTCGCAACGATACGGGGATACTTTCTTGGTCAAGTCAGATTCGAAATAGCTTTATCTCTGTTGGAGGACTTGAGCTTATTTTTCAATGGATTCCCTTTAGATATTGGACAGCAGACCTTATTATTCTTCAACAAGAAAACCGTGTTTTATCAAGTTATCTCATTTATTTATTCAGAAAAGTAAGGGCTTTACCAGTCGCCTTTTGGGGACACGGGATTAATTTTCAAAGTAAATATCCAAGCGGATTAAGAGAAAAGTGGAAGAAAATGTGGGGTAAACGGGTTGATTGGTGGTTTGCCTACACATTGCTTACGGAACGGGTGCTGATGAGTTGGGGATATCCGCCCTCTCAAATCACTCGATTAAATAATTCAATCGACACCGAAAAACTAAGAAATGATTTGGTCAGCTGGTCTGATAGCGAAATCAAAAGCAAAGCCCGAGAATTGGGGATCTCAGAGGGGTGTCCTGTGGGGCTTTTTTGTGGATCTTTATACCAAGAAAAACGCTTGGACTTTTTAATTTCAGCTGCCGATCTGATTAAAGATAAGAACCCTGATTTTCATTTAATTATCGTTGGAGATGGTCCTAAAAGGGGAGAGATTGAGATTGCCGCTCAAACTAGACCGTGGATACATGTGATGGGGGCTCGAGTCGGAAAAGAAAAGGCTCTTTATTTTAGAATGGCCCAAGTGTTGATGAACCCGGGGCTGGTTGGTCTCCCATTGATCGATGCTTTTGTTGCTGGTCTTATTATGGTTACCACTGAGAACGCTAAACATTCCCCAGAAATAATCTATTTAGAAAAGGAAAGAAACGGAGTTGTTACCGTCGATAATGTATCTAGCTACGCGCAATCAGTTAACAAAATTTTTGATGACGAAAATTATTCTGGTCACCTTTCACGGCAAGCCTTGGAAGCTGGGAAAGTTTATTCCTTGGATGCGATGGTAGATAACTTTGTAAAAGGGATCAAGAGTGCGATTAGTAACTACTAAATGGTCAAAAGTTGCGATAAAATCCGTGGGTGTCTCCCAGGAAAGCTTCTATTGTAGAACAAATATTAGTTCTGTTTGTTTTTATCAGTTATTCCTATTGCATAAATTATCCGCTGCCTTCTCGATTCGATAATCCTATTTTGTTATCTATTTTTCAGAAGGGTGCAAAACTGATCGCAGTCCTGTTGCCCGTGGTTTTCTTGGCCAGACAACCCAGGATGTTTCTAAGAACGATTACACAATCTAAGCCGCTTCTCTTGTTCTTTTTTTGGTGTAGTGCTTCCATTTATTGGTCGGCAGATCCTCTTTTAACTTTAAAAGAGGTAACCCTGCTTGGAATAGTAATAGTTTTTTCGACTTACTTGGCATGCAATTTCAGCCTCTCCAATATTTTATTCTTAATTGTTGGTTGTGGAGGGCTAGGAGCCTTTCTCAGTTTGATTATGTGGCTGTTTTATCCACAAGAGTCTTGGTCAAGTATTACTCTGGGAGCAGACGGGGAAGAGTTGTTGGGTTTTAAAGGCTCCTATGTGCATAAGAACCATCTGGCCTTTGCAATGAACGTTTCTATCTTAAGCTTGTTCTTTTTGTGGCGAATGAGACAAATATCTCTGACTCTTGCATTGCCCCTGTTAGCACTTTTTAGTTTTCTTTTGTTTTGCAGTTCCTCAGCTGCAAATTATATTGGGTTTTTCTTAGTGCTTTTTCTCTGTGCCTTCGGCTTTTTGCTTTCTGAGAAGAAATCCTCAAGCAGACGTTATATTTTCCTTGCGGCATTAATTATGATTGGCTGTTTAGTCTCTGGAGGAAGCGGAACCTACCATCTAGTTGCTAAAAAATTAAACAGATCTAGCTCATTAACTGGCCGAACACAGATCTGGAAACTTTCAGTATATGCTATAAAAAAGCAACCCATTTTGGGCTATGGGTTCAATAGTTTTTGGCCCAAACACAAAGACCTTAGCAAGTTTTCAGAAGCCTCTACGATATGGAACAAATTAAAGTGGTCTGTACCTCAGGCGCATAATGGATATTTGGATTTGGTATTGAATACGGGGATGGTGGGTGCAGCTATCATACTCGGACTTTTTGTAATTCAGATAATTCAACTCACAAAAATGTTTCAGAACGCCAACTTCGATCAGAGAGTAAGAGAGGTAGCTGTTTTTGGATTAAGTTACTGGATCTTGATTATCTACATAAATTTCGCCGAAAGTTTTTTGTTAAATATTCGCTATTATTATCAGTTCGTCCTTCTCTACTTTGTTTTTGTTGCAGGCGGGCCTCTCAACTTTAAGAATATCCCAATCAATCTATTTGTTTCAAAAACAAGCGGTGATGGGGATTCAAAATGAAGAGCCCACAAGTTATAGGAGAGAGTTTGTGAGAGGAGCAAATGTTGTTGTTCTCATGGCTAGTCATAATCGAAGAGAGTTTACCCTAAAGGCAATAACGGCCCTTCAAAATCAAAAAGTTAATGAAGCCCTTCCGTTTGCTTGGAATCTAGTTCTTGTGGATGATGGTTCATCCGATGGTACGGCTGAATCAGTTCGGCAGCTTTTACCGGAGGTTCATCTCATCCGTGGTAATGGTAATCTTTTTTGGGCTAAGGCAATGGCTCTTGCGGAATCTGCCGCCATCACATTCCCTTATACGCATATCTTATGGTTAAACGATGATACGTTTCTTGATTCCAACGCCCTGTTGGAGCTTTTGGCAGCATCCCAGGAAGCCCCTTCTGCAATTATTGTAGGGGGTGCTAGAGATCCACTTAGCAAAGAACTTACCTATGGTGGTTTAAAGAAAAAAGATTACCACCCCTTAAGATTTAGCAACTTGGCTCCGTCAAACAAATTACAAAGTGTAGATACTTTCAATGGAAATATAGTACTGATTCCACGAGCGGCTCACGAACACATTGGGCTTATCGATAATGGGTTTTCTCATGGTTATGCCGATCTTGACTACGGACTCAGAACTAAAAAAAACGGCGTTGCGATATTTCAGGCAAAGGGAACTCTTGGGGTGTGTTCGCGAACCGTGCACACTCAAAAATTCAATTTAAACATTGTTAAAAGATGGATGTTTCTGGAGTCGCCAAAAGGCATACCCTGGCACTCAGAATATAGATTTCTAAGACGGCATGGAGGGGGGCTTTGGTGGTTTTTTCTAATATTTGGTTATTTAAAGCGCCTCTTTTTTGGAGTCAGCAAGAAGATTCATGAAGCCGATTGAGCTTGCTTCATATCAACCCTCGCAGCAAGATCAGGCTTCCCAAAAGAAACCAGAGTCCCAAGGTCTTGTGCCAGGCAAAAGGCCCCAACTTACTTTGTATGATAAGAAGTGGAAGAAGGGAGACAAGGCTCGCACTGGCTTCTGCCATTGCCCATCCAGTTATTCCAAAATGGGGGATGAGTAAAACACCGAATAGAATGAGGCTAATGAGGGATGCGATCGCCAGGAAAAAACGGGTTCGATGAGCCTCTAACGAAATTAAGGCGGCCTGAAGCACATAAAGTGAAGAGGTGGTAAATGTTGAAAAACAAAGCCATGGGAGCAGGGTGAAACTGCTCTTCCACTGTTCTCCCAGAATGGTTTCAAAAATTAAATTGGGTGTCCAAGCGAGTAAGACAAAAAGAATTCCAAAAGCTAGCGTATTTCCAAAAAGATTTGCGGAGATGAAACTTTTCAGCCTAAGGGTGTCCGCAACATGATTTCCACACACAATGTTTGAGATTCGCGTATTTGGGCCTTGTAGAAAACTCGCTCGGGAAATAATTTTTCTGACCAGGCCCAGTTCACCGGTGCTAGAAATGCCTAGCTTGGCAGTCGTAATAAAGCTGAAACTAAGGCCTTCTAGCCCAGAAATCAATGAGACCCCAACGACGGGAGCTCCGCTTTTAAGGATTGATTTCAAAGTGGAGCGATGCAAGCCGAATCTGGGGCGATAGGAACTTAATGAAATGAGACTGAAGAGAAGCGTAAGGTTTTGCGCCCACCATGCAATTACAGGGGCCCAAACTCCTTTTTGTAAATAAGCTAAAGCGCCTCCCACCGTGAGAAATACTAAATGAGCGGCTATTTCGGCACTGGCGATTTCTTTGGATTTTAATTCCTTCTCGAGTGAGATTCGGAAAGCGGTGTTGGCCAGGAAAAGAGGCAAAGAAAAAATCAGCCATTTTGCAGCTTGAATCGTTTCGAGTTGACTCGATTTGAAAAAGAAAAGTCCCAAAAAAATAAGAGCGGAGATAAGAAGAGATAAACCAAGAACAAAAGTAAAGTATAGGTTTAATCCTTGATTAAAGTTTTGTGGTTTCTCGCGATAAAGAAATGGAGGGATTCCAAACTGGCAGGCCTGGACCAGGTACTCAAGTCCTGTAGTGCAAATAAAATAAGCACCATAAGCGGTAGGACCAATCTGACGGGCTATCAGTACAGCACTTCCAAAGGAAAGAGCCATGCTGAGAGCCTGTCTTCCAATAAAAAACTGATAGGCTTTACTAATTTCTTGGGAGCTAAAAAGCATGCTCATCGCCTACGAATACCTTAGGAATGCTTCTGAGAAGAATCAGGCAATCAAAGAAAAGGGACCAGTGCTTCACATAATACAAATCGTAGTCGACCCTAGATTGCAATTGCTCCGTGGTTTCGATCAGGCCTCGATGGCCGTTTACTTGAGCCCAACCTGTCATCCCCGGTTTAATTTTGTGTCTTAAGCTATACCCTTGTATGACATTTCGATATTTCTCTGAGTGCTCCCAAGCAAAAGGTCGAGGCCCGACGAGACTCATTTCTCCCCGAATGACATTTAATAATTGAGGCAGCTCATCTAACGAATATTTTCTCAACCATTTTCCGAGCCGAGTGATTCTAGGGTCGTTTTTTTCAGCGGGCATAGGATAATTCTCTGCAGGCTGCACATACATGCTTCTGAATTTCCAAATATCGAGAGGCTTCGTTCCCAGCCCCACTCGTTTTTGACGAAAAAAGATGGGGCCCGGTGAAGACAGTTTGATGAGGGAGGCAATTATCAAAAAGACTGGAGAAAGTACAAGTAGGATTGTAATGCCCAAAACGAGATCCATGGTTCTTTTTAGGAACCGTTTTCCACCATAAAAGGGAGTGTCGCGAAGAGTAATCACCGGAATACCCGAGAGTTCTCCAAGCGATGAATTCATCAGATCAAACTGAAAAATATCAGGTACAAAAGCTACTGAAGCCGTAGTGTCTGACAAGAGAGTCATGAGCTCAAGAATTCTTTCTTCTTGTCGCATGGGCAAAGTAATTATTACGAGATCAATTTCTTCGTTTTCGATGTGTTGAACCAGGGCCTGTGGAGAATCCAAAAATGTTGCTCCAATAGGCACTGGGATCCTCTGCTCTTTTCTGTAGTCAAAAAAACCAACGACGTTTAAATCAGAAATAATGGATGACCGGCTTCTATTGTAGAGTTCTGTACCGATAGGAGTTACTCCCACAACTACGGCGCGTAGTCTTACACTGTTGAGCAAGGGACGGGTTTTTTGTAAGCCCAGTGAAGTTATCCAAAGACTCAAGGGTATGGTGAAAGCACTGAATATCCATTGATGGGGAGAAAAAGGACCCTGGCCAAGATGGTTTGCAAAAAGCTGAAAATAAACAAAAAGAGTCAGGCACCATCCCAGAGCTAATTTAAAAAGAACCTTAAAACTTTCCCGCCAAGTGGCATCATTAGTAGAGGAAATGAAAGTTCTAAAACTCAAAAATGAGATCGAAAAGAAACAGGCCCAATCCATAAAGAACGTGGGACTGTTAAAGGTTTTCCATCCGGAAAGACTCACAGAGCCAAAAAAAGACGCGAAGAGAGCAAAGCCTAAGGATTCATTACGCTTTTGAAATGACCAAGGAGCTGAGTGGGTAAGGTTTGCTCGTCGAGTCGTTAAGTTCCCACCAGGCAGAAGTGTGGAAACTTTGGGTTTTGTTTTTTTTTCGGGTGAAGACATTATTAAATGGGGAGAGTGGTTAGAGGAACCTATTAAAATTATAAGGCAAAAAAAGAAAGAATGAAAGCTGTAGGGGAAGCTAAAGCTAAGACTGTCTGGTGCTTACTTTTAGTTTAGCCTCACGATAAATATGCATCAGCTTTTCATAGTTTGCCGACTCTGTGTATCGAGCCGAAAACTCCTTCAACGCACCTAAGCTAAGTTCTCGAAGCTTATCCGGAGCATTCCAAATGGAGACAAGACTATTGTATAAGCTTTCTGAGTTTCCAGATTGAAATACGACGCCGTTCTCATGATGCGAAACCAACATCCCCAGGGAGCCGATATCGGAAACGGCAACTGGAGTTCCATGGGCAAAGGCCTCAATGATCACCCGTGGAAAACATTCAAACCATTCTGAAGGCACTACTAAAAGGCGAGATTTTGCAATTTCCCTGATGGTCGACTCATTTGAAAGGTACAAGGTGAGCCATTTCTGAACAGCATAGCAGAGGGACAAAACAAGCGATAATTGTGAAGCGTGAGAACTTTTGCAGCATCACCCCTAACCGATTGAAAAATAGCGGGGGATATCAAGGGAAACGTATTGTGGGCATGGATAATATCGGGCCTGAAGGTGCGGGCTATTTTTGAAAGTCGACGTGTTTCCCAGGGATTCCAGGGAGTACTCAATGCACCCAATAAAGTTCCAAAGGCGCCTTTAGAGGCTAGCTCGTCGCTGTGTCTTTTGTGAACAAAAACTTCATGGCCTCGTGACTCAAGCATTTCCCGCTCAGCTTCGAAGACCTTATTCTCTCCTGAAGGAAAATCGGATCGGTAGTGGTTATGAACGAGAAGTATTTTCACCCATCAAACCGCGTAATGGGGAGCAGAAAACTTTTTTGATTTACCCATTCCCAAAGGGCCTTTCTTGGGGCTACAGAAACAGAAAAATCATAGGAGTTTTTTGCGTTGGGATCTCTTCGGACAATCAAATAACCAAACCAAAAAGGAACCATCTCAGGAAAAATTTTACCGGTCTCGGTTTTGCTCAGCACCTCTTTTTTCAATTGATCTGAAAACCAAGGCTCCTTTGGAATCGTGAAATTGTTACTGGCTATTCCTCGGCTGGTATCCCACTGAATTGTCTTGTCGGCTTCAGAGAATGTGCCACGAAAAAAGGGGAGACCCATTTCGCCTGCGATCATTTCAAGTTTTGTGGGATCTGCCTTTGCTCGATTGAGAAGTGTTGATGCGACAGAGATTTCTTTTTCGTGAAAAACTTTATCGTTATCGAAAATATTTTTTATCTTTTTATCAACTATTTTGGGGTAAAGATAGACCTCCGAAAAAGAATGGTTTCGTTGATAGCCTCTGAGGAGTGCTGCAACTTTTGAATCCCATTTCGCTTCCTTTTTCATGGTCTCTATTTCGGTAGTAATTTCCTGTGGGGTAATTCTCTGTCCCAACCCCGCTAAAATTTCGCTTCTCACTTTGTAACTTATGAGCTGCTCCATTGCTTCCTTTTGGGTAATTTTTGGATTAGCCAATTTCATCATTTCGTATCGAAGGTTAACGTCGTTTTTACTAATCCGTTGATTTCCAACGGAGGCAAGCCACTCCGTTCGATTGATACAGCTAGTAAGGTTGAGCAGGGCAATTAATCCAATTGCGACGGGGGAAAGAAGCTTTGGCATGAAAACCTCCTGACCATAATCTTAACGGAGGAATGGCTAAGAGCGCAACGTGCGATGAGCCAGATTGAGGTTCTATTTTTCGGCATTGGACTTAAAACGTGAAATCTGAATCATCATGCTATTTTCTTTTTCCCAGACCCAGCGCCCTTTTCTCGGGGCAACGGCCATTGAAAACTGGTAACTATCTTTGGTGGACTTGTCATTTCTGACTATGAGGTAACCAAACCACAAGGGCCAATGAGCTGGTGCCACTTTTCCCAATTCGGATTTTTGTAGAAAGTTACTTCTCAGGGCATTTCCAAACCAAGCTTTATCGGCTGGTACTTTAGATTGGCTAGCTACATCTCGATCTTGTTCCCATTCGATCATGCCAGTTTGATTGTTTAAACTTCCTCTTAAGAAGGGAACCGAGAGTTCCTTGGCAATCGCTTCGAAGCGGGCGGGTTCTGATTGAGCTTTTTGCAGCAGATGATTTGCAAACTCCAATTCCTTTTTATGGAAAGCTGCATCTTTTTCGTAAAGGTCTCCAACTTTTTTATCGGCCACCTGGGGATATAGATAGACATCTTTAAACGAGGAATCTTTTTCAAAAGTTGTTAAAAAGCTAGCAAGAGTCGGGTTCTTTTTTGCTTCGTTTCTTTGGCCCTCTAAAAAAGCATTGAGTTCAGATTCGCTAACGGATAATCCTTTCCCTTCCAAAATAATTTTTCTCACTTCAAAGGCGATCATTTGGTCCAATGCTGCCTTCTCATTCATATTGGGATCGAAAACCTTCATCATTTTTTCTCTCAGCTCGACAGTGTTTTTGCTGATTCTTTGATTGCCGACTGCAGCTACCCATTTTGTGCGGGTACAGCCCATCAGAGCGGTGAGGGTTAGCGCTAACGATAACAAAGCTTTGGACATAATCGCCTCCAACTAAATTTAACGGCAAAGGCCGGCCGGTTTATGAGGAAATTTTAGGATGTGTCAAAAGCTGAGGTGCCTGTTACAATTAATTATTTGTTAAAACCAAGTGATTATTGAACTTTTCCATGTTTCACTCCCTAGAGATTAATGAAAAAAAACAGAGCGTTTTCGCGTGGGGCGTTTGGTTACTTGTTGTGGGACTTATTATTTGGAATGTTTTTAGCCTGATAAGCTGTTCCAAAACTCTTGTTCTTCATGAAGACGAGTACCAACACACCCATCTGGCTTGGAATACATTACGTGGAAAAATTCTTTATCGAGATTTTGATGAATCTCATGGTCCGTTAAGCACATTTCTTTACAGTCTCTTTTTAAAAATTAAGCCCCATGCTGTAGAGTCTATTTCTACTTTTTATTATCTCCGTTTTTTAAATGTGTTTTCGGTGTTGATTACCGGAGTGGTTTTGGGATTGTGTGTTTTTCAGCTCACAAATCTCAAGTTAGCTGGAGTCTTTGGGCTTTTGATTTACCTAGCAAGTCCCGCAGTGAGATCTTTAGCATTTAGAATTCGCCCTGATTGTTATGTGGCATTGTTTTCAGTGCTTTCCCTGTTTTGTTGGCTAAAAGGGAAAAAGTTTTTGATGGGCTTGTGCTTGGGTTTAGCTCTTGGGTTTCACGCAAAGTATTTGCCCATAAATTGCTTTATTCTTCTAACTGCTTTTGCTTTGAAAGTGAGAGGTAAAAATAAATTCTCTCTTTGTGTCTTGGGAGAAAGCCTCATTGGGGTGTCTCTAGGTTTATGGTTTTGGTACCACCGAGCACTTTCCTTTGCCTGGGAGAGTTTGTTGGTGGGTAATTTCAGAACTGCCTATAAACGTCTGTTTGTGGAAGGGGATGTGACCCGCCTTTTTCGTATGGCCTCTCAAACCGAAGTTTGGGTGGGTGTTTTGGTGGTTCTAGCTTTTTTGACCTTCGGATTTCATTTCGTAAAAAAGAGAAAAATCGTTTCAAACACCGATTGGATAATGGCAGCCAGTTATTTTCTAGCAAGCATTTTATTTCTTTTTGCGCCTGTGTGGAGTCATGCATTAGTCTTCGTAATTCCCACCGGATTAATTTTCTTGGTCTCTATTTTTTTTATTCCTTTCAAGTTTCAGAACGTTCTCCTAATGATGATTCTGGCTCTTTGTATTGCCTTGTCTTTTGTGGATCCCATTGAAAAAGACAGAGGAAAGGAAATATTTAGTCAACAGCTTCAATCGTTGGAGGCAGCCCTTAGAGAGACTAAACGCTCTGATAGAGTTTTTTATATTTGGACAAGTCGTTGCCCGGCTTATGTGTTTAATGAAGATCCTTCGAGAACTTGGATGAACGAATTTTCTCGAACGGTTCCCAACCAACCGATTCGAATGCTTCCTCCCATCGATTATTTGGCAATTCATCCGATGTTTTTGGGGTTAATAGATCAAGAGGAGAGAGACTATATTCAAAACCACTTCAAAGTTGACGGCTGCTTTTGGAAAAGAATCGAAAAAGGGTAATGCTTTCAAAGCCCACTGATTGAATACAGGGAGCCTTTTGAATGGGTGTCTAAGAATGGGCCGGGCAAAGTCCAATAGTTTAGAGGCGTTAGATGTTTTGAAAATCAGGGTGAAAAAAAGTTAGACGGTTGGAAATCCAATTTGCACCTGTCGATTTTGGCAAGTAACTTGCTCATTAAGAGAAGAAGATTAAGGGGTTTCAGGGGTAGGATATGCAATACAGATTTTGGCGCATAGGGTTTATTTTGTTCTGGGGGGTAATTGCCATAGCTGGAGAGGAAAATTATCTTCCCACTCAGAAACAGATTCAAACTCTCAGAGATCGCTCTGATTGTTCTATCTATGTAGCTATCAGGGGCAGAACAATGAGGCGTTATCGCGAGTTAGTATCGGCTCAAGTAAAAATTAAACAGATTGCAAAGCAACGTCGGGAGGCTTTGGTATTATGTGGGGCACCTTTCGAAGCTTCCCGACGAGCTTTGCAAGACGATGAATTGGCCAGTCGATGTCCCGGAGATTATCAAGAGTGGCTAAAAACAGGTGAGAGCTACTTAATCAATCAAGCAGAGATGAACGAAACTTATCGAAACTTGCAGAGTCTGGCGGGTCTTATTTCGTATCAATGTGGGCGAGTGCCAGAAGTTCCAGAATCATTACCTGCCGAACCAACGCCTGCCGAAAACCCATCTTGACGCAGTGCCTCATAAAGAACTACCGAGGCACATTGGGCTAGATTCAGGCTTCTTACAATTTCAGTCCGCATGGGCACCTTTAGGAAAAGCTCTGGATATTTTTTCCAAAGATGCTCTGGAAGTCCGTTGGTTTCACTCCCAAAGACAAAGTAAATTGGTTTTTCTTTGAAGGATTCATTCCAAAAAGAACGATTTCCAAATTTACTGAAGAAAAATAAGCGTTTGGGAGATTCACTTTCTAAAAACTTGTCCCAAGAATCATGATTTTTTACCTGAACATGGGGCCAATAATCTAATCCAGCTCGCCTAACAGAAGCCTCATCTACTTGAAATCCCAAAGGATGAACCAAATGCAAAACGGCTCCCGTGCAAGCACACAGTCGAGCGATGGAGCCCGTATTTTGAGGGATCACCGGCTCGACGAGTACGATGTGAAAAGCTTGGGTTTCCATAAGTCAGACCATTAAATACTTGAGCTGGACTCAATGCGCCACTAGAATCCGAGCGCATGTCGGAAACCAAAAAAAGCCTCTACATAAAGACATTTGGATGCCAAATGAATGTCTACGATTCCGATCGAATGTCTGGGCTTTTGGAATCTCAAGGCTATCAGCTCGAAAAAGACATTAGAAAAGCAGATGTGGTGTTGATCAACACCTGTAGCATTCGAGATAAATCAGAACATAAGGTGTTAAGTCTCTTGGGAGAGCTCAGACCCCTAAAGCAAAAGAATCCAAATAAAGTTTTTGGTATCACCGGTTGTGTGGGGCAGCGAATGGGGCGAACCCTTCTTCAAAGAGTACCCCATTTAGATTTAGTGATGGGACCTGATGCGATTGATCGAATAGGCGGTCTTGTTGGAACAGTTTTAAACGAAGGCAAACGCGTTCTCGATGTGAATTTTGATGCTGACCGAAAGAAAACCTATAGCCAGCCCTCAGTTGTTCATCGAGCAAAGCCCTCCGAGTTTTTGACTATCATGAAAGGGTGCGATCACTTTTGCACTTACTGCATTGTTCCTTTCACAAGAGGCAGAGAAAAGAGCCGGCCAATTGCTGAAGTCATTTCAGATGTACGGAGCTTTGTAGAAAAAGGGACTCGGGAAATTACTTTTTTAGGACAAAACATTAATACTTACGGAAAAGGAACTTCTGAAAGCCTGGCTCAGCTCATTGAGCAGGCAGACCAAATCGAAGGGCTTGAGAGAATTCGTTATGTGACTTCTCATCCTCGAGATTTAGGCGAAGACCTGATGGCTCAGTTCGGACATGTTTCCAAGCTTTGTCCTGCTCTTCATTTACCCTTTCAATCGGGTAGCGATTCTGTGCTTAAAGCGATGTCGCGACTTTATACTCAGAGCCAATATCTAGAAAAAATTGAAAGACTTCGACATTACTGTCCAGAGATTGCGCTCTCAGCGGATATCATCGTGGGCTTTCCCGGCGAAACGGATGCCGACTTCAAAGAGACTTTGAAAGTGCTCGCCGAAGTAGAATTTGCGGGAGTATTCATGTTTAAATACTCGCCCAGACCTGGCACTCGAGCGGTTTCTTATGAAGATGAAGTTCCCGAATCAGTGAAAGACGAAAGATTGTACCAAGCTCAAGCTCTGGTGCATTCCATTCTCGATAGACAAAACCGAGCTCTCATTGGAAGCAAGACTCATGTTCTTATCGAGTCATTAGACAAAAAAGGAAAATGTTTCACGGGACGTAATCCCCACGGGAAAATTGTTCATGTTTTTAATGCGGGAATGGCTTGCGTTGGAAAAACTATCGAAGTTGAAATAACTGAAGCGAATGGCTCTAACTTGAGGGGGTTTTATGTCGGAGCACCGAGAACCATCAGGGAAGACGGATCCTTATCTTCCCCATCTGTTTCACAAGCCCCAAATTGATCCTACTGTTTTTCTTGCTTCAGGATCTAAAATTATTGGGGACGTCCATATTGGAAAAGATTCCAGTGTTTGGTTCAATGCTGTGATTCGCGCGGATGTAAACTTTGTGCGAATTGGAGAACGAACCAACATTCAAGATTTAACTCTGATTCACGAGTCCTATCAAGCCAGTCCAACACTCATTGGGAATGGCGTTACGATTGGCCACTCCTGTGTTCTTCATGCATGTACGATTAAAGACTTTTGTATGATTGGAATGGGAAGTACCCTCTTGGATGATGCTGAATTAGGAGAGTTTGTTTTGTTGGGGGCGGGGAGTTTAGTGACCCAAGGAATGAAAATTCCTGCTTACAGCAAAGTTCTCGGACGGCCTGCCAAGGTAGTGGGGCAATTAACCGAAGCTGAGATCGAAAAACTCAAATGGCTATCCCAGCACTATGTAAAATTGAGTCAAATTTACCGAACGCATTCAGGGACTTCTTGTCTAATTGACTCTTGATCTTTTCAAGAGCAGTTTGCCAGGATGAAAGTTGTACTTGTATTTATTTTTTCTTTTTCGCTGAGTATTTTCGCAAGCTCTCTCACTCAGCTAACCCCCAACGAGATCCTCGAAACGACAAAGAGAATAGACGATTTTTTTTCTTTGCCTTTGAAATCAGAGGCCATGAATGTTCAGGGAACTAAAACCGATCCCAAAACTGGTTTTCCTTTGAATGTGCACACTGAACTGGTTGATGAACTAAAATCAAAAGAGTCCCCTCTTCTCTTCCAAGCTCAGATAAAGGCTACCCAAAAGTATCAAAGTTGGTACTGTCGAACCGTTTTGAAAAAAATATCACCACACTTTCCTTGTGATGAAAAAAGGTCGTGGGGAGATTTTCAAAGAGACGACCGAGTTTCTGATTTAACAGACTCATGGGTGAAAGAGGTAACGTACTCGCCGGATGAAATTCCTGTGAAAGGTGAATCGGATAGACCCCTGTGGTCTGATGATTACTGGGCCATGCAACACGGTCTGACTTCGTATCGGTATTCAGAAGCAAATTGGTTTGAGGATTATCGAACCGCAATTGATTCTTATCTTCAACCGCAAGCATGGATTGCACTTGAAAATCTTAGTTTAGAAAAAGTTAACAGCGAGATTGTTAAATGGTCTCCTGCCGAGAAATACGATCTGTCCATTCAGGATCTAGAATTTTCGTTGACCAACGAGCAAAAAAAAGAAGGGGAATGGTATCAAAATGAGGAGGGAGAAGTCGAAGGGTGGATGGGCCTTTGCCATGGTTGGGCTCCCGCCTCAATCATGGTGCCGCGCCCGTCAAAACCAGTCGAATGGGTAGGTCCTAAAGGGACTTCGGTTATTTGGTATCCGAACGATATCAAAGCGATGATTACTCTGGCTTGGGCAAATGGAGATTGGGAAAGTAATTTTGTAGGGCGTCGATGTGAACAGAAAAAAGTGAAAACATTTCCCAATGGAAGGATTAACTCACAAGATTGCTTTGATAATAATCCGGCTACTTTCCACTTGGCTCTTGGAAACATGATTGGAAAAGAAAAGGCCTCCTTTGTAATGGACAAAGCTTACGATTATCAGGTCTGGAATCAGCCCATCGTCGGGTATGAGTTTGAATACTTTAATCCGCTCAAACCGGAAAAGAAGAGCAAAGAATGGTCAGAGGTAGCAGTAAAGTATGATCAGAAATTTAAGAGGAAAGATCGGTTCCAAAATCCGCTTACTCGAGGAAAATTTCGGGAAGGAGCTGAGCGGATGAGAAATCTCCGAACAGAACCTCAAGATGCACATATTGAGAAAGTAGTCGGAGTGATAGCCACCGTAGTTTATTTAGTGGAAACGGTTCCTCCAGATTTCGGGCCCAGACCTAGTCGAGACAATTATGGGCGTGACATTTATCTCTATGACTTAGAAATCGCAAAAGATGGGGAGCAATGGATGATTAGCGGAGGAGAATGGTATCAAAATAATCACCCGGACTTTCTCTTCGTGCCCCGAAAAGAAAGTATAGCGAAAGCCTATTGGGATTACTTAGCAGAGGATCCTCAGCTGGTAGGGCCTCAAGCCAGCAAAAGAAGTGGCTATCCACTCTGCAAGCTTTTAAAAGGCCTAGTAGAAAGCTCCGCCCAAGAAAGTGTTACTTATGATTGCTCAGTTCGCTGAGGAGCTTACTCTTCTACGATACCGTAGTAAGTAAGACCCAAGTGGTTGATTAGCTCTTCTTTTCCCAAAAACCGCAACGTATTGTGCAGTTTTAAGAGTTGAACTTGTAAATCATGCTCTGGCTTTAAGCCTTCTGCTGCCAAAGGACTCTTGAAGTAGAAGGAGAGCCATTCTTGAATGCCATAGAAGCTACTTCTTTGAGCAAGATCCATGAAGATAGCCAAATCAAGCACGATGGGAGCTGCAAGGATACTGTCTCTGCAAAGAAAGTTAATCTTGATTTGCATGGGGTATCCTAACCAACCCACGATATCGATATTATCCCAACCTTCTTTGTTATCACCACGAGGAGGGTAGTAATTGATTTGAACTTGGTGATGAACTTTTCCGTAGAGAGTAGGATAGGTTTCGGGTTCCAAAATTTGTTCCAAAACAGATAACTTGGAAACTTCCTTTGTTTTAAAGGAACCAGGGTCCGCCAACACTTCGCCATCACGATTTCCAAGAATGTTAGTGGAGTACCATCCCGATAAGCCTAACAAGCGAGACTTTAGTCCTGGGGCCACCAAAGTCTTCATGAATGTTTGACCCGTCTTAAAATCACTTCCGCAAACGGGTACTCGAAGCTCTCGAGCAAGTTCTTGGAGTGCTGGGATTTCCACACTGCGGTTTGGAGAGCCGTTTGCGTAAGGCACTCGTTCCTTAAGGGCTGCGTAAGCATAAATCATGCTCGGCGCAATCATCGGATCATTTTCCAAAAGCGCTTTCTCAAAGGCTTGAACAGTTTGGTGGCAAGGGCTTGGATCTGTGTACCGTTCAGTGCTAGCACACCAAACCATAACCAATCGATCGCAACCGTTGTTTTTCTTAAAGTTTCGAATGTCTTCTCTGAGTTGGTCGGCAAGATCCATTTTGGTCTTACCTTTTTTTACGTATTCGCCAGAAATTTGTGTGATGTAATTCGGATCAAAAACGGCTGGCATGGGCTTTATTTGAGAAAGCTCATTTTTCAGCTGGCTTAATAGTTCTGGCTCAAGAACTTTTGCTTTTGCAGCTGCTTCGTAAGCGGAGTCAGGAAAAATATCCCAGCCACCAAAGACTAAATTATTTAAATCAGCTAAAGGAACAAAATCTTTAATCGCAGCCGATCGGTTTTCACTGCGCTTACCGAGACGTAAACGTCCCATTTGAGTTAAAGAACCAATCGGTTCAGAAAGCCCTTTTTTTACGGCTTCGACACCGGCTATAAAGGTGGTTGAAACAGCCCCCATGCCTGGTAACAGAACGCCTAGTTTTCCTGAGGCAGGTGAAATAGAAACTTCAGTTTTTGTCATGGCTTTATTCCTCGCGTCAGCGTTTAACCATGTTTTAGCCGACTTGGAAAGAATAATTTAAAAAAACCGTGCGATATAAAAGATTATTAAATACAATTACTTAATGGCGGCATGGCAAGGACTTTTTAAAGCTTCAGATGGAACTTCACTCTATTACGAAGTTCAGGGGAAGGGAAGACCACTAGTCTTTTGTTATGGTCTCACTTGCCGTAAGGAACATTGGCATCACCAAATAGAGCATTTTTCAAAGAGCTACCAGGTCATCACTTTTGATTATCGGGGACATCATTGTTCTTCGATCCCCGCAAACGATCAACACCTTACTCTGGACTGGTGTGCAAAGGATTTGGTGGATTTATTTGAGCACTTGGATTTGAAAGAAGCTGTCGTTTTGGGCCATAGTTTTGGAGTCCCTGTTCTTTCGAAATTTATTCCGCTTTTACCCGATAAAGTTGCGGCGGCTGTGTTCATTTGTGGCTCTGTCACCAATCCGTTCGCCAATATGTTTCACTCCAATCGTATGACCCGAGTCCATCAACTCACTTCATTAGTTCAAGATCAAGTTCCTGAACTGATGGCCAGGATCTGGCAAAAGTTTACTGAGAAGAACCGCTTGAGTTTCTTGATGACCTCTCAGTTAGGATTCAATGCCTCGCGGGCCCAGGAAAAAGATGTTTTGAATTACATTGAAGGAGTCAATCGTACTCCATTTAATATTTTTTACTCCTTGATAACCGATTATTCGCGATACGATGGGCGCCCCTTTTTAAAGCAAATTCAGTGTCCGACCCTTTTGTTGGCTGGGGACGCCGATCACATCACGCCTTTCGCGCTTCAAGAAGAGATGGCTAATCTCCTACCGAATTCCCAATTAGTAAAAATTCCCGGGGGAAGCCACAATGCCCACATGGATTTTCCTGAAAAAGTAAATCGTTCCATTGAATCATTTTTGTCCGAATTGGAATTTGAATGAAAGCGTTGATTTTCTCAATAGTAATAGCACTGGTTGGAGCCTGCGCTCCACTGAAGACCCATGACGAACTTTCTCAAATCCCATTGAGCCGCGAGGAATTTATTCGAGGACAGGTTCGGCGAGAAGAGGCCCTTTCTGCAGTAGAGGGGAAAATGCAAGTTCGTTACTCGGTAAAGCAGGGCTCGTTTTCAGGGGGGGCACGATTTATCAAACACCAAGGACAATCGAGATTTGAAGTCAGCGATCCTATGGGTCGTGTTCGTTATTGGTTGATTGGAGGGCCTGAGGGAATCCTCGCTTTTTATGAATCTGACCAAATTGCTTATTCAGCAGGTGAGGGAGGTCGGAGTTATTTTCAGAAGTTTTTTGGATTGAATATCACTGGTCAGGAGCTAGAAAATATTTGGATGGGAATTCTCCCTAAAAAGTGGCGAGAAAGCATCAGTGAAACATGGAATTATGAATCGGACGTCTATCGAGGACAAGTCGAGAAAGCAGAAGGCCAGGTGATTTACTTTGAAGTTAAAAGAAAAACTCAGCAACTGAGTAGAGTTTTTTCAACGCAGGTAAAAAATGAGTTTGAGATAAGTTTTAGTGATTTTGACTCTTGTTGTGCACAAGGGAGAAGTGAATCCATTTTAGGGCACAGCGTATCTATCAAATTACCAGACCCATCTGAGAAAATTGAGTTAGAATGGGATGAGTTAAATATTCTGGGACAGGCACCAAACCCGCTGATTTTTAATAAAAAACTTTCGGGTCGCGTTAAGGTCATTAATTTAGATAAGGAAAGAAAAAGACGATGAATAAAAAAATAAGTTCTCGAACTGCTTCCAATATGCCTTCCTTACGAGAATTATTATTGAAAGAAAAAACCATTTCTTCCGCTCAAGCGAACGATCTCGATCGACTGTGCTTTGAAACCGGTATTAACTTTTCAACTGCCCTTATGTTTAAGGGTTATTGCTCCGTTTCAAAATTGGCACAACTTCTAGAAGAAAGACTTTCTATTCGTTATTTTCCAGTTAAATCCATTCCGGGCGTTGGAAAAATCAAAAATCTTATCAGCGAAGAAAAAGCGAAAGAACTGCAGGTTTTTCCATTAACGCTAATTGAAGAATCAGGACAAAAAGTTATTCTTTTAGGAATGACAGATCCTTTGGATCTCCCCGCAATTAGAAAGGTTGAGTTTCTAACACACTTAAAGGTTCAGCCTGCATTTCTGCCTTTAGATGAGCTCCAGGATCTTTATTTAAAATATTACAGAAGAGGCCTGGAGATTTTTCCCGTGGAAGTTACTTTTTATGGCGAAAAAACCTCGGTCAGCCGAGCAAGTGCTATCAATCCTACTAAAGAAAAAGAGAACGGTGGGGACGGTGACAAAATCGGTATGAAAGCTCTGGTTCAGCTTTTGGTTCAGAAAGGAATCATCACTGTCACTGAATTTGAAAACGAGTGCCAAAAGCTTCTTCTTGAAGCTTCAAAAGCTTAATGGCTTTTGACTTTTTTGGAGATCCGACGAACTAAATCCACTGTCTCTTCTACTTCTGACTCGTTTAAAGGAAGATAGAGAATGTCAAAAATTCCAGCCTGATAAGCTTCTCGAATAAAAGCTTCCTGCTTTTTTGATTTTTGTTTTTTGAGAATGAGAACAATGGGAGCTCCACAGAACTTTTCCAAATAAGGAACCAGTTGAAGGGGATCAGTCCAAGAAAGATCAGCCCGAATCAACACAAAAGCAGGCCGAGATTGAGAGAGAGCTTTCAGGAGATCTTCTTCAGATTGAACAGAACAAACGGGATGTCCTTTAGAGGCGGCCAGTAAATTCTCGTGAATGCTTTCCTCTCCAATATAAAACCAAGGCGAAAGCATTCGTCCCGGAAACGGGATGACATTAGACATGGTTTTCTCCCCCGCCCCTATTCTATTAAACAGAATAAATTTCTGTCTATGAATTAAAAAGGGCACAGTTGTTTCCCTACAGTCCTGCAGGCGCAATGAGTCAAAAAGAAAGAACTTAAGTGGAATCGCCAAATTTCCGACACATTTAGTAAGAACTTTGGGGGTAAAACGGGCTATGGAAAAAATTCTTGTTGTTGAAGACAGTAAAGATTTTCAATTTTTGATTCAAACAGCTCTGAGTGGCGACTATAAAGTAGTTTGTGCTGATAACGGTCGTCAGGGAGTAGATATTGCCCAGGAATTTAAGCCCGATTTGATTCTATTAGATATTTCACTGGGTGAAATGGACGGGTTCGAAGTTTGCCATCTTTTAAAACACAATAAAGAGACTGCTCATATTCCCATCATCTTTTTATCTTCCAGAGTAGATACCCACAGCAAAGTTATGGGATTCGATTTGGGAGCTGAAGACTTCTTAGAAAAGCCATTTGAAGCGGGAGAACTCAAAGCTCGAGTCAAAGTAAGATTACGACAGAGCCAAACCAGTAAGGAGAATATCTCCGTATTTGAAGTCCCCGGACTTCGAATTGATTTTGTACGCCACCGTGTATTTATCGAAGAGAAACAAACATTGTTCTCGGCTCTTGAATTCAAATTGTTATCATTTTTCGTCCGTCAACCAGACCGAGTGCTTTCACGCGAGCAAATTTTGAATAGCGTTTGGGGCGTCGACACTTTCGTTACAGATCGTGTGGTCGATTCACATATCCGTAGTATTCGCAAGAAACTTGGGTCCTACAAAGACCATATCGAGTCTATCTACGGAGAGGGATATCGGTTCAATCCGGCTCCTGTTTCTCATCAGAAAAAAGACAAAACTCAAAAAGCTGCTTAAACGGGCAGTTGGAGCTATAATGGGTGCATGCAAAAGCGCCCACTCACATTGATCGTAGCTTCCTGCATTTTTCTCTTTTCGCCAATTAGCCTTATCAATGAGTTTCTCCTTGGGAAAGCTATCAATTCGGTGGATTGGCTTCTCAGTGGCCTTTTACCTCTAGGCCTTTGTGTCGGGCTCTTAAGAGTCAATCGTATTGCCTGGTATACTCTGTTTGGCTTTGTCTTTTTGTGGGGAGTTCGAGATCTTCACGGCCTACAAAACACGTCTGGGAACCTCATTCAGGTTCTATTGAATCTCTTCATTTACACGCTCAGTTTAACCTATTTTATAAATCCTAGAATTAAGCGCCTCTATTTTGATCCGAGGCTCCAATGGTGGAGAACAAAAATAAGATACGAAACCCATGGACCCGCTATTATTGAAGTAGGAACCAAAACTCATTATCCCACTTTAAAGAATATCTCTGAGGGGGGATGTTTTCTGGAGACGCCGCATACCCAGGAGCAATCTGAACAGATTCTTATCACGATCCCACTTCCTAGCCCGGTCCCAAGATCGAGCCTTAAATTGATAGGAGAGGTTCGGTGGGTTTCCTCCCAACCCGAAAAAATGGGAATGGGAATTCAATTTCTTTCCCTCTCTAAAGAGGACCGGATTAATCTGAAAAAATTCGTTGCCCAACATTAGTCCCCAAGAGATGATGGCAACCATGTATTCCAAAGAGCTTCCTTTAAATGAACGAAAAATAGCTCGCTGTCGAAAGATTGCCGCTGAAATTGGCAATGAGGTGGCATCCCTCATTCACCAGAATTCTACAGTAGGAACCGAACGGGGAATCCTTAGAATGCTTGGCTTGAATGGCGCTTTAAAACACCAGGGACTCCAATATCCCGTAGCCAACTTGATAGTCGACCAACTGAAAGAAAATAATCGTCTTCAAGAAGGAGCCCTTTTTTGGGTTGCGAATGCGCTTTTGGCCGAAAATATCCAGATGGACGTTCTAGAGAAGGGAATAGCAGGACGGACAATCAACATCGGAAAAGTAAAACCACAAGATACCAAAAAGACGAGAAAGTTTGCTCAGGAATTAGCTGAAAAAGCCTACCGCAATCTCAAGACCTATCGAGAAAAAAGAAAAAAGATCATGAGCCACCAGAAGGATCCGCTTCGGGAAAAGCGGCCTCTCAAGTATGTGATTGTGGCTACTGGAAATATTTTCGAAGATGTCACTCAAGCCAAGAGTGCGGTTCATGATGGGGCGGACATTATTGCAGTGATTAGAAGCACTGCTCAATCTCTTCTCGATTATGTTCCTCATGGAACAACGACCGAAGGATTTGGCGGGACCTATGCAACCCAAGGAAATTTCAGGGTCATGCGAGAGGCCCTAGATGCGATGGGCCCCGAGGTAAAGCGGTATATTCGTCTTACCAATTATTGTTCCGGCCTCTGCATGAGCGAAATTGCCGCCTTGGCGAGTCTCGAGGGTTTAGATTGTCTTTTAAATGATGCCATGTATGGAATTTTATTTCGTGACATTAATCCTCGTCGTACGCTCATCGACCAGCATTTTTCTCGATTGATTTGTTCAGTTTCGGGAATCTGGATTATGACTGGGGAAGATAATTACATGAAGACAACTGACGCCGTTAAAGCAGGCGATCAGGTGCTAGCTTCCCAATTCATCAACGAAGTGTCCGCTCTCAATGCAGGAATGAAGCCAGAGCAAATGTCTATAGGACATGCGATGGAAATGGATCCTGCCTATGAAAAAGTAATACTCATGGAAATTGCGAGAGCTCAAATGACGAGGCAGATTTTTCCCAAAGCTCCTCTTAAATATATGTGCGCCACAAAATATAAGAGTGGGGATATTTTTACGGCTCATGCATTAGATACAGTTTTCAATCTTATCGGTTCAATGACCAATCAGGGTGTTTTACTTCTTGGGATGCCAACTGAGGCCATTCATACTCCCTGGATGCAAGATCGCAGCGTTGCTTTACGTAATATCAATTATGTTCTCAATGGAAGCTTGGGGCTCTCTCAGGAGTTTGGATTTAACACCGAGGGGTTTATCGCAAAGTTTTCCCAGAAAGTTTTGGATGATTGTTTAACATTGTTGGAAAAAATTCATCGAGATGGCTTCTTTAAAGCAATTGAGAAACGCGTTTTTGCTGATGTCTCAAGAACCATTAACGGAGGAAAGGGAGCTGACGGCGTTTTTGAGATTGATCGTGATGTTTACCTGAATCCATTTTTTAAACTCATGGGGAGTAAGATTTAGCTATGGCTGAGATAAATCTACACCAGCTACTTCCCTATGGAGATACGACTCAGGACGGTGCTGTTCAGTTGAGTTTTACTCTTCCTGTTGAGCCATCTGCAAAGGCTAGAGAAGCGGCCACTCAATTGGTTCGTAGTTGGGGATTTTTTGATGTGAAGATTGCTCACATGTCTTCGATTGGTGTGGGATATGCATTTTTTGTGGTGATGGCCCGTACTGAAAAGAGTATCGACTATCCCAAGGTTGAAGCGCCTCAATTAGATCTTCAAAAACGAGATTATAAAGAAATCGATAAGAAGATTCTTCAGGAAGTGAAGCGGCCCATTCGCTTGGTCGGTGCAACTACGGGATTCGATGCTCACACGGTAGGTTTAGATGCCATTTTAAACATGAAGGGATTTGATGGCGATATTGGGCTTGAGCGGTATAAAGGGTTCAAAGTGGTGAATATGGGGAGTCAGGTTCCTACCGAAGAGCTAATTGATCGCGCAGTTAAAGAGAATGCAGATGCCATTCTTCTTTCAAAAGTTGTTTCTCAAAAAGACATACATATTCATGACATGCGTGATCTGATTGCTCAGCTGAAAAAAAGAGGGCTCGAGAACAGGTTTGTCTTAGTGGTTGGGGGGCCTCGAGTGACTCATAAGCTTGCCTTAGAGCTGGGATATGATGCAGGATTTACCATTGGGAGTCGTCCCAGTGACGTTGCAAATTTCTTGTACGAGAAAATGGTCGAGAAAAAAAATGGCAAAACCAAAAAATAAAATTGTAGGTCGACAAAAGGAATTAAAGGCACTGAAAAGGGCCGTTAGCCTCAATCGAAATGTTTTAATCGAAGGACCTGTTGGAGTTGGAAAAACCTTTTTAGTTCGTGAGGTCTTAGAAGAACTGGATCGTGATTTTGAAAGAATTGATGGGGATACTCGCTATACGGAAAGTAAACTCACTGGCTGGTTTGATCCGCCACTTGTATTAAAAAAAGGATACGCCGCGAGCTGTTTTATTGACGGACCATTGGTGTCTGCCATGAAAAAGGGGAAGATCCTTTTTATTAATGAGTTAAACCGAATGCCTGAAGCAGTTCAAAATATTCTGTTACCTGCGATGGATGAGCGGCACATTACGATTCCAAAATTAGGTCGAATTGATGCAAAACCTGGTTTTCTTGTAGTAGCAACTCAGAATCCACGTGAATTCACCGCGACTCATGCGGTTTCGGAAGCTTTATTAGATCGATTTGAGATGCTCCCTCTCCACTATCAATCTCGTGAGGAAGAGCTGCAGATCGCCTCTCATCAAACTCAGGGAAAGGTGAGTACCGAATTGCTAGAACGAGCAGTAGATATTGTGCGTGCCACACGGAATCACCCCTCGATCAAAAGAGGCGCGAGTATTCGAGCTGCTTTAGCTATCATCACTTTGGTTAACGGGGGGATGGATTTGGAAGAGGCTTGTTTGATGGCTTTGCCTTCTCGTATTGAGATGATCTCCTCAGATGAGGATGCCCTTCAAATTATTCGTGAGCTTGTTTCTACAGATACCTTTTCGGAGTTTAAGGAAAAAAAAAGCCCGCAAAAGTCATCAAGGGGCTAGATCCTAACGAACTTGGCCGTTTCGTCGAAGTATTTCTCCCTCCCGAGCTTGCCTCTCAGACAGTTTTTGAGGGGTGGGAATCTGGCAGTGAAAATCGCCAATCTGAGCTCATGCGGCAGCTTTATTTTAAGCAGCTTCATACTTCACAATCAGATAAGAAAAGCGATCAAGCCTTGGTTTCGTTGATCGTTGAGCATGCCAAGAAAGTAGTTGCTCATCCCGCTCGCCCCACTCATCTCAAAACAGAATCGTTTCTTGAAAAGCCCGATGCTGACTTAGCTATTGAAGAGACGATTGAGGAGAGTCCCATCGTGGAGGGGCCAGAAAATCTTTTAGTGCAGTATCAACAGGAAAAGCCTTTTTCGTGTGTGGTGATTCTCGATACAAGTTCGTCCATGTCGGGAGATAAGCATTTACTTGCCAGTATTGCTGTTGCGGTCCTGGTTTTGGAAGTGGTTTCAAAAGATAATGCCTTGGTTGTTTTTGCCTCGGAAGCAAAAACAATAAAAAAGTTAGGGGTTTTAGAAAAGCCTGAGGAAACCATTTTAAGGTTTTTGAAACACCAGCCCAAGGGTTTTACGAATCTGTCGGCAGGGCTTGAAGAAGGATTAAAACAATTAAAATCTCACGCTGCTCGCAAACGAAAAGTCGGCCTGATTGCCACTGATGGCCGCTCGACAGAAGGGGGAAACCCACTCAAAGTAGCTTCTCAATTTGATTTTTTGGTAGTGCTTCATCTTTGTGGCGCGGGCAGTGATCTTGAAGCTTCGCAAGAAATTGCTCAAGCTGGAAAAGGGGTTTGTTTACAGGTCGAAAAGTTTGAGGATCTCCCGCAACGTTTATATGAATCTTTGAGAATGTTATCTCGGAGATAATTCAGCACTTATTTAGGGGGGGGCTGAGGATCGGCGCAATTAGCACAAGGCCTTGCAATCGCGCTGGCCAGAGCCGTCCAGAATTCCAAGATTCTTCCGTTGGAGTTTCTGATAATAACCGCTACGGTAACTGAAATCACCAAAACCAAAAGAATGTATTCCACTAGGGTTTGGCCCTTTTTTGCCTTCAGCCGCATAACCCCATCATAACATGAACCAAAGTTTCCAGTCGGCAGCTAAATTTAAAAGCAAATGAGCAAGAAAACAGGGCCAGAGTTTTCCCGTCTGCCATTTGACAACCCCTAACCAAATTCCCACAAAAAATGTGTAACCCAATTGAAAAATAAGAAAGGGAAGTTGTCCGTGTTCATAGTTTTGAATATGCCAGAGCGAAAAAGCGATAGCCGAGCCCCACAGAGTGAGCGGAAAAAGGGGTGCTATTGCTAAGAAAGTGTTTTTATTTAATCGATTTAATATTGAAGTCAGCCAACCTCGAAAAAGAAGTTCCTCTCCCAAGGGTCCAATAAGCCAGGCCCAAGTAACTTGTTTCCACAACAGATTAGAGGAAGAACTAAACTCAAGCGGAACGTTTTTAGTTGCGCCGAAGCCAGCAGAAATAACAATCGGCAAAACGCAGAGTGTTAAAAGTCTCTTTGTTGAAAGCCGAGAAAAAACCGCGCAGGGGAGGTCTGGAAGAGAAACAAAGAAAATCAGAGCTAAAAGGGGAAATCCCAATTGATTCACGGGACCTAAAACCCAGCTAAATAAACGGTAACTTAGGGGAACAAACCCATATGCTAAAAAACATCCAAGAAAAAGAGAGAGGGTCAGACTTAAACCTACTTGCCTTTTATTAGCGATTTGAAAGGGCATGGCAGATGTTTTATACCTCATCTACAGATGGAGCAACCCCAACGAATTTTAGTCCGAGCCCCGAATTGGCTGGGAGATCATATTATGGCCTTAGGCTGTTATCAGCTTATTCGCCAGCTGTACCCTACGAGCCACCTCATTTGTTGGTACCCCGCCGGATTAAGAGGCGTCATTCCGAAAGGTCTTTTCAATGAAGAGTGGGAATTTCAGAAAGCCGATCTGAAAGACCGAAAAAAGTCTCGCGAATGGATAAAAAGAATTCAAGAAGCCAAATGTGATCTCAGCATTAATCTCACAGCAAGTTGGTCGAGCGCTTGGTTGCTTTTTCGAACAAGGATTCCTCGTCGAGTGGGCTTTTCTGAGAGCGGAAGTCAAATTCTCTTAACCGCTTCCAAACCTTTTAGAGGAGTTAAAGTGGGGATTCATAAATCCCAACTGTACTCAGAGATTCTCTCATTATTGGGGAAGAATCTGCCGGCTCCCTTGAGCCGTAAGTATGAAAATAATTCTGATTCCTCAGAAGAAAAATTCTGGGTTATCGCTCCCGGAGCGGCTCTTCCTCTTCGTGAATGGCCGTACTTTCCTGAACTGATTTTTGAAATCAACAAAATATATCCAAACAAAAAATTGAAGATCGTTGGCACTGCCGTGGAATCAGCTTGGAAATCGCGGATCTCAAGATGGAAACTGGAAGGGGTAGAGGACCGTATTGGAAAAACTTCCCTGGTCGAGCTCAAAGATTTGTGTGCCCATGCGGAATTGGTGATTGCAAACGATTCTGGAGTGGCTCATCTGTCTTCTACTTTAGCTGGTGCCCGAACATTGGTTGTGTTTGGTCCTGGAAATCCAACTTATATTGCGCCGCAAGGCCCGAAAATGGTGCCTGTTTTGGCGAATCCCAAAGTCGCTTGCAGTCCTTGTGAAAAAGCCTACTGTCGGGCACCCTTCGGATATCAAAAGTGCCTCAAAGATATTTCGGTCGAAACCGTTTTAAAACAAATAGAAACTACCCTGTCCCTTTGACAAGCGGGGCACGAAACCTTTAGATTATTTGTCTATGAAAAAAATTTCCGTTCTTATTTTTGTTTTGATTTTCTCTTTTTTCGCAAATGCTTCTGAGCAAGACTCACTCAAGCTTCAATTGGAGAATCTCTTTGAGGTATCTAAAAAAGTGAACACTCCTGAATCTGAGAAAGAGAAGTCCCGAAAAGAAATTGAGGGTGCGATTGATTGGGAGGGGATCGCTCGTTTGTGTTTGGGGGAGTCTAACTTCAAAAAACATAAAGGAAAAAATTTTAGCGAATTTAGAGATTTGCTCAAAGAAGTTATCTCTAAAACCGCATTCTCTAGAATGGATAAGTTCTGGGCCGCTGGAACCAAATCTCAAATTGATAAAGTGGATGTTCAGGGAACAAAGGCCCACGTGGCAGCCAAGTTTATTACTAACGGTGAAACGTTTTCTTTGGATTACTATCTAAATAAAAAAGGTAATCGATGGTCAATTGACGATATTGCCTATGAAGACATGAAATACACAGTGAATATTAAAGAACAGCTAGATGCCTTCTTAAAAGAAAAGCCTTTCAGTGAATTGTTGGTAAAGCTTCGCAAAAAACGCGACGAGCTTGATAAGCCAGCAAAGCCAAAGAGTAGTTAACGGTAAATTATCCTCGAGTCAGTTCGCAGGATAAATCAGCCAAATGTTGAGGGGCTAGCGGATAAATTTGCTCATGTGCAATTTCAGCTGAACCTTTTTCTCCAACCATAACGACTCCAGCTAAATAACGGCCGTCTCCTGCACGATCTTCTTCACAGGTGTAAGAAACGTTGTTTTGTTGAAACTCACCTTGGCATTTGAGAGTCATGTGTCTTCCTGAAAAACTTAAAGTCGCAGTCTTGTAAGTGGGGACAGCAGTTTCTCTCAACACTAAATTGTAGTGTTCGTTTCGGCAGGTAATTGTTTCTTGTGTGGGGCCTCCTGCGAAAGCAGTCAGCTGAAGAGTAGAAAACACTAAAAAGCTCAAACCAAGTTTCATAGAAACGCTCCTTTTAAAAACTGAGTCTTTATACCCCAGCTAGATGCGCTGAGTCAATAAGCTGAAAAGATAAATAAAAACAAATGCTTGTGAATTGTGCGGGTCCTTTCATCGAACTCTGCGTCAACTTGTCGATAAGGATGCTTGAGTGACTTGAAGGAGAGACCATGAAGCAATTCCTACTGGCCCTTATCAGTTTTACCCCTGCTATTTTTGCTTACGAAACGCCTAGTTGGGTGAAAGAGAAGTATCAGGATATCTACAACTCTCAAATAAAAGTGGAAGCAGATGGCTCTAAGAGCTTTCATCAAGGGCGTCTTTTTAGAAGGGGAGGAATCCGCGTTCTTTCATTAAAAGGGGACGATTTTGAAATGGCTTTCCAGCACGGACGTCTTTTACAGTCGGAAACTGCTGAAGGAGCTCTTCCAGAAACTGCGGCTTTATTAGAAAAATCGGTACGAAATATTCTACCGGATATCCCAGTCGTGACCTCCAGTGTAGTCGACTATTTCTACCGCAACTACACAGATAAGATTTTGCAATACGCCATCAAAAACAAAGGCGGTGATCCTAACCAGATTCTCTTGGAAGCTTATGGTTTGGCAGAAGGCGCTCAAATTTCCGCAGATACAGTGATCCGTGGAGTTTTGGGCCCCGAATCGCTCCAAGTCGTCCTAGGGGAGCGATTTAAGGGGAATAAGCTTCTTCCTGCAGCTGGCTCAGCCAACTCCTGCACTGACTTTGTAGTCCGAGGGGAAGTGACCGCTCAAGGTGAGATGGTGATCGGAAGAAACACTGATTATCCCCTAAATGGTTTTTTCGATAAGTTTCCCACCATACTTTATTATCACCCGACCAATGGAGCTCAAAAGCACCTGTCAGTGACTTCTGCAGGTCTCCATAATGCCGGAGTCATTGGCTATAACGAATCGGGTCTTTTCATCGGTGTCCATACGATTCCTACCGCAGAAGTATCGACTTCCGGGAATCCGGTCTTCTTAGTTGGGCAAGAAGTGATGAGGTATGCGAAAACTTTTGATGAAGCAGTGGCTATCTTTGAAAAATATAAGCCGGCAGCGGGTTGGACCTACACTCTGGCAAGTGTTTACGAAAATCGAATAGCATCCATTGAACTGACGAACAAACGAATCTCAGTTCGTGAGTCGAAAGGCGGTTACTATGCGCAAAGCAATCACTTTCGAACGCCACAGATGTTGGATGCAAATTTGGAGCTCAATGCTTCTGTCACTGAAGACAGTCAGGCTCGTTTGATTCGAGCTGAGCAGCTGATTCGCCAAAATCAGGGAAGCTTCTCCGTCGAAGAAGCAGTCAAAGTTCTCTCTGACAAGTTCGATCCTATCAATGGGGAAATAAAAGGCTTTGGAAATGTCATCGCAGTGCACACGACCTTATCGAGTGCCGTTTTTGATCCCGCTCGAGGGCGTCTTTTTATGGCGAGCGGAATGGGCCCTGTCTCTCTGACCCCTTATATTGAGCTTCCGTTGATTCGTGAATTTGATGAATCCCTTTTTGCTTCTGCAGATTACAAGCACCTAGAAAACAGTTCTTTTAATCAGGATTTTCCTTTGCTGGCAAAAGCAGAGCAGAAATACATCGAGGCAAAAACTGCTTTTGAAACTGAAGGTAATCCCAAAAAAGCAAGTGTGATCCTCAGAGAATCGGTTTCACTTGATCCTGATAATTCAGCTTACTCTTTTGTTCACGGCATTTTGTCACTGAAAGCCGGAGATTTCAAAGGCGCTGAATTCTCTTTTTCATCAAATCTAAATAAAAAATATAAACATTATCGCCTAGCAAGTCTCTATTACTTAGGAAGAATTTGGGCAAGCCAAGGAAAAAACTCTTTGGCGAAGCAAGCCTTCGTAGGGGTCTTGGCTGAGGCAGATCCAGTGATTGAAAGAACTCTTATTGCAGCAGTGAAAACTTATCTTCCAAAAGTTAAGAAGTGGGGAAAAACTCCGCTCAATGCAAGCGCATTGCTTATCTTTATGCCAGAAGGGGACATGCTCGAATATTAATTCGAAGAAGTTTTCTCAAGCAGATGTCTGATTCTTAATTTTTCTTTTCTAATCGCAAGGATGTCATTCCCATTCTTTTCGATGAGATCAGGGGTATTCATTAGATGTTCAGACCATAAATAAGCTGAATAGGCTGAGCCAAAAATGGGAATGCCGTATTGCCAGTGATAATCATGTTGTACTGCTGAGTTACTAGCCATAGTGATCCCTAAAATACCGACATTAAAGCCAAGACTTTTCAGTCGCTCAATTCCACCCGTTTTCACCCAAGAAAGCAGTCTCTGGGAAATCGCTTTGCTGGCTCCCATCACAGCACCTTTACCAGCGCCATCAGCAATGGTTGAGGCGCCCACCAATCGCGCAGAGAAATACCCATCAATAGCCGCTTTAAGCATGAAAAAGGGAATTTTTACTAAGCTATAATCAGCATTTTTTAATAAAGCCTCGTTCGCTGCTGAAAGCTCTTTGTCTCGTTTATCTAAAAGCTCTAAGTACATTTTGAGATCTGAATCCGAGGGCCGCTCAACGACTGGACGGGTTTGTGAAGCCTGGTGATCGGTCGATTTTGCAGTAAGTGAAATAATCAGGCCCAAAGAACAAATTAATAAATAGTAGGAACTACGTACGTTCATCTTTCCCCCAAATCCCCCGGATCTCGCGATCCGAAGTGAAGCAGAGCAAAAGGTGTGCACAAAGAATCTAGACTGAGAAACTTGAAAAGGTGGGCCTGGAACAGTCAAAAGGGACGTTATTTGTTAAACACTCGTTAGCAAAAAAGGGCAAATGCCATTTCCTTCAGGTTAGGACAGATAGAAAGAGTTGCAGCGGTAGACTTTTTAATATGTTCGACACTGACTCCAGGAGCATATTCTTTTAATTCAAATCCCTTATCAGTAACGTCAATGACCGCAAGTTCCGTGACGATTCTTTTAACAACTCGAACACCAGTCAGTGGAAGCTGGCATTTTTTTAAAAGTTTACTCTCACCAGATTTGGAGACGTGTTGCATAGCCACGATGAGGCGACTGCCAGAGGCCACGAGATCCATGGCCCCCCCCATCCCTTTCACCATTTTTCCGGGGATGATCCAGTTAGCAATATCTCCCTTTTCGTCGACTTCCATGGCGCCCATGACGGTTAAATTGACATGGCCCCCGCGAATCATTGCGAAAGACTGGGAGCTCGAAAAAAAAGAAGATCCTGCCAACGTTGTTACCGTTTCTTTTCCTGCATTGATGAGATCCGGATCTACTTCATTTTCAGTGGGATAAGGCCCAACACCCAGAAGACCGTTTTCACTTTGTAAAATAACGTGGATTCCCTTGGGAATATAATTCGCCACCAGTGTGGGAATACCGATTCCTAAATTAACATAGTCCCCGTCTTTTAATTCCAGAGCGATTCTTTGAGCAATTTGTTCACGAGTAAGTGCCATTTGTTTACCGAGTCATTCGACGTTCAATTCTCTTTTCGTATTGTGAGCCTTGAAATATTTTTTTGATATAAATTCCGGGAACATGGATTTGATTGGGATCCAGTTGACCCGCAGGAACTAATTGTTCTACTTCTGCTAACGTTCGGTAGCTAGCGGTAGCCACATCTGGATTGAAATTGCGAGCCGTGCCCCGGAAAATGAGATTTCCATCAGTATCTCCCATCCATGCTTTTACGATCGCAAAATCTGCAAACAACGAGCGTTCAAGGACGTAATGCCGCCCATTGAACTCCCGGGTTTCTTTCCCGTCAGCAATCTGTGTCCCATATCCCGTGGCCGTGAAGAAAGCTGGAATCCCCGCTCCGGCCGCTCTTAATTTTTCTGCGAGCGTACCCTGGGGGGTCAACTCCAATTCCAGTTCCCCAGACAAAACCATGTCTTCGAAAAGTTTATTTTCTCCGACGTAGCTTGAAATCATTTTCTTTACTTGTTTATTTCGCAGCATGAGCCCAATCCCAAAGTCATCAACTCCCGCATTATTTGAAATGCAGGTGAGGTTCTTAACCCCTTTTTTGACTAGAGCCGCGATGCAGTTTTCGGGGATTCCACAGAGTCCAAAGCCACCAATGGCCAAAATAGCTCCATCGAAAATATCGGCCACCGCTTCATCTGCGTGAGCAATCACTTTGTTCATGGAGTCTATGATAAACGCAAGAGGCTCTGTCAGTAAATCATCTTTACCGGCTCTCTTTGGATTCGAATAAAATCTTGTAATTGGCGACGGATTTCGTGAAAAGCCTCTCGAATTGCAAGGTAACAATCCTTATGGGAGAAATGAGCATCAGGGTTTCGGGTCACCACTAGGGTTTTTCCGGGAATAGTTAAATGAATAGCGACGTGATATAAATTTCCCTTTTTGTGTTTCTGATGGGGCGATTCCACCACCACTCGACAATGGGTGATTCGATCGTAGAAGGTTTCTAGGTCTTCAGCCTCCTCTAAAATAAGCTTTTTCAGAGCCATTGATTCCGGAACATTTCTAAAGGTCAATTGAATCGGTTGTTTCAAAACAGCCTCCCATCCCATTAGAATGCAACTCTAATACCGAAGGAGAGACCCCATGGCGTATAGCAATTCCGATCTCGATGTAGTCCCGTTGGATAAGAGAACCTGGGGGACCTGGAATTACGCGGCTCTTTGGATCAGTATGAGTCTTTGTATCCCCTCCTACATGCTGGCAAGCTCTCTCATTGAGGGAGGTATGAACTGGTGGCAAGCGATTCTGACTGTTTTTTTGGGAAATGCCATTGTGGTTTTACCGATGGTTCTGAATGGCGCAGCGGGAACCAAGTATGGCATCTCATTTCCTGTCTTTGCGAGAGCAAGTTTTGGAATTCGAGGGGCAAATGTTCCAGCTCTTCTCAGAGCTATCGTTGCTTGTGGTTGGTTTGGGATTCAGGCTTGGATAGGAGGGTTTGCGATTTATCAAGCTGCCAGCCTCTGGTTCCCAACGCTTTCAAATCTTCCTGCTGTTTTCCCAGAATCATGGGGCCTTCAAACAGGCCCTGCAATCACCTTTTTTCTTTTCTGGCTTTTAAATATGTGGGTTGTTTACCTGGGAATTGAAAGTATTCGAAAGCTATTAGTGTTTAAGGCTTTCTTTTTGCCGGTGATCGCTCTGGCTCTGTTAGCTTGGGCTATTCAAGCCGCAAATGGTTTGGGCCCCATTCTTTCGCAGCCCTCGAAATTTAAATCCACGAGTGATTTCTTAAAATTCTTTTTTCCTGCTTTGACAGGAATGGTCGGTTTTTGGGCTACTTTATCTTTGAACATTCCGGACTTTACTCGTTATGCAAAGTCTCAAAAGGCCCAAGTGTGGGGACAAATTCTGGGATTGCCCCCCTCTATGACGGTTTTTTCTTTTATCGGAGTCGTAGTCACAAGTGCGACCACACTAGTTTACGGAGAGACGATTTGGGATCCGGTGGTGTTAGCGGGAAAATTTCAATCTCCCATTCTCATTACTTGCGCCATGATCTCTGTGGCCGTCTCTACTCTTGCAACGAATATCGCTGCCAATATCGTGAGCCCTGCGAACGACTTCGCTCATCTGGCACCTAGTATGATCGACTTTAAGAGGGGTGGATATCTCACCGGTTTTCTGGGATTGATGATTTTCCCATGGAAACTGGTCAGTGACCCGACTGGCTATATTTTTACTTGGTTAATTGCCTATTCAAGCCTCTTAGGACCCATCGGGGGCGTGATGATTGTTGATTATTATCTGATTAGAGATAAGAAGTTGGTGGTAGAGGAGCTCTACGATCCCAAGGGCAGATACTGGTACAGTAAGGGATTTAATTCAATTGCGTGGATTTCTCTTCTTTTAGGGATAGCTCCCAATATTCCGGGATTTTTAACGACGACTCATTTTATTCCCGAGGAGAGTATTCCCGCATTCATTCGACAGCTCTACCATTACGCCTGGTTTGTGGGATTCGGGGTTTCTGGACTGAGTTATTATCTTTTAGAAAAGAGAAGGGCCATGTTAGTGGGAAGGGGATAAAATACCTTGGTTAGTTTTAACCCGTGTTCTGCTGCCTGCTTAGATAGCCAGTCTTTAGTAAATAAATTAACTCTGATACCAAAAAAGTATTTCTCACACCGATAGTAAAGCCCCCCCAAACCCTTGCGAGGGCAAAGAATAACTAATCGGCCATTTTCATTAACTAACTTACAAAGATTAGCAAAAGCCACTTCCGGTTTTTGTACAAAGTCGAGTACCCCAGCACAAACAACTCGATCATACTTGAGGTCAGTCGGCATCGTTTCAATGTCCCAATTACTTACCTTATCAACAAGACCTTCGAGCTTCTTAAGCATTCCTGGACTCATATCAACCGCATGCACTGATAGGCCCAACTTTTTGGCGGTGAACGAATAAAAACCAGCGCCACAACCGACATCAATAACGCTCAGATTTGGTTGGTCTAGGCTCAAAAGTTCCAAAACTTTTGATCTTTCACGATTTCTAAAATGCACCAGGATGCCTTTACTGACAGTCTCATGATAATCAGAAGAGGCCCGTTCGAAATAATCTATTGCCTTCCGCTTATCCGAATCCTGTACCAAAAACTCTTTTTCTGGTGATGAAGAAAAATTTCTAAGAGAGCGAATGAGCAAGAAAAATCCAGTTAAGAGCACCAAAATTCCCATTTGCAACGAATGATGAGTAGTGGCAACAGCGAGAGACATAGCAGTAGAGGCACCTAGTTGTCCCATTCCAAAAACTAGTGCTGCTTCGAAAGGTCCTAAATTAGCTAGCGAAAGAGGTACCGCAATGGCCAAATTTAGTAGAGCCAGAAGAAAAACCGACTGAGAAAAAGTAATTGGAAAAGTCTGGGCTTTACAAAGAAGCAGGAGAGCAATGGCCTCACAAGACCAAGCAACAATACCAATTATCAGAGCCAGAAAAATTCTCTTCCAGTTAAAAATGGCTAATAAACCGTGTTTAAATCCCTGCCACCAACCAAAAAAGTGTCCAAAACGTAAGGCAAGAAAGTTTCTAAATAAGAAGCCAACCGCAAGAATAATAAAAACAACGATAACCACAGTTCCAAAAGAAACTGGGAGAGTTGTTGGGGGGGAGAGAAAGAGATAGGCTCTGCTCGATAAGATGAGAAGGAGCAACGCAAAGATATCAGTTATCTTGTCGGCCACGATCACACCCGCTGCAGTGGAAACTGTCGATGATCCTAATTTCGAAAACATAACTGCCTTAAATACATCCCCAGCGCGAGCAGGCAAAAAAGTATTGATCGACTGTCCATAGAAAACGGTATGAACGGTTGAACCTAGCGGCACTCTTTGTCCTTTAGGAAAAAGTAACCAAATGCGAGCTGCCATCAAGAAGTTTTGCAGCCCAACTAGAAAAGCACACAAGGAAAGAGTTCTGAGATCAAAGTTTCTTAACAAGAGGAAAATATCCCCTGTGGATATTCCTTTTTGAGAGAAAAGATACCAAGCCAAACCAAGAATTAGGGCAAGGGAAGTAAGCAGCTTCGCAGTGTGATTTCCAAAAAGAGACATTTGGAAAATAGTATAGTCGAGTTCTAAAGAGACCCCCAGCTTAAAAACTTGAATTCGGTTGCCCAAGAAGTTTTAATAAGCAGGGTTTAAAAATGTTTCGAGAATTTATTGAAAATAGCGAATGGAGTCGTTGGCTCTTTTTAGTTTTGGGAGCTCTTGCGGCAACCTCTTTCCTCAAGCTCCTGATTCATGTCGGTTCTCGTCGAATTGCAGTGTTGAAGAAGACCCATGCTTGGGTTCTTTTTATTTGGATATTTTCCCTTTTGGCTCGTTCCGTTTCCCATCAAATCACCCAAGAGAAATCTTTTCAGGTCCTAATCGTTGCCACGGTAGCGTTTCAGATATTGGTATGGGGTTTTTATCTGCTGAAAATGTGGCACGAGCAGGTTTTAGATAAAAAAATGAGTGAGAACCCCTCTGCTTCAGCCGCTTTAGTTCTTTTATATCGAGTTGCGCAGGGGATGTTTGTTTCTATTGTTGTGTTGATGAGTCTCAGTAATATGGGAGTGGATATCGGCGCGCTGCTTGCCGGGCTGGGGGTAGGTGGAATTGCAGTTGCTTTAGCAGCTCAAAATATTCTGGGAGATTTATTAGCTTCGCTTTCTATTGTTTTAGATAAACCATTCATGGTCGGGGATCAGATCGTTTCAAAAGATGTCAGAGGAACGATTGAGTCAATCGGGATAAAAACCACTCGGATTCGAAGTCTCACGGGCGAGCAAGTAGTAGTATCCAACAAAGATCTTCTTGAGAGTCGAGTACAGAATTACAAGCGGCTCCTAGAAAGAAGAGTCACAAAAAAAATCGGCGTCGTTTACGGGACTTTGCCAGTGCTTTTATCACAAATTCCCAAGTGGATTGAGCAGGTGATTGCATCCAAGGAAAAGGTCCGATTTGAAAGATGCCATCTGGTAGATTACGGAGCTTCCTCTCTGGACTTTGAATTGGTTTTTTATATCGAAGATTCAGATTATCGAGTTTATATGGATACGCAGCAAACGATTCTTCTCGAGATTTTGAAGAAGTTTTCAGACGAAAAAGTAGAGTTTGCGTTTCCGACACAATCGGTATGGGTTCGGACCGTACCTAACGCTTCTGTTTAGTAAAGACCCCGACTACCTCAACATGGTGGGACCACAAAAACTGATCGATCAATTGGAGACTTTCTAGCCGATATCCCCCTCGGATGAGCTGGTGACTATCTCGTGCAAAAGTAGCCGGATTACAGGAAACCCCAATTAAGAGAGGACAAAGGGACCGCGCCATTTCTTTTGCTTGTTCTAAACAGCCTGCTCGCGGAGGATCGAAAACAACCCCATCAAATCGATTAATTTCCCTGCTGGAAAGGGGATGAACAAAAAGATCTCTCTGGTGGGCATTTAAATTTTCATTCTTTCCCGCTTCTTTGAGTGCTCGAATGGCGTGGGGATTCGATTCATAGGCCGAGACTGCCCCAAAATCCAGAAGCGGGCCAGAAAATGTACCTGCACCGCTGAAAAGATCAGCGAAAGCTCCTGTTCTGCCTTTGATTGCTTGAACAACTGAGCTGACGAGAGCGCGTTCTCCCTCTTCTGTGGGTTGTAAAAAAGTGGCTGGGGGTAAAGAGACGTTGAGTCGACCGAACTGAGTAGTCAGATTTTTTTTCTGAAATAAGACCTGAATCCCGCGATCAGTCTTGAGGCTAACCCGTCCAATCGGAGGTAAGCTTGCGAGCTCCTCTAAAATTATTTTCGAAAGGGAAGGCAGCCCTGAAAATACCAACTCGAAAGAATCGCCGATTTTTTGAAAAAAGAGGTCGACCTCTTGTCCCTCTTTTACCAACGGAGAGAGAAAGGGTTCGAGCCAGTTTTTTAAATCAATTAAATCAGGCGATGCGATTCCACACGAAGGAATGGGTGAAATGGTTTTCGACCTTCTCTGATAATACCCCATTACTAGTCTGCCCTTCTTTCGAGTCAGTGAAAAAGTGGCGCGCCGACGGTTCTGGCCTTTGAGAAAAATGGGGGGGAGCCAAGTCTTTGGTGTTAGGCCCCATTTAAGTAAGGCTTCTTGAACCAGGTCTTGTTTCCAGTTTTGATAAAACTCCTGGGAAAGGTGTTGGAGTGTGCAATTGCCGCAGATTTCATAATGGGGGCAGGGGGGAGTGCTTCTTAGGGGGGATAACGAGTGAAACTTGATAACTTCTCCTCGCAGCACTCCTTTATCATCTCGAAAAATATCGGCTTCTACTTCATCCCCTGGAGCCGTGCGCTCTAAAAAGATTGGGCCTTTTATGCCTTCGGCAATGCCATCCCCTTTGGGGCCTAATTGAGTGATTGTGAGTCGAACCCGAGGCAAGTTAGTAAGCGTATTTACGAAGTTTATCGACAATTACTCGAACGAAGAGTCTGTCGACGCAGGTACGGAAACTTTGTTCGGTTACAAGTCGGCTTTGGCAGTAAAAATTGTAAGCTGGACCGTTCACAGTCATGTACTCATTTGCATTCGCAACCGTGCCCTGATCGGGGGTAATAAATTCGATGTTGTTGCGATTAAAAGAAGCCGAGTGACGTTGACCCCCATTAGGGTTTTTGAAAACCAAGGTGGTCGCCATCACTCCAATCTCTTCATCGTAGTAAACAAGCAACCCAGATCGCTTGCTGACTACGGCTTTCAAGGCCGGAACTTGAGGTTTCGGGAGAGTGGGGTCCCAAGGATCCATCTCCAGAAGCCCGTAAAATAAAAGTTGGTTCCAGATTTCTGTGACTGTTTGATAACCGTAATCAGAGAGGCTTGAGGGAACCGCTAGGGATTTTCCCGACCCAAATACGAAAGAAGCAATAAATACCCCTAGCACTGCTTTTTTCATGGGGACCTCTTTGATTAAATTTAGAGTTACTCCACTACTGGAGCATTGAGGGCTTCCCAATCTTTTTGGGAAACAAACTTAGTCAATTTCATGCCATCAACTAAGGCTCTAAGGACATAACGGATTTGCGTAGTGCCGTTTTTATTTTGTCTTTTCAGAGTAGCCTTCTGAATTTGAGTTTCAGGAACAGAGACCTTACTGCGAGTTTTAACATTGTAGAATTCTACGCTCATTGGCATTTCTCCTTTCGTACCGTCATATAGTACCTTCCCGGGGCCTGTCGAGCATAAATAAATGTTTTGAGAGTCTTGACTCGCCATGGTAAATGAACCCCATTGTGAAACAACTTGAAGCTATCGATATCATCGTCATCGTCCTTTATTTTACAGGGGTTTTAGGAGTTGCTGCTTGGGCCTTCTTAAAAAATAACAACGAAAAAGAGAGTGAAGGTTATTTTTTAGCAGGAAGAGATTTAGGTTGGTTTGCGGTTGGAACTAGCCTTTTTATGTCCAACATTGGAAGCGAGCACTTGTTAGGCCTTTCTGGCACTGGGGCGGCTTCCGGGTTGGCCGTTGGGCATTTTGAATGGCTTGCAGCTTTGATCTTACTTCTTCTGGGGTGGCTCTTTGTTCCGTTTTATCTTCGCAGTGGTGTCTATACGATGCCGGAATTTTTAGGTCGTCGATACAATTCAGCTTGTCAGGGATATTTTACAGCGATTTCCATTATTGGGTATGTGCTGACAAAAATCAGTGTTTCCCTCTATGCCGGGGGAGTCATCATTCAAGAGGTTACTGGGATTGATTTATGGATGAGCGCTGGTGTGATTGTGGTTGTCACGGGTCTCTATACAATCCTGGGAGGACTTCGAGCCGTTGTTTATACAGATATGCTTCAGACCGGTGTGCTCTTGATAGGTTCTTGTGCCTTGGTGTTTGCGGGGCTGAATGCGGTTGGAGGCTGGGATGCCTTGGTTCTTAAAGCACCGGCAGGTTTTTTCTCAATGTGGAAAGCCACTTCTCATCCAAGCTTTCCATGGACAGGCATTGTATTTGGCGCTCCCATTTTAGGAATTTGGTATTGGTGCACTGATCAGTGCATTGTTCAGAGAACTTTATCCGCAAAAAACTTGGGTCATGCGAGAGGGGGAACGATTCTCGCAGGGTACTTAAAAATTCTTCCGGTCTTTTTATTTATTTTGCCAGGAATCATTGCTCGAGTTCTCTACACGGATATGGATTCCAGTAATGCTGATAAGGCGCTTCCCCGAATGGTCATGCATCTTTTAAGCCCGGGGATCAAAGGGCTTTTCTTTGCGGCGCTTTTAGCTGCTCTCATGGGATCTCTCAGCGCTGTTTTCAATTCTTGCTCTACTTTGATTACTTGGGATGTTTTCCGAAAATGGAAGCCCGACGCCAGTGAAGCAACTTTGGTATCCGTGGGACGATGGTCGACGGGGTTTTTAGCTGTTTTAGGTCTTCTTTGGATTCCTTTCATGAAATTTATTTCTTCACAGCTCTATATCTATTTGCAAAGTGTTCAGGGGTATATTGCTCCTCCTATTGCAGCTTGTTTTCTCTTAGGGCTCTTTATTTCAAGAATTAATGGTACTGGAGCCATAACCTCGCTTTTGGTGGGATTTGTTCTCGGGTTCTTACGGTTGTGTTTAGAGTTGGTGAATGGCCCTCAAAAAGAAGGATTGAGTCCCGGCTCATTCTGGGAAACGTATGCCGAGATTAATTTTCTTCACTTCGCAGCTATCCTATTTGTGATTTGTTCAGTGATTCTGGTGGCAGTGAGCTTCTTAACTCCAGCTCCCCAAGCCGCTCAACTAGAAGGCCTGACTTGGGCTCATAGAGGAAAAGGAAAGAGTCCCCAAGAGAGCGAATCTCCTGGGCACCATAAGCTCAACCAAGTGCTCAGTACCGTCCTGGTAGTAACAATGGCTATTTTGTGGTTTGTGTTCGGCTAAACGAAATTAATCGTTTTTCATTCCGTGATGAGCGGAGCAATAAGGTATCAAAGCAATGTGCCGAGCTCTTTTAATCGCTATTGCAAGCTTTCTTTGTTGAGCTGCAGACAAGCGAGTGATGCGAGCTGGATTGATCTTGCCTCGATCAGTAATAAATCGCTTTAAAAGGTAAGCGTTTTTATAATCAATAACGGTTTCGCCTAAATCTGTTTTTTTGCCAGATTTAAAGCGGTTCTCAGGAAGTCCAGAATCTTTACCTTCGCCTCTAGATTCACTGCCTTTTTTTGAAAATTCTCTTTCCATGTTAAATCTGCTCTCCCGTAGTTCTAGCAATACGATTTTTTACTTTTTTTCCATCTTTCTCAGCCAACTGATAGCCAATTCGGGTAGGTTCCCCTTTTTTGTCTACCAACATCACGTTGGAGTAATGAATTGCTCCTTCACGAGTTTGGATTCCCCCTGGAGATCCAGGCTTTGCTTTTTCGTGGCGTTTTTGCATGTTGATGCCTTCAACCACGATTTTAGAATGCTTTTTATTGATTTTTACAATTTTGCCGGTCTTACCTTTGTCCCGACCGACTTGTACTTGGACGAGATCGCCCTTTTTAATTCTGAACCGCATGAACTTCCTCACCTTTTGACGAACCAGATTTATCTGAACGTCGCTTCAAAATTTCTCTTTTTAAACCTAAAAGCCTGTCAGATAGATTTTCATCTTTTTCCAACATAATGGCTCTTTCAAGGCCACCGCGAGCTTGGATGGTCCGAAGAGCAGAAGCAGAAAGCGTCAAAGTAACGCTCTTTTTAAGCTCTGCTAATTGCCATTTCTTCTTTACCAAGTTGGGTTGAAGGAAACGACGAGTTTTAATGTTCGAATGACTAACTCGGTTACCTTTTTCTCTTCTTTTGCCTGTTAATTCACAAATTCTAGACATGAGATCCCTCGTTGCACGCCTTTTGGCCGTGAAATACTCCTCACAAGTGGCAGAGGATGTAACCCAAGTCAGTGGGGTTGTAAACGCAAAAAAGACCCAGCTTAAAACGGGGGAAGTTTCCGGAAAATCAGGCCTCCAGCCAGTTTTGGGATAAAGAAAGTTGATTTTTGAGGCATGTACTTGTTCTCATCCGCCACGGCTGTGACGTCGCTGACTGCTGGAGGAGCGTGGAAAACAATGAGATCGAATTCGTTTCTTAATGACCAAGTGAACTCAAAGTCCTTTTCATATCGAACAAGTGAGCCCCGATTAGCATCTGTAACCCCGCAGAATTTCTTTAAAAACCCTCTATCTGACCAGGTTACTCCCAACTTTGTGACGGATTGACCTTGGGATTCCTGCCACTGGGCTCGGTTTTTTGGAAATAGGACGGAGAGTTGCCCCTGATAAAAAACCAAGAACCGGGGCTCTTTCTGATGGCTTACTACAAAATCCCGAGCCTTTTCTAAGGATATGGGGGTAGCCTCATAATCCTTTTCAACCTGATTCCAATCAAATTTGGATAGAGTCCCCTTTTTAAGCAGCCGGTGCGTGGGATAAATCACAAGTCCCGGATCGAAAACATTGGCAATACAAAAGGTGGTCTTGGAGGCTGGGTGTTCCCACTTTCCCTCAACGCCTAGTTCTCGAGCATACATGAGGGCGCTTTCATATCGGTGATGTCCATCTACAATGTAAACCGATTTGTCTTTAAAAAAACTTTGAAGATTGGGGGCCTTTTCAACTTCAACTTTCCAAATAGAGTGGAGAACCCCATCTTCTCCTTGAGCTCTTAGGAAAGGTTTTTCAAACGACCAAGCTTCAAACTGCGTTGCTAAAAACCCTTCTTCATCTTTAACCATTCCAAAAATGTGGCTTAAGTTGTGACGGGTCTTTCGAAGAAGCTCCAGTCGGTCCGCCTTGTATTTTCCAAATGTATTTTCATGTGGGCGAATAATTCCCTTTGAAAAATCATGAAGACCAACGGTGCAAAGAAGAGTGTCTCTTTGATGTTTTTTTCCAAAAGCTTCGAAGTTCTGCCGGTAAAGAAAGTAACAAGGCTGAGAGGTTTCCTCGGTAATTCCTTTAGTCCGCCATTGTTCCAGAAGAGAAAGCGAGTGAGAGTAATCGTCGTTTTCTTTCTGAGAAAGATCAACGTGAGCGAAATTATAGGGATTCTTATTTTTATAATGAAGGGCTGCCTCTGAATCGAGGGTGTCGTACGGAGGAATGATCAAATCATTAAGATTGAGTCCTGACGATTTGTAACAAGTTCCTTTAAATCCTTCTATGTGAGCCATATTCTCTCCGTGACGAACACTCGACGAATCAGTTTAACACTTAATTTACTTCTTCAACACCGGGCTCAGTGCCTTCTCCACCGATGTACTGACCGATCAGAGCATAAATTTCTCCGACTGCTGTGATATTGCTCTTCACGACAATGTAAATCGGCTTATCTTGATCGCCCGCTCGATAAGTGATTTGCATTTTGCGTGGGTTTTCTTTGCTGCTAGCAAGTTCGGCAAGTTTAGCTTTTAGCTTCTGGAAGCTTTGGCTTTTGTTCAAAGTAATTTTGTACCGCTTAGTGGGCTCGCTACCTTCGGCAGAAGCTACGTAATCGCTGAGCCCTTTTATTTCATCTTCGGACATCCAAGTTTTAACCCCAAACACAGGTTCATCAGCACTGCCCCAGTTGAATGTAGCTCCATTTTTTCGTAGTTCTTTTTTGATTCTTCGAATTTCCTCAAGCGAAGCACCGGGTTTCAAAGTAACCGTGTACTCCCATTGAACGCTTTTATCCTCTTTGGTTTTTCCGATTACATCTTCGGAAGAACGACCCGAGTTCGCAGGGACTTGAGTCGGTTTAATTGAATGGCTGCCCCCGCCTTTCTGCGCAAAGCTTTGGGAGGTTAAGAAAGCAGTCACTAATCCAAACAGTAATGCAGCTAACTTCATGGGAATTTCTCCTTAAAAAGTGAATAAAATGAAATGGCAATTATATCCTGTTTTTTCAAGGATTTAGGAGTCAGCGTGTCATGTTAAACAATGGGGGGATCTGGCGTTCCCTTTGCACCTTTTAGAAATCTCAAAAGCGGTC